>CAMAUZ010000074.1 GCA_945861535.1 Akkermansia muciniphila | reverse complement strand
CGGAGGAGCGGATGGTCCGGGCCGTCGTGTTGGCAGTGATATGCTTGCTGCGAAAGCCCTGGTTGCCGAAGTTGAGAAAATAGCTGGTGCCTGCGGATTGAAACGCGTTCGCCACGTTCTTCTCCGCGGACCCCTTGTCGCCGGGGCAGCCGAACACCGCCGCCGAACCCGCGTAACGGTTGAGCGGTCGGTTCGTCTCCGCCACCAAGTTGGCGTTGGCGGAATAGGGAACCGCGCCGGGCAAGTTCACCCCCGTTTGCCCGCCAAAATCCACCCAGCCAGTGGTGACGGGGTGGACGCCATCGTGGTCGTCGGCATACAACCGCATCGCCATTCCAGCCTGCCGCACGTTGGAGGAACACTTGGTCTGTACGGCCTTGGACTTCGCTTTGCTGAGTGCCGGCAGCAACATCCCCGCGAGAATGGCGATGATGGCGATCACCACGAGCAATTCGATCAAGGTGAATGCCGCCCGGATCGCTGGGGATCGTGCAGAGGCAAGAGAAATCGGGGGACGCATGATGGGCTGAAGCTAGCGAGCCCCCGGGGGGGTGTCAAGGGGGCCGCCACGCCCAGTTGGTGCGGGTATGGTGGTCTTCAGCCGCAATCATTCGGTTTGGGTGAAATCCAAAGAAGGTCAGCTACGAGAGGACGTTCTGAGCTGCTGTCCCGCCACCAGCAGCCACGCTCAAGACTGATACCAAGTCCCAATGACAATCGGTGGAATGTCCCCGCGACCCACGCCGCGAGCCTTCTCCCTTCCGCGGAGGAGGGGAGAAGGTGGCCGTAGGCCGGATGAGGGGTGCGGTCGGTCAGCGACGTGCGAACACCCCTCACCCCAACCCTCTCCCCTCATCCGATGAAGGGAGAGGGAGCCAGAGCGCTCCGAACCATTCCACCGTTTTCATTCCGAAATGGTATGACTCCATTAGGAATGGCACTCCGCCGCTGGCCCCACCTGTGCGTTTCCGGACGCGGAGGGGAAGCTGCCTCTGCAAAGCTGCTTGAACCCGGCCGACACTGAATCCACGGGCCGGGTCAACACCGCCGGCAACCCGTTGATCAGGCAAAGCGTGAATTCATCGAGTCACGATCACGAACGCCGGCCGTGAAAGCACTGCCTTGGCGCGTGAGCCGTAGTAGTCTGAGCGCCAGAAGTTCTTTAGGTCGGCGGCGGTGATGAGTTGCAGACCGGGCGTGGCGACGGCGGGGTTGCAAAGGATGTAGAGATTCTCCGCCGCGATGTAGCCACAGACGCTGAGCGTGTGACCGGCGAAGCCGCCGGGGTATTGCGGGCCGATGTATTTGAAGTCCACGACGACGGAACGGCCGGCATCAAGTTCGGCCTTCAGCATGGCGGTCGCCTTGTCGAAGCCATCGTCGTCGGGCGGGTAAGTGACGAGCTTCCACTCCTGGCCGATTTTCGAGGAGGCATCCAGCAGGTGCCACCAGTCGGTGCCGGTGCCGAGCGGTGAGGGACAGAGCTTTTTGAAATCCCAGCCGCCGAGCTTGCTGCCCTGAAAACGCGCGAAGGTGGCGCAGGCGGTGGAGCCGCAGTTGTTGTAGCCCTGGTGTATGTGCGGCATCTGCACGAAGGCGAACTTGCCCGGCTCGCTCTTGCGCTGGCGGTATGGGACGAGCTTCAGGAGGTCGGCACCCTGCTGCGCGGAGGCGTTGCCGGACGGCTGCGCGGGATGGCCGGTGGCAGTGGTTGGGTGAAGCTTCGAGGCCTTCGTCCAGTTGGCTTTGGCAGCATCGAGTTCGCCGGCTTGGAATTGTATTTCGCCGAGCACGATGAGGCCCGACGGGTCGTTCAACTCCGCCGCGCGCTCCGCGAGGCGGCGGAGCTGACCGGCACGAACGGTTGGGAGACGGTCGCCGAGTACCGCCAGAAGCGCCGCAACTTCTATCAGCCCGACGCGGGCAACAACGGCGATGCGCTCTACCTGGACGGGACGGTGGATTTCGGCAAGGACGTGAACACGAAGGCCGTGCGCCTGCGCGTGGTGAAGCAGTGGGGCGAGGCGGCCGGATACCCGGAGGGCATCCGACGCGACCGGGGTGGGAGGAACGTCGAGCTCAGCCGCTGCCGCATCTACGGCGTCGCCGCGCTGCGTCCGCTCGGGGGTGATGTACCGGTCGACACGATCGTCCACCAGCGGCTGGCCGTGTTTGACGCGACGAGCGGCAAGCTGCTGTCCGAGAAGCCCTCCGCCATCACCGGCGGCATCGCGTTCCGGCACAAGGACGGCGCCCTCTTCGGGTTTGTCGACAACCAGCTCATGCGCATTGGCGACGATCCCGCCAAGCCCGCGCCGTTTGTCACAGACTTGAAGAAGCCGGGTTGGCTGAGTCCCGTTGCCTTCGATCCGGCGGGCCAATGCTACGTGTGGGATCAGGCCGACGACCGCCGCCAGGTCCGGGTTTACGACGAGAGCGGCAAGTACCTGCGCAGCATCGGCACGCCCGGGCCGCGGAAGCCCGGGCCCTACGATCCGACGGTGATCGACGAGGCCTGCGCCCTGGCCGCCAGCGGCAACGGCGACCTGTACGCCGTGTATCCGCATGACAACCCGCGCCGCGTGGCCCACTTCCGCCAGGATGGCGCCTTCGTGCAAGACTTCCTCGGCAACACCACCTACGGCGGCGGTGGCACTCTCGATCCCTACGACCAGTCGCGCCTGTACTATCAGGACCTGCGCTTCCATCTCGACTGGGAGACCGGCAAGACCCGCCTCGACAGCGTGATGTCCTCGAAAGGGCGCGATGAAGCCAGCCCTTATGGTTCGAGAGTCATCCGCGTCAAGGTCGAGGCGATCATGGTGGACGGGCGGCGGTATCTGGTCACCGTTCCGCTGAACCACATCGACACGAGCCCGTTCCAGGTGGTCTGTGCCTACGACGAGAAAGCCAAGAGGCTGCGCCTGGCGGCGGCGGTGGGCGACGCGGGTGCCTTCCCGTACCTGCAGCAACCGGAGTTTCTGCAGGCGACAGGCGGCAAGCCGTTGGGCGGCTTCTCCTTCATCTGGGCTGACCGCAACGGCGACGGCGAGGTGCAGGTTGCGGAGACGGTGCTGACCCCTAAGCAGAAGAACGAGGCTGTGCAGCTCGGGCGGGCCGATGCGAAGCTCGGGTTCTGGGCGGGCACCGCACGCTACGAAGTGAAGGAGTTCCTACCCGATGGCACGCCGTTCTACGAACTGCGCCCCATGCCGTTCAAAGCGGGTTACCACATGCCCAACGGCAACCACTTCCGCTTCGGCCAGCGCGCCGGCTCCGGTGTCAACGAGGTCGTTGACCCCCAGGGCCGCACGCTCTGGTTCTATCGGGCCACCCACGGCATGGACGGCCTGAACGTGCCGCCGTGGCAGCCGGGCCGCGTGGACCTGCAATTCGGCATCGCCGGTTTCGGCAAGGTCCAGGGGGATCTCGGCGACATTTTCGTCATCGCCGCCAACAACGGCCAGTGGAACCTGTGGACGGCCGACGGCCTGTTGGCCGGACACGTGACCCTGCACCAGAGCGATCCGCGGGTGAAGGGCTGGCCGGCCGAGCACGCGCGCGGCACGAAGATGGAGAACATCACCGCCGGGCAGGAACACTTCCATTACTTCTTCACCCAGGCCGCGGACGGCAAGTTCTATGTGGTGATGGGCGGCATGTGGATCAGCGTGATGGAAGTCCAGGGCCTCGAACGCATCCGGCGCGGGGAGGTGGAACTGACCGTCACGCCGGAGATGCTGCGCCGGACCCGCGAGTGGGAGGCCCAGCGGTTTCAACGCGACCTCTTCGCGCGGGTGCCAGTGCAGGAGTGCCCGCAGGGCGCGCCCGTGCTCGACGGGCGCATGAACGAGCGCGAATGGCCCGCCGTGACCCGCATCGGCGACTGGGCAAACTTTGGCATGCGCTACAACGCCGACAGGCTGTTCCTCGGCTGGACCGTCGAGAAGCGCGGAGCCTTCACGAACGGCGGCGACGATTTCCATCGCTACTTCAAGACCGGCGCGGCCGTGGACGTGCAACTCGGCACGCGGGCGGATGCCACGCCCGGCCGCAAGGCACCCGAGGCCGGAGACATCCGGATCCTCGTGACCCGCGCCAAAGGCAGGCCGATCGCCGTGCTCTACCGCCCGGTCGCGCCGAATGCGCCAAAAGCCGGGCGCTGGGAGACCAGCACCCCCGCCGGCGGCACGACGGTGTTCGACCAGGTGAAGATTCTCGATGCCGCCGTCATCGCCGTGCAGGAGGACGGCGACCGCTACACCATCGAAGCCGCCATCCCGCTGAAGGACCTCGGTCTCGCGCCCGCGCCGGGCCAGGTGCTCAAGATGGACTGGGGGGTATTGTCCACGGACGACGGGTTCACGACGCGCAGCCGGGCGTATTGGCCCAACCCAATGGCGACGGGCGTGGCGGACGAACCGACCGAGGCGCGTCTGGACCCGCAGCTCTGGGGCCATGTGCGCTTCGCCGGCCCCGCCGATGAGCGGGGCATGCCCAACATCCTCGACCCCTCAAACAAGCCTTCACCCCTGGACGACCTGTTCGACACACCTCGCAAGAAGCCCTGACAGTGCGCGTCGGGAGGGCCGGGCTTCTCCTCGCTATCTCGTTTTTCGACCCCGTTTGCATTTGCGGCGTTCGCTCTGGCTGCCTGTCGGCGTGCCGCTGGCCTTGGTGGGGTTTGGCTTTCACAGTCTTGCCAGCGCCGAGTAGAGCCAGCGGTTACCCGCTGGCTCCCTCACAGACCCGGACGTGCAGATTTCCCGCATCCGGTTCTTCCGGTGGAAGACTCGCCAAGGAACACCGGCTTGCGCCGGCCTTCTCCGCCCGCAATTGCTACCCGTTGCTGTTCGATGGACGCGTTGCGATGCTCAGTGTCATCTCTGCATTTCCCACCAACGGTTCTTCCTTTTTCCGGGTGCCTCCCATGGCTACTCCGTGGCTCCCTTCGGTCTCGGTTTGCTGATGCGCACTCCCCGACGCCGATCCCCGGTCTGACCGTTTCCGGTGGGGCGGGCGCGAAAGCAAATTCCTAGCAGGGACGATGCTCGTGGTCGGATGTCTGCTGATCGCCTGGGACACAGCGCAGGCGGAGGATGCCATCAAGCGCTTTGGAATTCTGGCTAGACAGGCCAGAATCCCTGGGCAACCGTCCCCGCTTGAAAAACACGTGGCAATTGCAGGAGGCCAAGAACCAGTTGAGTCTCGTCGTGGAGGATGCGTTGACCAAGGGGCCGCAGACTATCACGCGCCATGGCAAACCGACGGTCGTGGTCGTCGCAATGAAGGAGTTCAAGAAGGCCACCAAGCCGAAAGAGAAGCTGTCCGAGTTCTTCGCCGAGTCACCGCTGAAAGGCTCGGGTATCAACCTCGAACGCGTCCGTGACTGCCCACGCGAGGTGAAGCTGTGAGCTGGTTGCTGGACACCAACGTGATTTCGGAGTCCCACCAGCGGACGCCGAATCGCAAGGTGATGGACTGGCTCGACGCGCAGCCGGAGTCCGAGTTGTTCCTGAGCGCCATCACCCTCGGCGAACTGCAAAGCGGAGCCGCACACCTGCCGGAAGGCCCAAAGCGGCGCAGCTTGCTGACCTGGATCAACAACGACCTGCGCCAGCGGTTTGCCGGCCGAGTTGTGCCGGTGGATGACCGGGTCGGCATCGGGTGGGGCAACCTGTTATCCGCGCATTGGGAGCAGCCGTTGCCGACAGTGGACAGCCTCATCGCCGCGACGGCCTTGGTCCACGGTCTCACCCTTGTCACCCGCAACACAGCAGACATGGCGCGCACCGGCGTGAGTTTGTTCAACCCATGGGAGGCGTGAACCAATCTACCATTGTCCGCCGATTACGCCGTTTAGCCTGCTTGCTCCTGGGTGTGGTCGCGAGTTGCTTGGCGTTCGCCGGGGCCAAGGCGGCTACCGCCGAAGCTCCCCGCCGCCTGACCCTCGAAAACGCCGGCTCTTTCTGGGCCTTCCAGCCGGTGAAATCGCCGCCGGTGCCCGCCGTGAAGGACGCGGCGTGGCTGCGTTCTTCTGTGGACCGCTTTGTCCTCGTGAAGCTGGAGGAGCAGGGGTTGAGGCCCGTTCCGGCTGCCGATCCGCGCACGCTTGTTCGCCGACTGCATCACGACCTCACCGGCTTGCCGCCAACGTCCGAGGAAGTTGAGGCCTTTGTCCGGGCCTGCTCCTCCACCGGCCAGCACCGATCCCCCGTCGCCGTTCTGGTGGACAAACTGCTCGCCTCGCCACACTTCGGCGACCGCTGGGGCCGGCACTGGCTGGACCTGGCGCGCTACGCCGAGTCCAACGGCAAGGCCCGCAACATGACCTGGCAACACGCATGGCGTTACCGTGACTGGGTCATCGGCGCGTTCAACCGCGACCTGCCTTACGACCAGTTCATCCGGGAGCAAGTTGCCGGCGATCTGCTGCCGGGCTCGGGAGCGGAGCGCGACGCGCGCATCGTGGCCACGGGCTTTCTGGCGCTGGGCGCGAAGGCATTGGAGGAGACCAAGCGCGAGCTGTTCCGCATGGACGTGATTGACGAGCAGATTGAAGTCATCGGGCGGTCGTTCCTCGGACTGTCCATCGCCTGCGCGCGCTGCCACGACCACAAGTTCGATCCGGTGCCGACGCGCGATTACTACGCGCTGGCCGGCATCCTGCGCAGCACGCAGCCGCTCTACGGCCGGGGCCCGATGGGCATCAAGTGCGTAAACGATTCCGAGCTGCAAGCCATCGGCTCCGCCGCCGCCGAGCTCGCTCCCAAGGCGGCCCAGCATTTGAAGGAACTCGCCACCCGCGTGCAGGAACGCAACGACGCGCGCTCCAGCCGTTACCGCATCGTCCGCAATGTCGCCGACGCCAAAACCCAGCTCAAAAAGCCCGCGGCGGACGCGGTGAAAATCGAGGCCGACATCGCGAAGATGGCAGTGGTCATCAAGGAGTGGGATGCGAAAATCAAGACGCTCGAAGGCACGGTCCTCAATCTCGAAACGAACTTCCCGCCCCAGCCGGCGTTCGCGCTCGCGGCACGCGAGGCGGCCAAGCCCGAAGACTCGCGCATCCACATCCGTGGCACTATCGAAAACCTCGGCGAGGCAGTGCCGCGTGGATTGCCGCAGGTGATTCAAGTGCCCGGCCTTGCGCCCATCGCGGAAGGCGAAAGCGGGCGGCGGCAACTCGCCGACTGGCTGGCGCATCCGGCCAACCCGCTCACCGCCCGGGTGGCCGTGAACCGCGTCTGGCAGCATCTCTTCGGGCGCGGGCTGGTCACGACGCCGGACGACTTCGGCTGGAACGGCGCACGGCCCTCGCATCCCGAGCTGCTGGACCATCTCGCCGCGCAGTTCGTTGCGGACGGCTGGTCCACGAAGAAGCTCATCCGCTCGCTGGTGTTGAGCCGGGTTTACCAGCTCGGGAGTGCGGTGGATGCGGCAAACCAGGAGCGCGACCCGGAGAATGTCCTCCTCTGGCGCAAGCGCCCCCGCGCGCTCGAAGCCGAGGTTTTCCATGATGCCGTGCTCGCCGTGAGCGGACAGCTCGACCCGCGTCCCCGCGCCGGCTCGATGGTCGCGGACCTGCCGCTGTTCAAGGCGCACGAGATGTTTTCCTTCAATCCGCAGTTGGTGCCGACGCAGATGGTCCACCGGCACCGCGCCGTTTACCTGCCCGTGGTGCGCGGCGTGCTGCCAGAGCTGCTGAAACTGTTCGACTTTGCCGAGCCGAGCATGGCGCTGGGTGCGCGCGATGAGACGGTGGTGCCCGCCCAAGCATCGTTCCTGATGAACAGCCCGTGGGTGCTGGCTCAAGCGCGGCACCTTGCATCCGGCGTGCTGGCCGGTGCGTCCGCAGGCGATGCCGAACCGCTGGAAAAACTCTTCCGCCGCACGTTATCGCGCCCGCCGACTGCCATCGAGCGTGAGCGCTTTCTCGGCTACTTGGTGCAGCCGGAAGCGCAGTTGGTCACGCCGAAGACGCCGCTTTCCGCCGAGGCTCTTCGGCTGGAACAGTGGACCTCGCTCGCGCAGGTGCTGCTGGCCAGCTCGGAGTTCCGCTTTTCCTTTTGACCCGATGAATCCCTCGCCTTCCTCCCGCCGCCAGTGGCTGCAAACCGTCAGCGGCGGCTTCGGCTACCTCGCACTCGCCGGCCTTTGCGCTGAGGAGTCGGCTGCCGCCAGCCCGCTCGCGCCGAAGGCTCCGCACTTTGCTCCGCGCGCCAAGCGCGTCATCTTCCTGTGCATGCGCGGCGGGCCCTCACACATCGAGACCTTCGACCACAAGCCGCAGCTCAACACCGACAACCTCAAGCCCGGCCGCAACCCGAAGGCCAGGCTCTTCGGCAGCCAGTGGAAGTTCACGCAGCACGGGCAGAGCGGGTTGTCGCTGTCCTCGCTTTTCCCGCACCTCGCCACGCAGGCGGACCGGTTGTGCATGATTCACTCGATGCACACGGACAACGAAAACCATCCGCAGGCGCTGGAGCAGTTGCACACCGGCAGCTTCCAGTTCATCCGTCCCTCGATGGGCTCGTGGATCGCCTACGGACTCGGCACGGAGAACCGCAACCTGCCGGGCTTCGTCGCGCTGAACCCGCTCTCCGCGCTGGGCGGCAGCCGCTATTACAGCAGCTCGTTTCTGCCCGCGTCCTTTGCGGCCACGCGCATCGGCGACTCCGGGAAGCCAATTGCCCGCGCCACCGTGGGCAACCTCACCAGCCCCCGTCTGACTGCGGACAGCCAGCGCCGCCAGCTCGACCTGCTGCAAACGATGAACCAGGAAACAGCCCGCGCGCAGGTCCACGACGGCCGGCTGGAAGGCGTCATTGAGTCCTTTGAACTCGCCTTCCGCATGCAAAGCGAGCTGCCCCGCGTGCTGGACTTGTCCGGCGAAAGCCCGGTCACGCAGGCGCTTTATGGCATCGGCAACGGCCTGCTCACGGATGACTTCGGGCGGCAATGCCTGCTCGCGCGGCGGTTGGCCGAGGCGGGCGTGCGCTTCATCGAGATCACCCACGAAGACTGGGACCACCACGGCTTCGTCTCGACGCTCATGCCCAAGGCTTGCACGCAAATTGACAAGCCCATCACCGGCCTGCTCACCGACCTCGCCCAGCGCGGCCTGCTCGACGACACGCTGGTCGTCTGGTCCGGCGAGTTTGGCCGCACGCCCGATGACCCGACGCAGGACGGGCGCGGCCACAACAACAAGGGCTTCACCACCTGGCTCGCCGGCGGCGGCACGCGCGCGGGCCTGGCCTACGGCAAGACCGACGAGCACGGCTACGAAGCGGTGGAGAACAAGGTTCATCTGCACGACCTGCACGCGACGATTCTTCATTGTCTGGGCCTCGACCACGAACGCCTCACCTTCCGCCACTCCGGCCGCGACTTCCGCCTCACCGATGTGCATGGCGATGTGGTGAAGGGCGTGCTGGCTTGATCTGACATGCGTGCCAGTTTCATTCTTTCGGTCGCCGCCTTCGGGAGCACTTGGCCGCCAGCGGCTGTAGGCGAAGCCACCTTCGTCCGCACGCAACCGATGTTGGCGGGAGGCGCACTTTGACTGAGCTGTCCCGCGTCCGCGCGATCGGGAAGAACACCTCGAATCCACCAGCCTGAATATCATTCCAACCATCATGTGTCGTCCGCGATTTTTCGCCCGCGCCTGCCTGCTCCTGACCGCCAGCCTTGGTTTGGCTGGCGTCCTTGGTGCCGCGGAGCCGTTTGAAGCCTTTCTGCAGAAGCACTGCATCCGCTGCCACGGGCCGGAGAAGGAGAAGGGCGACTTGCGCATCGACCGGCTCTCGCGCGATTTCAAACTGGGCGCGGACACGCATCACTGGGCGGAGATGATCGAGGCGGTCAATTCCGGCGAGATGCCGCCGAAAAAGGAGAACAAGCCGACGCAGGCGGAGATCGCGGCCTTTGTGACGGGGCTGGATGCGCGCATCAAAGAGGGCCGGGCGGCGCGGATGGCGGCGCGGCCGGCGGTGGCGCATTATCGCCTGAGCCGGAAGGAGTATCAGAACACGGTCTATGATCTCCTCGGCGTGCGCTACGATCCCACCAAGCCGGGGGAGCTGAACGAGGACACCCTGTGGCACGGCTTCGAACGCATCGGCTCGGAACTGTCACTTTCGCCGTCGCATGTGGATCGCTATTACCGCGCGGCGGAACTGGTGCTCGACCGCGCCTTCCCTGCGGCGGCGTCGACCGAGGCGCGCAAGGTGCTAAAGACGGCGGCGGAACTGCGTTACGGCGGCGGCAAGGAGCAGCAGGCGGCGTTGGACCGCTTCGGCATCAAGCGGCCGCTGCGTTATCTGCTGTTTCCGGGCAGCACCCAGAATGCGCTTTCGCCCAACTGGTTTGGGCGGACGGGCCCGGAGCATAGCGGGCTTTACCGAGTCCGCCTCCAGGCCAGCGGCATTCGTCCGATCGGTGGCCAGCCGGCACATCTGAGCATCGGCAAACGGACGAGCGAGGAAACTGTCGCGGGCCTCGTCGAGTTTGACCTCACGGCGCCGGAGGACAAACCACAGGTGTATGAGTTCGAGGTGTTTCTCGAAATGCCGGCGACGCTGGATTTCTGCGTGGTGGCCACGGATGTGATCGACCGGCGAGCAGGCGCGGCCTTCCGGGGCGCGCTCGGCAGCCGGAGCGGTTACATTTTCACGCACAGCAGCGAGACCGTGCTGCTAAATCCGAACGCGCCGCAGATGTTCGATGACAAGGGGAACGGGCTCTTCTCCACGGTGCTGCTCGATTGGATCGAATGGGAGGGGCCGCTGGTGTCGGAGGCGGAAAAGTCGCGGCGCAAGGATGTGGTGCCGCCGGTTGATGCGACGCCCGAGGTGGTGGCGGAGCATCTGCACCGCTTCGCCGAGCGGGCTTGGCGTCGTCCGGTGAAGAAAGAGGAGTTGGAGCAGTATTTGCAATCCTATCGCGAGGAACGCAAAGCGGGGGAAAAGCTGGCCGATGCCTATCGTGTCGCCTTGCAAGGCGTGCTGACCTCGCGGCACTTCCTCTACCTCGTCGAGGGCGATCCGGTGGCCCGTGAGCGCCTCACGGATCCGGAACTCGCCACCCGGCTTTCGTATTTCCTGTGGAGTTCGATGCCCGACGATGCGCTCTCCATCGCGGCCAAAGGCGGCAAGCTCAATGGCGATAATCTCAAGAAGGAAGTGGACCGGATGCTCACCGACGGCAAAGCCAGCCGCTTCATCGACGATTTTGCGCGGCAGTGGCTGCAACTGCATCGCGTGGGCATGTTCCCGCCGGACAAGAAGCTCTACCCCACTTACGACGCCTGGCTGGAAACCAGCATGCGCTTAGAGCCGGTGGAGTTTTTCCGCGAGATGTTCGGCAAGAACCAGCCCATTGATGGATTCATCGAGTCCGACTGGACCATGGCCAATGCGCGGCTCGGTGATTTCTACGGACTGCGGGGACCCAAGGCGGGCGGTTTCGATCGTGTCTCACTGAAGCCCGAGGATCGTCGCGGCGGCCTCCTCACGATGGGCGCGGTGCTCGGCCTGACCTCCGACGGCACACGGCATCGCCCCGTGCATCGCGGTGTGTGGCTGAGCGAAGTGATCTTCGGCAAGACCCCGCCGCCGCCGCCTGCGAACGTGCCCGCCATCGAGCCCCCAACGGCGCAAAGCCCCAAAGCAACGCTGCGCCAAAAGATCGAAGCCCACCGCAACGACGCGAACTGCGCCGCCTGCCACGCGAAGATCGACCCGCTGGGCATCGCGTGGGACAACTACGATGCCATCGGCCAGTGGCGCACCCGGGAGAAAGTCACGGCGGGAGTCGGCGAGGATCCTTTGATCAATCCCGCCGGTGAAATGCCCGACGGCCGCGTCTTCAAGGACGCCATTGGGTTCAAACAGCGCCTGCTCGAGGATCGCGAGAAGGTCGCGCGGGCCTTCATCGAACACCTCTGCACCTACGGCCTCCGCCGCGTGCTCTCCTTCGACGACCAGGACGACCTCAAGGCCATCGCGGATGAAGCCAAGAAAAACCAATACCGGGTCAAGGACATCGTCCGCGCCGTGGCCTTGTCCGAGCTGATGCGGAAGCGATGATGAATGAGGTCTCCCTCAGATTCAGGGAGGCCAACAGATTATTTTCAGAGTGAAGTTCGAATCCAAAACCCAATCTGCTGGCCTCCCTGAATCTGAGGGAGATCCCATTACCCATGCCTTCATCGGGCATGCTATGAAGGTCCATTCATCGGTTGGGCCGGGACTCGACGAGGAGATTTATCACCAAGAGCTTGTCGCGACTCTCACGGCGGCTGGTATTTCACATCTTTCCAAGCCGAGGCGGGAGTTGGTTTACCGCGGGATTGTGGCGGATACCTTTGAACCCGATTTTGTCATCGAGGACCATTTCATCCCAGAGTTGAAATGCCTCCAGGGAGCATTCGCTGCGGAACACTTGGTCCAGTTGTTCAGCTACTGCAAATTCTGGCGGCTTCGGACCAGTCTGCTGGTGGACTTCGGCAAGCAAAGCCTGATGTGGAAGCGGTTGTTGTATCGCTCTCACTCGGCGAATCTCCCTGAGACCACACCACCGGGATTCGTCTCGGAACCCGCACTGGCTGCAACCATCATTCAAGCTGTCAGCGAATGTTTGAACGAAATAGGTCTTGGCTATCGGCAGACTACTTGGAAGGGCTTGGTCAGGGCCGCAATCCAAGCCGCCGGTCACAATGTTCATCTCAATCCAACTGCCACGGTGCTCAGTCATGCGCACATCACGATGTCCAGTCTTGTCATCAACAACACCTGCGCCTTGTTTGTCACAGCCCTCACCGACGGCATCACCGCGACCGACCGCGCCATACTCCAAACCCACCTCCGCTGGCTCAACCTCGAGTGGGGCATCATCCTCCATTTCGGCAAGACCACCGCTGATTTCAGCTTTGTCCAACACCCGAGAAAGAAAGGTTTCCAGCCGATTCAGGAAGGCCAGCAGATTATTTATTGAATGAATGCCAAACTCAAAAACCAATCTGCTGGCCTCCCTGAATCTGCTGGAAATAATGAACACCAAAACAACGAACCAAGCACCTCTATGAACCTCCAATCCCAATCCTGGCTCATCAACCGCCGCCACGCCCTCCGTGCCATGGGCAGCCTTGTTGCGCTGCCGATGCTCGAATGCATGGTGCCACTCCGCGCAGCCGAGAAAGCCACCGCCACGCCCAAGCGCAGCGCCTTTATCTACCTCGCCAATGGCGTCCATTCGCTCAACTACCAGATCACCAAGCCGGGCAAGGATTACCAGTTCTCCCGGTCGCTCAAGCCGCTGGAAAAGCACCGCGAGGTCATCACGCCCATCAGCGGGCTGCATCATCCCGGCGCGCTCGGCCACCATCACAACTGCATTTCCGTCTGGCTGACCGGGGGCAGGCTCGGCCCGTCGGATCGCAACACCATCTCGGTGGACCAGAGGATGGCCGAGCTCACCGCGCCACATACGCGTTACCCCTCGATGGAAGTTGCCCTCACGGGAGATTCCCTCGCTTGGACCGCGGATGGCGTGCGCTTGCCCGCACTGCGGCGGTGCAGCGAGATCTTCGCCTCCCTGTTCGAGGAACCGAAAGGCGGCAAGCTAGTCCAGCGGCGGGCCTTGCGCCGCAAGGGCAGCGTGCTGGACGCCAACCTCGCCGAAGTGCGCCGGTTGGAGCAGAAAATGGGCGTGGCGGACAAAGGCCGCATGGAACAATACCTCACCTCCGTGCGTGAGGCGGAGATTCGCACTCGACGCGCCGATGCGTGGCTCGACACGCCGTTGCCCGCCGTCGCCGACGCCGACCGCAAGCGCACCAACCGCGATGTCGCTCAAACGATGGCGGGCGAATATTTCCGCACGGTCTATGACCTCATGGTGCTCGCCTTCCAGACGGATGTGACCCGCGTGGCCACCTTCAGCCTCGGCGGCGAAGGAGACGCCTTTTCCATTCCCGAGATTGGCATCACCGAGTCGCGCCATCAGCTCAGCCATCACGGCGGTGATGCCGGTTACATGGAGAAGCTCACCAACTACGACACCTTTGCCATCGAGCAATTCAGCTACTTCCTCACCCGGCTCTCGGAAACCAAGGACCTCAATGGCAAGCCGCTCCTGGGCTCGACGATGGCCCTCTTCGGCAGCGGCATGTGCTACGGGCACAGCCACGGCAACGCCAACCTGCCGCTCGTGCTCGCTGGCGGCTCGGACCTCGGCTTGAAGCATGGCAGCCACCTCGACTTGAACAAGTCGGCCGCAGGCTTCCAAGGCTACGCGCTCGGCGCAGACGGAGCGCTCACCACCGCGCACTACCAGCTTTGCAGCCGCCCCGTGAACATCGACGCCCACATGAGCAATCTCCTGCTCCTCATGGCCCAGCGCATGGGCGTGGAGACCGAGAAGTTTGGCGACAGCAACAAGATGCTCACGGTGTGAGGCGGCCGACAGGATTGCTGGAGTGATGGGAAGCAATTCTCCGCAGCTCCAGCCCGACACGAGTCCGTCACGTCCGACACTGAAGCTGGTAAAAGATTCTGGGTAGAAAATGAAAACAGTTTCCCGAATCTTTTACCCACCATCTTTTACCAGCCCCTCACGGTTCATTCTGCTGTCCCCATTCTTCTGTCGAAAATGTTCCTGCGAATTATCCATCGCTTCATCACTCCATTGCGCCGCTGGCTCGTTGCGCTGAGCATTGGACTTTACCTCCCCGCAATCGCCGCCGAGCAGCCCTTTCGCCCTGAAGCGGGCAAGTTCCCGCCTTTGGAAAAAGCGCACTCCTACCGGGGCGAACTCGTCTTCGTGGATCACGTCAACCGCCGTGGCAGCATCCGCGTGCAAGGCGGTAGCGAAGTGTTCTTCCAACATCTTCCGCAACCCTTCGCCATGCTGCCCTATGGCATCGTCCGCTATCACGGCGCGCCTGCGGACCTGAGGAACATCCCGCTCGGCACCATGCTGCATGTCCGCGCCTTTCTCCCGCCGGACCCGGCGATGTCCTCCGTGCCGGTCGTCCAGAAACCCACGGTGGAGCAGCCCGCCGAGAACCACGTCATCTTGCTCGAAGACGAGCCCAGCCACTGCCTGCGCGAGCGCAAGGTTTGGAAACTGAAGGAAGTGGATCTCCAGAAAAACCAGACGAAGATCATCGCCACGCTCGAACCAAAGGCCGGCGGAGACGGCAAGGCATCCGAGCAAACCATGACCCTGGATGCAGGCACCCGCATCTGGCGTGGTCGCGAGTGCCTCGGGCTCGCCGACCTGATCGCCGAGGGTGCATGGCCGGCCGTGGGAAAGAAATCGCTCGGTGGCCAACCCGTCCTGCTCGGGCTCACCTGGCTGCCGGCGGGCACGTGGGAAAACCGGGTGGAGAATCAGTTTCACATCACGGATCTCTGGCTGGATGAAACCGCGATGCAGCGCTCCACCAGCCATCAGACAGGCCTGCACAAGTCTCTCATCCGCACGCGCCTGATGCCCGCCTGGGTGGATGCCGTCGAGTATGGGAAATTCGGCCGCGCGACGGTGACCGCGACGCTTTTCGGCGGCATGGATGAATCCCTCTACGCGGATTTCAAAAAAGGGGAGCAAGGCGTCATGGCCTCGGCAGAGAACACCTTGAAGCCTTGGTCCAGCATCGTCAGTTCCTCGCACATCGGCTCGAAAGGCAGCATCCTCGATGTAACCAAGAAAGCGGGAGCGCCCCCGCTGGGAAGCAGCGGCATCCAAATCCGCTTTGAGACCGACCTCGTCATCGAGGCTATTCGCCCCGGAAGAGTCGTGCGTGTCCGTCCCGCCAGTTGGCCCCATGTGTCCGCGCCCCGGGAGGAATACCTCATGGATCATCGCTCCACGCTCGATGATCGCTTCCCGACCCCGGCCATCTTTCCGAAATACTGATGCTCACCGCTCTCGTGCTCACACTATGAAGCAGCCCCTTGTCCCAGGTTCTTGGTTCCTGGTCGGTCCTTGGCTGGCGGTCCTTGTTTGCATGCTCGCGGCCCCTGCCAACGCCGCCAACAAAGAACCAAGAACGAAGAACCAAGCACAAACAACCGACGTCTTCCGCCCCGAAGCCGGAAAGTTCCCGCCGTTGGAAAAAGCGCACGCCTACCGGGGCGAACTCATCTTCGTGGATCACGCCAACCGCCGTGGCAGCATCCGCGTGCAGGGGACGGGCAAGTTTTACCGCAATGACCCGCATCCCTTCGCCCTGCTGCCGTATGGCGTCGTGCGTTATCAGGGCGCACCGGCGGACCTGCGCGACATCCCGCTCGGCACCGTGCTGCACGTCTGCGCCTTCCTCCCGCCGGACCCGAAGACGTCGGTCGTTCCGGTATTGCCGGTTGATAGCAAGGCGAAGGACGCCGGCCATTATCGCGGCACTGGCATCTTCCCCGCCGAGAACCACGCCCTCCTCCTCGAGGACGAGCCTAGTCACTGCCTGCGCATGGGCAAAACCTGGAAGCTCAAAGAAGTGGAATTCAACAACCACAAAGGAACCATCATCGCCAGCCGCGAACTGAAGGCAGGCGGAGCCGGCAAAGTTGACGAGGAGAAGCTGACGTTCGACGCCGGGACCCGCATCTGGCGCGGACGCGAGCGCATCGGAGTTGCGAACCTGGTCGCCGAAGGAGCGTGGCCCGCCCTCGGAAAGAAAAGTCTCGGTGGCCAGTCCGTCCTGCTCGGGATCACTTGGAGGCCCGCACCCGGGGATGGGCTGAATGGCGCTTTCACCCAGTTTCACATCTCAGACATCTGGCTGGACGCCGCCGCCATCGAAAACGCCGCGCAATTTCAGACCGAGACGCACAAAGCCTTCATCCGCAGCCGCTGGATGCCCGCCTGGGTGGACGCCGTCGAGTATGGCAAGTTCGGGCGCGCCACCGTCACCGCGACGCTGTTCGGCGGCATGGATGCTTCCCTTTACGCCGACTTCAAAAAAGACGTCCAGGCACAAATCAACGGATCCGAGAGCACCTTGAAGCACGCCGCCGGCCACTACGGCCCCGGGCACATCGCCGCTAATGGCAAGATCGTTGCCGTCACCAAGGCAGGCGGAGAAATCCCCGTGGGCAGCAGCGGCATCCAGATCCAGTTCGAGACCGACCTCATCATCGAAGGCATCCGCCCCGCGAGAGTTGTCCGTGTCCGCCCGGAAAGCTGGCCCAAGATGCAAATCCCCCGCGAGGAGTTCGACAACAGCAACCTCGCCGAGCGCTTTCCCACCCCGGCCATCTTTCCGAAATACTAATCCGCATCACGCTCCTGCCCGTCCTATGCAACGCTCACGTCTTATTCTTGGCTGTTCGTTCCTCCTTCTTGCTTGCTGCGCCGCCAATGCTGCCGACGAACCCTTCCGCCCCGAAGCCGGAAAGTTCCCACCGTTGGAAAAAGCGCTCTCCTACCGCGGTGAACTCATCTTCGTGGATCACGCCAACCGCCGTGGCAGCATCCGCGTGCAGGGATCGGGCATGTTTTTCAGAAATGACCCGCACCCCTTCGCCATGTTGCCCTACGGCATCGTGCGTTATCACGGCGCACCGGCAGATCTGCGGGACATCCCGCTCGGCACCGTGATGCACGTCCGGGCTTTTCTCCCGCCCGACCCGAAAATCTCCGCCGTGCCGGTGCTGCCGGTCGATAGCAGGAAGAAGGACGCGAACCACAACCGCGGTGCCGGCATCGCACCCGCCGAGAACCACGTCCTGCTTCTCGAAGACGAGCCCAGCCACTGCCAGTGTGAGGGCTTGGTCTGGAAGCTCAAGGAAGTGGACGTCAAAAACCGCGACGGCATGATCATCGCCACCCGCGAACCGAAGCAAGGCGGCGACAGCAAGGCGACCGAAGAAAAAATGACCTTCGACGCCGCCACGCGCATCTGGCGCGGCCGGGAACGCCTCGGCATCGACGAACTCATCGCTGAAGGTGCCTGGCCCGCGGACGGGAAAAAACCCCTCGGCGGCCAGTCCGTCCTGCTCGGCATCACCTGGAAGCCCACGCCGGATGGCATCTTCACCCGCTTCCACATCTCGGACATCTGGCTCGACGAAGCTGCGATGCAGCGCTCCGCCAGGAACCAGACCGAAACGCACAAGGCCTTCATCCGCAGCCGCTGGATGCCCGCATGGATCGACACCGTCGAGTATGGCAAGTTCGGCCGCGCCACCGTGACCGCAACCTTGTTCGGCGGCATGGACGCCTCCCTCTACGCCAGTTTCCAAAAAGGCAGTTCCGCCCTGATGAATGCGGTCGCGAACACCTTGAAACACACGCACGGCGCCTACGGCCCCGCGCACATGGCCTCCAAGGGCACCATCCTCGACGTCATCAAACTCCCCGGCGAAGCTCCGCTAGGCAGCAGCGGCATCCAGATCCGCTTCGAGACCGACCTCATCATCGAGGGCATCCGCCCCACCCGCGTCGTCCGCGTCCGCCCCACTGCCTGGCCCCAGGCCCAGGTGCCCCGCGAAGAATACATCGGAGACAGCATCGAAGACCGCTTCCCGACCCCGGCCATCTTTCCGAAATACTGATGGCTTCGCCGTTCCTGCTTCCTGGTTCTTGGTTCTTTGACGAAGTGCCGAAGGCAGCGCGAGGGCAATGTCCGAAACTTTTCCGGCCACTTTTCCGGTGTAATGACTACATGCTAGCGACAGATGCTGTCATCCCCCGAATCAAACGGGCAGATTGTGACGCTGATTCCGCGTCGCTGGGGGAAAAGGAGTCAGCCCCCTCACTCCCCGACACCGGTCCGGCCACCGG
Source organism: Akkermansia muciniphila (assembly GCA_945861535.1). Classification (GTDB taxonomy): domain Bacteria; phylum Verrucomicrobiota; class Verrucomicrobiia; order Limisphaerales; family BJHT01; genus BJHT01. The sequence goes on along the minus strand of CAMAUZ010000074.1, from coordinate 21,647 downwards.
CTCTTGCAACGGCCTTCACCGTGAAAGCAATTTGCAGTACCGTTTCCTGACATGAAAATCGCATCCGACCGCACTGGGAACTTTCGTTCCGCCTCTTCTGAGGCGGGCTGCATCAAATCGATCGGCCGAAGGTTAGCCCGCTTCGGAAGAAGCGCGGTAGCCGCTCTCGCCGCCGCATCTGCGCTCGTCGCCGCCGCGCCTGCGCAGAATCCCAACATCCTCTTCATTCTCGCCGACGACATGGGCGTGGGCGACGTCTCCGCGCTCAACCCGAAGTCCGCGTGGAAAACGCCGTACCTCGATCGCCTCGCGCGCGAAGGGATCACGTTCACCGATGCACATTCGGCGTCCGGCGTCTGCACGCCGAGCCGCTACACGTTTCTGACCGGGCGCTACTCGTGGCGCTCGAAGATGAAACGCGGCGTGCTCCAAGGCTACAGTCCCGCGCTCATCGAGCCAGGCCGCCTCACACTGCCCGCGTTTCTCCGCCAGCACGGCTACACCACCGCGGTCGTGGGTAAGTGGCACCTCGGCCTCGATTGGGCGAAGACCGGCCCGCAGGCCGAGGCGGTCGATTTCGCGAAGCCCTTCTCCGCCGGCCCGCTCGCGCATGGCTTCGACCGGTTCTTCGGCATCAGTGCCTCGCTCGACATGCCGCCCTACGTTTGGCTGCGCGACGACCGCGCGACCCGCGTGCCCACCGGCACCATCGGCGACAGCCCCGCGCCCAAGCTCTGGCGCGGCGGCCCGATCGCCGACGACTTCAAGATGGACGACGTGCAGACACGCTTCACCGACGAGAGCCTCGCGTTCCTCGAGCAGCGTGCCGCGGCGCGCGATGGGAAGCCATTCTTCCTCTACGTGCCGCTCGCGTCGCCGCACACGCCGGTGCTGCCGACGGGAAAATTCGACGGCGCGACGAAGACGACGCCCTACGGCGATTTCGTCGCGCAAGTGGACGCCGACATCGGCCGCATCCTCGACGCGCTCGATCGGCACGGCATGGCGAAAAACACGCTCGTGATTTTCACCGCCGACAACGGCTTCGCGCCGCCCGGCGGCCTCGATGGCCTCACGAAAATCGGGCACGACCCGAGCGCCGGCTACCGTGGTTGCAAGGCCGATGTCTTCGAGGGCGGGCACCGCGTGCCGTTTCTCGCCCGCTGGCCCGGCGTGGCGCAGGCCGGCACGCGCTGCGACGTCACCGTCGGCCAGCTCGATCTTTTTGCGACCTGCGCGGAGATCCTCGGTGCCAAGATTCCCGACGACGCGGCCGAGGACAGCGTGAGCTTCCTCTCGCTGCTGCGCGGAAAAAATGCGCCGCGTTCCGCGCCGCTCGTGAACCACAGCGCCGACGGCCAGTTCGCGATCCGCGAGGGGAAATGGAAGCTGATTCTCTACCCCGGCTCCGGCGGCTGGAGTCCGCCGACGGCGAACCCCACGCAATGGCTCAAGGCCGAGCGCGCCGATCTCTCGAAACTTCCGCCCTTCCAGCTCTACGACCTCGCCGCCGATCCCGCGGAGACGAAGAACCTCGCCGCCGCGCACCCCGAGATCGTGCAGCGCCTCGGCCGCGCGATGCGCGAGCTGATCGAGCGCGGGCGCAGCACGCCGGGCGCGCCACAGAAAAACGCCGAGGGTCCGTGGCCGCAGATCGCGTGGATGGAAAAGTTCAAATGAAACGGTGGAGACAGACTCGTTCCAGACTCTCCCGTGTTGCACTTGCTCTGTGAATTCGCGAGGCCAAAGGCGGCGAAGGCGGGACCGAAACCAAACCGAAGAGGAAGCGCAAAGCCAGTCAATGAGCTCCTTGGCAAAAGACACTCGAAACAAGACCCGCAACCTCATCCTGAAACCATGAGTTCCATTCTCACATCGATCCTCCGAATTGTCGTCTCCCTGGTGATCCCATTCGGATCGTTCGTCCACGCCGCCGACTCGCCACGCAAGCCGAACATCGTTTTCATTTTCTCGGACGATCACTCGATCCAGACCATCGGGGCGTATGAGTCGCGGTTGTCCGAGTTTTGCAAGAAGCACGCGATCACTCCGAACATTGACAAGCTCGCTGCGGAAGGCGGCGTTTTCGTGAACAGCTTTTGCGCAAACTCGCTGTGTTCGCCAAGCCGCGCGGCGATTCTCACGGGGCTGCACGGCCACGCGAATGGCGTGCGGACTTTGACCCAGGGAATCACACCCGGTGTGTGGTCGTTTCCGAAGGCACTGGGCGAGGCGGGGTATCAGGCGGCCGTGTTTGGAAAGTGGCATCTCGCGTCGAAGCCGGAGTATGAGACCTGGAGCGTGCTGCAGGGACAGGGGCCGTATGAAAATCCCAGGTTGAGCTCAGCCAATGGCGCGGAGGCCTATGAAGGCTACACGACCGACGTGATCACCGATGTCTCGCTCGCGTGGCTTGAGAAGCGCGACCAATCGAAGCCGTTCTTCCTCGCAGTGCAGCACAAGGCGCCGCATCGGAATTGGATTCCGCCCGTTCGATTCGCGACCTGGCTGGACGGGACCGAGATTCCGGAGCCGGAAACGCTTTTCGACAACTACGAGAACCGTGGCTCGGGGGCGCGAAATCAGAAAATGGAGATTGACCGCCACATGGCGATGGCCTCGGACCTGAAGGTCGGTGAGCAGTTTGCAAAGGACCCACGATATGCGGCGCGGAATGCGGATTTCGCGAAGCGGAAGCCGGAGGGGCGCGACCTCGTTCGCTGGAAGTATCAGGAGTATTTGAAGGACTACCTGCGCTGCATCCGTGCGGTGGACGAGAGCGTGGGGCGGATCGATGAAGCGCTGAAAAAGGCGGGCCTCAGCGAGAAAACGATCGTGATTTACTCGTCGGATCAGGGTTTTTTCATGGGCGAACACGGGTGGTTCGACAAACGCTGGATCTACGAAGAGTCGCTGCACATGCCCTTCATCATCCGCTGGCCGGGCGTGGTGAAACCGGGGACGCGCTTTGCGGAGTTCATCCAGAACATTGATTACGCGCCGGCGTTCATGGAGCTCACGGGAGGCAAGACGCCGGATGGGCTGCACGGGAAGTCGTTCGTTCCGGTGCTCAAAGGCGCGACGCCCGCTGACTGGCGGAAGAGCGTTTACTACCACTACTACGACACCGGCCACGGAGTGCCCGTCCATTACGGATTGCGCGCGGAGCAGTTCACGCTCGCCCACTTTCCGGACACGAAAGAATGGGAGCTATTTGATTTGAAAAAGGATCCGCAGCAAATGCGCAACGTCTTCACCGATGCGGCCTACGCCGCCGATGTCACCAAGCTCCAGGCGGAACTCACGCGACTGCGCGCGCAATACCATGCGACTGAGGAAACCGCTCCTGCGAAGCAGGGAAAGAGGGCAAAGAAGTAAGCAGTGCAGCGCGATCCTCCAAGCCGCCGATGCGCCGGAACCGAACTACGTTTGCAACGACAGAGTGTCAACCACATGAAACTCACATTCCTCACCGCTCTCCTTCTCACATCATTGTCCACGCTGCATGCCGCGGAACTCCGTTTTGCGGGCACGCTGGGGAATTCGGATGACTCGCAGGCGGTCTTTGCGGGCAAGCTCGCGGCGGGGATCGGGCCGGTGCTCGATGATGCGGGGGCGCTGTGGGAGCGCGGTGGCTCCACGCGGCTGAATCGCTATGCGCTGGATGGACGGCTGCTCGCGAGCTTTGAGATTCCAGAGGGTGATGGACGCGGGAACGATCAACTGACGCGCGTGGGTGATCTGCTCGTGCTGAAGCTCAAGAAGGTTCTTTACACGCTGCCGATTCAAGCAGCGCCGGGGACGAAGCCGACACGCTTGAAGGGCGAGGTGGATGTGCTGGCCTCCAGTGCGGTCGGCGGGCGGGTCGTCGGATTGGAAAAAGAGTCGCTGTTCTCACTCGATCCCGCTACCGGCGAACGCACCGCGATGATGCAGCCGGGTGCGCAGATTCGGTCGCTGCATGTCGAGGCGGACGGCACGCTCTTTGGCTTTGGCGAGGGCAAGGTCTTTGCGTGGCAGGGCAGCACGTTGAAGGAGGGTTTCCCGAAAGGCTTCCAAGGCGAGCGTCCGCAGAAGGTCGGGCGCCATTGGTTCTCGCACACCCATCACAGCACGATCAACCGCTTCAATGACGCCTTCGAGCCTGATCCGGGCGTGGTTCTGGGCGGAGCGTCGGGCACGTTCATCGGCTACTTGCCCGAGAGCAATGATCTCACCAATGGCCGGGGCATGGTGAAGCTGCGGGATGGCCTCTTTGCGGTGTCGGGCATGGGCGGCGTGATCCAGTTTGTGCAGTGGAATGAGAAAGAAAACCGCTTCGATGTCGTGCGGCGTATCGGCGGGCTGCTGGGGCTCAAAGCATTGGCGCTGGACGCGAATGGGAACATCTGGACCTCGCGCGGAAGCTGGCGCTGGCAGGATGAGCCACACACGCCGCACACCCTCGGCGATCTGGAGCCATCCATCTGCGCGCAGCCCGTCGTGCTCGGCGGCAAGACGCTCTGCGTGCTGAAAAAGCACTACAGCTACGTCCAGCTCGCCCGTGGGCCGATCATTGATGAAAACGGCCTCTCGCATCAGGAAACGCCGGGCGTGAAGGACTTCAGCATGCCGGACGACATCAGCGGCGCGGCCTGGATGGATCGCACGATGATCGTGACGACACCGAGTGGCGCGGCCTTTGAGATTCCCGTGAATGAAGGCGGCCAGCAAAGCGGCCAGCCGAAGTCCATCACGCTGCCGGGTCTGAAGGCCTGCACGAGCCTGGCGTGGTTTGAAAACAAACTGCTCGCGGCGGATGCGGATGCCATCGTGGTCTTCGAACGCGGCTGGAAGGAAGTGCAACGTCTCACGCAGCATGGCGGCGCGGTTTACATCCACAGCGATGGCAAAAAGCTCGTCGTGAGCGATCCGAAGGCGGGCGCGGTGTGGGTGTATGATTCGATGAACGCAGCTCCGGTGCGCTACACGGGCCTCGATTCGCCCGCGCATGTCGCCATCGCGGGTTCGCGGGTGATCGTGCATGAAATGGGCAAACAGCGGCTGGTGAAGCTGGAACTCGCCGAGGCACCTCAAGCCGCCAAGCTGCTCTCGGAGCGGGCGGGCGGCATTCCGATGGAAATCGAAGTCACGGACAGCGCGGTGACGGTGAAGACGCCAGCCAGGCAGGTGCGCATCGGCGTCTTCAATGGCGAAAAAGCCGTGACGGCCAATGCGGCGCGGGTGTCGCTGCCGAAAGGGGCTTTGAAGAAACTGCGCATCGCCATCGCGCTCGAGCACGAAGGCCAGCGGGAGCGTTTTGGCTTCACCGATCACCGGGCCCTGCACGCGGCATTCAATGACGATCCGGCTGCGTGGGCGGAGTTTGATCTGGCGTCGCATCGCGAGGCGGTGGCGGCGCGTCAGCAGGAAATTCACTTGAGCTTCGAGCAGCCGCAGGAAGGCAAGGCGAGCGTTGTCATTGAAAACGAAAAGGGCGAGCGAGTGCGCAATCTCGTCTCGGGCCGCGCCTTCACGGCGGGGAAGCACGACGTGGTCTGGGATGGACTCGACGAGACGGGGAAGCTCGTGGCACCGGGCCGCTACGCATGGCGTGCGGCGACGCATGAAGGCATCCGCCCGCGCTACCTCATGAACTTCGCGAATGGCGACGAGCCGACGACGGGGCCTTGGGGGCCGAATCACAGCACGCTGCACGCGGCGGCGGCAAATGGTGAGCGGGTGTTTTTTGCCGCGCCGGTCACCGAGGGCGGTTGGGCGCTGGTCGCGCTGAACAACGACGGCAAGTTCGCGCAAGGCTACGAGCATCAGCACGGCTTCGGCATCCAGCACGACGCCATCGCTGCGGACTCGCAGTATCTTTACTGCGCGCAAGATGGGTTCGCCTGGGGCGGTCGGCCCGATGTCAGCAAAGCGGATTGGAAAGCGACGTGGACGGTCACCGTGACCCGCTATGACGTCACCACCGGCAAGCTCGCCGAGTGGCCGGGCAAGGAACGCGCCATCACGGTGGATACGATGGAGGTCGGGCCGCAGAGTGATTTGAAGGCATTCAATCTCGGCGGCATCGCGGTGATGAATGGCCGGCTCTACGTCGGCTCGCGGGATAAGAAGTGCGTGTTCGTGCTCGATGCGGCTTCCGGTCAGTCGCTCGAAAAAATCCCGCTCGCAGGCGTGCGGCATCTCAGCGCCGGGAAAGAGTTGTTTGCCGCTACGGATGCCGGCGTGGTGCGGGTGCGCGATCAAAAGCTGCTCATCAAGCACAGCGACATCAGCGGCCTCACCCTGGCTCCGAATGGCGACATCTTAATCAGCGATGCCGCAGCGCATCAGGTGCGTCGTTTTTCATCCGAGGGCAAAGCACTGGCCGTGATCGGCAAAGCGGGCGGCCCGTATCGTGGCGCGTATGATCCGCAGCGCATGGTGAATCCCACCGGGCTTGTCTTCGGGCCGGATGGCAAGCTGTGGGTCACGGAGAAGCGCTGGAACCCGAAGCGTGTGCTCGCGTGGGATCTCGGCAAAAACGAGGTCGTGATCGAGAAGTTCGGCATGCCGCATTACGGCGGTGATGGCAGCGGCTTTGATCCGGAGAACCCGCGCCGCTGGATCGGGCTGGGATGTTTCTGGGACGTGGACATCGAGAAGAAAACCGCGCGGCCCACGCACGTGATCAGCCTCGATGAAGGCCATCTCGGCCACTACGAGCCGCACAGCTATGCGTGGTTCCGCGAGGCAGGCCGCACGTTTGTGAGCACGCGCGGGAAGATTGCGCTCATCAGCGAAGTGCTGCCCGATGGCACCGTGAAGGACATCGCCGCCACAGCGGGCACGCATCACTTCGCGTATGCCTTCAACTGGCGTCCGCCGCAGGCCTACATCGACGCCTTCTACGCGAAGTGGCCGGAAAAACGCGCGGGCGAGAAGTCCGGCAAAAAGGGCGAGGGCAAGCCGTGGTCGCAGCGCGGCATGGGCGTGCTGTGGGTGGACCGCAATGGCGATGGCGAGGCGCAGCAGGCGGAGTTCGATTTCTGCGGCGACCAGATCGACTACGGTGGCGGCGCGTGGGGTCATCTGCAGCACTCGCTCACTTTCTACATGCCCGTGGCCGAGAAGAAGCAGGTCAAAGTCGCCGCCATCAAGCCGAAGGGAATGCTGGCCAACGGCGTGCCCGACTATCCGACGCTCGATGAAGCCATCGCCGCTGCCATGCCCGTGAGTCTCACCCCCGGCTACAAGCGCAACGGAGTCGCCACGGTGCGCGACCGCGCCGGACGTTTCCTTTTCAACTCCGACCCCGAAATGAACGCCTACGCCGCCGATGGTCGTCATCTTTGGCGCTACCCGAACCAGTGGAGCGACGTGCATGGCTCGCACACTGCCCCGCTGCCCGAGCCCGGCGTGATGCAGGGCGCGATGGCCTTCCTCGGCATCGCCCCGCTCGATGACATGTCAGACGTGGTCTTCCTGAACGGCAATCACGGTCGCTGCTTCCTGCTGAGCACGGATGGCTTCTATCTCGATGAAGCCTTCGTGGATGTGCGCGTGAGCTATTTAAAAAACGAGTATCGACTCGGCGGCGAGATCTTCGGCGGCAGCTTCGGTCGCGATGCGAAAACGGGTCGTTACCTCGTGCAGATCGGCCACGGACCTTATCGCATCTATGAACTCGAAGGGCTCCGCACCTTGAAACGCCAGAGCGGCAAACTGGCAGTTACCCCCGCCCAGATCGCCGCAGCCGAGCGTCAAAGCCTGCGAGCCGCCGCCGCGAAACAGCCATCCCGTGAAGCCACCATCCCCGGCGCAATCACCTGGGACAAAAGCGGCAAGTTCAAAACCCAGCTCGATCTCCGCGCCGATGCCACGCATCTGCATCTCACCTGGAAAGTGCAGGACTCCTCGCCCTGGGTGAACAACGGCCGCGACTGGACCAAGCTCTTCGCCACCGGCGACACGGTCGATTTCCAATTCGCCTGCGACCCGAAAGCCGATCCGAAGCGCCGCGACCCCGTCCCCGGCGACAAGCGCCTGCTCATCGCCCCGCACGAAGGCAAAGCCATCGCCGTGCTTTACGAGCATCGCCAACCCGGCGGCAAAAACCCCATCGAATTCACCAGCCCCTGGCGCGGCGCCAAAGTGGACGACGTGCGCCAAATCCCCGGCGCCAAGATCACCGTGAAAACCGACGCCAACGGCTACACCGTCACCGCCGCCCTCCCGCTCGCCGACCTGGGCCTCACCCTGTCCGCCGGCCAAAAACTCCGCGCCGACTTCGGCGTAACCTTCGGCGACGCCGCCGGCACCGACACCAACCTGCGCTCCTATTGGTCCAACCAAAACACCGGCCTCGTGGACGACATCCCCGGCGAAATCATGCTCACCCCGAGCCTCTGGGGTGAGGTGGAAGTGAAGTGACGAAGAACCAAGAACCATAAGGGCATGTGCCGCTCGACATCCCATTTGTGCAGCCCGATTTGCGGAGTTGGTCGAGCGCCGTGAACCGTGAACCATGCACCGGGGCCTGTTCACAGTTCGGGCCAGTTGAAAAATAAATAATCATCGCGCTCCCCGCGGATCGCCTTACACATATTGCGAGATACTTACGCCGTCCCAATCCTCACTGAAGACCTCCAAAGGGAAAAACTATGAAACGCACCATCACACTCCTCACCATCGCCCTCCTCGCCGCCGGCGGATTGGAAGCAAAGCCGCTGAAGGTTTTTATCCTGGCGGGCCAATCCAACATGGAGGGGCATGCGGCGATCAGCACTTTTGACTACATCGGTAAGGATCCGCTGACGGCACCCATTTTCAAGGAGATGCGCAATCCCGATGGAACTCCACGGGTATGTGACAGGGTCTGGATGTCATATTTGACCGGCCCTTATGATGGCAGTGCGAATGGCGAGGGCCTGGGCAAGTTGACCGCCGGCTTTGGTGAACGGGGAAATAACCCCACCAAGATTGGCGGCAAGATCGGTCCCGAGTTCACCTTTGGAATCTATATGGAGAAAGCGGTGAAGGAGCCCATTCTGATTATCAAGACCGCCTGGGGCGGCAGATCACTCAACACCGAGTTCCGTCCACCCAGTGCCGGGAAATACAAGCTGCCCAAGGCGATCCAGGAAGTGTGGGACAAATATCCCCAAGGCGCCCACGGGGTTCCCAAACTCGCGGATCGGAAAGCGTGGCAGGATAAAAAGGATGCCGCCTCGGGTGTGTTCTACCGAATGATGATCGAACATGTGAAAAAGGTGCTGGCAGATCCCAAGCGAGTTTGTCCGGAATATGACGAGAAAGCTGGCTTTGAACTGGCCGGCTTTGTCTGGCTTCAGGGTTTCAACGACCTGGTCGATGGGACGACTTATCCCGGCCCCGACCAACTTGGAAAATACGACGAATACTCGCGCCTGCTGGCACACTTCATCCGGGATTTACGCAAAGATCTTTCGGCCCCGAAGATGCCCTTCGTGATCGGCGTGCTGGGTGTTGACGGTGAGAAGAATGTGAATTTCCGCAAGGCCATGGCCGCACCGGCCGACATGCCCGAGTTCAAGGGCAACGTGGTGGCTGTGGATACCGCCCCGTTCTGGGATCATGCCATCGCCGCCGCAATGCCCAAGCAGGGCGAGTATAACAATATCGTCAATACGGCGCACACATTGAAAAAGGACGGCACTTTCGACAGGGATTGGAAATGGGAGAACTACTGGAGGCCGGTTGGCAAACCGCTTCCGGAGGAGCGGACCTGGAGCTTCGTGACGATCGATCCCACGGAGAAGAAGGACAAGATGGAAAAGTATGATGCTAGGCGGTTTCGCGACATCACGCTGCCAGCCGGGATGCAGAACTGGTATATGCCCGACTTCGATGACAGCAAATGGACATCCGGCAAGGCACCCATCGGAAAGGGCGTCTGGAAACACAGCGGAATCACCTTGGACAAATTCCCCTCCACATGGGGCAAAGGTGAATTCCTGCTGATGCGCACAACGTTTGAGGTCGAAGACCTCAACTGCGATTCGTATCGTCTCGCGATTTTAGCAAGACAAGGATTCCACATCTATTTGAACGGCCAAAAGATTCACACCTACATCTGGTGGCAGGACAAGCCGCAATACGGTTCCCTTGTCCTCAAAGAAGCACAGATCAAACATTTGAAGAAGGGGAAGAACGTCTTGGCGGTCTATGCCAATGACCAATATGATCTTAACTCCCCGGAACATTATAGCGCGATCGATGTGCGGATTGAGGGTATCACCAAAGCCGAGCAGGAGAAGCTAGACCTGGCGTTGGAGGAAATCCTCTCGCCCAAAGACAGAGAGGGCCTCAAAGGCGCTTCCAATGGCGGTTACCACTATTGGGGCAGTGCGAAGATTTTCGCGCAGATGGGCAAGGCATTTGCCGAGGCCTTGGTGGCTTTACAGAAATAACCTCCTTCGCTCCGGCCACTGGCTCTCTCAACGAGTTTTATCCCAGAAGTAATTCCCTAGCAATCCGTCAGCAAACAACCATAAAACATCACTTTATCTCAGCCCGTATGAAATCCTTGGTCACACTAATCATCGCCGCACTCTTCTGCGCTGCCAGCGCTGCCGAGCCGATCAAGGTCTTCATCCTCGCCGGGCAATCCAACATGGAAGGCCAAGGCTCGGTTGATCATGATTACAATGGCGGCAAGGGTAATCTGGCCTGGTCGATGGCGAATTCGAAGAGCGCCGAAAAGATGAAGAAGCTCAAGAATGAAAAAGGGGAATGGGTTGTCCGGGACGATGTGCAGATCTCATTCAAGGTTCGGGACAAAGTTCTGAAGGGTGGCCTCACGGTGGGCTACACCGGTTATGCCGCAGACGGATCGAGACGGCACATGGGTCCCGAGCTTGGGTTCGGGTTTGTCATGGGCGACACCTTCAAAGAGCCGGTGCTATTGATCAAAACGGCGTGGGGCGGCAAGAGTCTGTTCGTCGATTTCAGACCGCCTAGTTCCGGCGGTCAGGTAGGGCCCTATTACACCAAGATGGTCGAGGAAGTTCGCGCGGCCTTGGCTGAACTTGGGGATAAGAAATACGAGATAGCGGGTTTTTACTGGCAGCAGGGCTGGAACGACATGTGTGAGAAACCGGCGATCGCTGAGTATTCGCAAAATCTCGTCAACTTGGTAAAGGATCTCCGCAAGGAATTCAAAGCGCCGAACATGCCGGTGGTGGTAGGTGAACTGGGTAACGGCGGACCGGTGACCAGTGGCAACATGTTTGATTTCAGAAAGGCGCAGGAAGAAGGCACCCAGCAAATCAAGAATGCCTTGTTCATCAAGACCACCGATTTTGCCCGGCCTGCTGAGCTGTCCCCCTGTCCGACCCATGGACATCATTGGTTCGCCAATGCCGAGAGTTATTTTCTTATCGGCGAAGCGGCCGGTGAGGGAATGAAGGGCCTGTTGAAGTAATTCTTTTACGTGAGTAGAAAAATCATGAAAACATCGATCACAACCATCGGCCTGCTGGCCGCACTCGCATTCGGCATTGCCCACCCGCTTCACGCGCAAGCTCCCGATCTCACCAAGGAGGCCGCCACAGTGGATCGAAAGCTAACCTACAATCTGGGAGCCACTGGCCTGCGTGGCTGGATTTACACCAAGGCGGCCAATAATCTCGATGCGGCACAAGGCCGCACGACTTTGGCCAGTCGTCAGATTCTGGTCACCCACGTCGGCGCAGCTTCACCGGCGGATGGTGTGGTGAAGGTGGATGACGTGATCCTCGGGGCGGAGGGGAAACCTTTCACCGATGATGCGCGCAAGAGCATGGCCATGGCCATCCAGAATGCAGAAACGGAGGCCAGGGGCGGCGTGCTCAAATTGACGGTTTCCCGCAGCGGAAAAGTCCAGGAGCTTTCGATCAAACTCGTTGTGATGGGAACCTACAGCGGGACCGCTCCCTGGAAGTGTGAGAAATCCGGGCGGATCCTCGATCAGGCTTGTAAGGTCCTGGAGAAGGAACCAATGGCCAAAGACTGGACGGGGTCGATTCAGGGCCTAGCCCTGCTCGCGACAGGCAAGCCTGAGTATCTGCCGAAATTGCAGGAATTCGCGCGAAGCCTGGCTGCCCTGCAAGTGGACCCAAACAAGAAGCCTGATGGACCTGTCTGGGGCAATACATGGCAGTTGGCGTATCGGAATCTTTTTCTCTGCGAGTATTTCCTGATCACCCGCGACATGGAGGTGCTGCCTGCCATCGATAATCTCGCCCTCTCGCTGGCCCGCGGCCAGGGCATGTATGGCACTTTTGGCCACGGCTTTGCCGCACTCACCAAAGACGGAAAGTTCAACGGCTCTGTGCCGCCCTATGGTCCCGTGAACATGGCCGGTCTTCCTGCCAATCTCTCCATCGTGCTGGCCAAAAAGTGCGGGGTGAGCCATCCGGAGATCGACCATGCCATCGGCCGTGCTGCCGGGTTTTTCGGCTATTTCACCGACAAGGGAGCGATCCCATACGGCGAGCATGAACCATGGCCCTATCACGAGAACAACGGCAAGAATTCCATCACCGCAGTGATGTTTTCCGCCATAGGAAACAAACCAGAAGAGACGGCGTTTTTCGCCCGGATGGCGACTGCCGGCTACGCCAGTCGCGAGTATGGCCATACTGGACAAGGCTTCAGCTATTTGTGGAGTGCTCTCGGTGCCAATGTTGGTGGTCCCGAGGCGGCGGCGGCATTTTTTAGCAAGGCCGCATGGCACTTCGATTTGGTGCGCCGATCCGACGGATCTTTCACTTACGATGGCGGCGAACAATACGGAGCCGGCAAGACGGACGATAACACCTACTTTGGAAAGAGTGGCTACTATGGATTGAGCCCTGCGGCCACCTATGTCCTCACCTATGCGCTGCCCTTGCGTGAACTTGTCATCACCGGCCGCGATGCCAAACCATCGGACTGGCTCGACAAGAAGCAGGCTGCCGCCACCGTCGCGTCGGGCAGTTTTGATCTCGACCGTCGCGCCATGTCTGTGGCGGAACTGGTAGCCTCATTCGGCGATTGGTCGCCCATTGTCCGCAGTTGGGCTGCGGAGGAACTGTCGAAGCGCCCGGAGGGCACGACGATGATTCCTGATCTCCTCAAACTTGCCGGGGGCGCCGATGCGCACCAGATTCAGGCAGCCTGCGAGACACTGGGGCGCCTCAAAACCCCGGACGCCCTGCCGGTTTTGGTGAACCAACTCGCCCATCAGGATCGCTGGGTGCGTTATAAAGCAGCAGAAGCCATAAGGAAAATAGGTGGAACCGCCAAACCCGCCCTGGAAGGCCTTCTCAAGGCACTCGTTCTAACAGCAGAGCCATCGTGGCCCATCCTATGGTCGGACCCCGTGCAAATCGCCCACGGTCAATTGGCCGCCGCCGTCTTCTCTGGTCCCCTTAAAAATGAACTCCCCAAAGTGGATGCAAAGCTACGTTACGATGCCGTCCGCTCGGTCTCAATGAATCCAGACGGGATGGCTCGCGCCACGCTTGAGGATTTCTTCAAAAACCAGCTCAGCGAGGCTGACGTAATCGCCCTCGCGCCGGTGATTCTCGCTGCCGTCGAGAGCCCAAGCCCGGCGGACACCATGTTCAACAACGTGATCCGGATGGCCGGCCTGAAAGCGCTCACCAAGTATTATTTCAAGGAAGGCATCCCAGCCGCCATCGGTCTTGCGAAAACCCAGGGTGGGCATGGCAGTGAAACCCGGACGGGTCAGATCATGAAGATCATCACCGGCTACGGAGCTGCGGCCAAGCCACAGATTCCCGCGCTGAAAGACTTGATCGTCTCGCTGAATCGAGAGGCAGAACGCCGAGAGTTCCCATCGTCGTTGAACAAGGATCGCGTGCGTGCGGTAGAGGATGCCATCCGCTTGATCGAAGCCGCAACCACACAGCCTGAATTGAGGAGCATCAAGCAGTGACGTGCGGTGGGGAGATCTTTTGGGATGACGTCGAATCGAGCGGAGCGAGATAGATCACGCAAGGTATGATCCGAAGGGGGAACGCGGGGGTTCTACAGCAAGGAAATCGTCGGTGTGCTGAAGCAGGAACTCGGGGAACTGCGACGGCTGGGCATGGACACTCTGGCTTTGGCGAAGTTGGAGTCGATCAAGCAGCGCTTCTGCGATCTTTCGATCTTTGTGAAGGGGGTGAAAGAGCGCTTCAGCCGCTGGTTCAACAGGCGACGCGGGCGCAAGTAAAAGATGCCAAGCAAATACCAGGCATTCAGTGCCTGATTGCCACTCCATTTTGACCATTGCCGCCCGCCACGAACGCCTCGAAAATCTCGAAAACCAAACGATTCTCCTGGAGGAGCAGCTTGACGGCATCAATGCCAATACAGCACCTATCTTGCCGTGCGCTCCTATTGGTCCAACCAAAACACCGGCCTCGTTGACGACATCCCCGGCGAAATCATGCTCACCCCGGGCCTCTGGGGCGAGGTGGGGCTGAGGTGAGGAAGAACGAAGAACAAAGGCCGACAGCTTCTCGAAAACCGCCGGCGTTCCATCGAGCAAGACGCCGAGCGGCTGAACTTCTCCAGCGAGTTCCCTTTCCGTCATTTCTTCCGCCGGGCCTCGGGCCGGAGTCCCACGAAATTCCGACGCGAGCCGCGGGAGTGAAGGGGCTGGCAGAAGCCGCATGATTGCCCGCGGTTCGTGCATGGACGAGGAGCGCTTCGTCCGGCAGGATGACATCGCATGTTCACCACGGGAGAAACGATCGGTGTCGTCGGCACGGGCCTCATGGGCACGGCCATTGTGGAGCGTTTGCTCGCGGCGGGTTTTCGCGTGCTGGGTTTTGATCGGGATGGTGCTCACCTGGCGGCCTCGGGAGCCGAGGCGGCGAGCAGCGTGGCACTGGTGGCGGGTTCCTGTCGCGGCGTGGTACTGAGCTTGCCGGACTCCGCGGTGGTGGAGGGCGTTTTGGAGGAAATGACCGGGCATCTTCGTGATGGCACTTTCATTCTGGACACGAGCACCGGTGAGCCGCGCGACGCGGAGAAGTTTGCCCAGCGGCTGCGATCTCTCGGTGTGGCCTACCTGGATGCGACGATCTCCGGCAGCAGCGAGCAGGTGCGGCGGGGCGAGGCCCTGTGCATGGTGGGCGGCTGCGCCACCGACTACGCGCAGTGTGCCGAGGTGTTCCGGGCGCTGGGTGGCCGGGTGATGCATGTGGGGAGCAGCGGCACGGGCGCGAAGCTGAAACTGGTGACCAATCTGGTGCTCGGACTCAATCGCGCAGCCCTGGCCGAGGGGCTGGCTCTGGCGGAGGCGGTGGGGCTGGATCTTCTACAAACGCTGGAGGTGCTGCGGTCGAGCGCGGCGTATTCCCGGATCATGGACAGCAAGGGCGAAAAGATGATCACCCGCGAGTTCAGCCCGGTGGCGCGGCTTTCGCAGCATCTGAAGGATGTACGGCTGATCCAACACGCTGGCAAGGCGGGCGGACTGCAACTGCCGCTCACCGAAACGCACCGGCAGTTGCTGGAGCAAGCGGAGGCGGCGGGACTCGGCGCGCAGGACAACAGCGCCATCATCGAAGTGATCCGGAGGAAGCAGTCATGAGCCAGGTCTGCGAACTTTCTCCTGCACAACGAAGGCTGGTGCTCGTCGTGGCGTTCCTGGCACTGGTGTTCGACGGCGTGGAGCTGGGCCTGATGCCGGTGGCCTCGCTCTCGGTATCAAAGAGCCTGCTCGGCGAGGCGTTCACGCCGACACTCGGGGGCGATTGGTTCGCGCGCTTCACGGCTGCGCTGATGCTGGGCGCGGCCATCGGCGGCATCGCGCTGGGGAGCCTTGGTGACCGCATCGGGCGGGCTAAAGCGATGGGCGTGAGCATTTTGTTTTATTCCGTCTTCGCGGCGCTGGGTGCATGGGCGAAAACGCAGGAGCAAATGCTGGTGCTGCGTTTTCTCGTCGGCCTCGGCGTGGGTGGGCTGTGGCCGAATGGCATCGCGCTGGTGTCGGAATCCTGGCCGGGAGCAAAACGACCGCTCGTCTCCGGCGCGATGATGGCGGGACTCAATGCCGGCATTCTCCTCCTTTCGCAACTGGCCCGCGCGTGGCCGATCACCCCGGATTCGTGGCGCTGGATTTTTCAACTGGCGGGCGCGCCGGCACTGCTCGGCGGATTTGTCCTGCTGGCGCTGCCCGAATCGCCCCGCTGGCTGGCCTCTCGCGGCGCGGAGAAATCGGCCTCCCCGCCGATGCGGGAGCTGTTTTCGCCGAAGCTGATCCGTTTCACCCTCGTGGGCATCGCGGTGAGCGCGATCCCGATGATCGGCGCATGGTCGGCAAGCAAATGGATGATCCCGTGGGCCGATCAGGTGGCTGGCACGACTCATGGCAACTACAAGGCGACGACCCAGGGCTGGTGGGCGCTGGGGGCGGTGATCGGCAGCTTCGGCGGGGCGCAGCTTGCGGCCTGGCTGGGGCGGCGGCGCAGTTATTTCCTCATCAGCCTCGGCGCGGTGGCGCTGACGATGGCGATGTTTCAGCTCACGGCTCCGCTGCGACCGGGGTTTCACGCTATCGTATTTGCGCAGGGGCTGGTTTCGACGCTCTTTTTTGGCTGGCTGGCGCTCTATCTGCCGGAGTTGTTTCCCACGCGCGTGCGCGCCACCGGCAGCGGGCTTGCCTACAACTCCGGACGCTTCGCCACCGCTGCGGGAGTGCTGCTGGCGGGCCTGCTTTTCTCGGCACTCGGCGGCGATTATGCCCGGGTTGGCACGCTCTGCGCCACGATCTATGCGCTCGGCCTCGTCGTCATCTGGTTCGCGCCGGACACTTCCACTGGTGACTTGGAGGCGTAAACGACCAGACTCATGGACTGCCTCAGACCACTCTTCGCCCGCCGTTGACCGCAACCGCCATGGCGACCGCACCCGGGCCACCCGCATCAAAGCGGACCTGAACCGCACCGGCGTTAGTCTCTTCAATCCTTGGGAACCGTAGGTAGCCGGGACTTCGGCCGCCGACCTTCGCCAAGCGGGTCCGCATTTCGACCATGAACCGCCGCGCGCCGATTCGAAAATCGGCGTGCGGCCGTCTCCCCGCCCCGCCTTCCCGCTCACCGCCCGAGCAATCCGCCCAGCCCGCCTTGCATCAGTTTTTGCAGACCCGCCTGGATGCCATCCTGCCCGCCGATGCTCCCCTGCGGCGTCAGTTGATCGACCACCTTGGGCAGCAAATCGGCCAGCCCCGATGAGACCGCGCCAACCGGCAGCCCTGCCTGCTGGGCGAGGTGTTGAACCTTGTCCGCGCCCAATACCTGGGTGATCTGTTCGCCGCTGATCGGGAGGTTTTGGCCAGTGCTGACCCACGAGGCGGCTTGGTTGCCGAGTCCTTTGGCCGCGAATTGTTTGAGCAGCCCTTCGAGTCCGCCGTGTTGCGTGACGAGGCCGGTGATGAGGCTGAGGAGTTGCCCATGCTGGCCGCCACCGCCGCTGCCGCCGCTGCCGCCGCTGCCACCGAGTGCGCCGAGTGCCTGACCGGCCAGTTGATCGAAGAGTCCCATAAGATTTGTTGGTTGAAGTTGCTGAGTGCTGACTGCGAGGCCTATTGAAGCCCCTCCGGCCGGATAGTCAAACTGCGGCGCGACCGGGGCCGGCGGGACGCAACCGCGCACTGGCTCCGTGTAGCGCAGACTTCCAAGTCTGCTGTATCGCGGGTTTCCAAACCCGCGGACGGTCCGGCCATCCGCAACGCCTCGGCTGGTCGCACGCGCCCGAAACCCCGTGGCGGCTGCGGATTTGGAAATCGGCGACACAGCAGGTTTGGAAACCTGCGCTACGAGGGCCGCGCGCGGACGCGTCCAGCCGGAGCGGGTTACAGACGCGCGGCAGCGCATCCCTGCCGGATCGTGGTAGGGCCGCGCTGCTCCGCGGCCCTGCAATTTCCCCGTCCATGCGCGTGAGGCCTGCGACGACCTCGGTGGCGGACGAACGCGTCGGCGGAGGGAAAGGTTCCGGCCGCGCGGCAGCGCATCCCTACCAGTCTGCGGCACGACCGGCTTCGTCATATTTGCAGTTGCGCCCTTCGCGGTCCTGTCGATTCTCCGGCGAACCATCACCGCTCTTATGCTCACGCTACGCTGTCTCTTCCTGCTGACTTTTTTCACCTCGTTGGCCGCCGCCGCAGACGCGGTCTGGCCGCGGCTGCCGGAGCGCGACGGCGTGGTGGAAATCCCCGCGCAGGAATGGCCGGCACGGCCGGGGCCGCGGACGGTGCAGGTGCGGGTGTGTTATCCCGGCGGGACGCGCACGAGCGTCGGCGAGCGCACGGGGATCATGCTCACGCTGCACAACTGGGGCGGCTCGGATTGCGCGGGCACGGCGGACCCGCGGACGCTGGCGCGCGAACTGAACGTGGTGGCGCTGTGCGTGAACTATTTGCAGAGCGGGCCGAAGGATTCCATCGAGGGGCCGGAGCCGTATGACTTCGGTTGGTTGCAGGGATTGGATGCGTTGCGGGCATTGTGGCTGGTATTTCACGAGCTGGACACGGGCGGGAAACCATTTGCCCGCGGTCGGATTTTCGCCACGGGCGGCTCGGGCGGCGGCAATGTGACCTTGATGGCGAACAAGCTCGCGCCGCGAACGTTCGCGTGCGTGGTGGACATGTGCGGGATGAAGAAACTGAGCGACGCGCTGGCGTACAACCTGCCGGCGGCGGGCGGCTTGAACGGGCGCTGGAGCCGTGATCCGGCTAGCCCGAACTATCTGTCGCCGGGCGCGCAGGAGATTCGGTTTGTCGGACATCCGGCGCATCTGGCCGAGATGCGGCGGCTGGGCACGACCACGCGCATCGTATCGGTGCATGGCGTGGAGGATCACACCTGCCTCGAGGACGGGCGGGAGATGGTCGCAAACATGCAGCGCGCGGGCCTGGACATCGTGCCGGTGTGGGTGACGAAGGAGATGGTGGACGGACGAATCTTCACGTCGGCGGGCCATTCGCTGGGCAATCGCACGCTCATTCCGCAGCACGTCGCGGGGAAGTGGCTGCGCGCGGACAGCGCCGAGGCGCTGGTGCGCGCGGGCAAGACGGACTTCGAGCGGCGCGACGAGGTGCGCTATGCGACGGGCGACGGGGTGTTCGTGATTTCGTATGCGGCGGGTTTTCCGGTGGGACGTTTTGAGGCGGCGGCAGCGGTGCCGAATTATCCGGATCATTTCGACCTGTTGCGCGTGCTGGATGGCGGCAACAGCGGCGGCGCGGGTGTGATCGCGAAGTCGCCGGAGCAATGGGCGGCGCGGCGGCGGCACATCGTGGCGGCACTCGAACGCGTGATGGGGCCGTTGCCCAATCCGGCGCGACGCGTGGCGCTGGATGTGAAGGTGCTCGAAGAAGTGAAGCTGGAAGGCGGGCTGGTGCGACGGAAGCTGAGCTACCAGAGCGACGCCACCGACCGCGTCGCCGCCTATCTGTTCCTACCCGAGGCCGCGACGAAGTCCAAACTTCCCGCCATTCTCTGCCTCCATCAGACCACCCGCGCGGGCAAGGCCGAGTCCGCTGGCATCGTCGCCAACCCGAAGCAATACGCCCTGCATCTCGCCGAGCGCGGCTACGTCACGCTCGCCCCGGATTATCCGAGCTTCGGCGAATCCAAGTATGACTTCGACCCCAAGCACGGCTATGCGAGCGGCTCGATGAAGGCGGTGTGGGACAACGTGCGCGCGGTGGATTTTCTCGAGACGCTGCCCGAAGTGGACGCGGGACGGATCGGGGTGATCGGCCATTCGCTGGGCGGGCACAACGCGATGTTCACGGCGGTCTTCGAGCCGCGCCTGCGCGTGATCGTGTCGAGTTGCGGCTTCACGACCTTTCGCAAGGACGACCTGCCGAGCTGGACCGGCAAGGTCTATATGCCGCGCATTAAGACGGAGTTTGGAACGGACGTGGCGCAGATGCCGTTCGATTTCACCGAGGTGGTGGCGGCCTTTGCCCCGCGGGCGTTTCTCGCGTGCGCGGCGGAGCAGGACGCTGACTTCGACGCGAGCGGCGTGCGCGACGTGCTGGCGGCGGCGCGCGGCGTGTATGAACTGCACGGGGCGGCGGGGAAGCTGGAGGCATATTATCCCAAGGCCCCGCACTCATTCCCCGACGATGCGCGGAAGGTCGCGTACGAATTTCTCGACCGGCACCTGCGGGCGGGCGGGAAGTAGCAGAAAACCAACGGCAGAAAAATGGGAGCCGGGCCGCTGGCTTTCCTGGCACGCGAGACGCGCGGCGTTTACGCCGCTTCACCGTCCGTATGTCCCGCGGTGTCCTTACCCGCACAGACGCCCCGCCCTGAAACGCCCAGAACGCCGCACTCCTCTTCCCTCCCCATTTTTCTGCCCCCATTTTTCTGCCGACGGTCCCGGTCTTTCTGCCTCAGTGCAGGATCGGCAGCGAGTGCGGTTGCACGATGAGCCGGGCATCCAGCTCAAGGTAGAAGTCCAGCCTCCGGTCGGCCTCGGCGGCGTCGATGGCGCGGGCCATGAGGAGGTAGGTCGCGTAGTGATTCCCCTCCGACTCGACCAGACTCGCGTAGAACGCCGCCAGCTCAGGATCCCGCCCGGCGAGCGCCTGGGCGAGGAGCTGGAATTTCTCACAGCTCCGGCCCTCGATCAGCGCGCAGCAGATAAGATGGTCAATGACCTGCGGCCGGCTGCCATTGCGAATGCCGCGCATGAGACCGGTGATCCACGGGCTGGGGTGCGGCTGGGCGAACGGAATGCCGCGCCGTTTGAGCAGACCCAGCACGAGCTGGAAGTGCTGCAGCTCCTCGATGGCGATGGCGTTGAGTTCCTCGACGCGTGGAAACAGGTCGCGGTACTTCTCGAGACTGAGCGCGGTGGTGGCCGCCTTGCGCTCGAGATGCGCGTGGTCCACGAGCACCGCCGGCAGTTGGGCCAGCACCTTGGACAGCCAGTCCGACGGGAGTTTTTCGTGCCACAGCAGCATGAGCGATGGTGGCGGGCCGCAACGCGCCGTCGCAAGCGCAAAGCCAGCCTCGCCGCGCTCCGGGGCGCATTCGCGCACGGCCGCCACCCTTGGTACCGCAGCCGTCCGCGGCTGCGAGTTACGGGGCGTCCTCGCCCCGGCCAACGGTCCGGGCGGCGAGACACCGCCTGAACTCGCAGGCGCGGACGCCTGCGGCGCCGAGGACAGCGTCGAGCTGCGCCCGGGCCATCCACCGGCAATCTTCGGGATCCCCTCCGTGGCGCACGGGTGGATGCAACTCTGCGAAATGCCCAATGATCTCGGGGTGATTCCTTATCTAAGGGCCATTCCGGACCAACCCCTTTCTCGTCAAATAACGCGACAGTGCATAACCCAGCGCGGAAACGGACCCGCGCAAAGTGCCCAAGTGAACCCTGACAGAAAGTAATTCTCCCGGCATCGAGCAGCGTCGAAAACCATTCCGATCAATTCTGGTAGGGCTACACCCCATGGCGACGGCTCGGACAATTGCTAGGATGACCCGCTATCAGTAGCATCCGGATGTTGTGATAGGTGCCTGTCGTAACGCATTGGTCCGCAGCGGAGTGCGTTGACATCAGGGTGTGAGCGATTTGAACTTTTCGCCAGTTTTTCTGCGTCTTTGCTTTCAGTTTTTGCTTGCCAGAATGCTGTC
>CAMAUZ010000073.1 GCA_945861535.1 Akkermansia muciniphila | reverse complement strand
GTGGCCGAGATGGAAGGCTACCTGCGGGAACGCAATCTCCGCCCCAAGCGCTACGTCTGGAAAGCCGCGGGGGAGGAAATCCTGGCCAAGATTCAGCGGGCGCGGGCCGCCGCAAATTCCGCGCCGAAAGAATTATGAGTATAGTTTTGAGAGACAATACACTAGCGGCCATAGAAAACCCCAGAAGTCGCCAGGAGGAACTTGGACAGTTCCTTACCGCAACGCCGGTGGCTGACTTCATGGCGTCGATGTTTGGGGCGCTCCCGCGAACGGTGCGCTTGCTGGATGCGGGTGCGGGCGCGGGCTCACTCACCGCGGCTTTCGTCTCCCGGTGTTGTGAAAAGCGCGAGGGGGTTCGCGCCATCGAGTCGACCCTCTACGAACTCGACGGCGAAATCCTGGACGCGCTGGCCGAGACGATGCGCGAGTGCCAACAGCTCTGCGCCGGCGCGGGCATTCGCTTCACGTTCACCATTCTTTCCGCCGACTTCATCCAGGAAATGTCGGTGCGTCTCGCGGGGGATTTGTTCGGCACGCTGCCGCCCGCGTTCGATGCCGCCATTGTGAATCCGCCGTATCGCAAAATCAGCACCGACTCCGCCGAGCGACGCGCGTTGCGGTCCGTCGGCGTCGAAACCAGCAACCTCTACACCGGCTTCATCGCGCTCATTCAGCGACTGTTGGTTCCCGGAGGCCAACTCGTCGGCATCACGCCACGGAGCTTTTGCAACGGCCCTTATTTCCGCCCGTTCCGTGAAGACTTTCTGAGTCATCTGGAGTTACGCCGCCTTCACGTTTTTGAATCCCGCCAAGCCGCCTTCCGCGATGACAGTGTGCTGCAGGAAAACATCATCTTCCACGCGGTGAAGGGTCGGAACCAACCCCACGAACTCACCATCTCCAGCAGCAGCGGAGAGCATGGCGACGACATCACCGAGACCATTTTTCCCTTCGCGGAAATCGTCCACCGGCACGACGCCGAGAAGTTCATCCACATCCCCTCCACGGCCAGCCACGCCACGGCCAAGGCAACCATGGACGGACTTAGTTCCAGCCTCGCCTCGCTGGGCGTGACTGTCTCGACGGGGCGCGTCGTGGACTTCCGCCTCAAGGACGCGCTGCGGAAGGAGCCTGAACGCGGCACGGTGCCGCTGCTCTATCCCTGCCACTTCAACGGCGGCACCATCCACTGGCCCAAGCTCGAAGCCCGGAAACCCAACGCCATCCTCGACAACGCCGAGACGCGCACGTGGCTCGTGCCCTCCGGCGTGTATCTGCTCACGAAACGCTTCACGTCGAAGGAAGAGCGCCGCCGCCTCACGGCAGCACGGTCCGCATCAAAACGAAATGCTCCACGTCGGGTAAATCCCGCGTGCCTTCGCGAAAATCTCGTTCAATTGCAGTTCCAAGTGCGCTCCCGAAACTGTGTTCACGAAGATGAAGCGGAACTGCGCTTTGAGACTTTGCGCCACAAGCACCTCGGCAGCCGTCAACCCAAAGAAATAGCCGCGGAAATCCGCAGCCACGTCCTTCTTGGTGGACTTGATTTCGCACACCAAAACCTTGCTCAGGTTGGCTTCAACTTCCTCCAATGAATCCAAGTTCACAGGTGCAGAAAGGCGGACCACATCAAAGGCCTTCCCATAGACAATCATGTCCCGCTTCGCAAAGGCCACGACGAGGTTCTTCTTCTGCTTCGCCGTTGGGACCATGTAACCCAGTCCCTTCGCAGCCAACAGCAATGCGGCCTTCCCCGCAGTGGCGCTCCCTGAGTCCAAGTTCGTCACGCTGCACCTCCCTTTTTCGACTCAGCGAGTCGCGTTTCCAACTTCTTCGCGAACGCAGCGAGCGTAGCACCCAAGGATTTACAGACCTCACGGAGTTCAATCACGTCGAGCCTTCGCTCTCCCGTTTCATACTTGCTCACGAAACTCTGGGGCATTCCCAGCGTCTCGGACAATTGAACTTGGGTGAGGCCCTTCTCGGTGCGGAGTTCCCGCAGAAGGTCTCGGAAAACCGCATACTCAGTTGTGAAGATGGACTTTGACACTTGCCAAGAGTCCATCCGATTTTAGGATAACCCAAAATGGGATACATGCGCCGGACAAGACAGCACCAAACGACTGACACGCACTGCCACCCTTCGTCGGTGGGTGTCGATAGACTTGCCCGTTCGCTGCGCATCCCGCGACGGGAAGTGGAGGCTCAGCGATGGCAGATGCCTGACGGAACTTTCTTCTACCATCCCCGTTACCGCTGGTGCCTGCTCATCAAGGCCGTCATTGAACACTTCTGCCCCGCCTTCGCCCCCGGCGGCGTGGTCCTCTACATCGGCGACACCGAAAACAAGTTCGTCCACTTGGAGAGCGCAGGCTTGGCCGCGCTCGGCGTCACCTTGGATTCCGCCGCAAAGATTCCCGATGTCATCGTCCACCACCGCGCCAAGAACTGGCTCCTGCTCATCGAAGCAGTCACCAGCGCCGGCCCGGTGGACGGCAAACGCCGCAAAGAACTCAAGGACCTGTTCGCCGGCTGCAAAGCGGGCCTCGTGTTCGTCACCGCCTTCGAGAACCGACGAACGATGCTGTCATTCGGCAATCACATCGCATGGGAATCCGAGGTCTGGATCGCCGAAGACCCCGACCACATGATCCACTTCAACGGGGAGCGCTTCCTCGGGCCATATCCCGACGTGATGCCGACAAAACCATGACTTCACCATGCGTCATTGAAGATTTTCAGACACTGACTCCACTGCTCCACAAAGCTGACCAGCAACGGACGGAAGCTTCCTTTCAGCAGCCATGTAGCTAGAATCAAACGATATGCTCACTCAGCTTCGCATCCAGAACTTCAAGACGTGGCAGGATACCACGCCACTTCGCCTCGCGCCGATCACGGTTTTCTTTGGCGGCAACAGCTCCGGCAAATCAAGCATCGGGCAGTTCCTGCTGATGCTGCGGCGGACGGTGGAACAGCCGGATCGGAGCATGGTCTTCTACACGGCGGATGATCAGAGCATTATGCACCTTGGGAGTTTCGGTTCGTACGTTTTCGACGGGGAGACGGGCCGCGACGTAGATTTCGAGATCGAATGGAAGTGCGAAGGATCGAAGCAATTGATCGATCCGCTGCACAGTCGGCGTCACCGCTGGTCACAGATGAAATTTAATGGGAAGGTCGGGCAGTTGGCCGATTCCGAACGCGTAGTGTGCAAGGCGTTCAGCTACATCCTGCCGGAGGGGCGGGCCCGGATAAGCTCGCGCGCAAGCGCGCCAAGGAGCGAAACGATGCCGGAGATGCGTGTTGGGTTGGAACGAACGAACGGTGGCGAAAAATACCGCCTCGTCACTTCCGAGTATAAGGAAAAGCATAGTCCTGGTCGTGCGTGGCCACTGCCAACCCCAGCTCGGTTCTACGGCTTCCCCGAGGAACTGTATTCGTATTTCCAGAACGTTGCCGGATTCGCGGGTCTGCAACTTGAACTCGAGCGCGTGCTCAAGAGCATCCATTATCTCGGTCCGCTACGGCAGTATCCGAAGCCGTCCTACACATGGGCCGGACAGGCACCGAGCGACGTTGGCTTCCAAGGCGAGAACACGGTGGCTGCCCTGCTCGCCGGCGCAGAAAGGACGTTCAATGTCGGCGGTAAGACCCGTTACGCGCCGCTTCAACAGGTCGTGGCGCGATGGTTGGTGAAACTCGGTGTCGCAGATAATTTCACGGTTGAGTGTGCGTCAAAGAGCACACACACGTATCAAACGCTGCTCACCATGCCGGGGCGGAAGAAGCCGGTAACTCTGCCCGGTGTCGGTTTTGGCGTTTCGCAAGTGCTGCCCGTGGTGACGCAGGCGTTCTATGCGCCACCCAACTCGACAATCATCATCGAGCAACCGGAGCTGCACCTGCACCCCGCTGTGCAATCGGAGTTGGCAGACTTGTTCATCGAGGCCATTGGCACGAAGGAGGGCGGTGCCGAACGGAAGGTGCAGTTCTTAATTGAGAGTCATTCGGAGCATTTCCTTCGCCGGCTCCAGCGACGCGTAGCCGAGCAGGAACTCAAGCCGGAGGATGTGGCGGTCTATTTCTGCGAGTCACCGGATGATGGAAATGGATCAGGCATCCGCGCGCTCCAAGTAGACAAGTGCGGTCGCATCAAGCACTGGCCGAAGAACTTCTTTGGCGACCAGATGACGGACATCGCAGAGACGCGGAAGGCTGGGCTTAAACAAGAGATGGCGGCCACGAAGGGTGCACAGGGAGCCAAAGCGTGAAGCTACCGAAGATTTGCATCGTGGATGTGAACGTGGGCATCGCCGCCAATGGCGTGGCCGACGTGTGCGCGGAATGCGAACTGGAGTGCATCGAGACGCTGCAAGCGATCATGGAGCACGGACGGGTAGCGGTGGATGATGGAGCAAGAATCTTCGACGAATACATGAGGCACCTACGACTCGCGGGGGAACCGGGCGTGGGTGATGAATTTGTGAAGTGGCTTCACGATAACGAGTGGCAGCCGGAACGCTGCGAGCGGGTGCCGATTACGCCGACGGCGGCAGATGCGCTCGATTTCGAGGAGTTTCCGCGGGATGTGGCGCTGACAAAGTTTGACCGTTCCGATCGCAAATACGTGGCGGTTGCCGTGGGGTGTGCCGCGATGCTTGGCCCCGCGACCATCTTGAATGCGACCGACAGCGATTGGAAACATGACGAAGCCGCGCTGGCGGCGAACGGAGTGCCGGTGATGCACCTTTGCCCGGACGAGTTGAAGGACTGACCCCGTGGACATGCTCCGCAAATTCCCCAAGACTCCCCATCTTTTCTGGTTCTCCCCACAGCCCGCGCGGGACGACAAAGTGATGACACCAGCAGAGGCGGAGGCGTTCCTCGCGAGCGGACGGCTAGTCGTTGAAGAGAAGGTTGACGGCTCAAATCTTGGGATCTCGTTCGATGAAACCGGGCGGCTGCGAGCACAGAATCGCGGGAACTTTCTGGAAGGCCCGTTGCGGGGACAGTGGGAAGGTCTGCGTGGCTGGATTGCACGACACGAGACTGGGCTGCGCGAGCAGCTTCCGAAGGGCGCGGTGCTCTATGGTGAGTGGTGCTACGCGCAACACAGCATAGCTTACACGCGGCTGCCGGATTGGTTCCTTGGCTTCGATGTGCTTGATGCGAATGATCGTTTCTGGAGCACCCGTCGGCGTGATGTGTTGTTCGCGGCGACGGAAGTAAAGCCCGTGCGCGAAGTGGCACGAGGATTTTTCACGATGGGCGAATTGCGGGCGATGCTCTCTCGGGAGTCGGTCTATGGGGATGGCCCAGTCGAGGGACTGTATCTGCGAAGCGAGGATGACGAGTGGTTAACCCAGCGGGCGAAGCTCGTGCGCCCTGAGTTCATTCAAGTAATTGGCGAGCATTGGTCGCGTGGTCCACTGTGCTTGAACCGACAGGTTCAATCCGCCTAACTTCGGCGTTCCGGCCTTACTTGTCCGAGCGTGGGTCGAAGGCGTCGCGGAGGCCGTCGCCGAGGAAGTTGAGGGCGAGGAGACTGGTGACGAGGACGGCGCAGGGGAAGACGAGGAGCCACCAGTAGATGCGGATGGGATTGAGCTGGCGCGCACCTTCCGCGATGAGGGATCCCCAACTGGCCATCGGCGGTTGGATGCCGAGGCCGAGGTAGCTGAGGAAGGATTCGTAGAGGATCACGGCCGGCACGGTGAGGGTGACATAGACGATGATGACGCCGGTGACGTTGGGCAGGATGTGGCGTAGGAGGATGCGCGCGTGGCTCGCGCCGAGGGCGCGCGAGGCATCGACGAACTGGCGTCCACGGAGGGAGAGGACCTGGCCGCGGACGATGCGAGCCATGGTGAGCCACGAGACGGCACCGAGTCCGACGAAGAGGAAGAGGAGCCGCGCGGAGATGCCGAAGCTGGATTGGGTCAGCCAGTTTTTCACCAGGGATTCTAGGGTGGTGATGAGGACGATGACGAAGACGACGGAGGGGAGTGCGTAAAGGATGTCCACGAAGCGCATCATGAATTCGTCGGTGCGTCCGCCGAGGTAGCCGGAGACGGCGCCCCACAGGACGCCGATGATGAGGCTCACGCCGGCCCCGACCGCGCCGACGAGGAGGGAGATGCGCGCGCCGTAGAGGACGCGGGCGAATTGGTCGCGTCCGTGGATGTCGGTGCCGAACC
This sequence comes from Akkermansia muciniphila, assembly GCA_945861535.1. GTDB lineage: Bacteria > Verrucomicrobiota > Verrucomicrobiia > Limisphaerales > BJHT01 > BJHT01. The sequence continues at coordinate 34,239 of CAMAUZ010000073.1, read as the reverse complement.
AGTGCTGGGCGCTGGGCGGCTGGAATTGGGCGTCGGAGAGGGCGTCGGGGTTGTAGGGGGAAATCCAGGGGACGGCGAGGATGACGGCGGTGAGGAGGGCGAAGAAGATGAGGCCGAGCATGGCGGGCCGGTTTTTGCGGAAGCGGAGCCAGGCTTTTTGGTTGGGGCTGAGGTGGGCGTTCATTTTGGAAAACACGGGTGAGCCTCACGCAAAGGACGCGAAGGGCGCAAAGGAGGGAAATGGCAATGAATTCAAGCCGAACACCGAAGCAGGTTTTGCGGCGCGGCGAGGAGCGCGGCCTGCACGCCGCAGAAACGTGCGCATGGCGGGAGAGTTGGAAGCGCATCGTTTCAGTCGTGGCTCTCGGCGGCGTAAACGCCGCGCTCCGCGCGCGGGCGCAGCCGCGCTGAGGTTTTCAATTTCAGAATTCAGGCTTAAGGAGGGCAACTGCTTTGCGGCTTTGCGTCCTTTGCGTCCCTTGCGTGAGGCCATGGTGCGGGCGGGATTCATGACGGTGGTCAGCCTTGTTTCACACGGGCGTCGAGGAGGCTGTAGCTGAGGTCCACGAGGAGGTTCATGACGAGGAGGAGGGCGGCGTAGAGGAGGACGAGGCCGACGACCATCGGGTAGTCGCGACTGAGGGAGCTGTTGACGAGGAAGACGCCGATGCCGGGGATTTGGAAAATATTCTCGACGACAAACGAGCCGGTGAGGAGGTCGGCGAGGAGCGGGCCGGAGTAGGAGACGACGGGGAGGACGCCGAGGCGGAAGGCGTGTTTGAGGAGGACGGCGGTTTCGCTGAGGCCCTTGGCGCGCGCGGTGGTGATGAACTCGGCGTTCATGGTGTTGAGCATGCCTTCGCGCATGATGCGGGCGATCTTGCCGGCGAAGTAGAGGCCGAGGGCGATGGTGGGAAGGATGACGTGCCACGGGGTTTCCCAGAGTGAGGCGGGGAAGATTTTCCAATGAACGGCGAAGGCCATGATGAGGAGGGGGCCGACGACGAAGCCGGGGATGCAGACGGCGAGGAGGGAGAAGAAGCTGCCGAGGTAATCGCCCCAGCGGCCGCGGCGCGCGGCGGTGTAGAAGCCGAGGGGAATGCCGACGCCTTGCGCGAAGAGGAAGGCCATGCAGCCGAGCGAGAGGGAGACGGGGAGGCCTTGGGCGATGATGTCGTTGACGGAGTGGTCGCGGTATTTGAGGGAGGGGCCGAAGTCGCCGTGGGCGAGGCCGCCGAGGTAGCGGGCGTATTGCTGCCAGAGGGGTTCGTCGAGGTGGTATTTGGCGCGGAGATTGCGCTCGATTTCGGGCGAGGCGGGTTTGCGTTCCTTGTCGAAGGGGCCGCCGGGGGCGACGCGCACGAGGACAAACGCCAGGAAGCTGATGAGGATCAGCAGCGGGATCATGAAGACCAGGCGTTTGAGGAAGTACATGGCGGGCTAGCGGGGGGCGGGCGCGTGGGCGGCGAGGGGGGGCTTTGGGGAGGGCGCTCCGGGGCCGGACGAAGGAACACGGGGCAGGGATGCCCCGTGAACTGGCTGGCTGGAAGCCTGCCCCACGGGACTGGCGGGCGAGACGCCCGCGCTCCGGGGGGCTTTGCGGCGGATGCGGTTGATGGGGTGTTCGTCGAGGAGATTGGGGTGGATGCCTTCGATGCGGTCGGGGTGGTAGAAGGTGACGCCGACGTAGAAGTAGAGGGGGACGATGGGGAGGTCGTCGCGGATGAGGAGGGTCTCGGCCTGCTGGAGGAGGGGTTCGCGTTTTTTGGGATCGGTCTGGCGGTTGGCGTCCTTGATGAGGGCGTCGTAGCGCGGGTTGTTCCAGCCGGTGCGGTTGTTGCCGTTGTTGCTCATGAACATGTCGAGGAAGGTGTTGGGGTCCTTGTAATCGCCGATCCAGCTTGAGCGGCTGAGGTGGAAGTTGAGCTTGGATTGTTCGGTGAGATAGACCTTCCACTCCACCTGGCGGAGTTCCATTTCGATGCCGAGTTCCTTCTTCCACATGTCCTTCAATTCGATGGCGATCTGTTCGTGGCCGCGGCTGCTGTTGAACAGGTATTGGAAGGGCGGAAAGTTTTTGCCGCCAGGAAAGCCGGCATCGGCGAGGAGCTTGCGCGCGGCGTCGGGATTGTAGCCGAGTCCCTCGGGCGGGCGGTAGTTGGACATCCCTTTCGGAGTGAGATGCGTCGCGACTTTTTCGCCGGCCTTGGTGATGCGCTCGACGATGCGCTGCTTGTCCACGGCCAGCGCGAGGGCCTGGCGAACGCGGGGATCGTCGAAGGGTTTGTGGTTGACGTTGTAGCGGTAGAAGTAGGTGCCGAGGTAGTCGAAATTGTGGCAGTCGGCGCGTTTGCGCAGGAGGTCCATGAGTTCGGCGGGGACGAGGCCTTTGTCCCAGATGATGTCGGCCGCGCCGGTTTCGTAGAGGTTCAGCGCAACGTTGGGCTGGTCGCAGGGGATGAAATCGACGATCTGGTTCAGGACGTTGGCGGCGTCCCAGTAGCGGGGGTTTTTGCGGACGCGAATCTTGTCGTTCACGCGCCAGAAATCGAGCGTGTAGGCACCGCTCAACGGCAGCGGGCGGGCTTTCATCCAGCGGTCGCCGTGCTTCTCAATGGTGGCGCGAGGGACGACGGCGAGGGTGCGGAAGGCGCAGAGATCGAGGAAGAAGGGCGTGGGGCTGTCGAGCTCGACGCGGAGGGTGCGGGCGTCGAGGGCTTTCACGCCGAGCTGGGTGGGGTCCTTGATTTTGCCGGCGTTAAAATCTTCGCCGTTCTTGATGTAGAAGAGCTGGCCGGCGTAGTCGGAGGCAGTGTTGGGATCGAGGACGCGCTGCCAGGAATAAACGAAGTCCGGCGCGGTGATGGGTTCGCCGGTGGACCAGACGGCGTTGGAGCGGAGGTGAAAGGTGTAGATCGTGCCGTCGGGCGAGAGGTCCCAGCGCTCGGCGATGGCGGGCACGGCGTCGGCGGTCTTGGGATCGAGGCGGGTGAGGCCCTCGAAGAGCGAGCCGACGACACGGCCATCGGGCTGGCCGGTGATGATGGCCGGGTCAAGGGATTCGGGTTCGGCACCGTTGATGATGGTGAGGTCAGCGGGAGGTTCGTGATTGGCGCAGGCGGTGAGGAGGAGCGTGACGGCGAGGGCGAGCGCCAGCGGGGCGGAGGGAATTGCCGCAAAAAACGCAAAGGGGCGCAAAAAGGGACGGAGGAGGAGATTCTCTCGGAGGGTGAAGCAGTGCCGCGCCAGACTCTCCCAAGCCCTTTCCCTTTTGCGTCTCTTTGCGTTCTTTGCGGCAAGATTCGGGAACGCCGGAAAGAGCGCCACCGCGTTTCGGGGGAAACGCGGCGGGTGAGGAAGGACTGACTGAACGCCGAACCGTTTCCCTGGCTTAACAGCGGAGACGCGGGGTGCGGCGTTCATTGGCTGGCCATCACTTTTTCGGCGTGACGGGAGCGGCGGGTGCCGCCGGAACTGTCGGCGCAGGGGCCGTCGGAACTGAAGCCGCTACGGCGGGCTTGTTCGTCGGCGTGGAGGCTGCCGGCGCGGGGGCGGGCGTGGGTGCGGGCTTGGTGGCCGGGACCGCCGTGGCCGGGGCGGCGTTGCTCGGCGTGATGGTGAGGAAGTTGGTCGCGGGCACCGCGGCGGGCGTCGGGCTGATCTGCGCGTTGGGGGTGCCCGACGGCGGCAGGATCGGCGCGGAACTGGCCTTCTGCTCGAGCTTTTGCCTGATGTTGAGCGTCTTGCTTTTCGCGCGGTTGGTGCCGAGGACGGAGAGGATCAGCGACAGCACGAGGAAGATGCCGGCGGCGTATTTGGTGGTCTTGGTGAGCACATTGCCGGCCCCGGAGCCGAAGAGCACGTCGGTGGCCCCGCCCCCGAAGGCGGTGCCCATGCCGGCTTCTTTTTTCGGAAGCTGCATGAGGACGAGGAAGATGAGGAGGAGACAGTCCATCACCATGATGAACGTGAGAAGGCCAATGATAAAACCCATATGTTTTTCAGCGATGTTTCAGCGGAGGTTCAGCAGATTTTGATTCAGATCGAATTTTTGACGATGTCGGAAAAGTTCCGGACTTCCAAGGACGCACCACCGACGAGGGCGCCGTCCACATCCGGCAGGCTCATCAACTCCTTGGCGTTGGCGGGCTTGACGCTGCCGCCGTATTGGATGCGCACGCGGCGGGCCACGGTGTCATCGAACAGTTCGACGAGCAGGCGGCGGATGAACGCGTGCGTCTCCTGCGCCTGCTGGGCGGTGGCGGTCTTGCCGGTGCCGATGGCCCAGACGGGTTCGTAGGCGATGGTGGTTTCGGCCATCTGCTCTTTCGAGAGGCCGGCCAGCGAACCGCGAATCTGTTTGCTCAGGACTTGCTCGGTGAGTCCGCCCTCGCGCTCAGTGAGCAGTTCGCCCACGCAAATGATGGGCTTGATGACCGCGGCATGGGCGGCGTGGGCTTTCCGGGAAATGATCTCATCGGTCTCGTGGAAATACTGCCGGCGCTCGGAATGGCCGAGGATCACGTAGCGCACGCCGAACTCACGAAGCATCCCGGCGGCGATCTCGCCGGTGTAGGCCCCGTAGTTGTGCTCGCTCATGTTCTGCGCCCCGAGGCGAATCTTCGGATCGACGAGCACCTTGGACACCTCGCTCAGCGCGGTGAACGGCGGGCAGACGACGATGTCGATTTCGAGCTGCTTGGTCGCGGCCAGTTCGAGATACAGCCCCTGCACCAGCGCCGCCCCCTCGGAGGCGGTTTTGTTCATCTTCCAATTGCCGGCAATGATGAGTTTTCGGTCTTTGTTCATTCGTTCGTGGTTTTGTCCGTGCGGAAAAAGGGTTGCGCTGGGCGGCTAAAAGTCATCGCACAACTCGCCGTGTTTGTGCTCGGGATTTGGAATGAGCCGACGACCGCCGGGGTCAGCGACCCAATCAAGCTGCTCCAGCGGAATTTGTCCGACAATGTTCGGCAGCGTGTCCGGCACCTCGATGACTTCAAACGTCCCGGTGCGTCCTTGAATCTCCAAATCCACTGGCGAAAAAACCGTTCGCTCGACACTCACGTCCGCCATCGTGCGGGACGTTACTTTGCGAATCGGGCGCAGGCCGAGTTGCTTGACGATTGAGGTGCGGAGATAAAAGCGCACCGCCCCGGTGTCCACCAACGCCTCCGCCTCGGCCGCACGCGCCGGTTCCGTGCGCTCGCCCAGTGCGACCTTTTCTAGGTCGAACCAGTTGGCGACTTTGATGCGTGTGTTGACCTGGCCCATGCGGCGAAATTAGTTCAGTTCGATTGGTGACTCACTTCTCACTCAACGCCGCCACCCCCGGCAGCACCTTGCCTTCGAGAAATTCCAAGCTCGCACCACCGCCGGTGCTCATGAAGGTGACCTGGTCGCCGAGCCCGGCCTGATTGATCGCCTTCACGCTGTCGCCGCCGCCGATGATGCTCTTGGCCCCGTTGTCCTGCGTCGCGGCCACGACGGCGCGGGCGACGGCAAAGGTGCCTTCCGCAAAACGTTTGTCCTCGAACATGCCCATCGGCCCGTTCCACAGAATCGTCTTCGCGCTGCGCAACACGTCGCTGTAACGCGCGATGGTCGCGGGGCCGATGTCGAGGCCCTCGGTGCCTTCGGGAATGTCGGGTTCAGAATTCACCCGCGGATTTTGCAGGTCGAAAATCGGGCGGCCCTTCTTGCTCAACTTGCCCGTGTCCACCGGCGTCGCGACGACGTTGTCGGACGGAAGCAGAAACTTCACGCCGCGATCCGCCGCCTTGGCGAGCGCGCGCACGGCGATGCTGGTGGCGTCGGCTTCGATCAGCGATTTGGCCGTCTGGTAACCGAGCGCGAGCTTGAAGGTGTACGCCATCGCGCCGCCGATCAGGATCGTGTCGGCCTTTTCCAGCAGGCGGTCGATGACCTTGATTTTGTCCGAAACTTTCGCGCCGCCGAGGATGACCACAAATGGCCGCGCCGGATTTTCCAGTTCGTCACCGAGGAATTTCAATTCGCGCTCCATCAACAATCCGGCGGCGCATTTTCCTCCACGCTCGGCGAGGACGCGAGCCGCGCCCTCGGTCGAGGCGTGCGCGCGATGCGCGGAGCCGAACGCGTCGTTGACGTAGATGTCAGCGAGGGCCGCGAGCTTGGCGGCGAAGGCGGGATCGTTGGCCTCCTCTTCATTGTAATAGCGGACGTTTTCGAGCAGGAGGATGTCTCCCGGCTGCATGATCGAGATGGTCTTCTCGACCTTCTCGCCGATGCAGTCATCCACGAACGCGACCGGCCGCTGGATCAGATCGGCGAGCTTGGCGGCGACGGGTTTGAGCGAAGCCGAGGGATCGCGCTGGCCCTTCGGACGGCCGAGATGCGAGGCGAGAATGACCTTCGCGCCTTTGCCGGTCAGGAGATCGAGCGTCGGGAGGGTTTCCGTGATGCGAGTGGTGTCGTTGATGACCATCTGACCGTCCTTTTCCTCCATCGGCACGTTGAAATCCACGCGGACAAAAACGCGTTTTCCACGCAAATCGAGATCATTTACAGTCAGTTTTCCCATAGCAAGGCGCGAGAGGATAACGGAGGCCCCCAGTGAGTCAAAGGGAATCCCGAAACAACTCCGAGACCGCGGTGACGCACTAAAAAAAGCACCTGTGAGGATCGTCCAGGAAGTTCAGTACCAAGCGATTCCGCATGAAGAAAGACCCCGCAGGGCATGGAATCACACACCACCAATCCAGCCTTCCGCGGGAGACCAGCGTCCTGCCCGGCTGGTATGCCGCCGACGCCCAACCACCAAAAAGGCCGCGTCCTGCCGCACCAATGCGTCCCCCGTCGCGGCGACCAAGCGCGAAGTCGGCGAAACCAGATAACTGGAAACCTGCGCGCCGACGGCCGCACGCGGATGATCCCCTTTCACTCCCCCAATGCCTCAAGCTCACGGGAAAGGTTCGCTCGCTCCGCCACCTGCGAAAGCTGGGTGAAAACGAACCGGAGACGCTCGCCAAAACTTTCACAACCCGACGAGGGGCACCGCCTGCGTAACATCAACTCCGCTCAACGTCGGTCCGCCTGGTGTGGCGACGGCGGGCGAGCGAGGCGGGACCCACCGATGCGAGGAACTGCCGGGCCGCGGTTGGGCTCGGGAAGGCTTCCAGCTTCCCCCGCCACCTCCCGAACGCAATTTCATCTTGCCGGTTATCTCCGGTGGTTTTGTCACGATTCACCACGAGGCGATTTTTCTGAGCCGCCGGAACTACTGAGACCATGCTGTCGCTCCGCTCCGCCCCATCCGTCTCAACCACCAATCACCCGCCCGGCAATCTTCGTCGGGCAGCTCAGCAGAAATCTCCCGCTCGTGATGAAGAGCGTGCGCCGGTCGGGCCCGCCGAACGTGCAGTTGGTCAGCGTGTCCTCGGGCGTTTCGCGGAAGGCGAGCAGCCTGCCCTGCGGCGAGATGACGTGGATGCCCGGCCGGGTGTCGAGAGTCTCGCTGGTGCCACGGGTTTTGTGCAGCCCCGCCGCGACGTAGAGATTGCCCGCCACATCCACGCACAGCCCGTCGCCGCCGCGACCCGGATAAAAATCGAAAGTGATGCGTTGGTTCGTCACCGTCCCGTCCGCCCGCAAGTCGTAAGTGCGGATCGCGCGCGCGCGATTCAGCCGGCCGTCCGACTCGATCAGGTGCAGCGTGCGGTCGCCCAAACCGAGATCGATGCCGTTGGGCATGTCGATCTCCGGTGACGCCAGGATGCGCGCCACGCGGCCATCGAGATCGATGCGATACACCGCGTTCACATTGCCGAGTTTTGGATCGGTATTGGCCAGGCGGGACGTAAAATATATCCGCCCCTTGCCATCCACCGCCAAATCGTTCGGCGCGCCCAACGGGTGCCCCGCGAACGCCTCCGCGAGCACCGTGACCGCGCCGGTGGCCACGTCGATCCGCGTCACACGCCCGCGGTTGTTCGCGCCGGCTTCGCACACCAGCAGGCGCCCGGCGGCATCGAAAACCGTGCCGTTCGCGCCGTTGCTGTGCTCGCGAAACACCGACAGCTTCTGCGCCCGCGTGTCCCATCGAAGGATGTGCGCCTGCGAGCCATTGGTGAAAAAGACATTTCCCGCGCCATCCCACGCCGGTCCTTCCGTGAACGCCTTGCCCTCCACGGGCGCCTCGATTTTCAATTCGCCGAGAAAGTCCGCCGTCGCCAACCCTTCGTAGCGCGCCGCCAGTCCCGCCGCCGCACCGGCCAGTTGCAGCGGCGCTGCCATCAACCCCGTCACCGCCGCCACGCCCGCGCCCAACGCGGCGCGGCGGGAACAGGCGGACGGCCGGGCTGGCGGGTGAATTGGGGCGGCGGATGGAGAAGGAAAAATTTTCACGCGCAATGGACACGGGCCTGCAAACCACCATTCACGCCCGCGCCCGGGGCTTTGATTTGAGATTTCAAATTTGAGATTTCAGATCAACCCACCCGCTGCGAACGGGCACCGCCTGCGTTCCCTTCTGAAATCTCAAATTTCAAATTTCAAATCCTCCCGCCCCGCCCTGCCCCGCACCCTGAAATTCAAGCTTCTCCCCGCCCGCCCTCTTCCCAAATGATGCCGCCGCCGTGACCGATCCCAGCCCAACCAACCCACCGCCCGAGTCCGTCTCCGGCCTGATCGAGCGCGTGACCTACTTCAACGAGGACAACGGCTACGCAGTGCTCAAGGTCAAAGTCCGCGGCCATCGCGAGCCGGTGACCATCGTCGGCAGTCTCCCGTCCGTCAGCCCCGGCGAGTGGGTCACGGCGCAGGGACACTGGGTGCAGGACCGCCAGTTCGGCGCGCAATTCAAGGCGGCGCAACTCGCCAGCACGCCGCCCACCACCATCGAGGGCATCGAGAAATATCTCGGCAGCGGCATGGTGAAAGGCATCGGCCCGGTCTATGCCAAGAAGCTCGTGGCGAAATTCGGCGAGCAGATTTTCAACACCATCGAGCACACCTCCGCGCGCCTCGAAGAGATCGACGGCATCGGTCCCAAACGCCGCCGCCGCATCAAGGACGCCTGGGCCGAGCAGAAGATCGTCCGCGAGATCATGCTCTTCCTGCACACCAACGGCGTCAGCACCAGCCGCGCCGTGCGCATTTACAAAACCTACGGCGACGACGCGATCGACAAGGTCCGCCAGAATCCCTACCTGCTCGCGCGCGACATCACCGGCATCGGTTTCAAGACCGCCGATCAAATCGCGCAGAAGCTCGGCATTCCCCACGACTCGTTGCTGCGCGCCAACGCGGGCCTGCAACACGTGCTGCTTGAAGCCACCAACAACGGCCACTGCGCCCTGCCGCTCGACCTGTTGAAGGACGAGGCCGGCAAGCTTCTGCTCGTGCAGGAACCCATCGTCACGCAGGCCCTCGAACGCGCCCTCAGCCATCGCGACGTTGTCTGGGATTCCCCCGCCGGCGTGCCGATGATTTTCCTACCGCAGCTTCTCCAGGCCGAGGGCGAGATCGCCTCGCGCCTGCGCGCCCTTGCCGCCGCGCCGCAGAATTATCCGCCCATCGACCTCGACAAGGCGCTCGCGTGGTGTGAACAAAAAACGGGCAAAGACCTCGCGCCCAGCCAGCGGGCCGCGTTGAAAACCGCGCTCACCAGCCGCGTGCTCGTCATCACCGGCGGTCCCGGCGTCGGCAAGACCACGCTCGTCAACGCGCTGCTCCTCATTCTCCGCGCCAAGCAGATCAAGGTCCGCCTCTGCGCCCCGACCGGTCGTGCCGCCAAGCGTCTTTCCGAAACCACCGGCTGCGACGCGCAGACCATCCATCGCCTGCTCGGCGTGCAGGCGGGCGCGGCGGGCTTTGCGCATCATCCCGGCAACCCGCTCGACTGCGACCTGCTCGTCGCCGACGAATGCTCGATGGTCGATGTCCCATTGATGAATCATCTCCTGCGCGCGCTGCCCGACCGCACCGCCCTGCTGCTCGTGGGCGATGTCGATCAGCTTCCCTCGGTCGGCCCCGGCCTTGTGCTGAGCCACATCATCGCCAGCGGCGTCGTGCCCGTCGTGCGGCTCACCGAAGTCTTCCGCCAGGCCGCCGGCAGCCGCATCATCACCAACGCCCACCGCATCAATCGCGGCCTCATGCCCGAACTCGCGCCGCGCGGCACCGACACCGATTTCTATTTCATCGAACGCGACGACCCCGAGCAGATCGCGCTCACGCTCATCGAAATGGTGCAGCAGCGCGTGCCCAAGCGCTTCGGCCTCGATCCCATCCGCGACGTGCAGATTCTCTGCCCGATGAACCGCGGCTCGCTCGGCATCCGCGAACTCAACGCGCGCCTCCAGCTCGCCCTCAACCCGCCCGTCGCCGACGAACCGCTCGTCGAAAAGTTCGGCTGGCAATTCCGCCTGCGCGACAAGGTCATGCAGATGCGCAACAACTACGACAAAGAGGTCTTCAACGGCGACATCGGCCAGCTCACGCGCATCGATCCCGTCGAGCAGGAAGTCCTCATCCGCTTCGACCAGCGCGAAGTCGCCTACGAATACGGCGAGCTCGACGAGATCTCGCTCGCCTACGCCATCACCATTCACAAATCGCAAGGCTCGGAATTTCCCGTCGTCGTCATCCCGCTCGCCACGCAGCAATACCTGCTGCTCCAACGCAACCTCCTCTACACCGGCGTCACCCGCGGCAAACAGCTCGTCCTCCTCATCGGCCAGCGCAAAGCCCTTGGCATCGCCATCCGCAACCACAAGGTCGAGGACCGCTACTCGGGCCTGCTGGCGCGGCTCCAGATGGAAGTCGAGAGCGCGCGGGGGGACGAAGCTCAAAGCTCAAAGTTCAAAGCTCAAGGGAAGCTCCAACTTCCAGAGGCGTGAGCGACGGAGCCGCAACTCAAGGAGCGCGGTTGTGTCCGCCGCTGGCTGCTGTCGCGTTCGTAAGTTTGGAAATTTTCCTTTCGCCCCGCCCGCGGAACTCGGCAAAACTCCGCGCCACCAAATCCAACCCATCACCGCCCATGCACCTCACCCGCCGCCAATTTCTCGCCGCCTCCACCGCCATCGCCTGCGCCCAGTGCGGCCATAGTCTGGCGCAAACCACCGCCACCCCTGCGCCCGTCGCGCCCGTCGCGCCCGCCGCCGAGCCGATCATCGACATCCATCAGCACACCGAGTACCACGGCCGCACCGACGAGGCCCTGCTCGCCCACCAGCGCGCGATGGGCGTCACCATGAGCATTCTCCTGCCCGCCGGCCGCCCCGTGGACCGACCCTCGACGCACAACGGAAAATCCAACGGCCTCGCCGCCAAATGCGGCGGCAACGACACCGTCGTCGCCTTCGCCAAGAAACATCCCGGCGAATTTGTCTTCGGCGCCAACGAAGTCTCCGACCTCCCCGAGGCCCGCACGGAGATCGAGAAATACCTCAAGCTCGGCGCGAAAATCATCGCCGAGCAAAAGTTCGGCGTGGAGTGCGACTCCACCTACATCCAGGAAATCGCCCGGCTGGCGCAGGATTACGATGTGCCTATCCTGATGCACTTCCAACACGCGACCTACAACCTCGGCTTCGAGCGCTTCCACAAAATGCTCGAGAAATTTCCCAAGGTAAATTTCATCGGCCACGCTCAGGCTTGGTGGGGCAACATCGACAAAAACCACGACCCAAAACAAAACTACCCGCTCGGTAAAGTCACCCCGGGCGGCCTCACCGACCGCTACCTCACCGACTATCCGAACATGTTCGGTGACCTCTCCGCCGGCTCGGGCCTGAATGCGCTGAACCGCGACGAAGAGCACACCCGCGCCTTCCTCGAACGCCATCAAAACAAACTCCTCTACGGCAGCGACTGCGCCGACGCCCTCGGCCGCGGCCCCGGCTGCTCCGGCGGCCGCACCATGGCCGTCGTGCGCCGACTCGCCGCCAACAAGGCCATCGAGCGAAAGCTGCTCTACGAAAATTCCAAGCGGCTCTTCAAGCTTGGGTAGCGGGCGCGACCACCTGCGCGCCGGAGCGCGACCGGTCCCCGGTCGCAGCGGCTCGGCCCTGCCGCAACCTTGGGAACTTGCCAAACCCGCTGCCGGTTCACGGGCGCTGCGGGAGGGGAGATACCGCGCTCCCGCACACGTCATCCGCACAGCGCAGCGAAAAGCCGGAAGACAGTGCTTGCGTTCGGAAAATGAGCTGTCTAGTTTGCGCCTCCTTTTTGGAAAGCCGGATGCAATCGGATTCGATTTTGGCAGGCTGGCTTCGGGTATTCAGGCGTTTTCGGAGCGGTGAGTGCGGGCAGCAGCTTTTGATTTTATGGCAGTTAAAATTCGGATGAAACGGATCGGGACGAAGAACACTCCAGTGTTTCGCATCGTCGTGGCAGATGGCCGGAGCCCCCGTGATGGCAAGGTCATCGAGGAGATCGGCACCTATCAGCCGTTGAAAAAGGACCTGAACTACACCATCGACCTCGATCGGGTGTCGTATTGGGTGGGCAAGGGCGCGCAGACGAGCGACACAGTCGCCAGCTTCGTGCGCAAGGCCAAGAAGGCGGCGGTCGCGGCTTGATGGCCGAAGGGGTGATGCAAGCCTTTCTGGAATATGTCGTGAAGGGTTTGGTGGACCGGCCCGATGCCGTCGCCATCACCCCCGTCGAGCGCCAGGGCGTGACGATTTACGAACTGCGCCTGCACCCGATGGACGCCGGCAAGATCATCGGCCGGGATGGCGCGACGATTCAGGCCATCCGTTCGCTGCTGCAGGTTGGCAGTCTTCGCAAAGGTCTGCGCTGCTCGGTGGAACTCGTCGAAGAAGCGCCGCGTCCCCGCTGAAGCGCGGCGGTCCCGGCAGATTCGCCCGCCAACGTCAGGGCATGAAGATCGACGTCCTCACGTTGTTTCCCGGCATGTTTGCCGGGCCGCTGGACGAGAGCATCGTCGGGCGGGCGCGCGAAACCGGACGGCTGGACCTGCGGATTCACAATCTGCGGGACTACACCCACGACCGGCATCGCACGGTGGATGACCGGCCCTTCGGCGGCGGACCGGGGATGGTGCTGAAACCGGAGCCGATGTTTGAAGCGGTCGAGGCGCTGGCGGGACCGGAGACGCGGGTGATTTTGCTGACGCCGTCGGGGCGGCGGTTCGACCAAGCGGTCGCCCGCGAGCTGGCGCAGTTGCCGCATCTGCTATTGCTCTGCGGCAGCTACGAGGGCGTGGACGAGCGGGTGCAGGAAGCGCTGGTCGATGACGAGTTGTCGATCGGTGACTACGTGCTGACCAACGGTGCGCTGCCGGCGATGGTGGTGATCGACGCAGTGACACGGTTGTTGCCGGGCGTGCTCGGTGACGATGCGAGTTCGCTGGACGAATCGTTCAGCCACGGATTGCTCGAGTATCCGCAATACACGCGGCCGGCGGAGTTCCGGGGCGTGCCGGTGCCGGCGGTGTTGCTCTCGGGCAACCATGCGGAAATCGCCCGGTGGCGGGCCGATCAGTCCCGGCAACGAACTGCCGGACGCAGACCAGATTTATTGAAACAGCCGGATGGCAATGTCGCCGCCGGCGAAACAGGAAAACCATTATGAGCCAGGCCCTATTTGACAAAATTGAAACCGAACAGTTCCGCAAAAATGTCGGGACATTCAACGTCGGCGACTCGGTGAAGGTCCACACCAAGGTCGTGGAAGGTGACAAGGAACGAATCCAGATTTTCTCCGGCGTCGTGCTCGGCATCCGCGGTCGCGGTCTGAACCAGACCTTTACCGTCCGCCGCATCAGCTACGGCGAGGGCGTCGAGCGCATCTTCCCGATGCACTCGCCGCGCGTGGACAAGATCGAGGTCGAGCGCAAGGGCGCGGTGCGTCGCGCCAAGCTGACCTATCTGCGCAAGCGCCTCGGCAAGGGCGCCACGGCGGTCAAGGAAAAGGAACTGCGCTTGGTCGGCGGCAAGGCCGTGCCCGCTGCAGCTCCGGTTGCGGCTGCTCCGGCGCCAGCTCCCGCCCCGGCCCCTGCGACGGACGCGGCGGCTCCGGCGAAGTAAGCCAACTCCCTCTTCTGCGACCGGCGGCGCTGCGAAGCTCCGCCGGTTTTTGTTTGGCGGTAGTGGGAAGCGCCGTGACGCGCCCGGAGCGCGGCGTTTACGCCGCTTCACCGTTCGCACGTAACACCGTGTCCGCACACGCCCGGACTTTCTCCACGATGAAGCGGCGTAAATGCCGCGTTCGTAACCGCCGACTCGAGAAAAACCGAGTGCCGATAGTGCGCAACCGGGGGCCAAGGTACCCGGAACACGGCGGGGTGGACATTGGCAGCGAGCGGCGCAGTGCTGATCGACCCGCGGGAGTGGGGCGGCGGAATTTTGGGCAAAGGAATGAGGACAACGAATTTTTTGTCTTCATTCCTTTGCCTCCATTCCTTTGCCAAATCCGTTTTGAGGATTCGGGTTCTGCGTCAGGTTCGCCACGGCGCGTTCGCCCCGAGCAGCGCTTATTCCACCAACATCTCCAGAACGTACCCGTTGCTTTTTCCACCGGATTTTTGCGGCGCATTCCACCTCTTCCCGGCAGCATCCGCTTCCCAAAATGAAGCCTGCATCCATCGACCGGTTTGCCTTCGAGCGCGCGCACGTCGCCCACGGGCGCGTGCGCATCGCGGGCGTGGATGAGGCCGGGCGCGGGCCGCTGGCCGGACCGGTCGTGGCGGCCGCGGTGTATTTTCCCATCGCGTGGATTCGTGCGGGTGTGCCGGCGGAACTGGCGGGCTTGAACGACTCCAAGCAGCTCAGCGCCCGCCAACGAGACCGCTTCTTCGAAACCCTGACCACCCTCCCCGAGGTGCGCTACGCCATTGCCGAAGCGGACGCCGCGACCATCGACGCAATCAACATCTTGCAGGCCACCCATCAGGCGATGAACGCCGCCCTCGCCGCGCTGGCACCCGCGCCCGAACACGCGCTCGTGGACGGCCTCTTCGTCGCCTCTCTGCGCTGGCCGCAGACAGCACTCGTGAAAGGTGACTCGCGCAGCTTCTCGATTGCCGCCGCGAGCGTGCTGGCCAAGGTGACGCGCGATCGGCAAATGCTCGAATACGACCGGCAGTTTCCCGGCTACGGGTTTGCGCAGCACAAAGGCTATGGCACCGCACAGCATCTCACGGCGCTGGCGCGGTTGGGGCCGTGCCCGATTCATCGCCGCAGCTTCGCGCCGGTGCGCCAGGCGGAACTGAAACTCTTTTGAGGCACCATGCGCTGGCTGGACTGGCTCATCGAACGCTGGCGGGGCAAGGAACTGCCGGAGCACCTGCGCCGCGGCGCGCTGGGCGAAACGGCGGCGCGGCGGCATCTGGAACAGGCCGGCCTCAAGTTCCTCGTGGCCAACTACCGCTCGACCCGCGGCGAGATCGACCTGGTGTTTCGCGACGCGGACTGCCTCGTGTTTGTTTCATTTACACGAAACATTATCCGTGATAGTTTTTCCCTTACAAATGAAGCAAAGATTGGCGATCAGTTACGTCCGGTTCAGCACCATGGAACAGCTCGGTGGCGATTCCATACGCCGTCAAACGGAGGCGACGGAAGCGTATTGCAAGAGAAATGGCCTGACCCTCACAAGCGATTACCGCCTTCGAGACCTCGGCAAATCGGCCTTCAAGGGCGTTCACCGTACTGCTACTGGAGCATTGGGACAGTTGGAAAAGCAGGTGGCGGAGGGCAAAATTCCCAAAGGCACGGTTTTGATCGTGGAGAACTTGGATCGGTTGAGCCGCGAGGACATTGTGTCCGCCCAGTTGTTGTTGCTCAACCTGATCAATCAAGGCATTGAGATTGTGGCGCTTTCTGACAATGAGCGGCGCTACAGCAAGGAGACGCTTGCAGCAAATCCGTTCGAGTTGATCGTCTCGATCATGGTGATGAGCCGCGCCCATGAGGAAAGCAAAGTCAAGAGCTACCGTGTTAAAGAGTCGTGGATCAATCGGAACAAACTTGCCGCGGAGGGCAAACACATCAACATCAGGCTGCCTTCGTGGCTTGAATCCAAGAACCAAAAATACTTTGCCACGCCTTCAAAAGCCGAGGTGATAAGTCGAATCTTCAAGCTCTACATCGAAGGATTTGGGACGCAGTCGATAGCGCAGATTCTCATCAAGGAAAAGGTCGCCAACATCGCCAAAAGCAAGAGCGGAAAACGATTATGGCATCCGACCTACATTCAACGGATTCTTAAATCCAAGGAGGTCATCGGATTTTACACTGGGACCACCCCTGAAGTGCCGGGCTTCTTTCCGGCAATTGTCGCGGAGTCTGACTTTTACGCTGTCCAGGCGATAATCAAAACTCGATACGTCTACAAGGGTCAAAGGAACAACAACCCGCATCCACTGAGTCACCTTTTGAAATGCGATCTTTGCGGCGAAAGCATCGTGAGGTGCGTGGGAAACGGGTACCATTACTTTCAGTGTCACGGGTCGCATTTGAAAATTTGCGAGCCGACGACGATGTCGATTTATGGAACCGAGCAGGCGTTGCTCCGGGTAATCGCATCGGCTGGGCCAACGACCTCGAGGCTTGATGATCAATCAGCGCGACAAGCGCACCAAGAAATCCAAGCCCTAAATGGGAGAGTAGGCGAACTGGAGGAAAAACTGGCCACGGCGGCCAAGCTGTTCATGGCGACTCCTTCTGAGGCGGGCACAAGAATCTTGCAGCAGATGGAAGCGGAGAAGAAGGATTTGGTTGGCAAGTTGGAGGCTGCCAAGGACAGCAGATTATTGATTGATCACCGGGCTGATTGGAAGGAGGTCAAGGCGAGGGTGGAGTCGGAGATCAACGGTGCCGGAAAGCTCCCGTTGGAGGTTATTCCGGTGTCGGTCAAAATGGTAAACGGCAAGCTGGAATTCTTGAGGCATGTCGCGGCTCAAAACGAAAATGAAGTGATAGCCTTGCGTGAAGCACTGCGGAGCCATATCGACAGCATCGGAATCGATATTCCGAAGATGAAGGCGACGATCCATTTCAAGGCCGGTGAAAAAATTTCCGTCGAGTTCAAGAAGAGCAACTCTTACCCAAGGACTTATGCGTACAAAGTGCGTAATGGCGAGTGGGTCGACCTTGGCAAGGATCCGAGCCGATAGCTTGCAGGTTTTGTGTTTGGTGGTCGATAAAACGCCCGATTTCTTTTTGGGATGATAATCGCGCCAAGGACGATTTTGCGGCCCCCTGCCAGCTGATCTGCATTGCGCGTGAGGCTTCCGCCGCCGTGTTGTTTCTGGAGTCGTGGATGAAGCTGGTCACGGACGGTTCCCGCTGGGCCTCAATGTACGTCCCTGCGAAGTCCCGGACCGGACGAAGGTTGTTTTCTGGCAGGTGAAGCCGGCAGGGGTCGTCTGCATCGGACTCTTCGGGCCGCCGGAACTCGAAATGGGGCCGGGACAGCTTCCAGGACGATTTGTTGACTTGATGCCACACGGGAAGCCGAGCAAAGAAACGCTCCCTGTCGTTGGGAGTTGTCGGGAGCGCCTGGATTGATAAAAAGCGGTTGAGAGGGAGTCAGAAAAAGGTGAATGAATCCGGCGAATATGGCCTAGAAGCGGGGTTTGGCGCCGTTGAGGGCAGAAGCGGAGGTTCGAGGACGAAGGACGTTGAAGGAATGTGAGGCGGACCCAATAGATGACCCACACCCATGATGGTTTGGCGGCCATGGAACGACGAAAAGCCCATGCACCGAATGGTTTTGATTCTCTGATGAGCGTGCAGATGAGCGGGGCGAACCGCGTTCAACGCCAAAGATTTGGACATCTAAAAAAACATGCCTTGCTGCCTCCCCATGAGGGCGGCACTCTGCCGTTGGGCTTTGAAAGCATGCACAATGAGAAACCGAAAACGCCCTGGCGAATGAAGGTTGTCGCAAACACAGCGATTCGAGATCTGGAAAACCAAGCGTCCTCGACCGAGCGCGCTGTTTCGCCGGGCTTTCGTTTTTCAGGCCACCAAACCTTTCCGCTGCGTGTCGCTTGGATTCCCAAGGCGGTCGGCGCCATCACCGACGGACAGGATCCGCTCACAAACATTGATGAGGGCATCGTCTCGCTCGGCCTCGGCAAGAACATGGTCGAGGCGCTGCGGTGTTGGATTGAGGCTTTTCAGATTGCCTCGAAAGAAGACTCCGGGTGGTCGTTGAGTGCTGTCGGCGAATTGGTTTTCGCGCCCACAACCGGTCTCGATCCGTTCCTCGAAGATCATTCGAGCAATTGGCTGCTCCACTGGCTCATTAGCAGGAACACGCAAGCACCGTTCTTCGCTTGGGAATGCCTCTTCAACCGCTGGCCGACCGCAGAATTCAGCGCCAGCGCCGTGGTCGAGGCGTTCCGAAAGGAGTCGGAGCAGAATCAAAGGACCGCTTCGATCGTCACGCTCAAACAGCATTGGGAAGTCTTTCTTCACAGCTACCGCCCCCCGCGTGGGACGCGAGGAGAAGATCATCTCGACTGCGCCTTGTCCGTTCTAGGTCTGATTCACGAAGCGGGTGAACGGCAAAATGCGGCCGGAAAATGGGAAACGCTCTACGCGTTCGACACTGGTCCGAAGACCGCCATCCCGCAGCAACTCTTCGCGTTCTTCATCCACGATTGGTGGAACCGGGCTTTTCCTTCCGAGCAGACCGTTGCCTTGCGGGAGTTGGTTGCGGGCAATCACAGTCCCGGTCGCATCCTCAGAATGGCAGAAAGCGAGATTCTCGAGCGGGTGTCCGACCTCACGCGGGTGCAGTCGAATGGTTTCCAAATCGCCGAGTCGGCGAACTTGCGTCAGCTCCGCCGCCTTCGGAAAAGCAACGGCCACGATGATCTGCGTGCCGCTTATGAAAAACCGCGATTCCTTTAGCCGATAAACTCTCCGCTCCCCGCCCCGACCAACATGCAAATTTCCTCACTGCTCCGAGTCCACCCGCGCTTCATGCGGTCGGTTCATCTTGAGCACGACATCAAGGATCCGAACTCTTCGCTGGGATACATTCTCACTCCTGTCGCACAGCAAGCACTCGAACGAATCACGACAGGTTTTCGGGCGAACTCCACTCAAAGAGCCTGGCGCATCGCCGGCGACTATGGTTCGGGGAAAACTGATTTTGCCCTGGCGTTGGCTCGCATCGCGGAAGGCTCCAAGGACGAGCTTCCAAATGATCTCCGCCGTTTCGTTGGTCAGACAACTTTTGGAGCAGTATTGGCGACGGGAGACAACGAGCCACTCGGCGTGACGGTCCTTCGCGCGTTGGGATTGAAATGGGACGGTCGTCGCGGTCGGCCAGACACCGAAGAGGTGCTGCAAGCAGTCCGGGAATGCGTTGCCATCGCAAAACGTCACCGACATGCGGGACTACTTCTCATCCTTGATGAGCTTGGCAAGAATTTGGAATACGCCGCGCGCAACCCTGAATTCGAAGACGTTTTCCTTCTTCAGCGACTCGCCGAAGAAGCCGCGCGCAGCGGAGAAAAGGCCTTCGTGATCGTCGCCACGCTTCATCAAGGCGTTGCCGCATACGCCGCAGGGTTGGATTCGGCAGCAAGACGTGAGTGGGACAAAATCGCGGGGCGCTTCGAGGAAATAGTTTACGCGCAACCGATCGAGCAGGTCGCTGCTTTGGTCGCCGCGACGCTCAATGTCGAAACACACCGACTGCCCGACGCGCTGCAAAGGGAGTCGAGCGCAGCGATGACGAACGCGCTCAAGACCGGGATCTACGGGCCGTCTGCCCCCGTATCGCTCGCTGGCCTCGGGCCGAAAATCTTTCCGCTTCATCCGACAACACTGCCGGTGCTCGTCCGCACGATGCGCAAGTTCGGCCAGAACGAGCGGTCGCTGTTCAGCTTCGTCTCGTCGTCTGAACCGATGGCGCTTCAGCAGCACGCTGCGCAACCTGCCGAGAGCGCCGGGCACTATCGAATTCATCACCTCTTCGATTATGTCCGGTTGAATCTACTGCCGACCATTACGACCGGGCACTCGCACACCCACTGGGGTGTTATCGAAGCCGTCCTGGCCTCCACCGAGGTCGAAACGCCGGAAGAGGAAGCCGTCCTCAAGACCGTGGCGATGCTCAGTCTCTTGGACGCGCCTGACCTCCCGGCCACGGAGGAGATCGTGAGCGCGTCAGTCGGTGGTGCGAGGAAAGCTGTCGATGACGCGATCAAGACGCTGCGATCCCGCGGCGTGATTTACGAACGCGGCACCGTGAAAGGATTGTGCCTCTGGCCGCACACATCCGTGAACCTAGATGAGCTTTTCGCCAAGGCCGTTGAAGCAACGTCCGGCAAAGGCGACGGCATCAAGCGCCTCTGCGATCACGTCCGCTCCGAGCATCTTGTCCCGCGCGCATTTTACGCGCGCACCGGGACTCTGCGGTATGCCGCGGTGAAACTCATTCCAGCCACCGGCCTGAATGATCTTCTCGCCAACCAACCCCAACTCGATGGCGAAGGCGCAGATTTGAACCTGCGAGTCATCCTGCCGGCTGACCGAGCACAGCAGCGCATCGCGAGACAGACATTACACGAACGGAAAACCAACCTCGCCAAAGGGCTTTTCGTGGCCGTCGCCGAACCGCCCGACCCTGCTGTGACTGCACTCACCGACTTGGTTGCGTGGGAATGGGTGATGAGAAATACACCGCAGCTCTCGGGTGATCGGTATGCCCGTGAGGAAGTCTCTCGCCAGATCAATCAGGCCAGACGGAACCTCCGAATCCGGCTCGTCGGATTGGACAATCTTGCCATCCCCACCGGGAAGCACATCGAATGGTTTTACCGTGGGTCCACGAGTCCAAGCAGATTGGCCACAGGCCGAGAACTGCTCACATTTCTTGGAGGCGAGTGCCGTCGAATCTACTCTGATACACCGAAGGTTCTGAACGAACTCATCAACCGCCGTTCACCAAGCAGCGCTGCGGTTGGGGCTAGAACAAAATTGGCGGAAGCAATGGCAACGGCGTCTGACAAACCGCACTTGGGCATGGACGACACGAAGCGGCCGGCCGAGATGGCGCTCTATCTCTCGATCCTAAAGGGTGGCGGATTCCATGTAGAGGGCGAGTCCGGCTGGATGTTTCGAGTCCCGACTCCGGAAAAGGACCAGTGCAATTTGCTCCCATCGCTCGCTCTCATCACGGAGACGCTGAAGGCCAAAGGCACCGACGCGTTGGTTCCAGTCCCGGAGGTGCTCCGAGCACTCTCACTGCCACCCTTCGGAGTCCGGGAAGGACTCCAGCCGTTCATCCTCGCCATCTATCTTGCGACGCACCACCAGCGTGTCGCGCTCTACGAGGACGGAACTTATCTTCACGAGGTCGGCGGCGACGTGTTCCTGCGGATCACGAAGGAACCTGAGTTCTTTTACATCCAATACTGCGAGCTGAGCGGCGTCCGCGCTGATGTTTTCACCAAGCTTTTGCACTTGCTGAAAATCGACCCACGGGATGCGAGCAAGACGGACCTGATTGATCTCGTGCGCCCGTTGGCCGTCTTCATCAGCCAGGAGGTTCCTGAATACTGCCGCAGGACGAACCACCTTCCGGCTGCTGCCGTGGCTGTCCGGCGAGCGCTTCTCGACGGCCGCGAGCCTGTGAAACTTGTCTTCACCACGTTGCCCGAAGCGTGTGGCCTTCCACCCATCGGAAAAGATGGACTCAAGACACCGGACGAACTGGCCGCCCGTTTGCGCACAGCGCTGCACGAAATTCGGACGGCTTACCCGAAGCTCATCGAGCGCCTGCAAAATGCGATTTGCGCTGCTTTCGATGTTGCGGCGAAAACGCCTGCGGGGAGAAGCATCATCGCTGACCGCGCGGCCCAACTCGCCGTTGCCGTGACCGAACCCGCCCTCAAAGCATTCGCCCTGCGGCTTGCTGACGTCGCGCTCGATGATCGCGCGTGGGTGGAATCCGTCGCGAACCTACTCGCACGCAAATCGCCCGAGCGATGGCTGGACAACGACGAGACGGAGTTCCACCACCAACTCGAAATCGCTGCCGCTCGCTTCAAGCGCACCGAGATGACTTTCATCGGCACGACGAGGAAGCTCAACGGCCACGCCTGCCGCATCGCTATTACCAAGAGTGACGGGAGCGAGGTCGGTGACCTCGTTGATTGGAACGGAATGGATGAAAGCCGTATTCGCCCGGTCGAAACCGAAATCCAACAGATCCTCTCTACGCACGGGCGCCACGGTCTGGCCGCTGCCATGCGCGCGATCTGGACACAGCTCAACGCAGAGGAGAAATCCAAGAAGCCCTGATCCATGACGACTCAAGCTCCAGTTCGAGACAATAAATGGCCGGAAGACCCGACCTTGGTTCGTCATGTCCTAAGTCTCTCCGGAGGCAAGGATAGCGCGGCGCTCGCCGTGCATCTCCGTGATCGCGTCCCGAATATGGAATACATCTTCCATGATACCGATAAGGAACTACCAGACACCTACGAATATCTGGAGCGACTGGAAGGCTACCTCGGGTGTAAAATTGTTCGAACTACCTTTGGAACGACCTTTGATGATTTGCTTCGCCAGTATGGAGGTATGCTCCCATCAAACCACCGTCGTTGGTGCACGAGGATGATGAAGCTGAAGCCCTTTGAGGATTACATCGGCGACGACTACTGCATTAACTATGTGGGTATTCGGGCGGATGAAGAACGCGTTGGCTACATCAGCCACAAGCCCAACATCCGTGCGGAGTTTCCGTTTCGAGAAGATGGAATCGACTACGAAGGCGTTCAGCGAATCCTTGAAAATTCGGGCCTCGGCATGCCTCCCTACACGGAATGGGGGCGCACCCGAAGCGGCTGCTTCTTCTGCTTTTACCAGCAGAAGATCGAATGGGTTCGACTCAAACAGCGTTATCCGGGCTACTACGACGAGGCAAAGGCTTACGAGAAGCCCAACCGCGTGAATGGTAACGTATTCTATTGGTGCGGCGACGAGTCACTCGCGGAACTGGAGCAACCGGATCGTATGACTCAAATCGAGGAGAATTGGCGCAAGACTCAAGAGCGTCTCGCAAAACGCCAGCCGAACCGCTCGCTGGCTCAGACTCTTGGTGGTCTCGAAGTCGCGCCACGGCGGCGCGAAGGATGCCTGCTCTGCCAACTCTGATACCAGCATATCTATGTCAGCGCTCACCAAAGGAGAGAAATGGATTCGGCTGCTGCGAGCCTACGGTCCTGTGGCCGACAACGAGGCTATGCAAGCGGAGCACGTCGGAAAATTGGCTGCATATCTCGGCGTTACCAAGCTCGCTTTCGATCATCCGGCGCGACAGCTCATCCTCGACTGTTTTCCCGTCTCCACAGGATTGTTTCGTAACGTAGTGCTGACGGGCACCGCTGGAGAAGGGAAAACCTCGCTCTGCTTTGAGTTGGTGCAGGCGTTGACTGGAAAGTCCGCCGAAGGACACAGCGGGGTCGAAATCGTCACCGTCGAAACTGAGGCAGGACAGCGCACGATCACCTTGATCTATGATGTTACCGCATGGCGGAAAAAGACCAACGGTCACCTCAGCCCGGAGCATGTCGGCTTGCTCACCCGGATGGCGGAGTCTGCGTTCGGTGAGAGCGGCGAGTTCTTTGTCCTGGCCGTCAACGACGGTCAGATGCATGAACTCTTCCGGGCTCTGCCTACAGATGCACCCGAGCTCGTCCGTGGGCTGCAAAAGACCCTGATTGGCCTTCACGCACGCAGAGAGAGAGACAGCGGCCAGCGCCTCCGGCTCATCAATCTGAGCATGGTCCCAAGCGAAGAGATCATGAGCCTGTGTCTTGGTGCGGTTCTCGACCGTTCGGAATGGGTCTGTTTCACGGAGGAGAGCGACAAGCCTCTCTTCTCGGAGCCTTCGTCGCTCTCAAGAAACTATCGTGCGCTCAATACCCCCGAAGTGCGGGCCAAGCTCATCATGCTGGCGCGCATTGCGGATGTGACGGGCCATCATTTGCCAACGCGCGGGGTGCTTTGCTTGCTTTCCAACGCCTTGTTAGGACACCCCGACGCCAGAGACCGAGTCATTCGTCCGGGAACGGAAGCCAATACAATCGGGAAGTCCGGGACAGCCCATAAAGCCGCGCTGCATCGGACTCTTTTCGGAGAAAACCTCACCGTCAGCAATCGGCGGAAACGCGAAGTTTACCGATTCCTTTCCATGCTCCACGTCGGAGATGAAACGACCAATGATCTCGATGAACTCCTCATCTTCGGAACGAGGGACGGAGACCTCAAGGCGGCGCATGACGAACTGGTCTTGCCCGATCCCTTCAACCAGCGTAACCCGGACTTCGATGCGCTGCTCAAGCGCTACATCCGCGGCGACATCAACGACGAAGAAGAAATGTCCTTGTTTTTGGCTGAGCTAGCGGCTGAGCGACGCCGAGTTTTCCTTCAAGCATCCCAAGCGGAGCTTCAGAAATATCTGCTGTGGAAAATCACCGTCTTCCATCACGCGCGGGAATACCTCGAAGAAATTCTCAAGCCGCTTGAGGAAGGAAAATCACCAGCCCGCCTGCACCTCCGCAAGCTTGCCTCGGGGCTGAATCGGATCTGGACCGGGTTGCTGCTCGCGGAGAATGCCAACGAGGTCTACCTCGCCACGGGACTCGACCTGACGACATCGCCGGTGAGTGACATTCATCTCGCACAACTCGAATTGGATTCCGAACCGCCCGGCCTGGAGATCCTGCGTAAAAAAGCCGGCAGTGTCCCAGAGGCGGTGCTTCGCACCAACGGTAGGGAATTTCGCTTTCCCCTCACGCTCCCCCGCTTCGAGTTCCTCTGCCGCGTGGCTGATGGAGCCATGCCGTCGAGTTTTTCTCGGGAGTCTTGCGCCGACTTTATGTCGCTAAAACAACGGTGCCTCCGTGACCTTCGACTCAAAGCAGGCTCACGATCACTGCATCTGATCGAAGTTCACGGAGCCGGCACGATTCAACGGCTTCCCATCCACCTTGCAGAACAATGATTTCTCCAGAAAACACTGAGGAGTTCTTCGGATCGAAGGACAGGCATGAGGTATGGATCGCGGAAGCGATTTGGGGCCATCGTTTGGAGCGGCAGCCGCTCACTCCATTGATGCTCGAGTTTCTTGGCATGGCGGAGGCCATGTTTCGTCAGGGGAAACTCCTCTCGGAAACGCGCCCGCGGGAGAACCCGGAATATGTCGCAAACCAGTGCCTGCAACTCCGAAACTTGCTTTTCAACAACCCACGGATGGAGGAAATCCTCCGAAATGCTCAAGCGAGCGACGAGGAGGGCTGGAGCACATGGTTGCGGGTAATGAAGGAAGGTGCATCCCTCGGACAACACCTGACATCGGACTTCTCATATCTTCGTGCTCGCTTTGACACGTTTGCTGAATTGGTCAGCGTGATCCGACTACTGCGCCGCATTACGGTAGAACTTCGTGCGCAACGGGGATGGACGACACAGTTCATTTTTCCAATTGGACCATCGGCGCTCTATGAGGCGCTGGGGGAGAAAGGCGATTCTTTCGAGCGAAACCGCGTAGTTTTCACCCGGACCGGTGAGCTTGCCTATCTGATGCTTTCGCGCGCTTCTGAACCGCTACGCGCCAGGATTCGAGAAAGTCTGGCACCCTCGTTCGACCCGAATACTTCACGCAACAAACTGGTCCTGCGATTGATCGCATCGCCTGAGCCTGATCGCGGCGACTGGAAGGGAGGCACCTACCTTCCTTACAAAAAGCACCCAGCGTTCGACCGGATGGCAGAGGACGTTGCTGCAATCCTGAGCTTGAATCTTCCGGACCAGGACGCCTTTCAATATCTGGAGCCATTACTCGGATTGCATCTCTACCTCTACGGAATTGAGACGGCGAACTATTGGCTGGGTAATACGCAATTGCCCTCGATCATCTGTGAAATTCTCGCGCCCAAGAGTGATCTCGTAAGGAAGGCTGCAGTTGGCTCATATCTCCAAAACGACGGTCTTGGTGCGATGGCGGTTCGCAAGTTCATCGACAAATCCGCCTTCGCCGACCCCGAACTTCACAAGACGCTTGCCGATCCTGCCCTGGATGATTTGGCGAAGAAGGAATACCTGGCTGAGCACCTCGCTCGCACTTGTGCGTTCAAGAAGGATCGCATCGAAGCGCCCGATCCAAAGACCCTCACTCAAAAATTCTACAGCTTCGCTGATCGGCTATATCGTAACGGCACTGCTGATGGTCTGACTGCGCTCGCTACCGGATGTGGCCTGGCCTCGAAACGAGGAACCAACCGCTATCGCTACGCTCCCACAGATGATCTTCTTCGTGCACTCGTGCTCGCAAACGTAAATGCACCGCTGGAGGAGAGCGCGTTCTTGAGTCACATCCACAAACGTTATCGGATCGTGATCGGCCCGACGGAGGCCAAGACAGAGGTGCTCAATTACCTCTTCGACGAAACTGATTTCAAAAAGAACAGAGACAGGCTCGCTCAGCACCTCATCGGCATGGGTCTGGCGCACCGTATGAGCGACGCCTGCACCTACGTCATCAACCCGATGGATTCACGCGAATGAGCATCAAAGCACCTGACGCCCTGGTGGGGGCAATCGCACTCGAATACGTCTTGTTGAAACTCAAGCCGCAACTTGAAGAAGATCCGGATTTCCGTGGCGCGTTCCACGTCCTTTCGGGATTCTCTGCGGAACAGTTGGTCGGCTTCATCCAGGCGAGAGATACAGCCGGCGCTAGGGCTGCGCGTCTCCAGATTCAGTTTCCTGAGTTCGAACTGCGCGGACACGGCGTTGATCCTTCCCACACGACGTCTGAGTCGTCGGTGAATGTCCGCAATCGCGAGCGCAATGGTTCAGTGACACTCACTGCGGAAGTAGAGAACGACGCAGAAGCGTCGCTTGCTGATAGCGACAGAACAGATGCTTCGGATTTGAAGGCCAAGGAGATCGCGCACATTTGGGTCGATTTCGTTGCCAAGAGCGTCGGCATCAATCTTCTACCGGAAGACCGCAGGAAAGCGGAGGCGATGCTCAAAGGTCTGTTCGATACCGGACGCTGCCCAACGGCGAAAGCTGGAGAATTCCTTACCGAGGTTCTCACCCATTTTCACAGCGGCGAAGTTCTCAATCGCGCCGCGGGCAAAGCTCTGCCGATTATCGGTCTGCCTTTATTCGAGGACTGTTTCAGTTCACTAAACGAGGCAAAGATGGCGCAGCCATCGCAGTGGGCGGCAAAATTCAAGAGCCACTATTCGCTGGAGTGCTACCTCGATAAGCGCGGGCTAGCCCAGGAACTCTTGGACCCGGATGTTCTTCGGGGTCGACTCACTCAGCTTCGGTCGCCTGACCAGCAGCCGCCTATTCCAGATCCGGTCCTGGCTGCGTTTCACGACTACATCGAATCCACAGGCACGAGGAATTCCGCGACGGAAACCCTGCTCTTCAAATTCGATTGGAACTACACCAACCATTGTTTCGACCGAGCGAAGAAGACATCTGCCAAAGATTTTGCGGAACGAACACGCAATGCCTTGGAGGCCGAAGCGATCACACCTACGCCAGACGACGAGTTGGTGCTTCATGCTCTTACAAAAATCGCGCGCAAGCCCGGCTCCGCGTCGGAGGAGTTCCGAGAGTTTTTTGAACGCCGGACAGATGCGCTGGAGAAGGACACTCCTCTCTATCTCGAATGGGAGGACTTCGTTCACGGCAAGAAGATCGAATGTGTGGACCTGTTCCAGGGCATCTTCGAGTGCGTGCAGCGCGCGATTCGCGGGCTGTCGTCTCTCGAAGGGGCCTATGTCGTCCTTGAAGGGCGGCAGCAAAAGAAGCCGAACAGCTTCATGGAGATGAACCAGCGCGCCTGCGAGTTCTTCGAGCGGGCCTACGGCTCTCTAGAAGCTCGCACCAAGAAGAAGATTCAGTTCACCGAGACGCTGGTTTGCAGCTACTCCCAAGACGTTCTCCCCAAGATTAAAGACAAGCCGAAGTTCAAGGGATCGAGCAAGTCAGGGCGGGCAACGACCCTGAATTTTCTCGTCTCGGTCTTTCAAAAACAGCGAGGCGGAATGGACCGTAAGGTTGTTACGTTGTCACTCTCTTGGAAGTTTCCAATCGGTTCAGTCCTTGGGCAGGAGGCAGCGGACTTCGATGCGATTTGCCGCTATCAAGCGCAACGCGGGACTACCTTGGTCGAGTGCGTAGCTGAATACGAAGTCGTCGGTCGAAAAGGTCTGCCTGTCTCGCTGTCACTCGAGAATGTGGAAGGTTTCGCCGACGTGGCTCGCGGAGGTGGGCGCGGAGCGTTCATTCCGGCCCAAGACCGCATCAAATCTTTGGCTGCCCAGTGGAAGGAAACTCTTGATGGGGCCGCTTCCCGCCATTGGCTGTTACCCGAACAGATTTCGGGGCTTTCGTCGGACTTTACCGCATTTGAATCCGTCTATGGCGAGGCGGTGCTCGCGCTTCGCAAAAGCGCCCTTGCTGGCGAAAAGGTTGCCGATGTCGCCGCCGCGTATCGAGGACTGCTGCTCAACATCAACGGCCTCAAACATCAGGATGCCAGACGGCAACTGCTGCGCATCGTCTTGAGGGTGGGTCTCGTCCAAGTGCAGCGCTCTGGGAGGCGTCCTCCCATGGCGGTCATTTGCCCGTGGCACCCGTTGCGCATGGAAGCCGCTACCGGCCGCCAACAACAGGTTCTCGGTCTCATCGAACAACTGCTCGGCAAGGATCGGCCACCATTTTCGGATGGCACGACCGGGTCGCTTTTCTTCCGCGAAGTCGAACAACTTCTCGCGCACCCTCTCTATCCCGAAATGACGGTGGTCTGGGAGAACACCCAGGCGTTTCCTCGCGTCGTAACTCAGGCTTTTTCCGGTTACACCCTGCATCAACCGCCCGACCCATCGAGCGAGTCAGCGATGCCTTCGCTCGACGATGAGTCGAGCACGGCTGCCGCAACGATCGAGCACGAGATGATCGAGTATCTCCGGCTCCAGCCACACGAGCGGGACAACTTTTCGGTGCTGCTCTACAACTGCGACTCTCCGGATCTTCCGACCGCTGTCGTCGAGAGTATCAACCGCATCAATGCCAAACGGGAGGATGACAAGATCACCTGCCAGGTGCTGCTCATGCATCGGGATGAAGATCACTTGCGGCAGATTTATCGCGATCTTGTGGCGCGAGGCGTGGACACCGAAGCAGACCCGACCGAAGCCTCCGGTGATTTCCTCGCCAAGGTCCGCGTGAACATCACCGCGGCCAACCGATTGCGCCGCGAAGGCCGCTCACAGCCGGTCGATATTGCATACTGCCGCGACTTGATTTCCCGAGAGGCGAAACCCGTTTGGGAGTGGCTCTCAAGGGAGACCGCTACTCCGCAGGAACTCCAACCTCACCAGTGGAGCCGTCGCCTTCCGGTGAGTGAGGGCGACAGGAAAGTCCGGCTCCAACTCGCTTGCCCCGCTCAGACTGAAACCGGATGGGCCTACCTCTATTCACTCGCGGTGCTGTGCGCTCCTGGTGCTGACGATGCGTGGGTGGTTGGCAAGTGTCCGGTGCTTATGCGGTGCCTCGACTTCGACGATCAGAGCGTTGAGCGAATTTTCAGGGAGACGCACGAACTGGCGACTTGGGTTGTGAACCAGGATGAACTGCTCGACCGCAAGCTCCTTGAGGCACAACACGTCAAAGTCATTCGCTACGTCCAATCCGCGACGCACGGTCGGAACCTGATCATCTCCTCGGACGCGCGAGAAACATTGCTGGTGAACACTCTCAAGGAAAAGCTGAAGGCGTTGCTAGCCTCGGATACACTTGGAGATGTCATTGACCGCCTCTGCAAGCGGTTCATGGAGGACGCCAACAAGATTTCCGGCGGCCTGGTTCTCAAGGCAGCCCGCCGAGCGAACAACACCAACGAGCTACTCGGCATGGTGCTTTCCCGCTACCTCGTCCAATCAGAGCTGGGCGCGGGTCGACCAATCGCATGGTGCTTTCTCGACGATTACAGCCAATGGCTCGGCAAAAAAGAAGGAGCAAACATCGCAGATCTCCTCGTGCTCGCGCCAAAGACGAATGACGATGGCTCCATGCACCTCGACATTGTGGTGACGGAAGCGAAGTTCGTCACGCATGACGCGCTCGGCGGAGCAGCGAGCACTTCGGCCAAGCAACTGATGGACACACTCTCTCAGTTGACCGAGGCGATGGACGGCGAGGCGCGCACCATCGACCAGGACATCTGGCTGGCTCGACTGTCTGACCTGCTTGTTTCTCAAACAGTCGTCGCGCCCGGCCAGCCGCCCTTGGATACCGTTGCCTGGCGTCGAGCGATCCGGCAGCGCCAATGCACAGTCCGCATCTGGGGATACTCCCATGTCTTCGTGAATGAGCCGCACGACCTCACTGCGCAGGTTTCCACGGTAAAGGGAATTCCGGTGGGAAAAGGAAGGGCTGGCCTCGACTCGTTGCAGGAGACTTTCGGGCCTGGGCATGTTCGCGAACTCGTCATCCACTATCACGACGCCAACCACAAGGCGACCGCTGAGCTACGTCTGCGCAACGGCCATCCTGCATTCGGAAAGTCAAAGCTCTATCACTTGGCCAGCAAGACTGAGCCGACGGCGCCATCGAAGAAGAGTGAGTCAGAGAATCCGCCAGATGATACGCAGGGGGGGGCTAGCACAACATCCGAACCGCAAACGCCACCGCCGATCGCACCTCAGAGCGCGGTAGCAGGTGCCCAAGTCACCGGTTCTGGACCGACATCCGTTAGCGATTCGAGTGCAGTGCAAAGTAGCACTCCGGGCGCTACGTCGTCTGCTCTTATCGCTTTCTTTGCGGCTCGGGCCGGGACCTTTCAGACCTCGGAAGCGGAAGGTCGCGCTTGGCTTGAAACCGTCACCGCCAAACTTCGTCAAGCGTTGATAACCCGTGGGCTACCCGCGAAGTTTTTTGAAGGCTCTACTCCAATCCTGACGCCTAACTCTGGAATAATTAAACTACAGGGTTCTAAGGACTTGACCGTTCAAGCCGTGGAATCCCGCGCGGATGAAATCTTCACGTCCGAGGGAGTCAAAATCATAAGCGCAACACCCGAACCGGGACGTGTTTCGATTGCAGTGGCCCGGCCTAAACGGGAAGTTTTGCACACCACTGCCGCGTTGCATAAATTCCTTTCGACCGATCCCCAAGCAGGAGCCGAAGAAAGAGTCTTTGTCGGTCTCAGAGAAGAGGATGGAACTCCGATCTGCATTGATCCATTCCAACAACCCCACACGCTGGTTGCCGGGGCGACGAACAGCGGTAAATCCGTCCTGATTCAAAATATCATCCTGGGCATTGTAACAACGCGAACCCCTGATGAATCGAAAATCGCCCTTATTGATCCGAAACTGGGTAGCGACTACGCGGACCTGGCCAAACTACCCCATTTCATTAAGGAATACGGAAAAGTGATCACCGACTCTCAGAATGCAATCAAATGTCTTGAAGCTATGGTCGAGGAGATGGAACGCCGCTACAGACTCTTTGCTGAAGCTGGCTTGGGAATCAACAACATCAAATCCTACAGAAAGAAGACAGGAAAACACCTGCCAACCATTTGGGTGATCCATGACGAGTTTCCCGACTGGATGCAAATCGAAGAGTATAGAGATGCTGTCACCAGCCCAGTCAATCGCCTCAGCGTGAAAGCCCGGGCAGCCGGCATTTACCTAATCTTTGCTGCGCAACGGCCAGACAACACCGTATTCCCGATGCAATTCCGCAATCAATTGGGAAACAAGTTGGTGCTCAGGGTTGCAGAAGCAGGCACCTCGGTCATTGCTCTCGGCCAGGAAGGTGCCGAAAGACTCCTCGGTCACGGTCATATGCTCGCAAAGGTCGGGCTTTCCCCTGACCCCGTGTTTGCGCAGGTCCCATTCATTGACACATCCGAAGGCATTCCAGACCTCGTGGAGTTTATGCTTGGACTTAACCCCACTCAATAGGTGAGCACCGAAGCAAGCGCCGAAAGACGTTGAGCCGCTATGATCTACCTCGACAACAACGCAACGACCCAGCCGACCGCGCGTGTTGTCGAGGCGATGTTGCCTTTCCTCACCGAGTGTTACTTTAACGCCTCGGCTTCGACAGCCGCCTTCACCGGAGCTGACAAGCCGCGGCGGGAAGCTGCGGCGGCGATGGCCAGGCTGCTGAACGCCGAGGAGCCGGACTGCTTCACTTTCACGTCTGGAGCTACGGAGTCGAACAACTGGGTCTTCTCTTCGTTTGCCAGAGGTCGTAAGGCAGGGCGCGTGATCGTTAGTGCGATCGAGCACGCTTCGGTTGCTGAGCCGGCTGCTGGACTTGCCCGTGCCGGCTTTGAGATCGTTGAAGTCCCCGTGGACTCGCAGGGTGTGGTCCGGCTGGAAGCTCTGCGCGAAGCTCTGAGGGAAGATACCGGTCTGGTTTCCATCATGGCGGCCAATAACGAAACGGGCGTATTGGAACCCGTCGCGGAAATCGGGCGAATGATCCGCGAACTTTGCCCGGCTGCTCTCTTCCACACCGACGCCACCCAGGCAGTCGGCAAGATTCCCGTCGATCTGCAAGGCGACTGGCAGGATGTGGACTTGCTCTCGTTTTCTGCCCACAAGTTTCATGGTCCAAAAGGAATCGGCGGCCTCTACATTCGACCGGGATTCGAGCTTGAACCGATGATCTTGGGTGGCGGACAGGAACGTGGCCTTCGCTCCGGAACGACCAACACGCCAGCGCTTGCGGGACTCGCCTCGGCTGCATCTGAAGCACGCGACTTGAAACTCCAGGCAATTCGCGATCTCAGAGACATCTTTGAGTCTCGCCTACTGCATGAATTGCCCGAGGCGGTAATCCACTCCGGAAGCGTCCCAAGGCTACCGAATACGAGCTATTTCTCGGTGCCGGGCATAGACGGTGAAGAGATCGCCGAAGACTTAGCGGCTTCCTGCATTATCGTGGGGACCGGTGCTGCGTGTTCTTCTGGTGCGATCGAGGGTTCAAAGACTTTGCGTTCGATGGGAATCCCTCACACGATTGCCGCAGGCGGGCTGCGCGTTAGCTTTTCTCGATTTTCTACCATCGCGCAACTCGACGTTTTCTTGAAGGCAATCACGCCTCGGTGCGTCCACCCTCCCACTGGAGGTCTCGCAATATGAGAGAGCGAGATTTGGCTTCTGGGCGGCAAAATACGGCGTTCGAAATATCCACCAGAATGCTCGTTCACTTCGGAGTAGGATCGATCAGCTCGGGTGCGGTTGCGCTAGACGAACTGAAAAATAATGGGTTCGACGCGAATTCGCTCAAAGACATCCAAGCTGGTTTCACAGTGAAGCTGCCATCATGGCAAGGAGAGTAGCCAGTCCATCTCGTGAAATTGCCCTTAGAACCACCGAAAGCTACCAAGACAAGCCGGTCACCTACGCTGAACTTTCAGGGGGCGGGCAGTTGGCAACCGTGGCGCGAGACATTGCTAAAGATGCGGGTATCCACCTCAACCGCGTGATTCAAGCGGAGACTTTGTCGCTCCTTCTCGCCGCCGTTGAGCACGGAGACGCCGCCGGATTTCTACCAATCCTTGCAGCCGGACTGCTACCCACCGACCGATTTGTTCTGCTTCCAATTGAGAACATCCACCGGCTCAATCGCGCAACGGTCATAGCCTGGCTCCCGGAAGCTGCCGATTAAATGCCTGTGCTGAAAAGCGCGATCCGAGTCCTATCTCGAAGTCTCCGGCAGACGATGGATCACGTAGCTACCAGCTAAAAAAAAGGAACCCAGCGCGAGCTGGATTCCTTTCCCCTTACACCTCCAGCTTCCGGAGCTTTCGCTCAGAAGTCGGTGATGCAGAGGTAGCCGGCCGGGCACGACCACAGGACCACTTGCGCAGTCCCTCAATCTGCTCCGCCATCAACCTCGACAACGGCACGAAACCGTTGAGCACACTGGCGATGTCGAGGTCGGTGGGTTCCTTGGATCGCTCAAACGCGGCGAACATGGCTTCGAGGTAAACGGCTTCGATCTCTGCACCGGTGAGACCTTCGGTGATGCGGCTGAGTTGCCTGAGATCGTTGTCGTCGGGATCACGGCGATGCTTGCGGATGACGATACGCCAGATCGCCTCCCGCTCGGTGTCATCGGGCAGGTCCACATAGAACAGCTCATCGAACCGGCCCTTGCGCAGCATCTCGGGCGGGAGCTGGGAGACGTCATTGGCGGTGGCGACGACGAA
>CAMAUZ010000072.1 GCA_945861535.1 Akkermansia muciniphila | reverse complement strand
GACGGCGGCGACATTGACGCCGAAAAGCTCCGCAAGCTCCGCCTCGAATGCGACTTGCTCCAACTGCGAAAGGACGAAGCCGAAAACCGACTGCTCGACGCCGACGCCGTGCTGCGCTGCTGGTCTGCGGCGGTGCTGAATGTCCGGGGAACAATCCTCGCCCTCCCGCTCCCCGAGGCCCAACGCCACGCAATCCTCGACGCCATTACGGATATTCCCCCCAGCGCCTACGCCAACACCGCTCCCGAGTCGTCCGGCGAGCGGGACGCCCACGAAACCGCTACTGAATCAATTCGGGGAAATCCCGGACCGTAAGCCAGTCGGTTCCGCCTTCGCGAAAAATGAACGTCTCAGAATCGAACATCCCATCGGCGAGAAATGCCCGCATTTCCGTCAGGGTGAACGGGCCACGGCTTATGCCGTTTTCAGCGTAATAGAAAACCGCTCGTTCCTCAGGGGATTGCACTACCAGGCTTGGTTCCGGCGTTGCCGCCGTTGGTGTCTGTGTTGCCGCTCCTGATTCTGCCAGCAAAGGTGGTGGCGTCAGGGTGCTTATGAAACCTTGATACAGCTTGAGGCACGTTTTGCAGTATTTGTACTTCGGGTCGATGGGCCAAAACGGCTTGTCGTGGTACATGCCATTCCGTCGGCAAAGGGAAGCGAGTCCGTCTTCGTATCCGTAAAAAGGCTGCCGCACCAAATCCCGAGGGACGAAGTAATGAACCGTCGTGCTTCCAGTTGTTTCAGGGTTCGCCCAGCCGTGTCGATTACGCGACCAGATAATTTGAAAACGCCTTTCACGAGTCGGAAAGGGACCGGAAATCACCGTGGTTATCTCCTGCGGTTGACCACCTCCCGAAGTGAAATTGACTCCCTTTACAGATGCACCGGCAGACGAAAGGCTGCGCCGCAAATCGCATGGCGCATGGTCGCCGGTCGGATCACGGAGGACTACCTCGCCCGGCTGACAATATCGAGTGAGGACATCGAGCATATCGAAGAAATTGTAGTCGCTGAGTATGCTGTGCATAGCGGTGAACGTCTGCCGTTTTTATATCATTTGGCGACTGTTTTCGGCGATCAAGAATCGAAGGTGTGCCGCCCAAGTAGTGCAACGAGCTTTGCCCTGTCGGTGCCACACCGCGAATCACGCGCCGACGCTGGCGATAGTCAGGGCTGGCCAATTTTCCGGCACAACACTTCAAAGTCCGGTTCCTGCAACGCCGCAAACCCCACCGGTGGTGACGACCACAGGGCCGAGGCCCGAGAATTGCGCCGCCATGATCGCGAGGCTGAGAATTTGATTGTGCCAGTTGTGCCACTTTTTGTGCCACTTCTGCGGTTGGAATCTCCCGGCCAGAATCGACGCCATAAATCCCATTTTGGACCAATAAACACAAGGTTGGAATTGATGTTTGATGGAACGAGAAGAAACCCCGAGAAACCGGCCAAAATGGAATTTTAAGTCCTGTGCGTCTGCCATTTCGCCATGCCGGCCGGCCAGAGCGGGCAGCCTCTTCGCCCCAATTCGACCCGGCTCCCGGAGATTGAGGGTTTGCCGAGGTCGCAGTTTTAGGGGAAGCACCGGACGCCTTGGGGTGTTCGGGCGGCTGCTCACGACCGGCAACGTAGCGCGCGGGGCGGAATGATGGCAAGCGTTGGTAACGACTCCGAGGGAAACTGATTCGGCCCGGAATGGTGTCTGTTGAATGGGGAGTGACCAATGGGGTCGGGTAGGGGGCTTGGGTTTGGAGCGCCGAGCATCGCTCGGCACGAATCGTCCGTAGTCGCCCGTGCCGAGCAATGCTCGGCGCTCCACATGGCACTTCGGAACCCCTGGCGCTGGGAAGGGCAGCTCCGGGGGGTGGAGCTGCCCTGCCACCGCACCTCGCCCGTCGTTTCGTGTTTCTTTCGTCGCGCGCAGTCCGTTAGTTTTCCCGCCATGCACTTGCCTTTCTCCCGCCGGCTTGCCAATTGGCTCAGCGCTTTCTTCGTTGGATGGCTTGGCTTGTCCGCCGTATCCGCCGCCGCGGACTGGCCGCAGTTTCGCGGACCGACCGGACAGGGTCTCAGCGACGAAAAAAACCTGCCGGTGAAATGGGGCGGGAGGGAAAAAGAGAACGTCCTCTGGCAGTCGCCGCTCAACGGCCAGGGCCACGCCAGTCCCATCGTGTCGGGCGACTCGGTGTTCGTTTGCACCGTCGCGTGGGCGACCAATGGCGGCCCGCGCGAGAAGTCCATGCCCGCGCATCACGTCACCCGCTACCGCACGACGGACGGCCAGCAGATGTGGGACACGCTCGTGCCGCCCGGCCCGTGGCTGCGGAATGATTTTCGCAGCGGCCCCGGCGGTGGGTACGCCGCGCCCACGCCCGCGACGGACGGCCGCCGGGTGTATGCGTTGTTCGCTTCGTCCGTGCTCGCGGCGTTGGACTTCGAGGGGAAGATCGTGTGGCGGAAGGAAATCATCCCGCACACCTTCGATGTCACCATCGGCACCAGCCCGGTGCTGTTCCGCGACACGGTGCTGATCTTGTGTTCCATGGCCAAGGCCAGCGACTCGTGTCTCATCGCGTTCGACCAGACCACCGGCGATGAGAAGTGGCGCGTGAAGTTTCCCGACATGGGCTTCGGCCACAGCACGCCGCTGCTGATCGACGTGAAGGGCCAACCGCAACTCCTCGTGCTCGCCTCCGGCGCCAGCGTGAAGCCCAACGCCCTCCGCGCCCTCGACCCCGCCACCGGCAGGGCGCTCTGGTGGTGCCGCGGCGCAGGCGATGTCTCCTCGCCGACATACGTTTCCGGCGTGGTTTATTTCGACAGTGGTCGCGGCGGCGCGGGCGTCGCCGTGGCACCCGGCGGCGAGGGCGACATCACCGCGACCGGCGTGCGCTGGAACATCGCGCAACTCCCCGAGGCCATCGGCTCGCCGCTCATTGTCGGCGGGCACGTCTATCGCCTACACTCGCCGGGCGTGCTGAAATGCTTCGAGGCCGCGACCGGCAAACAGGTTTACGCCGAGCGCCTCGAGGGCCTCACGACCACCTGGGCCAGCCCGATTGCCGACGGCGCGGGGCATCTCTTTTTTGCGAATGCCGGCAAGAGCGTCGTGCTCGCCGTCGGCCCCGAATTCCGCGTCCTCGCCGTCAATGATCTCGGCGACAACAACCACGCCTCCGCCGCCATCGCGGGTGGCAAGCTCTTCCTCGTCGGCACGAAAAATCTCCACTGCATCGGAAATAAAAACTGAACTCAGCATGAAACTTAAGCTGTCCCGCGCCCTCACTGCCCTCGCCCTCGTCACCCCGTTCCTCACCGCCGCGGCGGAGTGGGTGAACATCTCCGAGGCCGTCACGACTGCGTTTCCCAAGCCCGGCACTTACGGCCCGGCCGCGGGCATCGCGGTGGATCGCGTGAGCGGCGATGTGTTCATGGTCGCCGCGGATTACGGCATTTGGAAAAGCAGCGACCACGGCAAGACCTTCGCGCGCGTGGACGAAAAGACCATCGGCGGGCGTTGCGAGACGGGCTGGGCGTTGCAACTCGATCCGGCGGGCAAGCGGATGTTTTGCTTCATGATTTACGGCAGCAGCGCCTACACGGCCGACGGCGGCAAGACGTGGGCGAAGTCCAAGGTGAGCCATCTCGACTTCGGCGGTGTGGACTGGGCCGACACCGGCAAGCGCCTGCTCGGGCTGCGGCACGAGGCCGGCGGAATGCTCACGACCAGCGACGACGGCGGCGCGACGTGGAAAGATTTGGAGAAAGGTTTCAGCGGCTGTGGCGTGTTCGACAGCAAGACCTTCGTCGCCACCAAGGCGAAGGAGAAAGGCATCTTCCGCAGCACCGACACGGGCGCGACATGGACGCAGGTCTCGGCGAACACGCCCGCCGCCGCCGTGCCCGTGGTCTTCGGCGGCACGGGCTACTGGGCCACGGGCAAGGGCCTCATTGTCAGCACCGACAAGGGCGCGACGTGGTCCGCGCTGGGCGCGCCGGCGGATGCGAGCTTCGGTCCCTATTTCGGCAAGGATGAGAAACACTTCGTTGTCGTGGGCAGAAGCGGGTTTCAGGAAACGAAGGACGGCGGCAAGACGTGGCAGCTCGCCGCGCCGCTGCCCGCGGGCTTCAGCGCCGGCCGCGTCGGCCCCAACTACGCTTGGGACCCGAACGCGGACATCTTCTACGCCTCGACGATGAGCAAGCCGGCGTTCAAATATCAGCGGTGAGCGCCGGTCAGCAGACCGGGGGAGGGAGACGGGTTTGAACCGGGAAGCGGCGGTTCATCCACGGATGGACACGGATGGACACCGATCGGGAACGCGATTTGGAAAACTTTGATTCACCCGGCAGGGGAAGCCACGGACGCCGGTTTTCATCTGTGTTTAGCGGGTTTTGTGCGGGGATTCTCAGTTTCAACTGCCGTTTTCATTTCAGCCTTGCCTGGCCCTCCGCGCCCGAGCGGATTGCCACCGCGTTGGCTTCCCGTCTGCTCAGGCGCACGAGCGCAGGCGGGCCGCCCGCGCTCCGGCGCGGCGGTGAATCGCCCTCACCGAGCATCGTCAGCTTCCGCGTGCTTCCCGAATTTTTCTCTGGCCGCGCGGTGCGGTGTCTGAGCGCGGTGCGTATCCTCAGTGTCTTGGTTGCCGCGTTGGCGTCCGGTCTCGGCGGGGCGGCGGGCGCGGAACTTTCGTTCGAGCGCGATGTGCGGCCGATCCTCAAGGCGAATTGTTTCCAATGTCACGGCGAGGGTGAGAAGACCAAGGGCGGTCTCGACGCGCGTCTGCGGCGGCTGCTAGTGAAGGGCGGCGAGAGCGGGCCGGCGATTGTGCCGGGGAAGCCCGAGGCGAGCCGGTTGTTCGAGTTGATCCAAAAAGGCGAGATGCCCAAGGGCGAACACAAGCTCAGCGCGGCGCAGGTGCAGACGATCGGGCGCTGGATCGCGGGCGGCGCGCGGACGTTGCGCGCCGAGCCGGAGCAGTTGGGGAAGGAGCCGTATTTCACCGAGGAAGAACGGGGCTTTTGGGCGTTTCAACCGGTGAAGCGTCCGCCGGTGCCGCGGCGGAATCCAGGCGATCCCGGGCGCAATCCCATCGACGCCTTCCTGCTCGCGAAGCTGCGCGCGAACGGGCTGGGGTTCTCGCCGACGGCAGATAAGCGCACGCTGATCCGGCGCGCGTCGTTCGATCTGCTCGGCCTGCCGCCCACGCCGGAGGAGGTCGAGGCGTTTGTCGCAGACAAGTCGCCATCCGCCTACGAGCGGCTGATTCAGCGGCTGCTCGACTCGCCGCATTACGGTGAACACTGGGGCCGGCACTGGCTCGATGTGGCGGGTTACGCGGACTCGGATGGCTACACGGAGGCCGATCCCGTTCGCAACTATGCCTACAAATTTCGCGACTACGTCATCCGCTCGTTCAATGCGGACAAGCCCTTCGACCGCTTCATCGTCGAGCAACTCGCGGGCGATGAACTGGTGAAACCGCCGCTGAAAAATCTCCCCGCCGACGCCATCGAAACCCTCACCGGCACGGGCTTTCTCCGCATGGCGCCCGATGGGACGGCCACGACGACTATCGAGGCCAAGGTCACGCGCAACGCCGTGGTCGCGGACACGCTCAAGATTGTTTCGACCTCGCTGCTCGGCCTGACGATGGGCTGCGCCGAATGTCACGATCATCGCTACGATCCGATTCCGCAGGTGGATTACTACCGCTTCCGCGCGATCTTCGAGCCGGCCTTGGATTGGAAAAACTGGCGCACGCCGACCGCGCGGCTGCTGTCGCTCCAGACCGACGCCGACCGCGCGAAGGCCGCCGGCGTCGAGGCCGAGGCTGCCAAGCTCGATGCGGCGCGGAAGGTGAAAGAGGACGGATTCATCGAGGCCACGCTGGTGAAGGAGATCGCCAAACTCGCCGAGGACCTGCGCGAGCCGGCCCGCGAGGCGCGCAAGACGGCCGCGGACAAACGCACGCCGGCGCAGCAGAAATTGCTCAAGGAATATCCGAGCCTGAACGTGTCGCCAGGCTCGCTGTATCTCTACGATTCCAAGGCGGCTGCGGAGTTGAAGAAGGCCGCCGAGGAAGCCGCGGCCAAGCGCGCGACCAAGCCAGTGGAGGATTTTCTGCATGTGCTCACCGAGAGCGCGGGGCCGCTGCCGGCGACGCATTTGTTTCATCGCGGTGATCCGGATCAGCCGAAGGCGGCGGTGGATCCGGGCGAGCCGGTGGTGCTGGCGGCGGCGCATCCGGCGAAGATTCCGGCGAAAGACGCGGCGCTGACTTCGAGCGGACGCCGGCTGGCTTTGGCGAAAAGCCTCACCGACGGCGGGCATCCGCTGACGGCGCGAGTGCTGGTGAACCGTGTGTGGATGCACCACTTCGGACGCGGACTGGTCGGCACGCCGGGCGACTTTGGTTTTCTCGGCGAGCGGCCGACGCATCCCGAATTGCTCGACTGGCTGGCGAGCGAGTTTGTCGCGCAGGGGTGGAGTTTGAAGAAGCTGC
Organism: Akkermansia muciniphila; assembly: GCA_945861535.1. Lineage (GTDB taxonomy): Bacteria > Verrucomicrobiota > Verrucomicrobiia > Limisphaerales > BJHT01 > BJHT01. The sequence goes on along the minus strand of CAMAUZ010000072.1, from coordinate 34,285 downwards.
ATCAGCTCATCCTCACGTCGCACGCGTGGCAGCAGGTCGCGACGCGCACGGCCGAGGGCGACCGGATTGATCCGGACAATCGGTTGCTGGGGCGCATGAGCATCCGGCGGCTGGAGGCGGAGACGATTCGCGATGCGATGCTGGCGGTCGGCGGGAAATTGAATCCGAAGCTTTACGGTCCGCCGGTCCCGGTGATGGAGGACGACGTGGGGCAGATCATCATCGGCAAGGAGAACAAGGACGGCGAAGGGAAGCCGGGCGCGTGGATTCCGCTGAACAATGAGGAGTTCCGCCGCAGCCTGTATGTGATCGTGCAGCGGAGCCGTCCGCTGGGGATGCTGGAGGCGTTCGATGCGCCGGTGATGGAGCCGAACTGCGAGGCGCGGAACGCGACGACCGTCGCGCCGCAGTCGTTGATGCTGATGAACAACCAGCAGGTGCTCGCGCTGGCGGAGCATCTCGCGCAGCGCGTGCAGACGGAGGTAGGCGCGGAGCCGCGGGCGCAGGCGGTGCGGGCGTGGAGGCTGGCATTCTCGGTGCGGCCGAGTGAGGTGCAGACGCGCGCGGCGGTTGGGCATCTGGCGGCGCAGCTCGCGCATTATCGCGCGCAGGCGGCGAAGGCGGCGAAGGCGGTGACGCCGGTCGCGGCGGCGGCGACCGCGACGGGAGCGGGCGCGAGCGCGAAGGCGAAGGTGGCCGAGGCGGCGAAAACGCCGGAGCCGGAGCTGGCGGCGTTGACGAGCCTGTGCCACGCGTTTTTGAGCGCGAATGGGTTTTTGTATGTGGATTGAACTGAGCTTGGCGGGCGGGCCGAACGCGTCCGGAGCGCGGCGTTTACGTCGCAGAGACGTCCGCATGGAACAGGGGCGTCGGGCAAATCTAACGCTCCCTTCCTGGCGCACGTTTCTGCGGCGTGAACGCCGCGCTCCGGGCGCTGGCGCGCCGGCGATTCAGCTTTGTTCGTCCATCAACCTCCACACCTGCGCATGAACCCCGATTCCCATTCGCTCTCCACCCGCCGGCATTTTCTCGCGTCGAGTTCCATGGGCCTCGGCTCGGTGGCGCTGGCGTGGCTGCTGAACGAGCAGGGTTTGCTCGCCAAGCCCGTGAAACCGGATGCCGTGCGCCGGGCGTTTGATCTCGCGCCGAAGCAGCCGCACGCGACACCGCGCGCGCGGGCGATGATTTCGCTCTTCATGCAGGGCGGGCCGAGTCACATGGATTTGCTCGATCCGAAGCCGGAGCTGGAGAAGTGGGACGGCCAGAAATTTCCCGGCGAGATCAAGTACGACAACGCGGCGCAGGCGAGTTCCAAGGTGTTGGCGAGTCCGTGGAAATTTCAGAAACACGGGCAGTGCGGCGCGGAGGTGTCCGAGTTGCTGCCGCATCTGGCGGGGATCGTCGATGACCTCACGATCATCCGCTCGATGCACACGGGCGTGAACAATCACGGGCAGTCGATCAACGCGCTGAACACGGGCCGCGTGCTCGGTGGACGGCCGACGCTCGGGAGCTGGCTCGCCTATGGGCTGGGCGCGGAGAATCGCAATCTGCCGGCCTACATCGCGCTCACCGATCCGCGCGGGCTGCCGGTGCTGGGCGTCGGGAATTGGTCCAATGGCTGGTTGCCGTCGCTGTTTCAGGGGACGGTCATCCGGCCGCGCGAGCCGCGGATTTTGAATCTCGATCCGCCCGAGCAATTGCGCGGTGCGGCGCAGGAGAATTACCTGAGTTTTCTGGATCAATTGAACCGCGAGCATCTGGCGCAGCGCGCCGGCGAGCTGGATTTGGAGGCGCGCATCGCGAGCTTCGAGCTGGCGGCGCGGATGCAGACCTCGGCGCGCGAGGCGCTCGAACTGACGGGCGAGAGCGAGGCGACGCGCAAGCTTTACGGAGTGGATGATCCGGCGACGGCGGAGTTCGGGACGCGGTGTTTGATTGCGCGGCGGTTGATCGAGCGCGGGGTGCGGTTTGTTTCGGTGTACACGCGCAACCAGTATTGGGATCACCACGGGAGCATCCTCACGTCGCTGCCGGCGTCGTGCAAATACGTGGACAAACCGGCGGCGGCGCTGGTCACGGACCTGAAGGCGCGCGGGTTGCTCGACAGCACGATCGTTCATTGGGGCGGCGAGATGGGCCGCCTGCCCGTGGTGCAGAACGACGCCGGCCGCGCGAAGGTGGGGCGCGATCACAACACGTACGGCTTCACGATGTGGGTGGCGGGCGGTGGTTTCAAAGGCGGGCACATCCACGGTGCGACGGACGAGTGGGGCCATCGCGCGGTGAAGGACGTGGTGAATCATTACGACTATCACGCGACCTTACTGCACCTGTTCGGACTGGACGCGAAAGGACTGGCGTACAAGCGCAACGGCGCGGACCAGACGCTGGTGGAGGATGCGCGGGCGCGGGTGGTGACGGAGATTTTGCGAGGGTGAAGGAGGGGCGGGTGCCGGAGCTGTGGGGCAGGCATCCTTGCCTGCCAGTTCGGGCGGCATCCTTGCCGCCCGTTTCCCTGGCGGACAACCCACAACGGAACTGGAAACACGGGGCAGGGATGCCCCGCGAACTGGCAGGCAAGGATGCCTGCCCCACCCGCCTGACGCGGACGCCAGACCGCGTGCAAGAAATGGAGATGCGCACTGCTGATTGTCAGAATTCAGCGGCTGCTGGCGCGGGTCCGGCGACCCTCGAACGATCAACCGCACTATGGGCAACATCCACGAAGATCCGGCGGCGTTGAAGGCGCTGCAGGATGACATTTACCGGGAGAAAATTCTGCGCTCGCGCACGCTGACGGTGGAGCAGCGGCTGGCGGAGGCGCTGGAACTGACCAATGGGGTCTTTGCCCGGATGCACGAGGGCGCGATGTGGCAGTTGGGCACGACGGATGTGGAAAAAGGTTGGGCGGAGGTTCGGCGGAGGATGGACCGGCTGAGCCGGGTGCATGACGAGGGGCGGTTCGTTAAGGAAAAGCCCGCTGGCAAATGACTGTTGAAGCACTGGCGGGGATTCCGCCGTTGTGAGGATTGGCGGCGGGAGATGGTTTCGGCGACGGCCGAGCGGTCCCAATTTTCGGAGCTCTGTTCCAGCAATTTTTCGTAAAGCCCGCCGATGGGTCCGCCGATATTCTCCTTGCCGGGTTTTTCATTTTTTGCCCGGTGCTTGTTTGGGTTCCCCGGGTCGGGGTTTTGGGCCGACCCGGGGTTTTCTTTTTCTTTCTCTTTCCAGCGGACTACAGCGTCGCCGGGGAGATGCCGAGCGCGACGATGCTGCACGCGCGGATGACGTTCAAACCCAGCCCCTCTGCCGCGGCGATCACTTCGGCGGAATCAGTCCCCGGATTCAACCACAGTTCCCCACAACCCCGCGCCGCAATGTCCGGGAGCACCTTGAGCAGCACCGGCGGCGGCAAATAAACGCTGACCAGGTCGGGACGTTCGGGCACGGCGGTGATCGACGGGAACGCCGGCAGGCCCTCGACCACGGTCTCCTTGGGATTGACCGGCCAGACGCGGTCGCCGTGCTGAAGGAAGGCGCGGACGGCTTTGTTGCCGAATTTGTTGCGGTCGTTGGAGGCGCCGAGGATGGCTACAGTCTTCATGGGCGCGGAGTATTTCGTGCTGGTGGCGGTGCGCAAGCTTTGGGGACAGGAGACAGGGGACAGGAGGGGACGGCGAATGCGGAACACGTCTGCCGTCTCGCGCGGCGAGCGGCTCCGCTCTTCACAAGGGTGTGTTCGGGCTGGGGGTTGTGATGTTGCGTTGGCGGGCGTGAGCGGGCCGTCCGGCGCGCTTGTTTCTGCACGAGTGCTGGGTAGGATTTCGGGCATGAGCATGTTTGCGCAGATCGTGGATTCGGTGGATGACCTTTCGCCGGAGGAGCAGGAGAGTTTGGTGGCGCTGGTGCAGCGTCGGTTGGCGGCGCGGCGACGCGAGGCGTTGATCGCCGAGGTCAAACTGGCACGACAGGAGTTTAAGGATGGCAAATGCCGGGCCGCTTCGCCGGACCAAATCCTCCGCAAGATTCTCGCGTGAAACGGGCGCTGCTTCCTTCCAGCTCGTTCATCCGCTCCGCCCGCCGATTGGCGCGCAAAAATCCCGAGGTGGCGAAAGATTTGCATGCGGTGTTGGCGCTGCTCGCCGAGGATCCCTGGCATCCGAGCCTCCACACCCACAAGCTCAAAGGGGCGCTGGCAGGATCATGGGCTTGCTCGGTGGCGTACGATTTGCGGATCGTGTTTCGGCTGGTGGTGCAGGATGGGGACGACGCCATTCTGCTCGAAGCGGTGGGCAAGCACGACGAGGTCTATTGAGTGCGGTTTGATGCGACGATGAAACTTCTGGTGATCGGTTCGGGCGGGCGGGAACACGCGCTGGTGTGGAAGCTGGCGCAGTCGCGGCGCGTGGCGCGGCTGTGGTGCGCGCCGGGCAACGCGGGCATCGCGGAGGAGCGGCTCGCGGCGACTGGCGCGGCGGTCGAGTGCGTGGCGCTGGGCGCGGAGGAGTTGCCGAAGCTGCTCGAGTTCGCGCTGCGCGAGCGGCCGGACCTGACGGTGGTGGGGCCGGACGCCCCGCTGGCGGCGGGGATCGTGGATTTGTTTCTGGCGCAGGGTTTGCCGATTTGGGGGCCGAACCGGAAGGCCGCGCAGTTCGAGAGTTCCAAGGCGTTCTCGCAGGATTTCATGGAGCGGCATGGGATTCCGACGGCGAAGTCGGGGACGTTTTGGGAGCCGCTGGCGGCGAAGAAATTCGCGGCCAGCCTCGGCGGACGTTGCGCGGTGAAGGCGGACGGTCTCGCGCTGGGCAAGGGCGTACTGCTGACGAACACGGTGGCCGAGGCCGAGCGCGCGATTGACGAGATCATGGTGGGCAAGGCGTTTGGCGCGGCGGGGCAGTGCGTGGTGATTCAGGAACTGCTGGTGGGCATGGAGATTTCGTTGCACGCGTTGTGCGACGGCCAGCGCGCGCTGCTGTTCCCGACGGCGCAGGATCACAAGCGCGCGCTGGATGGCGATGAGGGTTTGAACACGGGCGGCATGGGGACTTATTCGCCCGCGCCGTTCCTGAGCGACACCGAACTGGCGGCGGTGGGGCGGCAGATTTTGGACCCGTGGGTGCGCGGGTGCGCGGCGGAGGGGATCGACTTTCGCGGCATCCTGTATCCGGGCGTGATGCTCACGGCGGACGGGCCGAAGGTGCTCGAGTTCAATGCGCGCTTCGGCGATCCCGAGACGCAGGTGTATCTCCCGCGGCTGGAGAGCGATCTCGTCGATCTCGTCGAAGCGAGCGCGGCGGGGACGCTCGACCGGGTGCAGCTCCAATGGAGTCCGTGCGCTTCCGTATGCGTGGTGATGGCGTCGGGCGGTTATCCCGGCAGCTATGCGAAGGGGCAGGTTATCCACGGCCTCGCGGACGCGGCGCAATTGCCCGGCGTGAAAGTTTTCCACGCCGGCACCGCGCGCGTCGGCGGCGAGACGGTGACGAACGGCGGTCGCGTGCTGGGCGTGACGGCGTGGGCCGAAACGCTGGCGCTGGCGCGCGACAAGGCGTACGCGGCGGTGGCGAGAATCAGTTTCGCTGGCGCGCAGTTCCGCCGGGACATCGCGGCGAAGGCCTTGCCGTAGGCATGGTCGAGGTCGATTGGGTCTCGATCTTTGGTGCGAAAAATCGGCCTCTCTGCCACGGTCGCCGCCGAAGCCCCTCCACCAAACTGCGCGCATGAAAATTGAAACCCATCTCGACCACCAGACCGTCCTCGCCAACCAGGCCCGGCCCGTGTTCTTCGCCGTACGCATCAATGCGGACGCCCTCGCCGCGCCCCGCCCGCGTCCCGCCGCCTTCTGCCTCGTGCTCGACCGCAGCGGCTCGATGACCGGTCCGCCGCTCGAACACGCGAAGCAGGCCGCCGCGCTCGCCGTGAAACATCTGCGCGCCGGCGATCACTTCGCCCTCGTGACGTTCGAGACCAACGCCCAGGTCGTCGTGCCGCTCCAGACCGTGAAGGACAAACCGGCGGTGCAAAGTGCCATCGCGAATATCGGTCCCGACGGCAACACCAATCTCTCCGGCGGCTGGCTCCTCGGCCGTGATGAACTGCGCAAAGCCCCGGCGGACGCGGCCCGGCGGCTGTTGCTCCTCAGCGATGGCCACCTCAATTCCGGCATCGTCGAACCCGCCGCCGTCCAGCGCCTCGTCGCCGCCGGTCTCGAACACGACACCATCCGCACCGCCTGCCTCGGCTTCGGCAGTACCTACAACGAAGACCTCATGGCCGAACTCGCGCGCTCGACCAACGGCACGTTTTACGACGCCAATTCACCGGAGAAACTGCCCGCCATCTTCACCGCGGAACTCGACGGCCTGCAGCGCCTGGCCGCGCAGAATGTCCGCCTGCGTCTGAAGCGCCTCGATTTCTGCGAATCCCTGGTCGCGCTCGGCGAATACCCGGTCGTCCAACTCCCCGACGGCAGTTACGAGTTCGCGCTCGGCGATTTCGTGAGCGACGAGGAGCGCGTGGTCTGCTTCGCCCTCGAGGTGCTGCCGCTCCCGTGCATCAACAACCAGCCCGTGACCACCTTGGAAGGCGAGGACCTGCTCGCCCTCGAAGTGGTCTGCGACGAACTCACCGCCGACAGCGTCGTGTCCCGCACCTTCACGCAAAAGATTCGCATCCAGGCCACGCAGGATCCCGGCGCGGTGAAACAAAACGGCGAAGTCATCGGCTGGGTGGCCGTGCAACGCGCCGGCAAGGTCTTGCAGGAAGTGACACGCCGGATGGATGCGGGCCAACCCGACGCCGCCCAAGCCCTGCTGCGCGAGACGGCGGCCGAGTTTCGCAGCTATCCGCCCAGTCCGGGGCTGGCGGACGCGCTGCGCTCGATCGACGACGTGGAACGGCAGATCGCCGAACGCGGCTGGGACAGCCGTGCGCGCAAGCAGTCCAGCTACCTCAGCGCGAGCTATCGCAGGATGAGCTCGTCCCAGAAGTGGACCTCCGACCTGCCTTCGCCCAGCTACCTGACGCGGGCGATGGCCGAGCAGGAACTCGGTGGCTCGACACCGATGACGGAGGCCGTGCCCCGGCCGCATGGCAACTGCTACTGGCTGCACCCCAAGCGTCTGTTGGCCGGCGAATATCCCGGGGCCATGGATCACCATGAAGCCCTGACCCGCCTCGCGGCGTATCTCGTTTGCGGCGTCACCTGCTTCATCGATCTGACCGCGGAAGGCGAACTCGTCCCGTATGAATCCGAAGTGCGGGGGCTGGCCACGTGGCGCGGTATAACCGTCGAGCACCGGCGCTTCCCCCTGCCGTATGCGGGCGTGCCCGACAGTCCCGGCGACATGGCGGCGATTCTGGATGCCATCGACACGGCGCTGGTCGCCGGACAGTGTGTTTACGTCCACGGCCGGGATGGAGCCGGGCGCACGGGCACCGTGCTGGGCTGCTATCTCGTGCGCCATGGAATGAAAGGCGACCAAGCCTTGCAAACCCTGGCCGCCCACTGGCGCGGCGTGGAGAAGGCGTCGAGCAAACCCCGCTGGCTCGAGACCGACGAGCAAGGCTACTACGTGCTGCACTGGCAGGAACCAACCAAACCGCCCCAGCCGTGACCCGGCCACGTTTGGGGTGAAGCGACCGTGACCGGCGCGGGCGGAGGTCCGGCCACACCAGAAACATTCGCGGTTGGCTCCCGCCCGGCGGGAAAAAGCGCCAGAGGGCTGGCGCAGTCCAAAACCTCGCGGACGCACGGGCGGCGCGGTGTTTGCCAGCTTTGGTCCCGGAGGGACACCAACGGAGATTAGCCGGGGGCAAGGTCCGCCGGGCGGACCGCGGCCCCCGGTTGGGGCGCGGAAGAACGCCGTGCCCCGGAGGGGCATCGAAGAAATGGGAGTGGGCCGTTTCCTTTGGTGCCCCTCCGGCGCAGCGGGAAGCTCGTCGCCGGCTGCGTTGCGAGTGCGCCGACGGCTCGGACGCGCGGGCGGCGCGGGGCGGACACCGGTATCTGTTTAGCGCCAACGGCGCGGACTTATACCAGCCTGGGGCAATGCCCCAGGAAACGAGCCATTTACCAGTGGAGCGCTGAAAGCGCGGTCCATCGCGGGGACGGATCATCCTTCAGCAGGAAGATGGAACGGGCTTTCAGCCCTGAATTCATTGGCTGGCAGCTGACCTGGGGCGTTGCCCCAGGCTGGGATGAGCCGCGCCTTTGGCGCTAATCACCTACGTCGCCGGACGGCACCGACTGGTAGCCTGTGCCACCCGGGTGGGTGCGGACACCGCGCCCTACCCGCGCCACTTCGCCAGCGTCGCCCGCACCTGCGCGGCGGCCGGGCTTTCGATGGCCTCGTAAATCGCCAGCGCCGCCGCCGCGCGGGCGATGGCCTCGGGACGATTCCCCAGCGAGTCGTGCGCGACGGCGGAATTGAACAGCGCGTTGCCTTCCCCGCGCCGATCGCCGATCTCGCGGGCGATGCCCGCGTGCTGCTCGTAAAACTCGATGGCCTTGCGCGCGTCGCCCACGTTCTTGTGGGCGATGCCGAGGTTGCCCAGTGCGTTGCCTTCCCCGCGCCGGTCGCCGATCTCGCGGGCGATGACCAGGCGCTGCTCGTAAAACTCGATGGCCTTGCGCGCGTTGCCCAAGGCGGCGTGGGCGCTGCCGAGGTTGCCCAGCGCGTTACCTTCCCCGCGCCGGTTGCCGATCTCGCGGACGATCACCAACTGCTGCTCGTAAAACTCGATGGCCTTGCGCGCGTCGCCCAAGGCGAAGTGGGCGCTGCCGAGGTTGCCCAGCGCGTTGCCTTCCCCGCGCCGGTCGCCGATCTCGCGGCTGACGACCAGCGCCTGCTCGTGATACGCGATGGCCTTGCGCGCGTCGCCCAAGTCGGCGTGGGCGAGGCCGAGGTTGCCCAGCGCGCTGCCTTCCGCCTCGCGGTGCTTCGCGAGACGGGCGGCGCGGAGCTGGCTCTCCAGCCAGGCGATGCGCTGGCGCGGATGGAAGCGCAGTTCTTGCCCGGTATAGACCACGGCATTCACGAGATCGAGGAGCTGGCGGGCGGCGGCCAGGTAGGGCGGGTTGTCCTCACCCCGCCACGAACTTGCGGAGGCGTCACCTACTTCGTTGCCACGGCCGCGCGGCAGCGCGGCCCTACCGGGCGGCGGCGCGGTGAGGACACCGCGCCCCACCTCGGCATCCAGCCACGCGTAGGCGGCCTCGAGCTGCGCGCGCTCGCGGTCGAACAGCGCGAGGCCGCCCACGGCATCGCCTTTCATGTAAATGGTATCGGCTTCATCGCCGACCGCGGTGTAGTGCCGGGCATGGGCAAGGTGCAGGGCGGTGCGGGCGGGGTTGTCGAGCTGCGTGCGGGCGTAGTCGGCGGCGAGGTCGTGGACCTTGAAGCGTTCCGCGCCCTCGCGCTCCAGCAGGCTGCGGCGGACGAAGTGGCCGAGCATCTCGGTAGCTCGACATTCCAATGTCGAGTCGGCGGGCTGCGTCTCGACACTGGAATGTCGAGCTACTTCGGGGCGAGCTACCGCCGCCGCCGCGCGGGCATCAAAGCTCGCCGTGAACACGCCGAGCGCGCGCCACGCCGCGCGCTCCGCCTCCGCGAGCTGCGCTTCGCTCAGGCGCAGGGTCTCGGAGATGGTGACTTCGCCCGCTTCGGCTGCCTCGGCATCGAGATGCTGCAGCCGTCCGCCGCCGAGCAGCTTCAGATAGCCCGCGACATCCGGCGTGCCGCCGCGCTCGGCGGCATCCAGCGCGAGGTGCGCCCCGGCGAGACGCAGCGCGAGTGGCAGCCCGGCGCAGAGCTTCACCAGCGCGGCGGCCTCCGCATCCCCGAGCGCGCCGTGGTATTCCCGCAGCAGCGCGACGGCCTCCGCCGCTGGCAGCCGGCCGACATCGTGCGGCGCGGTCTTGCCCAGCATGAAGCTGTGGCGCGAGGTGACGATGAGCGCGCAGCCCGCCGGCGGGATGAGCGGCGCGGCCTGCGTGGCGTCGCGCGCATTGTCGAGGAGGAGGAGCACCTGTTTCCCGCCGAGCACGTCGCGATAGATGCCCGCGATGGCGGCGGGGTCGTCGGGCAGCTTCGCGGTGGGATGGAAGGCGAGGATGACCTGCTCCATGAGCTTGCCGGCGCTGGGCGGGTCCGGCTGCGTGCCGCGGGCATCGAGGAAGAACTGCGCGTCCGGGAAGCGCGGCGCCCATTCGTGCGCAAGGACGACGGCGAGCGCGGTCTTCCCGATGCCGCCCATCCCGCGCAACCCGGTGAGGTGCGCGCCCGCGGCGGGATTAAGCGCGCGGAGCTTGGCGAGATCGGTGGTGCGGCCGACGAAGCCTGCGTGGAGGGGATTGGGCGGAAGGGTGTGGAGGGTGCTGAGGGCGGCGGGCGTGTTTCCCAGCTCTTCATCCAAGACCTTCGCCGCCGCCGCGAGCGCGCTCACGTCCGGCAGGTTGGTCATCTGCTTCAGCAGGTCGGTCAGGTCCCAGCACTCGATTTCGGACGCGCCGTGCGGGCGTGCGAATTTCTTCGGCAGGCCGGGCTTGCGCGGGAGCAGGAAGAAAATGATGAGGCGGTCGAAGTGCTGGCCGAGCCGATGTTCGGCGGCCTTGGTCGCGGTGCCGCTGATTTTCTGCGACGACTCCTCGTTCGTGATCTGCATCGCGATGCGCCGGGCGCGATCACCAAGGTCGGCGGCGGGGAAGTTGGCCTGCACGGCATTGAGGTCGGTGAGGTTCCAAGCGAAGAGGGCGTTGAAGAACCGCGCCATGACGAACTCGAGCGAGTGATTGGCGTCGGTGAAGCTCGCGCGCGAGCGGGTCTTCAACTGGTTGGCGAGGACGTTCAGCCGGTCGGCAATTTGTTTGGCCAGTTCTTCGCGCTTGATGGGCATGTGCGGGGTGAACTCAGGGCGGTGATGGTGACTTCAGGGTGCTGCGTTTTCCGGTGGCGGGACGGTACCGAAGCGGGAGCCGGTGGCGAGGAAAAGGTGAAGCACGGCGATGCCGGGGGCGCATCTCAGTTTCTTGCACGCGGTCCGGTGCCCAAGCCGCGGGTGTGGGGCAGGCATCCTTGCCTGCCAGTTCGCGGGGCATCACTGCCCCGTGTTCCGCCGTGGTGACCATCCCGCCGCCGGCCGATGGGAACGGGCGGCAGGATGCCGCCCGAACTGGCAGGCTGGAAGCCTGCCCCACAGTCCCGGCGCAGCCGCGCTCCGGGTCATGCTTGCGGGATGGCACCAACCCGCACCGATCGTTGCAAGAAACTGGGATGCGCCCCGATGCCGGCGCAGTGGCGGACGGCCCCGGAGCGCGAGCCGCGGGGAACGCGCCGGATCGGAGAACGGCGCTCCGCAGGGGCAGCCGGCACCCGCCATCGCCACGCGAATCCCGGCGCCACGCCGGAGCGCTGAACTCCAGTTCGGCCGGCCCCGCCAGCCCGACCGACGCGTGGGGCGGCGGCCACCGCCAGCGTCCACGGATTGTTGCCAGGCGGGGAGATGTGCCCGGCACGCGCCCGTTGCCAGCGGGACCGCGCCGTCCTAGCATGACCCCATGAAATTGCTCGCCACTGCCGCCCCGAAAGGGTCCGCCGTCTCCCCCGCCGCCGTCGCCGACCTCGTCGCGCAGGCGTGTCCTGCCGCCGCGTATCGCGGGAAGAAGGTGCTGCTCATCATTCCCGACGGCACGCGCACCGCGCCGGTGGGGCTGATGTTTCAGACCTTGCACCGGCAGATTGGGGCGGTGACGGGCGCGTTCGACATTCTCATCGCGCTCGGCACGCATCAGCCGATGAGCGAGGCGGCGATTTGCGGGCGGCTGGAAATTTCGGAAGCCGAGCGGGCGAGCACTTATCAGGGCGTGCGTTTCTTCAACCACGAATGGGACAACCCCGCCGCGCTGCGCACCATCGGCACGCTCACCAAGGCCGACACGCGCGAGTTGTCCGAGGGCCGTATGGAACTGGACGTGCCGGTCGCGATCAACAAACGCCTCTTCGATTACGACCAGATCATCATCATCGGCCCGGTGTTTCCGCACGAGGTTGTCGGCTTCTCGGGCGGCAACAAGTATCTCTTCCCCGGCGTCGCGGGGCCGGAGATTTTGAACTTCTTCCACTGGCTCGGCGGGTGCGTCACCAACCCCATGACCATTGGCAACAAGTGGACTCCGGTGCGCCGCGTCGTGGACCGCGTCGGCGCGATGGTGACGGTCGAGAAGCTCTGCCTCGCGCTCGTCGTGCGGCCGGACAAATCACTCGCGGGCCTGTTCATCGGCTCGCCGGAGGCCGCGTGGGATGCGGCGGCGGACGTGTCGCGCGGCGAGCACATCGTTTTCCGCGACCGCCCCTTTCGCACGGTCCTGTCGTGCGCACCGGCAATGTATGAGGACATTTGGACCGCCGGGAAGGCGATGTACAAACTGGAGCCGGTCGTCGCCGACGGCGGCGAACTCATCATCTATGCGCCGCACGTCACCGCCGTCAGCGTGACGCATGGCAAGACGATGCTCGCCATCGGCTACCACTGCCGCGACTACTTCCTGAAACAGTGGGATAAATTCAAACATTACCCGTGGGGCGTGCTCGCACACAGCACGCATGTGCGCGGCATCGGCACCTTCGAGAACGGCGTCGAGCAATGCCGCATCAAAGTCACCCTCGCCACCGGCATCCCGCGCGACGTCTGCGAGCGCATCAACATGGGCTACCGCGACCCCAAGAGCATCGAGATCGAGTCTTTCGCCAACCGCGAGGCCGAGGGCGTGCTGCTGGTGCGCAAGGCGGGTGAGCTGCTTTTCAAACTCTCGCCGCCGCCGGCGTGGCAGAAGGGTGTGGACAAAGGGTAGCGACGGACCGCTCGCGGACCTGTGGGTCAGGCATCCATGCCTGACAGTTCGGGCGGCATCCTTGCCCCCCGTTCCCACGGCGGACGTGCGGCGCGGCGGGCACGGGAACACGGGGCAGGGATGCCCCGTGAACTGGCAGGCAAGGATGCCTGCCCCACAGGTGCGGTGCGCGCCCTCCTGGCCCGCCCACCATCTGCTCAAGGCCGGCGCGCAATGGCTGCTCCACCTCGAAGGCAAACGCGACTGGGAAACCCGCAGCCTTCCCAAGGTCCGGTAGGTCCTCCTGGTCCCGTCGGAACGCCGCCGGAAATCGGCCGGGGCACGTCCACGCACCTCAAACCAACGCCCCGATCATTCCCGCAATCGTCGCCAGCGCATTGCCCTCGAGCCGGTTGTTCACGTAGATGAACCCTTTCCTCCGGCCCTCCGCGGCGACGACCTGGCGAATCAGTTGCGTCCCGGCGGCACGGGCCTCGGCATTGACTTCCTTGACTTCGCGATAGGGGCTGAACTCTTTCACCGCCTCCTCGTATTTGCGCCCGGGCTTCAGCAGAAACCGCGCGCCGAAAAAGTCCGGTACGGGAAAAGCATCCGGCATGGCGAGTTGCTCGGTCACGGACGGCATGGCCTCCCAACTGTTGAACACATGCGCCACGCCGTGCCGCGCGAGCATGGCGAAATACTCGGGTTGCAGGAACGCGCGGTTGCGAATCTCCACGCCGTACCGCCAGCCCTGCGGGAGCGCGGCGAGGAAGCGGTCCAGCGCCTCGACGAAATCCCGGCCGCGCGCGAAGTCGGCCGGATACAGCCGTGTGAACTCGAACATCAGCAGGCCGATGTTCGCGCGAAACGGCTCGCACGGCTGAAGGAAGGCGCGGCTGAAAAGCTCGGCGTTCAGGAAGCTATCGTTGGTTTGTCCGGCGAGTTTTCCGAAGCGCGGGAGGTTGGGAAAATGCTTGAGCGTGATCGTGTCCGTGACCTTGAACGAAAATAGAAAATCCGCCGGCACCTGGTCGACCAGGCCGGTCAGATACCGCTCCGTCGGGAACTGATAGTAGGCCGCGTCCACGCCGACGCTCTTGAAGACCTCCGCATATTCCGACAGGCACGCCCGCTCGAAGCGCGCCTCGGAAATTTTCCCGCGATAAACATAGCGTGCCTCGTCGTAGAGCAGCCCGCGCCAGCCCGGATATTTCCACGACGACGTGCCGATGAACACGCCCTGCCGCGCCAGTTCGGCGAGGCGGGTCTGGAGTTGGGCGCGGTCAAAATTCATGGCGCGGGGGAAAACAATGTTCCTAGCATTCGAGCGTCGCGTCCGGGTCGTGCCTCCAGCACGCAGCGATGGCGCCGCTGGTCGCGCGGGGTGCTGCCGGCGGCGGCCAGCCCAGAATCGGCGTGGCCGATCCAGCGCTTCGCGAGGTTCTCGATGGTTCCGGAGGGCAGCCTGCGCCGGCGCTAAATGTACCAGCTCCAAGGTGGTGACCACTCACCGCGCTCCAAAGAATCGCGCCGCGCCGGAGCGGGTCCGGCGCGGCGCGCGAGCAAGGGAACCGCAGCGGCTACTTCTTGGCCTTGGGCTTGAATTCCTCGTGACAGGCCTTGCAGTTCACTGCGGCCTTGAATTTCTCGGCGGCACCGGCCTCGCCTTTTTCGAGGGCGGCGGTGGCCTCCACCAAGGTGGCGCAGAGTTTCGCAAACTTGGCCGGGTCGCCCTGCGGCGGCTTGGTGGCGGCCATGGCCTTGTAGGCGGCGAGCATGCCGGAGATCTCCTCTTTGGTGGCCTGGCCGGCGCCGGCGCGTTTGCAGATGGGATCCACATCCTTGGGCGCCTTCATGTATTTCTGCATCGCCTCCTTGATGGGATTGTTCGGCGCATCGGCGGCCGTGAGGGCGGTGGCGCACAATCCGAAGGCGACGCCGAGAACGGCGGCGGCGCGGAGAACGGTCTGGGTGGTGGGTTTCATGGGCATGTATTTGGTGCTGCTGCGGTGTGTGTTTCTGTCGCCGGGCTGTCCACCCGGGGTGACCGCCGCGCTTCAGCGCTGCGATTGGCCGGGCGGCAACGTGCCGGCATTGGATGCAGTTCGGCAATTCCCATTCGATGTCATCCTCAGCAGATCGAACACGTCCTAACCCGGTTATTTCATAGTCCCATTGGAGTCGCGGCCCGTCCGCCCATGTAGCGCAGGTTTCCAAATCTGCTGTGTCGCCGACTTCAAAGTCGGCAGGGCGTCGGTCTCGCCGAGCGGGCGGCGGGTTTAGAAACCCGCGATACAGCAGGCTTGGAAGCCTGCGCTACAAAATGAGCATGAAATATCCCGGCGAACGCTCCCACGCCCCGCCATCTGGGAACCCGCCAATTGCTCCGCCGCTTGCTTGTTGTTTCCACCATGCCGAACACAAAAAAACGGAAGTGATTGTTCGCTGGGTGGGCGCGACACCTCGCCGGCGGCGAACCAGGCGAGGCTGAATCGTTCCCAATTTTGCTGTCAGAACGTGAGCGGGGACGGGGGGTGGCTCGGCTCTGGCCCCGGCGAGTGGGGACGGTACGTATCGGCCAAGAATGACACGCGTTTTTGCCAGACGAACCCGGTTCGAGGATGAGCGGCGCGGCGTCATCGGGACGAGTGCGGATAGGCTGCCCGGAACGCCATGGCCTGTCCGTCGGCGAGAGCGCCCCTCGCGTTATTCGCGGTGGTCAGGGTGCGAAGAGGCGGTCCAGCCCGACGGTGAGGTCCGCAACCGCCGCGCTCGTGAGCGTTCCGCCCGGCCCGTGGACGGCGTGCTCGACGAAGTGCTCGCCCTGCGGCTGGCGGTGGACTTCGATCAGCTTCTCCGGGGCCAGTACGAGCCAGCATTCCTTCACGCCGGCACTGGCGTAGGCGCGGAGTTTGGCGCGGTCGTAATCGTGGCTGCTCACACAAATCTCGATTACCAGTTCGGCGGTTTGGGGATGCTCGGCCCGGTAGTCATTGATGGAGCCGCGGATGACCGAAAGGTCCGGCTCTGGCTCCGAGTCGCCGCAGACGAGGGGTTGTTCCGGCTGCACATGCAGTCCGGGCGGCAGGCAGTGTTGCAACAGTTCCAGAAGTCGCATGAGGAGCAGCCGGTGGAGGGGGGATTTGGGCATCTTGTGAAACACCTGGCCGTAGAGCAGTTCGGTCTTCTCAGGGATGAGACCCAACTCGCCCAGCGCGTGATAGGCTTTGACGCCGAGCGGCCAGACTGGCGGGCTGGGGCTGGCGGGCTGGGGTGCTTCAATTGCCGGCATGAAAAGAACTAAGCCTGACGGTAACGGCCGCTCAAGCACATTTTCCAGGCGCGCGGTTTTGCCGGCGCATCTTGACGCCGCCCCGCAGCGCGCGGCGTTCACGCCGCGCCGATGTTCGCCGGGCGGGGAAGTCCTGGGTAAATTGTCGGCTCGCCTGGCGGTTCACGCGCCGACGGCGGGAACGCCGCGCGCCCGTCGGGGGTGGGTGCCGAATCCGTGCCTGCGGGCCGCTCGGTTCTGCGTCCCAGCGTGAACTTCGGACCCCGCCAGAACGGGCGGACGCAGAGGGAGAAAAATCCCGAGGGCGGGTGAATAGGAGTTGCCTCGCTGAGTCGGAAAGCGCGGTTCTAACACTTCTAATTTTCAACCTCACGAACATTGGCTATGCGGAAAAGTACTGATTTCAACTGGTGCAAGAGCACGGAACACGGCTGGAACCCGAATCGCCGGGATTTCCTTTTTGTCGGCGCCCTCGGCGGCCTCGGGCTGACGTTGGGTGACGCGTTTCGGCTGAAGTCGCAGGCCAATCCGGCCGGCGTCGTGCAGCCCAGCAAGGAGGGCAAGGCCAAGTCCGTCATCCAGATTTATCTCCCCGGCGGCATGGCGCATCAGGAGTCGTTTGACCCGAAGATGTACGCGCCCATCGAGTACCGCGGGCCGCTCGGCACGATCAAGACCAAGCTCGACGGCGTGCATTTCTCCGAGAACCTCAAGCACATCGCCAAGATCGCGGACAAGCTCACGGTCGTCCGCTCGATGACCCACGGCGAAGCGGCGCACGAGCGCGGCACGCACAACATGATGACCGGTGTGCGCCCCAGCCCGGCGTTGCAATATCCGAGCTTCGGCAGCGTGGTGTCGCACGAGTTGGGACCGCGGAACAATCTGCCGCCCTATGTCGCGGTGCCGTCGGTGGGTGGCTACGGTGGCACGGGTTATCTGGGTTCGGCGTTCGGTGCGTTCAGCCTCGGCGCGGACCCGGCGAGTGCTGGTTTCAAGGTCAAGGATCTCACGCTGCCCGGCGGCATTGATGACAAGCGCTTTGCCACGCGCCGTTCGATGCGTGACGTGGTGGATGCGCACTTCAGCGGTCTGGAAAAGGCCGACGTGCTCGACGGCATGGACACGTTTTATCAACGCGCCTACAGCCTCATCAGCTCTGACAAGGCGCGCGCGGCGTTCGACATCGAACAGGAGTCGGCGAAGCTGCGCGACGAATACGGCCGGAACGCCGCCGGGCAGCGCATGTTGCTGGCGCGGCGGTTGGTCGAGTCCGGCGTGCGTTTTGTCTCGATGACTTACGGCGGCTGGGATCACCACGACAACATCAAGCGCGCGATGGAAGGCCAGATGCCGAGCTTCGATCAGGCGTTTGCCCGGCTCATCACCGATCTCGACGAGCGCGGTTTGCTCGACTCGACGCTGGTGCTGGTGAGTTCGGAATTCGGCCGCACGCCGAAGATCAACGCCACCGCGGGACGCGATCACTGGCCGAAGGTGTTCAGTGTGGTGTTCGCGGGTGGCGGCGTGAAGCGCGGCTACATCCACGGCTCCTCGGACGCGACCGGTGCGGAACCCGATGCGAATCCGCTGACGGTGAGCGATTACTCGGCGACGGTTTACAGCCTGATCGGCATTGACCCGGAGAAGCGCCTCATGTCGCCCGGCGGCCGGCCCCAGTCCATCGTCATCGAGGGGCATGTGGAGAAGGATCTGCTCGCCTGAGTTTCAAGATGGCGATGACGGATCGGTGCAAATAGCGGGTTGAAGTTTACGGGGCAATATCCGAGTCGGGTATTGCCCCGAGTTTTTCTGTGCGTATGAAAAGTATCCCTTCCCTTCTGGCTTTGGCATTGACGGTGGCGACCGCGGGTGCGGTGGCGCCGACCTTGCAAACCACCACGCCCACCGGCCTGCAACGCGGCACCGAGGCCGAGTTGAAGTTCAACGGCCAGCGTTTGGCCGACGCCAAGGAAATCCTGTTTTACGAAACGGGCGTCGAGGTGCTTGAACTGAAGGAAATCAAGGACACCGTGGTCGTCGCACGCGTCAAGATTGCCGCCGACAGCCCGCTGGGCGAGCACAAGGTCCGCGTGCGCACGGCGACGGGGGTTTCGGATTTGCGGACGTTCTATGTCGGGCCGTTTCCGCAGCTCGACGAGAAGGAGCCGAACTCGACCATCGAGACCGCGCAGAAGGTTCCGATGAACGTCACCGTGCTCGGCACCGCGCAGAACGAGGACGTGGACTATTACCGGATCGAAGCCAAAAAGGGGCAGCCCATCGCGGTCGAAGTCGAAGGGATGCGGCTCGGACGGACCATGTTCGATCCGTTCGTGGCGATTCGCGACGTCGGCGGCAAGGTGCTTGTCAAGGCCGACGACACGGCGCTCTTTGTTCAGGACACTTACGCGACGTTCCTGGCGCCGAAAGACGGCGAGTATATTATCGAGGTGCGCGAGACTTCGTACGGCGGCGCCGGCAATCCCTACCGGCTGCACGTGGGCAGTTTCCCGCGTCCATCCGCGGTGTTCCCGGCTGGTGGCAAAGCCGAGGAATCGCTGGAGGTGAAGTTTATCGGCGATGCGGCGGGAGAGCTCACGCAGACCTTTTTGTTGCCCCAAGTTTCCAAGCACAAGTTCGGCGTCTTTGCCGAGCGCAATGGCCTCACTGCGCCGGCCGCCAATGTTGTCCGCGTGACCGAGTTGCAGAACGTGATCGAGAACGAGCCGAACAACCTTGCCACGAATGCCACGCTGGCCGCGATCGCGCCGCCGCTGGCGTTTAACGGGATCATCTCGAAAAAGGGCGACGCCGACTGGTTTCGCTTCAAGGCCAAGAAAGGGCAGACCCTTGACATCAACGTGTACGCCCGCCGCATCCGCTCCCAACTCGACACCGTCCTGATCCTTGCGGACGCCACCGGCAAAACCATCACCAGTAACGACGACTCGGGCGGGGCCGACAGCTATCTCCGTTTCAACGTCCCCAGCGACGCCGAATACACGCTCAAAGTCACCGATCACCTCGGCAATGGCGGCCCGGATTGCACCTACCGCGTGGAACTCACCTTGGTCGAACCCGAAGTCACCACCTACATCGCCGACACCGCCCGCTACGATACGCAGAACCGCAAATCCATCGTCGTCGCGCGCGGCAACCGCTTCGCCTCGCTGATGAATGTCCGCCGCAAGGACTTCTCGGGCGACGTCGAGTTCGGCATGGAAAACTTCCCCTCGGGCGTGACCCTGACCACCGACCTGATGCCCAAAGATCAAACCACCTGGCCCGTGGTCTTCGAGGCCGCAGCCGACGCCCCCGTGGTGGGCAAGCTCGCCAACATCACGGTGCAGACTCCGAAGGACGCCAAGGCTCCGCTCACCGGCGGCATCTGGCAGAACTACGACCTCGTGCAACAGGGCAACGACGGCATCTATTACCAAGTCTGGACCGACAAAATCGCCGCCGTGGTGGTGGACGAACTGCCCTTCAAAATCCGTATCGAACCCGTGAAAGCCCCGCTCGTCCAGAGCGGCACGCTCGACGTGAAAATCGTCGCCGAGCGCAAGGCCGGTTTCGACGACCCCATCCGCGTGCAGATGCTCTACAATCCCCCCGGCGTCGGCACCACGCCCGACATCACCATCGCGAAGGGCGAGAACTCCGCCATCTACACGCTCAACGCCAGCGCCAGCGCGCAGGTCCGCAACTGGAAAATCGTCATGCTCGGCTCCGCGACGATCAACGGCGGCACCGCCTACGCCTCGACGCAACTCGCCGACGTCGAGGTCGCGCCGGCCTTCGTCAGCGGCAAAATCGTGCAGACCAACGCCCTCGTCGGCACCTCCTTCAAACTCCGCTGCGAGCTGGAACAGAAGACGCCCTTCGACGGCAAGGCCGAGATCAAGCTCGTCGGCCTGCCCTCCGGCGTCACCGCCGAGCCGAAGTTTTTCACCAAGGATGACAAAAACGTCATCTTCGACGTCACCACCGCCACCAACGCCACCAAGGGCATGCACCGCTCCGTCTTCTGCAGCATGTCGCTCACGTTGAACGGCCAGACTGTCGCGCAAACGCTGGCCCCGGCCGGCGCGATCCGCATCGACGTTCCGCGCACGCTCGTCGCCGACGCCAAACCCGCCGCGACCAGCGGGACAAAGAAACTGCTCAAAAAATCGGAAGCCTCGCCGAAGTAATCGCGCGCGCCCCTGTCGCCCACATCTCCTTTCACTCATCCCGCTCTCGCTCACTCCGAACGCCTCAAGCCTATGAAGAAGTTCTCCCCCCGTCTCCTCGCCGGTCTGGCGTTGCTCGTGCCGTTCGTCGCGCTTGCCAAGGCCCCCGAGTTGGTCGCCGTCAAGGTCTTCCCCCAGGACGTCAACCTCTCCTCCAAGATCGACTACCAGGCCGTCGTCGTGCAGGCCGTTTACTCCGACAGCACCACGCGCGACGTGACCGCCCAGACCACGATGGTGCTCGGCGACCCGAAGCTCGCGAAGCTCGACAAGGCCACCGTTTATCCGCTCGCCGACGGCAAGACCGAGCTGCAACTCAAGTTCGAAGGCCGCACGCTCACCGTGCCCGTCGTCGTTGAAAAATCCTCCTTCACTCCGCCGATCAGCTTCCAGCTCGATGTCATGCCCGTCTTCGGCAAAGGCGGCTGCAACACCGGGAGCTGCCACGGTTCCGCGCGCGGCAAGGACGGCTTCCGCCTCTCCGTTTTCGGCTTCGATCCCGACGGCGATTATCACCGCATCACGCGCGAACAGCCCGGCCGCCGCATTAATCTCGCGCTCCCCGATGACAGCCTCCTCCTCGACAAGGCGACCGCCCGCGTGCAGCACACCGGCGGCAAGTGCATCGAACCCGACGGCGACCTTTACCAGACCGTGATTCAGTGGCTGAAGGCCGGCGCGCCCAAGGATGCCGGCGATGTCGCCTCCGTCGTGGACGTGCAGATTTATCCGACCCAGGCCGTGCTCGAAGGGGCCGGCGCGTCGCAGCAGTTCACCGTGCGCGCCCGCTACACCGACGGCACCGACCGCGACATCACCCGCCTCTGCACGTTCATCACCAACAACGAAGGCGCGGCCAAGGTCACCAAGTCCGGCCTTGTTACCGCCGACAAACGCGGCGAAGCCTTCATCATGGCGCGCTTCGATGCCTACACCGTCGGCTCGCAGGTGCTCTCGATCCCGAAGGACCCGACCTACGAATTCCCGAACGTCGCCGAGAACAACTACGTGGACACCCTCGTCCACGCGAAGCTCAAGAAAATCCGCATCAAGCCCTCCGAAGTCTGCGACGACGGCACCTTTCTCCGCCGCGTCTCCCTCGACATCGCCGGCGCCCTTCCCACCGCCGAAGAGACCCACGCCTTCCTCGCCAGCACCGATCCGAAGAAGCGCGACAAGAAAATCGACGAACTCCTCGAGCGCCCCGAGTTCACCAAAATCTGGGTGATGAAATGGGCCGAGCTGCTCCAGGTCCGCACCGACAACAACACCTTCCAATACAAGTCCGCCCTCCAATACTACAGTTGGCTCGAGGACCAGTTCGCGCAGAACGTCCCCATCGACCGGCTCGTCCAGGACCTCCTCACCGCCACCGGCGGCACCTTCGCCAATCCCGCCGCGAACTTCTACAAGGTCGAGACCGACATGCTGAAAATGACCGAGAACGTCGCGCAGGTTTTCATGGGCATGCGCATCCAGTGCGCCCAATGCCACAACCATCCCTTCGACCGCTGGACCATGAACGACTACTACAGTTTCGCCGCCTTCTTCGCGCAGATCGGCCGCAAGACCGGCGAGGACCAGCGCGAGACCGTCGTCTTCAATCGCGCCAGCGGCGGCGTCACGCATCCCGTCGGCAACAAGGACATGCCCCCGAAATATCTCGGCGGTGCCAAGCCCACGCTGGAATCCGGTGCGGACCGCCGCGAGAGCCTCGCCAAGTGGCTCGCGTCCCCCGAGAACCCCTTCTTCGCCCGCAACCTCGCCAACATCGTCTGGGCGCACTTCTTCGGCATGGGCATCGTGGATGAAGTCGATGACGTCCGCATTTCCAACCCGCCCTCCAATCCCGAACTCATCGAGGAACTTGGCCGCCGCTTCACCGATTCCAAATACAACTTCAAGAAGCTCGTCCGCGACATCTGCACCTCGCGCACCTACCAACTCGCGTCCAAGACCAATCCCACCAACGCCGACGACACCCGCAACTTCGCCCACGCCGGCATCCGCCGTCTTCGCGCCGAGGTCCTCCTCGACGCCATCAACCAGGTCACCACCACCAAAGATAAATTCCGCGGCCTGCCGCTCGGCGCGCGCGCCGTCGAGATCGTGGACGGCCGCACCACCACTTATTTCCTGAGCACGTTCGGCCGCGCCAGCCGCGACACCGTCTGCTCGTGCGAAGTGAAAATGGAGCCGAACCTCTCGCAGGCCCTGCACCTCCTCAATGGCGACACCGTCAACACCAAGATCACTTCCGGCGGCCTCACCAAGGCGCTGCTCAAGGAAGGCAAAATCCCCGCGCAAATCATCGACGACATCTACTGGCGCTGCTTCTCCCGCGGTCCGACCAAGGTCGAGCAGGAGAAACTCCTCGCCT
This sequence comes from Akkermansia muciniphila, assembly GCA_945861535.1. GTDB lineage: Bacteria > Verrucomicrobiota > Verrucomicrobiia > Limisphaerales > BJHT01 > BJHT01. The sequence continues at coordinate 11,543 of CAMAUZ010000072.1, read as the reverse complement.
TCACCACCGCCCCCGGTGCCGACAAGGAAACCGTCCTCAACGATCTCTTCTGGTCCGTCTTGAACTCCAAAGAATTCATCTTCAACCACTGACCGTCCGCAGCGGCGGCCCTACCTGGACGCCGCTCCGGGCCGCTCTGCCGCCATGAAAACATCCCGCGTCCTCCACGTCGTCCCCGCCGTCGCCGCTTTCGCCGCGACCCTCGCCCTCGCCTCCGCGCAAACCCCCGCGCCCGCGCCCGCCGCCGCGGCTGCGAAGGTCACCTACGACGAGCACATCGTCCCGATCCTCCGCAACCAGTGCCTCAAGTGCCACAACCCGGACAAGGCCAAGGGCGACCTCGATCTCTCGACCTTCAGCGGCGCGATGAAAGGCGGCAGCTCCGGCGTGGTCCTCCTCGGCGGCGATCCCGACGGCAGCAAGCTCTTCAAGAGCGTCATGCACACGGAAGACCCGACCATGCCGCCGAACAACAAGCTGGCCGTGAAGGAACTCGATCTCATCAAGGCCTGGATCGCCGGCGGCCTCCTCGAAAACTCCGGCAGCAAGGCCCTCGTCTCCAAGAAACCCAAGACCAATCTCACCCTCGGCTCCGCCTCCTTCGGCAAACCCGCCGGCCCGCCGCCCATGCCCGGCGATCTCCTCCGCGAACCCGTCGTCCGCACCGAGCGCACCAGCGTTTCCACCGCCATGGCCGCCAGCCCGTGGGCGCCCCTCATCGCCCTCGGCGGCCAGCGCCAGATTCTCCTCTACAACACCGAGACCTTTGAACTCACCGGCGTCCTGCCCTTTCCCGAGGGCTTCCCCCACGACGCCAAATTCAGCCGCAGCGGCAAGCTCCTCATCGTCGGCGGCGGCCGCGGCGCGAACAAAGGCCTCGCCGCCGTCTGGGACATCACCACCGGCGAACGCATCCTCACCGCCGGCGAGGAACTCGACGTCGCCCTCGCCGCCGACATCTCCTCCGATCAAAAATGGATCGCCCTCGGCGGCCCTGATCGGCTCGTGAAATTCTATTCCACCGCCACCGGCGAGCAGCTCTACAAACGCAAGAAACACACCGACTGGGTCACCACCGCCGAGTTCAATCCCTCGAGCACCTACCTCGCCACCGGCGACCGCAGCGGCGGCCTCGTCGTCTGGGAAGCCGACACCGGCGAAGAACTCCAAGTCCTCGTCGGCCACAAAGGCCCCATCACCTCGATCAGTTGGCGCAGCCCCGAAGTGCTCATCACTTCCAGCGAAGACGGCACCGTGAAAACCTGGGATGTCTCCGAAAGCGCCCCCGTCAAAAACCTCGTCGCCCACCCCGGCGGCACGCTCTTCGCCAAAGCCCTCCCCGATGGCCGCATGGCCACCTGCGGCCGCGACAAAACCGTCGCCGTCTGGGACGCCGCCGGCACCAAGGTCAAATCCTTCACCCTCGCCGACGATCTCCCCGTCCGCGTCACCCTCAGCCACGACGGCTCCCGCGTCATCGCCTCCGACTGGTCCGGCCGAGTCCACGCGTGGAAAGTCGAGGACGGCACCCCGCTCCCGGGTCTCACGCTGAATCCGCTCCCCATCGCCGAGCAAATCCCGCTCACGCAAAAACGCCTCGCCGAACTCGAGGCCGAACTCGCCAAGCTCCAAACCGCCGCCGACCAGGCCCGCCAAAACTCCGCCAAAATCAAAGCCGACACCGACGCCCTCGCCACCAACGCCGCCAAGGACGCCGCCACCGCCAAGACCCTCGCCGCCCAGGCTGAAGCCGCGGCCAAAACCGAAGCCGATGCCAAAGCCGCGGTGACCAAGGCCCAGGCCGAACTCGCCGCCGCCAAGACCGCCGCCGACACCGCCAAAGCCACCGTCACCACGCTCGAAGCTTCCGCCACCAAACTCACCGCCGCGCTCACCGCCGCCACACAGGCCGGCGCCAAGCTCAAAGCCGATTCCGAAGCCGCCGCCAAAACCGCCGCCACCGACGACGCCAAGGTGAAGTCACTGACCGACGCCATAGCCGCCAGCACCAAAGCCGAGGCCGCCGCGAAAGCCGCCGCCGACAAAGCCCAGGCCGACCTCGCCGCCGCGAAAGCCGCAGCCGCCACCACTCAGACCGCCCTCGCCTCCCTCGAAGCCACCGCCGCCCAGCTCGCCACCACCCTGACCCAAGCCGCGCAAACCGGAGCCAAGCTCAAGGCGGAGGCCGACGCCGCGAGCAAGTCCGTCCCGCCCGACGACGCCAAGGCCAAAGCCCTGCTCGAACAAGCCGCCGCCAGCGCCAACGCCGCCGCCGCCGCCAAAACTGCCGCCGACAAAATTCAGGCCGACCTCGCCGCTGCCAAAACCGCCCCCGCCGCCGCCAAAACCCGGCTCGTCGCGGTCGAAACCGCCGCGACCCAGCTCGCCGCCGCCCTCACCGCCGCCGCGCAAGCGACCGCCAAAACCAAGGCCGACGCTGACGCCGCCACCAAGGCCGCCGCCACGAGCGCCGCCGCGACCAAAGCCCTCGCCCCGCAACTCGCCGCCGCCGCCAAGACCGAAGCCGACGCCAAGGCCGCTGCGGACAAAGCCAGTGCCGAACTCGCCGCCGCCAAGGCCACCGCCGCCCGCACCGCGACTGCCTTCACCACCCTCGAAGCCACCGTCGCCAAACTCACCGCCGCCGCGACGGCCGCGACCCTCGCCACCACCAAGGCCAAAACCGACGCCGACACCGCCGCCAAAGCCGTCGTCGCCAACGCCACGCGCGACACCGCCACCGCCAAAACCCTCGCCACCCAGGCCGAGGCCGCCGCCAAAGCCGAAACCGACGCCAAGGCCGCTGTCGCCAAGGCCCGGACCGAAATCGCGTTCACCAAAACCTCCATCGACCGCCTCAAAGCCGGCCAGTTCTTCACGCAGGTCTATCACGCCCGCGAAAAATACCTGGCCGACAAGCTCGTGCAGGACCGCTTCCTCGACGAAGCCGAAGCCGCCACCGCCTCCGTCAAGCAAGCCGAGCAACAACTCACCGCCTCCAAGGAAGAACTCGCCAGCCTCCCCGCCAAGATCACGAAGCTCGAGGCCATGATCAAAGACGCCGCCCAACAAGCCGCCGCCACCAAAGCCGCCGCCGACCAACTCACCGCCCCCGTCACCACCGAAAAAGCCCAGTTGGACAAACTCACCGGCGAATACGAAAAACTAAAATCCGCCGGCAAACCCGTTGCTCCCCCGGCCGCCGCTGCGCCCGCTGCCCCAGCCGCTCCCGCCGCCACCGCCACCAAAGCCGCCAAGCTTTGAGCAGCGACCCGGTCTGCAACCTTCGCCTCGCATGGAATCCGTCGATTTCATCACGACCGAATCGGGCAAGGACTTGATTGTGGCCTTTGCAATTTCGGCACCGGACAGCTTCGCTGGCATCAAGAGTTTGCTTCTCCTCCGCACGCCCAAGTATGAGGTTTTTCTGGAAGAATGGGAGCGTGGCGTGCGCGTGACTTTCGAGCGGAATCGCGTGGCAGATCCTGCAATCTTGAAGGCGGTCGAGTACTCCGAGACCCATCAGACTGTTCGACTGAGGACGACCACAGCCCGCTACCACCTGGATGTGCGAAAACTCCAGGCCAAGGATTTGAAAAGGATGTGCGAAGTTCTTCGCCTGATGAATTACGACCAAAGCTTCGAGGCGTCAGGCATCTGATCGTAGCCGTATCTATGCCGTGAAAACCGCTGTGAGAACCACGGGGACACGATGAGCACAGAGCGGCGAAGCCGCAACCCAAGGAGCGCGGCTGTGTCCACCGAGGACCAGCCGCAGCAGCCCCAAAACGTCATGGGCGCACATTGAAATCAGACGCCTCCCGTGCGGCCAACCTGCTGCGGCTGGTGCTCCGCGCACACAGCCACGGTCCGGGAGAAATCCTCGCGCGCGCCGAGGATTCCGGAGCGCGGGCGTCCCGCCCGCAGCCGCTACGCACCCGCGAGGGCGCAACAAATCTCCAACGCCCCGGCTTCGGTGTTGCCGCTGCGGCCGGGACGGCCGCGCTCCGTTGGTTGCGGCCCCGCCGCGCTGTACCATAACCCTGCAGAATCTTTGCGTGCCGCGAGAATTTTTCCTGCCACGCTCGCCCCGTCCCCAGTTCGTCACTTCCCCAGTCCCCTCTCCGAAATTCCCCTGCCAAACTCGGTTGTGTCCCCCGAAGACGGCGGCGCGCACTGGCAGCCGCCCATCCGCTGTTTTCGGGCGGAAGGGACGGTTCGGTGCGGAGCGTCGGTAGGGGAGAATCAACCGCTCGGAACTGGTGGCGCGACTCGGGAGCAATAAAAAAGGCGGGCGGTCTTGCGACTGCCCGCCGTGCGATGGGGTCAGACCGTATCAGGGCACGACGGCGTAGCTGATGAGCTTAAGCGCACCACAGGTCTCTCCGGGGATGAGGGGCGACTGGCAGGTGCTGTCGAATTGAATGCGTTCGACGAGCACGCCACCGGAGTAGATGTAGCAGTAGGTTTTGGCACCAAAGGTGCCGGTCTTGGTCTTGGCACCAGCGCCCCCCGCCTTGACGACGAAGGTCTGGCCGCGAGTGACGTTGGCGGCGAAGAAGCCGGTGGTGGCCGGGGTGGCGCTGTTGCAGACCACGATGCGGACCGGGCCGGCGGCGATGGAGCCGGAGTCCGTGCAGTTATACTTGGTGCCGCGTTTCTGCGAGTTCACCGCCGTGCTGCAGTTGCCGCCGACATACTGGAAGGTGATCTGATTGGGTTGGGTCTTGGTGAAGCAGTTGCCGGTTTGGGGCGGCTTGGGATTGGAGCAGATGCGCTGACCCCGGGCATTTTCCACGCGGATAACCTTGAACATGCCGATGATCTGGCCCGCGTTGATGCCGGTGGCGCAACTCAGGTCGAGACGGGTGTTGACGTTGGCGCCGACGAAGAGAGTAAGCCCGGTGACGGTGCCCTTGGTGCCCTTCTTGCTGCCCTTCTTGCTACCCTTCTTGCTACCCTTCTTGCTACCAATCTTGGTGCCGCTCTTGCTACCAGTCTTGATACCTTTGCTGCCCTTGCTGCCTTTGCTGCCCGCGACCGTGGTGGTCGGGAGGTTGATGGTAAACGTGGTGCAGGGTTGCACCGCGCTGGCGAAGATCGGGGTGATCGGGGTGGAGCCTTTCGATCCTTTCGATCCCTTGGAGCTTTTGGATCCTTTGGATCCTTTGGCCTTGCTCCCGGACACGGGTTGACATGCGGCGATGCACTTGTGTCCGGCCTTGTGGCCCGTCTTGCCCCAGAGCGTACAGGTCGTGGCCGTGGCAATCGTGCCGATGGTGGAGGTCTTTTTGCTGCCCTTCTTGCTGCCGGCCTTGCTGCCAGTGGTGCTGCCGGTGGCCCAGGCCGTGATGGGCTGCGTGGTCGTGCCCAAGTATTGGAGGACCACCTTGGAGATGCCGGTGGTGCAGGGGACGCAGGCGCACTTCACATCGACGCACAGGGCGACCCAGAGGTAGCGGGGGTCCGACGGATCGGTGACGATGCTGTTGCAGACGGTCGCGTTGTCCACGATCTCGATGCAGCCATCCGGGGCGGTGATCTGCAGGTAGAGATTCCGGTTCTGTCCGGCGGCGGACCACAGGACAAAGTCCCCGTTGGCATCCGTTACCGTGCTCAGCAGCGAGGTGCAGGTCCGGACGTCGAATGCTTCGACGGTCACGCCTTTGGTGAGTTTGCCATCCAGCTTGATGCAGCCTTGGACGTCCAAGGCGCGAGCGGATGGCGTTGAAAGGCCCAAGGCCAGGGCGCCAAAGAGGACGCCGAGCACGGGGGCGCGGAGGTTTTCCAAACAACGGGTGTACTTCATAATTACCGAGTGATGGTTTTGAGTTTTTCTGAGGAATTCCCCTTGGGAATCCCGCCGAAACTAGCACGGAACTTCGGTTCGTCAAAAGGTAAGGGACGATTCTTTTCCCGGCCGGGGCAGGGTGCCGTACTTACGGGGTGGCCGGCGGGAAAAGGCGGCAATCCGGGCGTGGAGTCCAATCGGATGCTGGTTCTCCTTCACGCTCGCGCCTGAGAAAACTTTTGGGTAAGACCAGCCGCAACACCAACACCCCTGAATGGAATCACCTCTCACTCCCTTGGAATTCGCGCGCCGCGCGCGCAAGCTTTACGCGGACCGACTCGCCGTCGTGGATGGCCCGCTGCGGCTGACTTATCGGCAGTTCTTCGAGCGCTGCGACCGCTGGTCGGCGGCGTTGCAACGTCTCGGAGTACGGCCCGGGGATCGCGTGGCCTACATCGGGCCGAACACTCATGCGCAGCTTGAGGCCTTCTATGCCGTGCCGCAGATCGGCGCAGTCACGGTGCCGATCAACCACCGTCTGGCTGCCGACGATTTCGCCTACATCATCGGTCACAGCGGCGCGCGCGTGGTGTGCGCGCACCCGGATTATCTCGAGACGTTGGATCGCATCCGGGAGCAAGTGCCGGGCGTCGAGCACTTCGTCGCGTTGGAGGGCGGCAAGACCGGCTGGCTGGATTACGAAGCGACCCTCGCGTACGCGCCGCCGGACTTTGTGCGGCCCGCGATCAAGGAGAGCGACCTCCTTTCCCTCAACTACACCAGCGGCACGACCGCGCGGCCCAAGGGCGTGATGATCACCCACCGCAACGCCTGGCTCAATGTCATCGGCACGCTCGTGCATCTGCACCTGACCTGCGCCGACCGCTATCTCTGGACGGTCCCGATGTTTCACGCCAACGGCTGGACCTTTGTCTGGATCATCACTGCGGTGGGTGGCGCGCACATCTGTCTGAGAAAGGCCGAGCCGCGGGCCATTTTCGAGAGCATCGCGCGCGAAGCCGTCACGCTGCTGTGTGCGGCGCCGACGGTGCTCATCGGCATCGCAAATGCACCCGCCGAGCTGCGCCGGTTGGCTCCGCGCGGGCTGCGGGTGTTGACCGCGGGCGCACCGCCGGCGGCGGCGACCATCGAGCGCGTTGAGGGGGAACTGGGCTGGGAAATCACGCAAGTGTATGGACTGACCGAGGTGTCGCCGTTCATTTCCATCTGCGAACCGCGCCCGGAACACGCGACCCTCGACGCCCGCGCCCGCGGCGAAATCAAGGCGCGTCAAGGTGTCGAGCTGATCACCTCCGGCGATCTGCGCGTGGTGGACGAACAGGGCCGCGAGGTCCCGCGCGACGGTCAGGCCCTGGGTGAGATCGTCGTCCACGGCAACGCGGTGATGGCCGGCTATTATCGCGATGAAGCAGGCATGGCCCAGGCGATTCGCGACGGCTGGTTCCACACCGGCGACGCGGCGGTGGTGCATCCCGACGGCTATCTCGAAGTCCGCGACCGGCTCAAGGATGTCATCATCAGCGGCGGCGAAAATATTTCGTCGGTGGAAGTCGAGGGCCTGCTGCTGCGGCATCCCGCCGTGCAGGAAGTGGCCGTGGTCGGCGTGCCGAATGAGAAGTGGGGCGAGTCACCGCAGGCGTTCGTCGTGCTCAAGGCGGGTGCGGTCGTGACGGAGAGCGAACTGCGGCAGTTTGCGCGCGCGCACCTCGCGCATTTCAAAGTGCCGCAGGGCTTCACGTTCATCGCCGAACTGCCCAAAACCGCCACGGGGAAGATTCAGAAATACATCCTGCGCGGCGGGCGGCCGAATATCGCGCGGCAGTAAGTTGGGGCCTCGCAGTTGCAAATGCGGAGAGGACCACCGAGATGCGATGAACACAACGCGGGGGAGCCCCAACGAAGGAGCGCGGCTGTGTCCGTCGAGGACCAGCCGCAGCGGCCCCGAATCCTCAGAGGCACCCGTTGAAATCGGAGGCATCTCATGCGACCAAGCTGCTGCGGCTGGTGCTCCGCACACACAGCCGCGCTCCGGGGAAAATCCTCGCGGCGCGGGCGCTTCCGCCCTCTTCTTCTCTGCGTTCTTTCCGATCTCTGCGGTGTTTCGAGAAAACGCCCCGATGGTGGTGGCGCGGAGTGGAACACCGCAGAGATCGGAAGGAACGCAGAGGGGGACGGAGGCAAGGAACGCCGGAGTATTCCGACCCGGTGGTCCCGTGGTGCGCGCTCAAGGCGTGGCGGGACAGGGGAGATCGGGATGGCGGCGCGGGACGGAGCCGCCGCAAGCAGGGTTGAATTTGGCAGGGGAATTTGGGGCAAGGGAATGGGAAGGGAAGAATTGGAAGCGGACTGAAGTGGCCGTCCATGCCACCGAAAAATCCTCGCGGCGCGCGAGGATTTTGCAGGGTTGTAGTACAGGGCGGGGGAGCCGCAACCAAAGCGGAGCGCGACCGGTCCCCGGTCGCAGTGCATGGTGCGGCAAGGGAGCGGCGGAATATTCTAACGACCTCCGCACTGCGAACGCACTGCGTACGGGACGCCCAGTTCCCGTCCCGGAGGGACGCCGGAGGAGATTAGCCGGGGGCAAGTCCGCCCCGGCGGACGCAGCCCCCGGAAACCGTGCCGAGTGGATCCATGCCCCAACGGGGCATCGAAGAAAATGGCCCAAGGCGACGAGAGGTGGCGGAGATGCTGCGGGAGGACGCCGCCAAAAACTTCTTCGATGCCCCGCTGGGGCATGGCCCGTTCGGCGGCGCAACCGGGGGCCGCTCCCGCTGCGCGGGCTTGCCCCCGGCTAATTTCCTGCGGGGTCCCTCCGGGACGAAGAGCGAAGCATTGGCAACAATTCTTTGGTCGTCGGCCGGCGGTCACGGCAGCACCGAAATCCTCGCGGGCCGCGAAATTTTTTCCGGAGCGCGGCTGTGTGCGCGGAGCACCAGCCGCAGGGGACGCCTTTGATTAGCGGGTGCCGGCGAGGTTTCGGGGCTGCTGCGGCTGGTGCTCCGCGCACACAGCCGTGCTCCTTGGGTTGCGGCTCCGCCGCCCCGCTCCTCACGGTGCCGCGATGCAAAACAGCGTCTTCTCTCCGCGGAGCAGCAACCGGTTCCCGACCGGCACCGGCGCGGCGATCACCCGTTCGCCCATGTTGTTTTCCGCGAGCACCTCGAACTTCCCCTCGATTCGCGCCACGAACACCACGCCATCCTCGCGCGCCGCATACACCTTCCCGTCGGCAATCGTCGGCGACGAATAATAGTTCGCGGCATTCTTCGGCATCTGCCCGGTCCACTCCGTCTTCCCCGACACCGGATCGATGCACTCCACCTCGCCGCGGTCGCGCACGAGATACACCTTGCCTTTGTACTCCGCCGGTGTCGGCACAAACGTCCCCGTGTCCTCGCGTTTCCACGCGCGATGCGTCGCGGTCACATCCCCGCTGCCGCCCAGCTTGATCCCGTGCAAGCGCGAGCCGCGCCCATACGGCACGACCGCCAAATCCCCCGCCAGCACCGGCGACGACACGGCCACCCAGTTCTTGTTCTTACCCGGATTAAAATCCCCCGCCGACCACAGCACCGCTCCCGTCTCCGCCGCGTGCGCCGTGAGATGCTCCGCGCCCCACACCAGCAACGCCTCCGCGTCCGCGTGCCGCACCACAATCGGCGTCGCGTAGCTGTGATCGTTCTCGACCGGCGTCTGGTAGTTGCGCGCGACCTTCCACCGCAGCTCCCCCGTTCGCTTGTCCCACCCCGCCAGCCATGATTCTCCCTGATGCATCATCGTCACCACCACGAGCTGCTCCGTCAGCACCGGCGAAATTCCGTAATCCCAATACAGCGTGTCCTTCCCATATTTCTCGACCAGGTTCGTGCGCCACAAAACCTTCCCGGCCAGATCAAACGCCGCCAGATTCCCGCTCTTGTAACAGGCAAACAAACTCACGCCATCGGTCGTCGGCGACGGATTGCAACCCGAGCCGTTGCGATGCTTCCCCGGACGTTCCGCCCCCACCGGCGTCTGCCACACCGGCTGCCCCGCCCAATCAAACGCCAGCAGCGCATCCTGCCCTGCCACCGGCGCCGTTACGTAAATTTTCTGCTGCCACACAATCGGCGTCGAACATCCCTTGCCCGGCAGCGCGGCCTTCCACAGCAGGTTCTCCGTCCCGCTCCACTTCACCGGATAACGTCCCGCCTCCGTGCTCCCATTGTCCCGCGGCCCCCGCCAGCGCGGCCAGTTCTCGGTCTTCGCGTCCTCCGCGGCCAGCGCGCCGCCCGCCCCCGCCGCCAGCACCACCAGCGCCGCCAGCGCCACTCCGCCGCACCCGTTCATTTTCAGTTTCATAAAATCGTCCGCCGTTTGGTTTCCCGCTTTGCCGCGTAACCGACGCCACTCCACGGCGAAACATTCCGCTGGAATTAGGAGAAAGACTTTCGCGAATCACACCCCGTCACCGCCGGCATCTACAGTAGGCAATGGCAAATGCTCCACGACAGGGTCGATGGGTCCGGTGACCGCTCCGCCAACGTCGCCATCACCGTTTCGGATTGAGCGCCGGGCCTTGCAACACCGCGGAAATCTGGCGTTCGGGAGCGTGGTCCACACGGGCCGGCGGCAGGGCCATTAGCCCCGCGGTCGCGCCTCGACGGGCAACCGGTTCAGTACGAAATCGTAAATGGCTTGGGCGTGTTGCAACGCCGTAGCAAATTCCGCGCGCGATGGCATGGGTTCGTCCGTGAGTCCTGGATAGCGAAACGCCGACACGTAGGGCGTGAGGATTTCGGCCGCGTCGGCGAACTCGGCGAATTCGGGCCGGATTTCCGCCGCCTGGCGGACGAGCCGCCGCAGGTCGTGGGTTTTCTCGAACGCGGCATCCTCGGACGTGAGCCAGTCTTTCAGGCCCTTTTCCGCCGCTTGCTGGCAATGGTAAATCGCGGTGTCGAGCGGGCCATCCGCCGCACTGGCGGTGATGCGTGCGGTTTGCAGATCGTGCAACGCCTTGGTCAGCCACTCGCGGGTGAGCCGGACTTGCGAGTTATCCATAGAGTTTGCGCCCGTGCTGCAAAATCTGGTGCTGGATCGAGGCGCGCAAATGGCGGTAGCGGTCAAATTCGGCGCGCGTTTGGACAAACACATCCTTGCTCAGGTCCAGATCTCCGAGGCAGTGATGGGCACGCTGCATTCGTCGGATGGCCCGCTCGCCGCTCTCCCGGACAATCACCATCAAATCCACGTCGCTGTCTTCATCAGGCGTGCCCCATGCGTGTGATCCGAACAAAAAAATCTCCTCCGGCTGAAATTCCACCTTCAGCCGTTCCACGACCTGCTCCAACAATCCTGCCGGGATCACTTTCACGGCTGCGAAACTAGGGTGGGCGGTCGCCTTTGAGAAGTCCGGTAAATGCAGCGGGCGGGGGCCTGCTCGTGCTGCTCGTCCGCCGGACGCGCCCTGCTTCCGCGTAGCGCAGACTTCCAAGTCTGCTGTATCGCGGGTTTCCTAACCCGCGGACGGTCCGACTACCCGCAACGCCTCGACCCGCCGCACGCGCCCGAAACACCGAGTCCCTGTCGATTTGGAAATCGGCGATCTAGTGTAGTGTCTCCGAATTGACTATACATAACAGGTTTTGGCGATAAACTCACGGCATGGCTCGACCCATTCAAACCCTGTCCCTCACCCCCGAACAGCGATCCGAGCTGCGACGGCTCGTCAATCGGCCCACCGCCTCGCAGC
>CAMAUZ010000071.1 GCA_945861535.1 Akkermansia muciniphila | reverse complement strand
GCGCACGTCGCGGTTGCGAAAGCCCGCCACCGCATACTCGGCACGGCTCACAATCTCCAGCAGCCGTCCGTCCTCCTTGCTCCACGGGTTGAGCGCCCGGTGGCGTTGTCCGGCGACGGTCACCGGCCGGCACACCGTGGCGGCTTCCTGGTGCAGCGGCGTCCGGTCATGGGTGCTGGCCAGCGCTTCGAGATACCGGCCGTTGGCCGCCCGGCTGATCTCCGCCCGGCGATGGACATCGGCCACGCTCTTGCGCACTCGCTGCCACGCCAGCGGGGCGGTCGGGTCGCTGGCCTTGGGCCGGAAGCTCTTGAAGTGTTCGGGGTGGTCGATGGTGGTCTCGATCCGCAGCACGCGCCCCTGTTTGTCATACATCTTGGGCGAGTTGCCGTTGACGCGGTGGCGCAGGCACACGCCCTCGGGCCGTTGTTTGAGCGTGCTGGCCAGTTCGCCGGTGAAGCGGTCGGGCGCGCCGTGGCCCAGAAAGCGCAGCACGTCGCGGCAGCCGAAGGTTTTGATGCCGTGCTGCACAAACTGCGCATACAGCGCCGCCAGGCGGGCGGGATCGGCGAAGAGCAGGTCGGTGGCGAACTCGGTCTGGCTGGCCGTCCAGTAGTAGGGCTGGCCGAGCGGCCGGGCCAGTTCGGGCGGCATCCCTGCCGCCCGTTGTCATGGCCGACAACCCACAGCGGCACTGGGAAGACGGGGCAGGGATGCCTGCCCCACACCCGCGGCGCGGTCACCAGACCGCGTGCAAGAATCTGAGTTGCGCCCGAGTGCTTGTATCTCCGCCTCCCGGCCCGGGACCTGACTGCTTCCGTGAGTGGAAACAGTCCTCGGCGATTTGCACAACGCCTTCGAGTCAGTGACCTGCGGCACTTTCCACGAGGGCAATTTCCGCGTCGGTCAGGCCGTAGAGTTCATAGACCACGGCGTCGATCTGCCGGTCAAGTGCTGCGCATTGTTTTGCGGCATGCTCCCGCTTCCCCCCATCCGTCGCCTGGGTTTCGAGCTTTTTCGCGGCCAAAATTTGGCCAACAAGCTTTACCAGTTCGCCGTGGCGGGCGGCAGCGGAGAGTTCTGGAGGGAACGGAAATTCCCTCGTCTGCTTGATGATCGTCTTGGGAAAGTCGTCCCGACGGGAAACAAGGTTTGTCTGGCAAAACAGCCAAGACAACAGCCGGCTATTTAATATCCCGAGCGTTGCTCGAATATCTGGCGCAGCCGAACCGGCCCCGCTCCGAGCGACTAGGCTCTGGATGGATTGGTTGGTGAGAAAGAAGTCTGTCGCGAACGACGCTTGCAGCCGGAATCGACGACTTAGAAGTTGCCGAAGCAGGATGCGCGGGCCGGAGAAGAACTGTTTGCGCTTCTGCCGTTCTATCTCAGGCGGATAATCCACATAGAGCATCTCACCATGAGTAATCTCGTAGCGAAGCAAGTCACCGGTTAGCGCGACGACCGGGTTCTTCATACCGCGCTTCTCTGCTGGGTTGAAGGTCTCGATTCCACGCATGACCTCAACGACATCATCGAAGGTCGAAGGCATGTCGAGAAGCTTTAGAATCAAGGTCTGTTCCGCCTTTGAAGCAGTCACAAGAAATCCACGATGAGCCAGTCGCTTCCATGGTTGGAAGTCACCGTGCTTGGCGAATGTCTCAAACTCGGTGACTTCATTAATGTGATAGCGGACAGGGAAGACGATCAAGTCTATGGAGGTCTTTGGCAATGTCTCCCATGATTCTGACGCCGCCATCCTGCGGGCGGCGACGATCATCGTATCAACATACGCACCCTCGAACACATCGTACGGCAGCATGACCAACGACGTCGGCTCACACGTTTCCGAGAAGTGAACGCGGAGTTTGGCAGCGGACGGGGTGGAAGCCCACCCAGATGGTATCAGGTATCCAAAGCGCCCACTCGGTTTCAGCAAACTAATCGCTCGTTCGCAGAAAAGCAGGAACGTATCGAGGGAGTTTGCGACCGTCGTGTAGCGTTGCCGCACATAGGTTTCTAAATCGCGAGACAGCGATGCCCCGTAAGGTGGATTACCGACGATTGCGTCAAACCCACCTTTTCCGCGTGGAAATGCCTGGGGAAATTGCCACCGTAAATTGAGGGGAAGTATCTGCCCGTGCGCCTCCGCAGAAAGTCCAAACATGTCGGCGATGTCGGTCTCAATCAGGGAATTTCCGAACAAGATGTTGTCCCGCAAATCCGGCAATAGGGCGTGCTTCTCAAAATCGAAGAGGGCTTGCGTGGACGGGAAGCTTTCGTCCTCCATCAGCCGGAGGTAGAGGGAGAGTTGAGTCACTTCGACGGCGGAGGGGTCGAGATCGACGCCATAGACACAGGCCAATAGGATGCGACGCTTTTCCGCCAGAGTGAGGACATAGTCGCCGTCGATGTCGCGCTGGCGGAGAAGGCCTTTCTTCGCCCACTTTTCCGGGCCGTCGGCGAGATACCATGCGAGATGGTAACGGATAAGTGAGGCGAAGACTTCGACTAGGAAACTGCCAGAGCCGCAGGCAATGTCGGCGAAGCGGAGTTTCTCAATCTCGCCGGGCTTTTTCCCGGCGATGCAACGCCCGACAGTCTGCTCGACGATGTAGCGGACGATGTAGTCGGGGGTGTAATAAACGCCACCGGCTTTGCGGACTTCTGGCTTGGGTTCGACGATGGCGGTCTTGTCGCGGGCGACGATGACATTGCCGAGGAAGCGCTCGTAGATGCTGCCGAGGATGGTGACGGAGATTTGCGCGAAGAGATAGTCAGACTTGCCGGGGCGGAGACTCTCGACGACGGCGGCGAACACGGTGTCGTCGATGCTGATGGTTTTGTCTTCGCAGCCGGCGTCATCCCTTTTGAAAATAATGCCGTTGTAGCGGGCATCGAGGCGGCGGGAGACTTTGAGGAAGTCCTGCCAGGTGCCGCCCGCTTGGCCGAGGTCGGCAAAGGTGACATCGCGCTCGATGCCACGATCCTCGAGAAAGCGGAGGAAGACCAGGCGGTCCAGGATGCGCTGCGTGAGGGACGTGAGGCGGTCGCCGTCAAGGTGGTGGTTGGTGCGTTTGAGGGACTTGGCGAGTTGCTCGCGCCACAATTCCATTTGGGCGAGGAACTCTTCATCGACGGGCCGGGTGCCCCGGGAAAAGAGCGCGCCTTTCTTGATGCGCCCGGAGAGTTTGGGCAGTGCGGCGGCGGCCTGATCGAGCGAACCGGTGGCCACATGGGCGCGGGCAAGAAGACCCCAGAGTTCGGCAAACTTCTCCGGGTCGCGGTAGTCGGCGTAGGTGTAGGAACCGTGCTCGGGCAGGATGTGGCGGGTGGCGTCGGTTTTGTCGGGGCACGAGCGAGCGTCCAGGACCAGCAACTGCTCGAAGTCGGTGAGGAACACGAGGGGCGTGGAGGCGTTCCAGCCGTAGAGGACCGCCTGGTGGCAGGAGTCGTGGTTGCGGATATCGACCTTCGGCTTTTTCGCCTCGACGAAAAAGGCGGTCAGGTGCGTGCCGGGACGGCGGAAGGCGTAATCGGCGCTGCGCGCGGTGCCGTCGATGTTCTCGCGTTTTTCGGTGACGACATCTTTTTCATAAACGGAGCGGTGCGCCGTGTTGCGCACATCCCAGCCAAGGGCCTCGAAGAACGGGGTGATGAACTCGTTGCGCGTGGTGTCCTCCTTATAGCCGGGTGCCATGATCTCGGCGCAGCGGGCATCGAAGTGGTCGCAGAGGGCGATGACTTGGGAGTGAGCGGCGGCGAAATCGGGGGTGGCGGGTGGCATGGTAGGGGCAGGTTCAAAACCGGGAACTTGAGACGTTCAAAAATGCAGCGCCGGGCGAGGGCGACGGTCTTCGAGCGGACAGAAACTCGGTCGGCGAAGGTTGGAGGCCAGTGGCTGCTCGCGCTGGGGGTCGCCATTCAGCGAGTACGAGCAGGTGACAGATTTTTCAGGGGCGGCAGGCGATACAGTCGCGGTCACGGGCCGGAGCGTGGCAGGTGCCACACGGGGCCGCAAGAAGCGGCACGACGGCATTTCCCGGATGCGCCGCCCTGCTCGAACAACTCGCCGCCGGCGGATTGCCGGATCCAAGGATGGATCTCGTAGGTGACTCCATTCCGCACCCGCTTCCCGAGGCGTCGGTCATTCTTCCGACCGAACGCCGGAGAAACAGCGCGCTTCAAGTTCGGCTCGGGCCAGGATACTTGGCGACTACGGCTGCCGCTCCTGATCTGGAACGGTGCGGGCCTGAAACGGTGCAGCCGTGCAATGCCGTGCAGCCAAATGCAAGGCCATGCGCCTTGACATGGGGCACACCTCTGTTTGAATCGCCTCTGATTCGCTTTCAAACGGCGAGCCATGCCGAGATAGCTCAATTGGTTAGAGCGCCAGATTGTGAATCTGGAGGTTACGGGTTCGACCCCCGTTCTCGGTACCAAGTTTCCTTTTGCACCATGAGCGATCTCGTCCCACCTGAAACCCTGAAGGGCTTTCGCGACCTGCTGCCCGACTCCATGATCGCCCGCAACGAAGCGGTCGAGCGGATCCGGCGAATCTATGAGCGCTACGGATTCGCGCCCATTGATACCCCGGTGCTGGAGCACCTCCGCACGCTGGTGGGTACCGGCGGCGACGAGACCAACAAGCTGATCTTCCGCCTGCAGACACCGGAGGAGGAAACCGCCGGCTTGCGGTTCGATCTCACCGTTCCCTTTGCCCGGCTGCTCGCCCAGTATCCCGACCAGGTAAAACTGCCCTTCCGCCGCTATCACATCGGCCCGGTGTTCCGCGGGGACGACCCGAAGGTGGGACGCTACCGGCAGTTTACCCAGTTCGATATTGATGCCGCAGGGTCGGACTCGCTCATGGTAGAGGCGGAGGTAGTCGCCACCATGGCTGATGTGATGAAAGAGTTCGCTATGGGGCCGGGCGAGTTTGTCATCCAGATCAACAACCTCGGCGCGACGCACGCCTTTCTCACGCAGATCGGCATTCCCGAGCTGGAGCAGGCCAAGCGGGTGATGCGTGTGATCGACAAGCTCGCCAAGGTCGGCCTCGAGGAAGTGCGCAAAGAACTCGGTGCCGGGCGCATCGATGCCTCGGGCGATCCCATTCCCGGGGTCAAACTCACGCCGCAGCAGATCGATGAGATCACCCGCTATGTCGCCATTCGGGGGCTGGACCGCCGGGCGTTCACGAGAGAATTAAAAGCCCTGCTCACGCCGTCCGAGCGAGCCGACCGGGGACTGGCCGAATTCGCCGAACTGGCGGATTTCCTGGATGCTCTGGGCGTGACGGAACAGGAGGCCGTCTTTGACTGCTCGCTCATGCGCGGTCTGGACTACTACACGGCGATGGTCTTCGAGGCCTTCCTGCCCCAGGCCCGGCAGTTCGGTTCGGTGCTCGGCGGCGGCCGTTACGATGGCTTGGTGGATCGGTTCAGCAAGACCAGCGTGCCCGCCTGTGGCGTGTCCATCGGCCTGGATCGCTTCATTGATGCGCTCACGCACCTGGGCAAACTCAAGGTCGCCACCACCATCACCCAGGCGCTCATCATCGGGATGAAGGGGGTGCCCGCCATTGAATTGCTGCGCCTGGCGGCGGAATTGCGCGGGTCAGGTATCCGAACGGAAGTCTATCTCGGGGCGAAAGGCAGCTCGATGAAAGACCAGCTTGCGTTCGCCAATGCCCGGGGCATCCCGATCGCCGTGATCATCGGTGAGGATGAAATCAAGGCGGGCACGGTTTCCATCAAGAACCTCGTCATTGGCAAAGTGACGCGGGCCGGTGTGACGGACCAGGCCGAGTATAAGAAACAGGCCCGCGCGGGGCAGCTCACGGCCCGGCGCGCCGATCTGGTCGCTACCGTCCGAGAGCAGCTTGGGGTGGGATAACCCCCGTGCGCCCGCTCATCGACGCCAGCACCGATGGTCCCCACCGTGCGGCTGCTTTGTGCGGGTTTCGGCGGCGGCGGACACGGGGCGGGCCGGCGCAATGACCTCCAGCTTCCACGAGATCAGCCATGTGTTCGCCACGATCTGGCGATTGCGGCCGCATCTGCGCGGCGGGCGGTATCTGATCGCGGCGGTGATGCTCACGTCGATCCTGGCGGCGTTGCTCGAGGGCGTGGGGGTGAGCCTGCTGGTGCCGTTATTGTCGCTGTTGCTCGGGGGCGAGGGGGCGGTGCCGATGCGGCCGATTCGATGGTTGAAGGAGGCGGTGCCGGGGCATGACTCGGCGTTTTATGTGCTCGCGTTTGCGGTGCTGGTGTTCGTAGCGGTGCTGCTGAAGAACGTGACGTGGTACGCCAGCCAGGTGCTGGCGACCGTGCTGCGGCGGCGCATCTCGACCAACCTGCGCAACGCCTTGTTCGAGCGCCTGCACAACGCGGACCTGCATCTCTTCGAGCAAAGTCCGGCGGGGGAAATCTCCAACGTCTTTTTCACCGAGACGCACCGGACGTTTGCGCTGGTGGATTATCTGCTGCTCTTCGTGCAGCGCGCGAGCATGGGGCTGTTTTACCTCGGGATGCTGTTCTTCATTTCGTGGCCGCTGACGCTGATCACGCTCGGGCTGGCGGCGTTGATCGGCGGGGTGGTGGGCTTCATGTATCGGCGGTTGTCGCGGTCGGGCGAGGAGATCACGCAGTTGAATCAGCAGTTGTCGTCGTGCGTGCTGCAATCGTTCGCGGGCATCCGCGTGGTGCGCACGACGCACGCGCAGGCGCATGAGATCGGCAACTTCGCGCGGCTCAACGACGCGCAGGCGCGCGCGGAGGAGAGCGCGTCGCGCACAGGTTTTCTGTTGGTGCCGATCACGGAGACCATCGCGGTGGCCGGCGCGATGGTGATCGTGGGGTGTGCGTATTATTTCTTCGTGCGGCCGGGGGCGATGTTGAGCAGCTACCTGCTGGGGTTTGGATTCATCCTGCTGCGCACGCTGCCGTTGTTGAACCAGCTCTATGGGTTGCAGGGGCACCTCATCTTTCTGGCGCGCGGCGTGTCGGAGGTCTTGAAATGGCTCGGCGCGCCGGTGCATCCGAACCAGCCGTTCGGGTCGGAGACGTTCGGCGGACTCAAGGAGGGCATTCGTTTCGAGCACGTCAGCTTCACGTATCCGAGCGGGCGCACAGGACTGGACGATGTGAGTTTCACCATTCCGGCGGGCGGCACGGTCGCGGTGGTCGGATCGTCCGGCTCGGGGAAATCTACGGTGGCGAATCTGCTGCTGCGCTTCCGGCAACCCGGCGGCGGGCGCGTGCTGGTGGATGGCGGGGATTACTGGCGGTTCACCGCGGCGTCGTGGCATCGCGCCGTCGCGGTGGTCGAGCAGGAGGCGTTTCTGTTTCACGACACGATGGCGAACAACATCGCCTACGGCTATCCCGAGGCGACCGAGGAAGCCATCCGCCGCGCGGTGAAAGAGGCGCATCTCGAGGACCTCGTGAACACCCTGCCGGCCGGGCTGAACACACCGGTCGGCGAACGCGGCACGATGCTCTCCGGCGGTCAGCGCCAGCGGCTGGCCATCGCGCGCGCGCTGGTGCGGAACCCGCAGATTCTCATCCTCGACGAAGCCACCGCGGCGCTGGACACCGTGAGCGAACGACATGTGCAGGTGGCGCTCGAACAGGCCGTACATGGGCGCACCGTGCTGGTCATCGCGCACCGGCTTTCGACCATTCGCAACGCCAGTCACATTGTGGTGCTCGACAATGGGAAGATCGTCGAGCAGGGGACGTGGGAGGAGTTGAGCGCGCGCAACGGAGCGTTTGCCAAGCTGCTGCATTTGAATGCCACGCCGGGGGTGGCGGGGGCGGCGTAAGGAGCGAAAGGCCGGCGGCGGCGGCAACACCGCCACGCCGTTCGCACTCTGGACCGCGCTAGCAACCCGGGGGAGCGCCCGACGCATTGGCGGCGGCATTTTCCCACCAGTGCCAAACTCCGCGTCGGCTTCGCCACCAAGAAAATTTCCACACGGCGCTAAACTCACCGCCCATTTCGCCGATAACACGGAGAGTGGCCGGAAACGGACGGCAGTTCCCGCCGACCGCCTGAACGCAGGCGACGGCGAATGGCGACGCGACTCCGGCGGCCACGACCGCCCATGTTTACCAACTTACAAGCCGACCTCGAAGAGAACATTCCGACCCTCCAAAAGCGCGGGTGGTGGAAGACCCTCCGGCAGTGCCTCGCCTCGCCGAGCATGCGCGCCTTGGGGCTGATCCGCTGCCAGGCATGGTGTTTCAAGCACGGACTACCGACCTATCCGGCCGCCAAGCTCCTGTCCCATTGGTTCGGGATCGAAATCTCCAAGCGCGCCGAGATCGGACCCGGCCTGCACCTGCCCAGCCCGTGGGGGATCGTCATCGCGCCGCACGTCACCATCGGCGCGCGTTGTCATCTCGGCGCGGGCGTGCAGATCATCATGGGACAGCGCTTCAAACAAGGCCCGACCGTGGGCGATGACGTCTTCATCGGGGATGGTTCCAAAATCATCGGCCGGACCACGCTCGGCGACGGTGCGATCATCGGGGTCTCCAGCGTGGTCATCACCGACATCCCCGCCGGCGCCGCCGCGATGGGCAACCCCGCGCAGGTCGTGCAGGAAGCCGACCAGCAGATCAGCGTCGCGGCCTGAGGGACCGGACGCGCCCGCCGCGCCGAAAAAGTCCGGTCCGGGTTTGCTATCACCGCCATCGTCCTTGCCGGCCCGCCGCGGGTCCTTTCCCGCGGCCTCAGCCATTGGCACTGATCACCCACGGATGATTCCAAGGTGCGTTCCTGAGGAACTCAAGTCGCGCCGGGCTTTTCGCCGCGACCGCGAGATTCAACACACGGTTCGGTGAACGAAACACCACACTTCCCACCGCCCCACCACGTCGCGATGCCCCCGTTTGGCCCTTCCCTTGCGCTTTGAGCTTTATCCTTTGAGCTTTCCCCCGCGCTCCAGCCTTTTCCCTTGTCCCTCCCCCCCCTTCTCCACATCCTCGCCCCCATGCCTGAGCGGATCGTGACCGATGTGTTGACCAAGCCGGACGTGGCGCTCGAAATGACGCTGCGGCCGTCGCTTTTTTCCGACTTCACCGGCCAGGCCAAGGTCAAGGAACGCCTCGAAATCGCCGTCCAGGCCGCGCAGCAACGCAAGGAATGCCTCGACCACATCCTCCTCAGCGGCCCGCCCGGCCTCGGCAAAACCACCATCGCCAACATCATCGCCAAGGCCATGGGCGGCAGTCTCAAGGCCACCAGCGGCCCGACCATCGAGAAAGCCGGCGACCTCGCGGGCCTGCTCACCAACCTCGAGGCCGGCGACGTGCTCTTCATCGACGAAATCCACCGCCTCCAGAAAACCATCGAGGAGTATCTCTACCCCGCGATGGAGGACTTCAAACTCGACATCATCATCGACCAGGGACCCAACGCCCGGAGCGTGCGCCTGAGTTTGCCGCGCTTCACGCTCATCGGCGCGACCACTCGCAGCGGTCTGCTCACCGCGCCCTTGCTCACCCGCTTCGGCATCCGCGAGCGCCTCGACTATTATCAAACCGAGCAGCTCGAAAAAATCGTCACCCGCTCCGCCCACCTGCTCAACATCGAGATCGAACCTGCGGGCGCGCACGAAATCGCCCGCCGCAGCCGCGGCACCCCGCGCATCTCGAACAATCTCCTCCGCCGCGTCCGCGACTACGCGCAGGTCCGCGGCGACGGCCGCATCACCGCCCCCATCGCCGACCTCGCCCTCGCGATGCTCGAGATCGACCAGCACGGCCTGGATGAAATGGACAAGCGCATCCTCGAAACGATCATCGTGAAATTCGCCGGCGGCCCCGTCGGCGTGAACTCCCTGGCCGTCGCCGTGGGCGAAGAACCCGACACCATCGAGGAAGTCTATGAGCCGTATCTAATCATGGAAGGCTACCTGAACCGCACGTCCCAAGGCCGCATCGCCACGGAACTGAGCTATCAGCGCCTCGGCCTGAAACCCCTCGGCGGCGCACAGACGAAGCTGCTGTGAGGTCGCTGGCTTGTAGGAATCGAGGTAACAAGACTCTGACCTTTTCTGCGCGAGCGGCGGACTGAGTTTCGGGGGCTGACCTCGGCGGGGCGGGGCGCGTGGGACCGGAACTTGATTGCCAGACGCGGCCCGCGGTGTTGCAAGGCGGGAGGTTAGGGTCTCGTCGCCTCGACTCCTACAAGGGCCGGAAGCGCGGACCGCCCCCGGCGCAGTTCCTTCTCACGCCTTCTCGTTCTCCAAACTCGCCAGCACCTCCGGATCGCGGACATCGACCCAGCGACCTTCGATCTGCAAACCCGCGATCCGCTGGCCGGCCGTGATCATCGCGGTGAGCGCATCGGTCAGCTCGTATTCGCCGCGCGGGGATTTTTGCAGGCGGGCGGTGAACTCGAACACGCCGGGACGGAAAATATAGATGCCCGCATTGTACCACGCGGTGTCGCCGACCTTCAGCCAGCCGTCGCGCATGAGTTCCGCGATCTGCGCGGGACTGGGCTTCTCGACGAGATGGCTGAGGCAGAAGTCGCCGTCGAAAAACACCAACCCGCCCTTGGTCACGTCTTCGCTGCCGGTCACGGTGATGACCCCGGCGAAATCCCCGCCCGCGAACCGCTCGCACATCCGCACATAGGTCTCGGGCTTCACCAAAATGTCGCCGTAGGTGAGGAGGAACGGGTCGTTCCCGACGAACGCTTTGGCCAGCTCGGGCGCCTTGCCGGTGCCGTCCTGCACGGCCTGCCGCACGTAGCTGATCCGCGCGCCGAACTTCGATCCATCGCCGAAATACTCCTCCACCACCTCGGCCTTCCAACCGGTGATGATGCAAAATTCGCGGATGCCCGTGGTCATCACGCCCTCGATGATGTGCTGCAAAATGGGTTTGCCCTGCACGCGCAGCATCGGCTTGGGAAGTTCGTTCGTGAGGTCGCGCATGCGCGTACCTTTGCCGGCGGCGAGAATGACTGCTTTCATCGTGAGGAGGGGAGGCTGTTTGCGAGGCACCGTCCGGCACCCGCGGGCGAACACCCGAAGGCATCCGCACGCCGGGGCCGACGGACGGCCGGGTGGAGAAAAATTACGCGCCGAACTTGTCGAACATCTTCGCGTTCGCCTGCATGTAGCGCAGGAGAAACTTCGCCTCGAACACGCCGAGCGAGCCGAGATTCGCGCCCGTCTCCGTGAAGCGATCCAGCTTGTCCGAACCCGAGTACGCCGACGTGAGCATCACCGGCTGCGGATGCCACGAATGCCCCATGAGCGAGCACGGCGTCGAGTGATCGCCCGTGATCGCGAGCACGTCCGGCCGCTTCTCCAGCAGGATCGGCAGCGCGGCGTCGAAGTCCTCGATCGCGCGTTTCTTGGCCTCGAAGTTTCCGTCCTCGCCGGCCTTGTCCGTGTATTTGAAATGGATGAAGAAGAAATCGTAGTTGTCGTATTCCGCCAGATACCGCTGGAACTGCTCGGCGATCGTCTGCGGCCCCTCGATCTTCGTCATGCCGACGAGCTGCGCCAGGCCCTTGTACATCGGATACACGGCGAGGCACGCGGGCCGGAGTTTGTAGCGCTCCTCGAACGACGGAATCTCCGGCTGATGCGCAATGCCGCGCAGCAGGAAACCGTTCGCCTTCGGATGCTTCGCGAGCAGCGGCAGCGCCACCTTGTAAAAATCTGCGACCGCCTTGGCCGTCTTCTTTTGCCCGACCGACTTCGGATCCTCGGGCTTCGCCGTCGCAATCGGGAGACCCTCGCGATTCGGGTCGCTCGACGTCAGCGGCCCTTCCAAACCCTTGCCGCGGAAAATCACCACGAAGCGATGTTCCTTGCCCGCCTCGATGATGACCTCGACGTCGCCGACCTTCTTGATCTTCTTAGCCAGCAGCGCGCACAGCTCCTCACAAACCTCCGTCGCAATGCGCCCCGCGCGGCGATCTGTGACCAACCCGGCGGCGTCGAGCGTGCAGAAATTCGCACGCGCCGCCACGTCGCCCGCCTTCAACTCCAGCCCAAGTCCGAGCGCCTCGATCACACCGCGGCCGACCTGAAACTCCAGCGGATCATAACCAAACAGCGCCAGATGCCCCGGCCCGCTGCCCGGCGTGATGCCCGGCGCCACCGGGATCATGCGCCCCTGCGCCGCGCCGCCCGCGACGAGTGCGTCGAGATTCGGGGTGTGCGCGGCCTCGAGCGGCGTCATCTCGCCCTGGCCGAGCGTGGCGATGTCGCCCAGGCCATCCAGCACCACGAGGGCGAGCTTGGCGTTCGTCTTGAGCGTCAGTTCGGAATAAAGAGCGTCGAGTTTCATGGGTACAGTTTCGTGTTCAGTGCCAACGTCAGGGAAAATCCGCGGACCGTGCGAGACCGCCCGGGCGTTCGCAGGCGGCGGATAGTGCTGGCAACGCGGAACGAGCGTCAACGGGTTATTGCGGCGGCGCAGGCTTGCGCGCCGCCCCCCGGTAGCCGCCGAGGTGACGAGGCGGAAAGCTCCAAACCCGCGACGGCTTCGGAATGGCGGAGCCGTCCGCCCCCGGGTACCGCAGGCGTCCCCGCCTGCGAGTTCGCGCAGCGTCTCGCCGCACGAACCAAAGCACCGGGCGTGGCCCGCCCGTCGTTGATTCGCCCCGGCCCCTCGCGCTTGACTCCCGCGCACCAGCCCGCAGTTTCACGCCGCACCCGGTCCAGCTTATGCAACGCACCCGCACCCGCCCCGCCCGCTTTGCGTCCACCCACCGCCGCTTCAGTCCTCCCGGCCTGTGCTTGGCCCTGTTCCTCGGTGCCGTCTCATCCGCCGTCGTCGCCGCCGCGGACGCCGCCTCGTCGCTCGAGTTTTTTGAGAAACGCATCCGCCCCGTCCTTGTCGCCGAATGCTACGAATGCCATGCGGGCGCGAAACAAAAGGGCGGCCTGCGCCTTGATCACCGCGAAGCCCTCCGCAAGGGCGGCGACACCGGCCCCGCCATCGTTCCCGGCCATCCCGACCAGAGCCTTCTCCTCCGCGCGCTTTCGCACGCCGATCCCGAACTGAAGATGCCGAAGAACGGCGCGAAGCTCGACGCCCGCATCCTCGCTGATTTCGCCGCGTGGATAACAGCCGGCGCGCCCGATCCCCGCGAA
Organism: Akkermansia muciniphila; assembly: GCA_945861535.1. GTDB lineage: Bacteria > Verrucomicrobiota > Verrucomicrobiia > Limisphaerales > BJHT01 > BJHT01. The sequence continues at coordinate 27,788 of CAMAUZ010000071.1, read as the reverse complement.
CTGCCGCCCGTCGCCGCGCCCGCCACCGCCGCCGCGTGGTCCGACATTCTCGCCCTCCGCCGCCAATGGTGGAGCTTCCAACCCGTCATCCAACCCACCGTCCCCACCCCGAAAAACACGACTTGGAGCACCAACGCCATCGACCGTTTCCTCCTCGCCGAAATGGAAAAACACGGCCTCACTCCCGCTCCCGACGCCGACCCACGGACCCTCGCCCGCCGCCTCTCCTTCGCCCTCACCGGCCTCCCGCCCAAACCCGACGACGTCGAAGCCTTCGCCGCCGCGTCCGCCCCCAATTCGTCGCTTGCCAATCGCCATTCGAAATTTTCCGCCCTCGCTGACCGCCTCCTCTCCTCCCCCTCCTTCGGCGAACACTGGGCGCGCCACTGGATGGACCTCATGCGCTACGCCGAATCCCACGGCAGCGAAGGCGACCCCGAGATTCGCGACATCTGGCGCTACCGCGATTATCTCATCCGCGCCTTCAACGCCGACGTGCCCGCCGACCAGTTCATCCGCGAACACCTCGCCGGCGATCTCCTCGCGCACCCGCGCCGCAACGATGCCGACAACATCAACGAATCCATCCTCGGCCTCGCCCACCTGCGCCTCGTCGAACACGGCTTCCAGCCCGTCGATACCCTCGACGACCAGGTGAAGGCCGTGGAAAACCAGATCGACGTCCTCGGCAAAGCCTTCCAGGGCCTCACGCTCGCCTGCGCCCGCTGTCACGATCACAAGTTCGATGCCATCAGCCAGCGCGATTACTACGCACTCTACGGCGTCCTCGCCAGCAGCCGCCCCGCGCAAGTCACCATCGACACGCCCGAGTTTCTCGCGCGCAACCGCCCCGAACTCACCGCGTTGAAAACCCGCATCCGCGACGAACTTGCCACCGCCTGGACCGCCGCCGCGCCCGAACTCACCGCGCGCCTCACCAAAGGCTCCGCCGCCGATCCCGACCTCGCCCGGCTCCACCAGCGCGTCACCGACTTGGAAAAACAAATCGCGGAAATCGACGCCACCGCGCGGGCGAAAGCGCTCAGCGCGCGCGCGGCCCGCCCGCAAGAACCCACGAACCCCGCGAAGAAACCCGCGGGCGAGCCGCCCGCGCTCCTGCCGCAACCCTTCGCCCGCTGGTCCTTCGACACCAACACACGCGACCAGATCGGCGCGCTCCACGGCGAACTCGTCGGCACCGCCACGCTCCGCAACGGCCGCCTCATTCTCGATGGCAAAGACGCCCACCTCCGCTCCGCTCCCCTCGGCCGCGAGCTGCGCGCAAAAACCCTCGAAGCCTGGGTCGCCCTCGCCGACCTCACCCAACGCGGCGGCGGCGTCATCACCATCGAAACCGACAGCGGCGTCATTTTCGACTCCATCGTCTTCGCCGAAATGGACGCGGGCCGCTGGCTCGCGGGCAGCAACAACCATCGCCGCAGCCGGGCCGTCGCCGGCCCCGCCGAGACCGCCAAACCCGGCGAACTCATCCACATCGCCATCGCCTACCGCGCCGACGGCAGCATCGCGCTCTTCCGCAACGGCCAGCCCTACGGCCCCGCCTACACGCCCGCCGACGGCCCCGTGACGTTTCCGAAAACCGCGCGCCTCCTCTTCGGCCGCCGTCACACCGGCGGCGGCAAATCCTTTCTCAGCGGCGAACTCGACGAAGCCCGCCTCTACGACCGCGCGCTCACCACCGCGGAAATCGCCGCCTCCTTTCAAGCCGGCCCCGTCGGCCTCACCGCGAAAGAACTCGCCGCCGCGCTCACCCCCGAGCAGCGCAACCAACGCGCCGCACTCGCGACCCAACTCACCAAGGCCACCGCCGAACTCGCCGCGCGCTCCCCCGATTCCAAACCCGGCGCCGCCAGTCCGCTCGCCACCGCGCTCACCGACGCCCGCACCAACCCCGCCAATCCGCTGCACGCCTGGACGCGCCTCAGCCAGCTCGACGGCGCGGCCTTCGCCAAAGTGTGGACTGAAATCACCACGCAACATCGCGAGTCCGTCGCCACCGCGCGCGCACACAACGCGCAATTCCAAGGCGGCTGGAATCTCACCGGCAGCGATTCCAAAAAATGGTTCCGCGACGGCATCGGCCTCGCGCGCGGCGCGAATCGCGAGCGTTCGGTCGCGTCCGACGCGCCCGGCGAATTCAGCCTCGAACCCGAGGGCGACCGCCTCCTCACCGGCCTCCTGCCCGCCGGCGTCGCCACCCATCTCCTCTCGCAAAAGCACAACGGCCTTTTCACTTCGCCCCGTTTCAAAATCACCACCGACAGCATCAACGTCCGCGCCGCGGGCAACAAAGGCGCGGCCGTGCGCGTGATCGTGGACAACTATCCGCTCCCCTCGAATCCGATCTTTCCGAAGGCCGAATTGAAATCCGACGAACCCGGCTGGGTACGCCTCGACACCGCCTATCGCAAAGGCACATGGGCCTATGTCGAGTTTGGCACCGCGGACGATCTCACGCGCCGCCTCGGCCGCGGCCCCGATGCCGCGGGCCGCTCGTGGTTCGCCGCCGGGCAGGTCGTCTTCCACGACAAGGAAGCGCCGCGCGACGAACCGCTCGCGCCCGAACTCCTCTTCGCCGGCGCGCCTCCCGCGTCCCCCTCCGAACTCGCCGCCCGTTACGAACGCGTCCTCCGCGACTCCGTGGACTCCTGGCGCGCTGGCCGTCTCACCGAACCCCAGCGAGCCTTCCTCGATTTCTTCGTGCGCCGCAGCCTGCTGCCGGCCTCGCTCAAAGCCCTGCCTGCCGTCGCGCCGCTCGTCGTCGAGTATCGCCAGCTCGAATCCGAAATCCCCAATCCGCGCCGCGTCCCCGGTGTCATTGAGGGCACGCCCTACGATGCCGCGCTGATGATTCGCGGCGATCATCTGAAGCCTGGCGACGCCGTCCCGCGCCGTTATCTCGAAGCCCTCAGCCCCATCTCTTTCGCCGACGCCAAAGACTCCGTCGCCCTCCGCAGCGGCCGCCTCGAACTCGCTGAGGCCATCGCCAGTCCGCGAAATCCCTTCACCGCACGTGTGCTCGTCAACCGCGTCTGGCAGCACCTCTTCAGCCGCGGCCTCGTCGCCACGGTGGACAACTTCGGCCGCCTTGGTGAGCGCCCGACGCATCCCGAGCTGCTGGATTTTCTCGCCGCGCGTTTTGTCGCCGAGGGCTGGTCGTTCAAAAAACTCATCCGCGAAATCGTCCTCACCCGCGCGTGGCAGCTCAGCAGCGAAGCCCCGCCCGCCGCCCGCGAACTTGACGCCGCCAACCACTGGCTCGCGCGCTTCCCCGTGCGCCGCCTCGAGGCCGAGGCCATCCGCGACGCCCTGCTCGTCGTCGCCGGCTCGCTCGACCCCACGCCGTTCGGCCCGCCGCTCGCCGGCAACAACGCCCCGCGCCGCAGCGTTTATCTCGCCGTGCGCCGCAACAATTTGAACCCCTTCCTCGAAACCTTCGACGCCCCCAAGCCCTTCACCACGCTCGGCCGCCGCGACGCGACCAACGTCCCCGGCCAGTCCCTCGCGCTGCTGAACGATCCGTTCGTCATCGACCTCGCCCGCGCCTGGGCGCGCGAACTCATCCGCCAGAATGCCACCGCCGCCCCCGACACCGATGCGCGCGTGAAAACCATGTTCGCCACCGCGTTCTCTCGCCCGCCGTCCGCCGCCGAACTCGCCAAATCCCGCGCCTACCTCGCCGACCTCGCCCGCGACGCCAGCGTCCCCGCCGACCAACTCGCCGCCAGCGAACGCGTCTGGCAGGACTTCGCCCAATCGCTCTTCAACCTCAAAGAGTTCATCTATGTGCGATAACGCGGCAGGAGCGCGGCGTTCACGCCGCTTCAGCGTACGAACGAAACAGAACATCCGAACACCCCGTTGCACTCGCACGCCGAAGCGGCCTGAAGGCCGCGCCCCTGTGCATCGGGCGAAGCCCGACGCCCCGGGGAGCGCACGCCGCTGGCGTGCCGTTTTCGGCGGCCCGCCGAAAACCTCGTTCCACAAACCTTTCCCTTCGCCACGAATGTCAGACCGGGGCACGAGGATTTGGGCGGGCCGCCCAAATCTGCACGCGAGCCGCGTGCGCTCCCCGTCGCGTCACGCCCGCTGCTCGCGGTCGGGGCGCGGCGTTCACGCCGCAGAAACGTACGCCTGCAACCGCCGCTCCCAATGAATCCCACGCCCCTCTCGCACTCGCCGCCTCTGCGGCCTGAAGGCCGCGCTCCGGCGCGTGCTTTCCTTTACTCCTTCTCCCCATCTCTCCTTCTCTCCCTCTTCCTCCTCACCAACCCCGCCCTCGCCGAACTCTCCCTGCGCACCACCACGATCGCCCCACCCACCGCCCCCACCCGCGTCCCCGCCACGACCGCGCAAGGCCGCACGCTCGCGCCGCAAGCTATCTCAGCCGTGGACATCAGCGCCGACGGTCGCCAAATCACCGTCGGCACCATGGCCTTCAGTCACGACGCGAACGTCTGGCTCCTCGCTCCCGACGGCACGATCCGCGCCAGCCGCCATTTCCCGCCGTGGGCGCCGATGCAAGTCGCGACCCTCACAGGCGGTCGCGCCATGGCCGTCGGCCTCGCTTATTCCCGCGTCACCTCGCCCGAGCCGACCACCTGGCTCGGCCCGACCAACGCCTTCTTCGGCGCGTCGCTGAAAGACGATCTCGCCGAAGCCGACACGCGCGACAGCGAACTCGCGCGCCTCCGTCCCGGCACCGGCGACTGGCGCACCGGCTGGCTGGCAAGCCATCTCGGCGAACTCTTCCTGCGCGGCCCCGACTGGATTTTCAAACCGCCCGGCTCCTTCCTCCACGACGATGGCCGCCGCCAGCACCTGCGCTACGAAGACAAAAACCAACTGCCCACGAACCGCGCCACGCGCATGGCCGCCAGCGGCGACGGCAAACGCGCCGCGTTCGCCTGGCTCACCTTCAACCAACCCACCCCCGGCTTCCGCCCGCAGCGCGACGCCGTGAGCGTCTGGGGCGTGAACCCCAACCGCCCGCTCTGGACCGCGCCTGCCTCCGACGACCTCGTCGCGCCCGATCTGCCCGATCCCGCCGCCGATTTTCCCGAGCTGCTGAAGGTCGGCTTCCGCCTCCGCGCCGACACGATCGCGCCCGGCACCGTCACCGTCGCCGTCGCGATCAACGCCGACGGCTCGCGCGTGGCCATTCTCGAATACGCCGTAAAAATCTGGGTGCGCTCCGGCCCCGCCATCGGCAAGTGGGACCCGCCCATTCACGCGCTGAACTTCGTGCCGCAACAACGCGGACGCCTCCGCGTCTTCAACGCCGAGGGCCGTGAACTGCTGCGCGAAACGCTGCCCGAAGCCGGCCTGTTCGAGCTGGGTTTCACCGCCGACCCCGACCGCGTGTGGTGCTGGCCGGCCGCGTGGTTCGCCCGCGGCATGGCTGGCGAACCGTGGCTTCCCACCACCGCCACGGCGCGCACCGTTTATCAAATCGCGCTGAAAACCCGCGCCGCCGCCGCGCTGGTTTTCCCCGACGCCATCGCGCAGTGCGCCCCCAACCCCGCCCATCCACAAGCTCTCGTGTCGTGCTGGGACGGCCACCTTTACCTCGTCAACGCCGAGGGCAAAATCACCGCCAATCACGACGTCGCCGCCGCCGCACGACTCGCGTGGAGCGGCGACGGTGCCTTCGCCATCGCGGGCACGGCGGAGGGAATACTCCTGCGCCTCGCCCGCGATGGCGTGTTCGCGCGGCAACAACGCCTGCTCCCCGCCGAGCCGCCCGTCATCACCACGCCGCCCGCCGAGGTCGTCACGGGCGTGCCGATTTTCCAAGGCGGCCGCATCCCGCGCAGCGAGCACGCCTACGTCGGCGACATCTGGATTCTCAAAACCGGCCGCGAGGCGGTGATTGTGGATGCCGGCGGCACGTCGGGTTTCGCGCTCTCGCAGGCGCGGCTGCGCGCGCTCGGCATCGAACGCGCCACGCACGTCCTGCACACGCACTCGCACGGCGACCACTCGGGCGGCGCGTACCTGTGGCGCGCGGCCGGCGCGAAGATCGTCGGCCCCAAATCCGGCGCGCTCCCGCTCACCTGGCTCATGCCGATGCTCACCGACTACGGCATCTTCCCCCCGCGCCCGCTCGACCTGCCGCTGCCGCTCGCGCGCGTCGGCGACGAAACCGACTTCGAAGTTTCCGGCCAAAAGTTCCGCGCGCTGTTTGTACCCGGCCACAGCTTCGACCTCACCGTTTACAAAACCGAACTGGCCGGCAAACGCATCGCCTTCACCGGCGACCTCGGCTTCGAGCGCGAAAGCGACATCCTCCACCGCTGCTGGACCGATGGCGCCAAAGCCCGCCCCGTCATCGCGGCCATCCGCGAGAAACTCCTCGCCTGGCAGCCCGACATCGTCTTCACCGGCCACGGCGTCCGCCCCAACGGCACCGCCTGGGTCGAGGATCTCCTGCGCCGCAGCGAAGAATCGCTGGCGAAAGCAGGCGCAGCGGAACGTAAGCCATGAGGCCGAACCACTAGGCTCGCCGTGCGACGTTCCGCTTGTGACAACAGCAAACCCCCGCTAAAACTGAACCATGAAAGTTACCTTGGAATTGCCGGATGAACTGGTCGCCAGTCTGCCAAAGAACGGACGGGCGAGGAACGCTGCCGTTGTGAATGGCTTGACGCAGCAGCGACGCCGGCAGCGAAACGAGGTCTCCGATTGGCGTGACGTCGTGGATTTTTTTGCCACCAATCCCACGCCCGAACAGATCGTGGCACTGCGCTCCGATCCCGCCCGGACCAAACGTATCCAAACGTTGCTCGCCAAAAACCAGGACGCCGGTCTGAACCCGTCCGAGGAGGCGGAAATGGACGCCCTGCTCGCCGTTGAACACGCGGTCAGCCTCGCCAAAGCCCGCGCACTCGCGAAGTTGAATGGACCGCCGCCCAAGGCATGAGTCAGAGGCCGGTTTCACCCTTATTGCGGGCGCTGGTGCGGGAGCGGGCGAACAACTGTTGTGAGTACTGCCTGACACCTGAACCCGCCATGCTCGAATTCCATCAGATCGACCATATCATCCCCAGGAAACACGGCGGTCTCACTGAGGCGCAAAACCTAGCGTTGGCCTGCGTCACTTGTAATCGCAACAAAGGCGCAGACCTCACTGGATTTGATCCTGCCAGCGGGCGTCGCACTGGTTTGTTCCATCCCCGTCAACAAAAGTGGACAAGCCATTTCGCCCTCCTGGGAAATCGGATTGAACCGCGGACTGCCGTCGGCCGCGCTACCGAGCGCGTATTGCAACTGAACAGTTCGTTCCAGTTGGGACATCGCGAATTTCTGCTGACTGCGGGGATGATTCGATTCCCAAGGGCATGTTAGGCGACTGGCACGCGTCTTATGTCTCTCCAAGCCGATGCAAACCAACTCGTAGCCGTATTCTGGCGCGTCATCCGCGCGTTGGAGAGCTTTCGCCATCCACATGGAGCCAGCTACAGCACCGACATGGCGACTCAGCTCCGCCCCCTCGTAGCTGGGTTCGAGAGGGCTGTCGTCCACGCTCACTCTCGCGAGACTGCCGCAGCCATACTCGACGACCTCAAGCCTATGATGCACAACGTCAGTGGAGCAGCGACCAAAGGTGAACTGGACATCTTCACAGACGACACACTCGACCGATACTACGAACTGGCCACCATCTTCCAAGAGAGCAGATATGCAGCAGAGACTCTGTAGCCAACGAACGTCACCTAACCAGTTCGCTCTTGTGAATCGTAACTTCGCTTCTCCGTCCGATGCGGCCCCCCAATTTGCGCTGCGCCCTTCACACTTTTCCCTGCTTGTTAGCCATGCTCACTAAACTCGCTTTATGATTCCCCACCCTCCTCCCCTTACCCGCCGCGAAATGCTCCGGCGTTGCTCGTTCGGCTTCGGTTCGCTCGCGCTGTCGGGGCTGCTGGCGGACAAAAGTTTTGGTGCGGTGGCCGGCGGCGGGCGGGCGGCGGGGCCGCATTTTCGGCCGCGCGCCAAGCACGTCATCTTCGCGTTCATGAGCGGCGGGGTGTCGCATGTGGATTCGTGGGATCCGAAGCCGGCGTTGAAGCAGCGTCACGGCGCGCCGATGCCCGTGCCGGTGCGGCCCACGATGTTCAACAACAATGGGAACCTCATGGCCAGCCCGTGGGACGCGAAGCCGTGGGGCCGCAGCGGTCTCGTGATGACCGACCTGTTCCCGAATCTCGCCGCGCTCGCGGATGACCTCGCGGTGATCCGCTCGATGACCACCAAGGTCAACGAGCACGCGCAGGGAAATTATGCGCTGCACACGGGCTTTCCGTTCATGGGACATCCGGGCGCGGGCGCGTGGGTGAATTACGGCTTGGGCACCGAGAACCAGAATCTCCCCGGATTCGTCGTGTTGCAGGCGGGCGGCGCAGCGGTGCCGCACGGCGGCGTGGGCCTGTACAGCAACGGCTATCTGCCCGCGCAACATCAGGCTTCGATCATCAAGGCCGATGGCGAGCCGGCCCTAGCGAACATCAAGCCGCGCGAGACCGACGTGCTCCAGCGGCAGCGTCTCGGCTTTCTCCGCGACATGGACGGCGACTTCGCGCGCACGACCGGCGAGACGGCGGTCGAGGCGGCGATCAAGAATTACGAGACGGCTTATCGCATGCAGTCGGCGGTGCCGGAACTGTGCGACATTAGCGGCGAGACCGAGGCGACCAAGCAGCTCTACGGCCTCGATTCGACCAACAAGCAGATGGCCGGCTACGGGCGGCAATGCCTCACCGCGCGCCGCCTGATCGAGCGCGGCGTGCGGTTTGTCGAGCTGAGCTGCCTAAACCAGGGCATCGGCGCGGGCGGCGCGGGAAACCCATGGGATCAACATGGAAAAATCAAGGAAGGCCACGGCGCGATGGCGCGGCAGGTGGACCAGCCGCTGGCCGCGCTGATCCAGGATTTGAAAGCGCGCGGATTGTTCGAGGAAACGCTGATCCTCTTCAGCGGCGAGTTCGGCCGCACGCCCTTCTCGCAGGGCGGTGACGGGCGCGATCACAATCCGTTCGGCTTCAGCCTCTGGCTCGCCGGCGGCGGCATCAAGGGCGGCACGGCCTACGGGGCGACCGACGAACTCGGCTACTACGCGGTCGAGAACAAGTGCGAAATCTACGACCTCTACGCGACCCTCCTGCATCTGCTCGGCCTCGATCACGAACGCCTCACCTACCGCTTCGGTGGTCGCGACTTCCGCCTCACCGACGTGCATGGCCAGGTCATCCGCGAGATCCTGGCGTGAGCGCGGTGTAGCCGCCGACGTGAGGAGGCGGATCGGGCGAAGCTCGTCCGTGAGCTTCGTACCGCAGGCGTCCTCGCCTGCGAGTTCTCGGGGCGTCTCGCCCTGAGTCGGTACTGGCGGCGAGACGCCGCCCGAATTCGCGGGCGAGGACGCCTGCGGTACCAGCAAGGTAGGGCGCGTCTGTCCTCAGCGCGCCGCCGAACCGTGAGAACGCCCCACCGGCGCGCTGAGGACAGACGCGCCCTACCCACCGCGGCCAGTCCACCTGCGGTTGTCCAATCCCCGGCCCCCTCACCGCCCAAACTCCACGCCCGCCGGCAGTTCGCGCTGCATTTCCGCCACGCAATACCCGAAGCCATTGCCGTGAATGGTCCCCAGTTCCAGGACGCCGTTGCGGCGCTGGTAAAGCCCCGGATGCACCCGCGCCTCGGCGGCGGACGCGGCGGGATAAAACTGCATCGCGTTCGTCTCGACGCCCATGATCGTGCCCGCGTGCGCCGCGAGCAGGACGTGCGGCACCTGCGCCAGCATGGGGTTCGTGAGATCCTGCACCATCAAGGTCATCCCGTGCGCCTTCGCCCAGCACAGCGAAAGCAGCGCGCCCGTCTGCGTCTTGCACGTCTTCAGCGCCACGCCCGTCCAGCCCAGCTCGCGCCCGAGCTGCACATGCCGCCAGTCGTGCGCGCTTTCATCGAGGAACAGCGGCTTGCGCGCCGCCACGCTGTGGACAGCGATCCGATGCTGCTCCAGCTCGTAAGGAAACGGCTGCTCGACATACAGCAACATCCCGTAAATCCGAGGATGCTCGTCGCGCAGCCGGTCGAGAAACTCGTTCACGTACGCCGGCTCGCGGACCGTGCAATTGAAGTCCGCCGTCAGCCACTCGACCCCGCCCGCGATGGCGATCCCGCCGATCTTCACCGTGCGGGCGTAGTCCCACGCCGCGTCCGTGCCGCGCAGTTTGATCTTCAGACATTTCAAGCCGTCGCGCGCGATCCAGTCGGCGAGCAGCACCGGGTAGCCGTCGTCCGGCTCGCGCCCCGTCAGTTCCGCCGCGTCGAGCGGGTCAACGCCGCCGACCAGATGCCACGCGCGCAACTGCGACGGCGGATTCGCCACCAGAAAATCCTGCGGGTAAAGCCCCGCGAATGACACCGCCGTCCCCGCCGCCGGCGTGAGAAAATCCGCCAACGTCCGGCTCATGAACTCCGGTCCGTAAGTCTGATACACCGGCCGCTTGACGAGCCGCCCATACGCGTCGTGCAGCGCCTGATCGAACACCGAGCAGCACACCAGCGCCGCCAGCCACGGCATCGGCTCCGCGTCCGGACCGCGCGCGGCGTTCAGCTCCTGCACCAGGCGCGGCAGCACTTCGGTTTGAAAATCATGCCCGACTTCGACCGCGTGCCCTTGTCCGGCAAACTCCGCCCACGCCCACGCGAGCGTCTCGCAAAACTGCTTCATCACCGCGTGCCGCGCCTCATACGACAGCGCGCTCGGCCACACCCACGTCACGCTCAACGGCGTCTCGCCCCAGCCCTCGGCCATGTGCCCGTGCGCGTCCGCCACGCGCATCCGCGCCCGCGCACACGTCACGTAGCTCACCGTCTCGCCGCCGAACTTCAGCGGCATCCGCGTGTGAACCGGCAGGAAATGCAGGCTCACCCCGACGCACCGGACATCTGTGTTTTTGCTCATGAGAAATCTCCCGAACCGGCGGTTACGCAATTGAGACCGAATCATAAACCACTAACCGGCACTAACCGGCACTAATAAAACGGGAGCGCGGACTGCGGATTGGCCCGGTTCTCATTAGTGCCAGTTAGTGCCGGTTAGTGGTTTTCCATTCTGGTTTTGAGGCAATCGCCGGAATTAGTTCTTCGTCGTTTCGCTCACTTTTTCCCTGCCGGCTTGCGCAGAATCTCCGCATGCACATGCGCCACATCGCCCATGTAATCGTGCTTCTGGTACTCCGCCGCCGACTTCTCGATGTGGTCGCGCGCCAGCTTCGCGTCGCCAATCGCCTCGTAGTACAAACCGAGGTAAAGGTGGGCGTAGAAAACCTGCCGTTCCTTTCGCTCGCCCGAAACATTGCCCGCCGTCGCCGCCGCCAGCACATCGGCCGGCTTGAGTTTGCCCGCGAACAACTGATGCACCTGCGCCATCGGCACGCGCGAATCGCCGTCGATGGGGATCAAGGCCGCCCGCGCCTTCTCGACGCCCTGCTCGCGTGCCATGCACAGGAAATGCCACACGGCGTTTTCGACATCGTGACTGTTCACCGTCTGGTGCAGCTCGAACGCCTTGCGGCCATCGGTGAAACGCCCGGCGTAATAATAGGCGATCCCGCGCTGCCAGTGATGCGCCGCCTGCTCGGGATGCGCCGCGATGAATTTGTCCCAGTCCGCAATTGACTCCGCGATGTGCCCGAGCCGGAAATGCTCGGCGCCCCGCGCCTGGTAAACACCCACCGCGCTCGGATCGAGCTTCAGCGCCTCGGTGTAATCCGCGATGGCCTGCGCGTGCTGTCGCAGCGCCACATGAATCTGCGCGCGAATGTGCCGCGGCCCCGGATTCTTCGGCTCCGCCGTGATGGCCTTCGTCGCCAGCGCGACCGCGTCCGCGCCCTTGCCCTTGCGAAACGCCTCGCGCGCCTGCTTCAGCAAATCATCCGCGCTCGCCTCCGCCGCCCGCGCCGCGCCGCCGCCGAGCAGAAGGAGCGCAGCGAGGACCGCGAAAAGCGGCGGGCGCGAAAACAAGATCGGAAAACAGGAACGGACGGAGCGGCAACAGGTGTTCATGGCGCGGGACGCTAACGAGGCGTCCCCGGCGGCTCAATCATTCTCTCTCCGGTAGGGCCGCGCTGCTGCGCGGCCGTGACCGGTCCCCCATTCGGGCGCGTGAGGATTTGCGCGGGCGTTGGTTTGCACGCGGGCACGGCGGTGCGGGGAAAAAGGTCACGGACGCGCCCAGCGCGTCCCTACCAAGTATTGAAGGCGTGACATCACGCAGTGCGCCGCATACCTACCACGGCGCAAATGTTTCCGGCCCTGCTCGCCACCATCATGTTCTCCTTGTCCGCCGTGTCCGCCACGCGGACGGGCCGGATCATGGGCGGCACCGAGGCGAATTTCTGGCGGCTCTCGCTGGCGACCGTGTTCCTCGCGACATGGACCTGGTGCTTCGGCGCGCGCGAGTTCGGCAACGCCTTCCCCATTTTCTTTCTCAGCGGCTGCATCGGCTTCGGATTGGGCGACGTCGCGCTGTTCCAGGCGTATCCCCGGCTCGGCACGCGGCTGTCGATTCTCCTCGTGCATTGTCTCGCCGCGCCATTTGCCAGTTTCACCGAATGGCTCTGGCTCGGCACCAAACTCAGCCCCACTGAAATCGCCGCCGCCATCATGATTCTCGCCGGCGTGGCCGTCGCGCTGGCACCGGGCGAACATCTCACCACCCCGCGCCGCACCCTGTTTCTCGGTCTGCTCGCCGGCGTCGTCGCCGCGATAGGACAGGCCGGCGGCGCGGTGCTGAGCCGCGTCGCGTACCGTCTTGCGCACGAAGAGGGACAATCCATCGACGGCCTCAGCGCGGCGTTTCAGCGCATCATCGGCGGTGTGATCGTGTCCGGAATCGCGCTGCTCGTGGTGAAACGCGCGGCGTTGCTGAAACTCGGCGAACCCGAGTTGAGTCCGCAAAACGAACTGCTCACGTCCCCGGAAAAATGGCGGCGCATCCGCTGGTGGCTCCCCTTCAACGCGCTCGCCGGCCCGACCCTCGGCGTGGGCTGTTATCAATGGGCTTTGCAGACGACCGCGACCGGCGTGGTCCTGCCGATTGTCGCGCTCACGCCGCTCGTGGTCGTCCCCTTCACCGCCTGGCTCGAGGGCGAGCGGCCCAGCAAACGCTCGCTCCTCGGCGGCGTCATCGCCGTGGCCGGCGCGGTGCTGCTGAAGTTGGGAAGCCGGTGAACCACACGCCGTCCGCGGCCGGACCACGGAGATCAAAAACCACTAACCGGCACTAACTGGCACTAATAAAACAAAAAAATCCCAGCCCGCCTTCACTCCTCGGCGTGGCTGGGATTGGTTTTTATTAGTGCCAGTTAGTGCCGGTTAGTGGTTTCAAATCACCGCGCCCGGCGCCCGCTCACCCGCCGTTCTTTTTCAGCACGTCACTGAGCTTCACCGCCGCGCCGCCCTGGCGTTTGCTCTCGTCGGCCGCTTCCATGAACGTGAACAGTTCGATGGTTTCTTCGGGCGACACCGGCGCGACGCCCGTCTGGAAAAACTTGATCACCTCGACCACCAGCGGCGCATAGCCGTCGTACGCGCCGATCGCCGCCTCGCCCTTCTCGCCCTTCGCCACGCCCGTGTAGGTTTTGCTCTCGCGGAAAATGCCCGTGCGCCCGCCCGCCCACGTCCCGACGACCTCGATCTTGCCGTCCGCCGTCGTACCACGCTTCACCGTTTCACACCCGCGCCCCATGATCGTGTAGAGCGTCTCGCAGCCGTGAACCGCATACCAGAACAGGTCGGGATGCGTCTTCTCGAGACTCGCCGGACTGGTGGCCTCGCAATATTTCACCGTGCCAATCGAGCCGCCGCGCACCGCCTGCGCCGCCTTGGCAAACCGCAGCGACGACGAGCTGAACACCGGCACCTTCGCCGCTTTTGCCAGCCGGAAAATCTCCAGCACATCCTTCAGCGAACCGCCCATCGGCTTGTCCAAGAAGAGCGGCTTGCCCGCCGCGATCACCGGCCGCGCCTGCGCCAGATGCGGGCGGCCATCGACGCTCTCGATCATCACCGCGTCCACGTTTTTGCACATCTCCTCGATGCTGTCGTAGAGCTTCACGCCGTATTTTTCCGTCAGCGTTTTCGTGAAGCCATCGATGCGCTTGAAGCTCGACTCGATGTCCGCACTGCCGCCCTTGAACGCCGCGACCACCTTCGCACCGGGCACATGGCCCTTGGCGGCGGGATTGTTCAAAATCTCGGTAAACGCCGGCACATGCGACGTGTCCAGGCCGATCATGCCGATGCGCAAATCGGCGGCGCTGGCGGCGTTGGCAAGGAGCGCGACCAAGGTGAGAACGGTGAGGAAAAAAGGACGTGATTTCATAATTTTTGGGTTGGCGAATCGGGTGTCAGACGGGGCGAGGTGGGGCTAATTCAGGCGGTGAATTCGTACGCCGCCCGCCCGCAACAATACCGGACTGATGGCAAAGGAATGGAGGCACCCGTAGCGCAGGTTTCCAAACCTGCTGTATCGCCGATTTCCAAATCGGCGGCTGCCACGGGATCGCGGACGCGTGCGACCCACCGAGGCACTTTGGGTGGCTGGACCATCCGCGGGTTTGGAAACCCGCGATACAGCAGACTTGGAAGTCTGCGCTACACGCGGGCTGTGCGCAGATACGACCGCACCCGTCACCCCAAAATTCCTGATTCCCTTCCCTCCCTTCTCACCGTTAAGAATGCGCCGCGCGCCAACGCCGCGCCTGCTCACAACATGAAAGCCCTGCAACTCGAAAAACCCCAGTCCTTCCGCGCCCTCGACATCGCCGAACCCGCGCCGCCGCAAGCCGGCGAGGCCCTCGTGCGCGTGCATCGCATCGGCATCTGCGGCACCGATTACAGCGGCTTCCTCGGCAAGATGCCGTTCTTCAGCTACCCGCGCATCCCCGGCCACGAACTCGGCGTCGAGGTGATCGCCGTCGGCCCCGGCGTCCCCCACGTCCGCCCCGGCGACCGCTGCTCCGTCGAGCCGTACATGAACTGTCAGCAATGCCACCCGTGCCGCCACGGCCACACCAATTGCTGCGAAACCCTGAAAGTCCTCGGCGTGATGATGGACGGCGGCATGTGCGAACGCATCGTCCTGCCCGCGCGCAAACTCCATCCCGCCAACCGCCTCTCGACGGAACAGTGCGCCCTCGTCGAGACCCTCGCCATTGGCTGCCACGCCGTGAACCGCGGCCAGCCCGTCCCCGGCGAAACCGTCCTCGTCATCGGCGCCGGCCCCATCGGCCTGTCGGTCATCGAATTCGCCAAGCTCAGCGGCGCGCGCACGATCGTCATGGACCTCAACGAACAGCGCCTCGCCTTCGTGCGCGAGAAAATGGGCGTCGCCGACACCATCCTGTCCAAGGGTGACGGCACCGAACTCGAAACCCTCCGCCAGCTCACCAGCGGCACGCTTGCGCAAGTCGTCATCGACGCCACCGGCAGCAACAAGTCGATGGGGAACGCCCTCACCTTCGCGGGCTTCACCGGTCGCGTCGTGTACGTCGGCATCACGCAGCAGGAAGTTTCCTTTCCGCACGCGCCCGTCATGCACCGCCGCGAACTCACCCTGCTCGCCAGCCGCAACGCCCTGCCTCCCGACTTCACCCGCATCATCCAGCTCATCGAAGACGGCCGCATCGACACCCGCCCGTGGATCACGCACCGCGCGACCTTCGACGAATTGATCGCTGTGTTCCCCACTTGGTTGAAACCCGAGACGGGCGTGATCAAAGCGGTCGTGCAGGTGGGGTGAAAGCGGGCGGCAGAAGGTGCCGCGGGTTGGTGGGACGGTGGCTTAAACCGCCGCTGCGAACGGTTGGGGAAAGCGGCCCTGCACCGCGTCGTCCACCCAGATGTCTTCGTCCAGTTCCTCCCAGCGCAAGGCGCGACCGTGGACGCGAAGCTGCACGGCTTCGAGGAGGTTCTGTGGAGCGTCGGCCAGCCGTGGATATTTGGCGGCCGGAAAACTGATCCAACGCTGGTCGCCCAGCTCGAGCCAGACACGGCGACCTTCAACCCAGCAGCGCAAGGCGGCGGCAGGCTCAATTGTTTCAACGGCGACCATGAATGCGAATATAGGCAGCGAGCAGTGCCTCGCAATGCTCTTCCACGAGGCGCGTGAGATCCCGCAGTTCGGCGGCACCAAATCCGTAGTTGGCGGCGACCGCCACCGGTTCGAGCCAGAACTTGGCTTCCGAATCGTCGCGCGCCACATGAATGTGCGGCGGCTCATTGCCTTCGCGGCTGTAGAAGTGGAAGCGATAAGGGCCGATGCGCAGCACGGTGGGCACACCGGGAGGCTGCCCGGCGCGCGAGCGGTGTCAAACTTGGAGGTGGGAATCGAATGTTGGAAACACCCAAGCCCGCATGGCAACGTGTGCCGCGAGCCACGCAAGATTCGCCAGCTCGTCGCCGACCTTGAGCGCGCCGGCGTCGCACTCGCGTCCGGTGGCAATGGGTCGCACCGCAAATTTCGGTATCCGAATTTCCCCGGCGCACTGATTCTCCGCGGCCAGAGCAGCGACGACGCACAGCACTATCAGGAACGCGACATTCGCAGTGCGATTTACAAAATCAGCCAATGAAAGCACACGACCAGTATCTCAAGTATGTCCGCTGGGAAGAGGAGGACGGGTTATATGTGGGCTATTGCCCGGACCTCTTTCCCTACGGTGGAGTTTGCCACGATAAGAAAGAGGCGAAGGCTTACCACCAGCTTTGCGCGCTGGTAGCCGAGGTGATCGAGGACCTGCAGCGCGCGGGCGAGGAACTCCCGCCCGCCAGCACCCGCCCGATGCGCGAGGCGATCCCGGCGTGAGGCTTGCCTGCGCTCTCGCGATCGGGCCGGTGAGAAGTCGGGAGACGAGGAGCAAGCCGGGAAACATGCGGCGCTCAATTTCCAGCTTTGAACGTTCAAAGTTGAGCGTTGAACGTTGAACGTTCTCTCCCCACTCGTTGCCCCACGCCCGCGTGCCGCCTCGTCACCCCAGCCGCTATTCCCCACGCAAAACCCCTTTCCCATTGGCAGCCCCGGCCCCCTCCGGTAGTTACCTCCCATGCCTGCGCGCCCCATTCCTCCGTTGTCCCGTCGCCAATTCGCGGGCGTGATGGCGGGTGCGGCGGCGCTGCCGTGGCTCACGTCCTGTTCCGCGCCGCGCGCGAGCACGGGTATGAGCGCGAGCACAGGCGCACCCGGAGCGAAAGGCACGCCCAAACGCAGGCGCGTCGCGCTGATCACCACCATCGTCCGCAAGTTCTCGCACGGGCAGCATTTCGTTGACCGCCTGCTCGAGGGCTACGGCTGGCAGGGACAACACCACACCTCGCCGCTGGATTTGGTGTCGCTCTACGTCGAGCAATTTCCCGAGACCGACGTGAGCCGCGAGCGCGCCCGGCGACACGGCGTGAAACTGTTCCCCACCATCGCCGAGGCGCTCACGCTCGGCGGGTCGCAGCTCGCGGTGGACGGCGTGCTCATCATCGGCGAACACGGCGATTATCCGCGCGATGCCAAGGGCCAGCCGCTGTACCCGCGCTTCCGTTTTTTCAAGGACACCGTCCGCACCTTCGAGCGCATGGGCCGCGCGGTGCCGGTGTTTCAGGACAAACATTTCGCGATGGACTGGCGCGAAGCGCAGGAGACCTACCGCGACGCGCAGCGCCTCGGCTTCCCGCTGCTGGCCGGCTCGTCGCTACCGGTCACCTGGCGCATTCCGGAGGTCGAGATCCCGCTCGGCACGCCGCTGGTCGAGAGCGTGGGCGTCGGCTACGGGCATCACGGCTACTACGACATCCACACCATCGAGACCGCGCAGTGCATGTCGGAACGCCGCGCGGGCGGCGAGACCGGCGTGAAATCCGTGCAGGCCCTGAAAAACGAAGCCGTCTGGCAATTGCTCGGCGAACGCGAGACCACCCGCCGCCTGTGCTTGGCCGCGCTGAACCGCAGCCAGACCCTCGCGCCCGCGCCGGGCTACACCTTCGCCGAGCCGTCGATCGCGCATCTGCGGCGCGTCAGCCCGTTCGCGGTCGCCTACATTTTCGAGCACCACGACGGCTTCCGCACGACGACCTTCCATTTCAACGGCACCGTCGAGCCGTTCCATCGCGACACCGCCTCGCTGAACGACTTCACCTACGCCGGCCTCACGCAGCGCGGCGACATCATCTCCACGCTGATGTTCCTGCCGATGCCGCCGACCATGTGTACCCTCGCCAGCTTCTTCAGCCCGCTCGTCCACCACATCGAGAACATGGTGCTCACCGGCAAAACCGCGTGGCCCATCGAGCGCAACTACCTCACCACCGGCATGACGCTCCACGCCGTGGACTCGCTCCTCGGCGGCGGCGCGACGCTCGCCACGCCCGACCTGCGCATCGCTTACCAACCCACGCCGGGGCCGCATTTCTGGAACGCATAGCAACCGGCGCGAATGAAAAGAGGCAATGAAATCAAGGGTGGGAACGCTCAACGTCCAACGTTCAACATTCAACGCCCAATGAAGCAAGACACCGCCCCGCAGCGGAGCGCGCGACGCCTCGGGGCGGCGACAGCTTGTCACCTATCCCTCCCTTCCCCCTCTGCGTTCCTTCCCTTCTCTGCGGTGTTCTGTTCCCCCGCACCTCCGTCGAGAGCGGCTGCCAATCAGAACACCGCAGCGTTGGGAAGGAACGCAGAGGGAAGGGGACGGCGGGAAGGTGCTGTGCAAATCTGCGACCGCTCGCCCGGCCCGAAGCGCTGCGGCTGGTGCTCCGCACACAGCCGCGCTCCGAAGCGGCCCTGGGGAGCGCACGCCGCTGGCGTGCCGTTTTCGGCGGCCCGCCGAAAACCTCGTTCCACACACCTTTCCCCCGGCAGAAAAAGCAGACTGGGGAACGATGGTTTGGGCGGGCCGCCCAAACCAGCACGCGGGCCGCGTGCGCTCCCCGTCGCATTTCGGGGTCGCCTTTGAACTTTGATCTTTAAGCTCTGAGCTTTGCCCCGCCATGCCTCCTCTCCGCCAAATCACCTTCGTGCTCGATGAGTTCGCGCTGCAAACGCCGGCTCAACAGCTCCTCGACCGCTTCCTCCTCGGCTACCGGCGCGACGGGCAATTCCACCGCGTCGCGGGCATAAAAGTCGTCGCCCATCTCGCTGCGGACGCCGCCAGCACCACGGGTGAAAATTCAGAACTGTCCCGTCGCGTCGCTGACCACGGCCTGAAACTCGCATCCACCGTCGCCGACGCCCTGCGCACCGCGGACGCCATCGTGCTGGTGCCACGCAGCACCGCCATCGCGCCCGCGGAGGCGCTTGTCACCGCCGTGCTCGAACATGCCCCGCGCGGCGCCGCGTGTTTCATTCACGGCGCGCTGGCCGCCAATCCCGCCGCCGCGCAAACCGCCCTCCGCCGCGCCGAATTGCGCCAGATCCCGCTCGCCGCGGGCACCGCGCTGCCGCTGACGTGGCGTCTCCCGCCGGTGGATTTGCCCGCGCACGCCCGCGTGGCCGAGGCTCTCATCGTCGTGCAAGGCCCGTCGCCGCTCGCCGAATTGCACGCGCTCGACGGCCTGCTTCCATTGCTCGAACGCCGCGCCGGCGGCGAGCGCGGCGTGCGGCGAGTGAAGTTCCTCGCCGGTCCCGAGATGTGGCGCGCCGCCAACCACGGCGACTGGTCGTGGCCGCTCCTCTCCTCCGCCCTCTCGCGCTCGGACTCACCCCAAGGCAACACCCTCCTCGATGGCCGCACGCAAGATTTGGTCGGCCGTGGCGTCGTGCCCGGACTGGCGCGCGACCCGCGCGGCTGGCTGCTGGAACACACCGACGGTGTGCGCTCCGCGTTGCTCGTGTTGGATGGCGTGGTGGCCGATTACAACTTCGCCATCCGTCTGCAGAACGGCCGCGAAATCTCCGCCCAACTCTTCCGCGCCCCCGTTCCCGCGCAGGAACACTTCACCCCGCTCGTCGCCGCGCTGGAAAATTTTTTCCGCACCGGTACCGCCCCGTGGCCAGCGCCGCGCAGCCTGCTGACGGCCAGCCTCCTTGATCGGTTTCGCGCCAGCGCCAATTCGCCCGGCCAATGGTTCCCGACCCCCACGCTGGCTCCGCGTTGAAGTTGCGCGGCGTCGGTGTCTAGCCGTGGTTTCTCCGTTCCAATGGCTTTTTCCACGTGCGCACCGCCCGCCCGTCCGCCGCCCTCACCCCACGTTCGCCCGATACCACACCATCGCCTCACGCAGCCCCTGGTCGATGCGATGCGTCGGCCGGTAGCCCAGCAACCGCTTGGCCTTGCTGATGTCCGCGTGCGAATGCTGCACGTCCCCGGCGCGGAAATCCGCGTACACCGGTTGCGGCCGTTTCGCCGCGGGCAGCTCCGGATTCAACCCGTCCACCAGCAGCCCGAACAACTCGTTCAACGTCGTGCGCGCGCCGACAGCAATGTTGTAAACTTGGTTCAGCGCCTTGGGCTGCGTCGTCGTCGCCGCCAGCAGGTTGGCCTGCACCACATTCGCCACGTAGCAAAAATCCCGGCTCGTCTTGCCATCGCCGTTGATCCGCACCGGCTCGCCTTTCAGTAACGCCGCCAGCCACTTCGGGATCACCGCCGCATACGCGCCCTCGGGATCCTGCCGCGGACCGAACACGTTGAAATAACGCAGCCCCACGGTCGGCAGTCCATACACCCGCCCGAACACATCGGCATACAACTCGTTCACCGCCTTCGTCGTCGCATACGGCGACAACGGCCGCCCGACGCGGTCCTCCACTTTCGGCAGCCCCGGATGATCGCCATACACCGCGCTGCTCGAGGCGTACACAAACGTCCGCACTTTCTGATCCCGCGCCGCAAGCAGCATGTTCAGCGTGCCGTTCACGTTGCTTTCGTGGCTGTTCAGCGGCTCCGCGATCGACCGCGGCACCGACCCTAGCGCGCCCTGGTGCAGCACATAATCCACGCCCTGACACGCCTTCTGACAGGCGGCACCGGTGCGGATGTCACCCGTGATAAACTTGAACCGCCGCCACTGCTCCGCGGTCACCAACCGCCGCACCTCGGCCAGATTCCCGCGCTTGCCAGTCGCGAAATTGTCGAGACCCACCACGTTCTGGTCGAGCTTGAGCAATGCCTCGACGAGGTTGGAACCAATGAAGCCGGCCGCTCCGGTCACCAGCCACTTCTTCGGTTCGGCACGGAGGGCGATCTGTAGTTTTTCGTAAGCAGTCATGAACACCTGTGTCCGCCCGGCGAATCCATCCCGCCGCCAGCGGGCGGCAACCGAAACAGAAGGCACCGACGGACTCAAGGGCATATCCCGCGGAACGAGATCGCACCGCACCGTTTTTGCACGCGGTCCGACTCCCGCGCCGCGCGAGTGGGGCAGGCCGGAAGCCTGCCCCACAAAACCGAGACATCCGCACTCGTGCCAGCCCTTGCGGGATTGCGGCGACGCGCCCCGATCTTTGGGAAAAAATGCGCTGCGCCCAAAAGTTAGATGCACCCAAAATTATCTTTGCTCCACCGGAGGCTTCGACAATTCTCCGCGGCAACAACACAACCACCAACACCCCGCACAAAGGATTCGCCATGTCAGTGAGAAGATTGCCGGTTTACATTTTGGCCGATTGCTCCGGTTCCATGTCGGGCAACCCCATCGAGTCCGTGAAATCGGGCATCCGCGCCCTGCACAGCGAGCTGATGGGCGACCCCTCCGCCGTCGAGTGCGCCTACCTCTCGGTCATCACCTTCGACGCCAACGCGCAGCAGCTCGTGCCGCTCACCGAGCTGTCGCTGTTCACGCCGCCCGACCTGAAAGCGGCGGGCACGACGGCGTTTGGCGCGGCGCTCAAGCTTCTCGCGGAGTGCATCGAGCGCGAAGTGCAAAAGACCACCGCCGAGCAAAAGGGCGACTGGAAACCGCTCGTCTTCATCTTCACCGACGGCTCGCCGACCGACCGTTGGGACACCTTCGCCGATGAACTCAAAGCCAAGCGCCCCGGCAACATCATCGCCGTGGCGTGCGGTGACGCCGCCGATCCCGAGGTGCTCAAGCGCGTCACCGGCACCGTGCTCATCATGAAGGAAATGTCGCCCGACGCGTTCAAGCAGTTTTTCAAATGGGTCAGCGCCTCGATCAAGCAGACCAGCGCGAAGATCGGCGCCGCGGCCGCCGCGCCCACCGAGGGCATCGCGCTCCCGCCGCCGCCGCCGCAGATCGTCATCCATCCGTGAAGCATCGCCCGGCGGTGCGGCGCGATAAGCCAGCCGTCCACGCGGGAGATCGCGGGATGTCAGCCCGGCGTGGGGTTCGCTGATCCTCCAGCATGTTCGACAAGTTTTTCAACCGCACGCCCGGCGGCAAACCGGACAAGAAAACCGTCGCCGGCCCCGCCGCCACCCCCGCTGCGGACTCGCCGAAAACCGAAGCCGTCTCGCCTGCGGCGCCGCCGCCGGTTCCCGAAGCCGCGAAGCCTCCGCCTGCTCCGGCACCCCCCTCCAGCCCATCCGCCGCTGCTTCCCCCGCGCCAGCCAAGGTCGAGGAAAAGCCCGAGTCCAAAGCGCCGGATCACACCATCCCGGACGTGAAGACGCTGAAGATCGACCGGAGCCTGCCGCGGGAAAAACCGAAGATGGTGGACAGTTCCGCAGTGCCCGAGACCGCGCGCGAGGTCGTCAAATCACCCGCCGATTCCGCACCGAAACCGCCGCCGGCCGCCGCGCCCGCCGACACACAGCCGCGCCCGGCCCCGGCCCCGGTACCGCAGGCGTCCCCGCCTGCGAGTTCGGGCGGCGTCTCGCCGCTCGAACCGATCCCCGCCGCACGTCCACCGGTTCCGCTCGCGCCCGGGAAAACCGATGCCGCACCTGCGAAAGACGCCGCAAAACCAAGCCCGCTGCCCGCTCCCGCCGCGCCCGTCGCCTTGCTCACCGCGCCGAAAAAACCGGACCCACCGGCCATCGCTCCCGCCTCCAAACCCGCCGAGCCACCTGCACCCAAAGCCGCCCAGTTTCAAAACCTTCCCGCCACCGATGCGTGGTGCCCGCCGGCCATCGCCGAGCATTTCCCCGAATTGCGCGCGCACATTTACGAGGACAACGCCGCCACTGAGCGCGTGCTGCCCGCCGGTTGGCGCGTTGTCGGCGCGACCAAGCGAGGCCGCCAGCACGCGCACAAGGCCACGCATCGCGAGGACGCCCTCGCGTTCAACGCCGGCGCGCAATTCACGCTGCTCTGTGTGTCCGACGGCGCGGGGAGCTGCCCGCTCAGCCGTCTCGGCTCGCACGTCGCGGCGCGCACGGTCACGGCACGGCTGATGGAGCAATTGCCGAAACTGGAAAAAGCCGTCACCGACGACGCGGACAAATTGAAAACCGAACTGAGCGCGCAGCTCACCGCCGCGCTCGTGGCCGCGTGCCAGGCGCTCGTCGAGCTGGCCGCGAAAACGAAAACCAGCGCGAAAGATTACCGCTGCACGCTGCTCACGCTGCTGCACTGGCGCGGCGAGAAACACGAACTGCTGCTCGCCAACCAGATCGGCGACGGCGCAATCCTCGTGCTGAACAAGGACAAATCCACGCGCCGCATCGGCGAGGCGGACTCGGGACAATTCTCCGGCGAGGTGAGCTGCTTCGTCCCCGACGACAACGCGCGCGACAAGGCGAAGCGGATTGATTTCATCGCGCCCGCCGACGCGGTCGAGTGCGTGCTGCTCTGCACGGATGGCATCGAGGATCCGTTCTTTCCCATTGCGAAAATGGCCGGGGATTTGTTCCGCCAGCTCTACACCGGCGTGAGCGAGCCGCTGAAGGATTTCAAAACGCAGCCGACGCAACCGCCCATCCTGCCGCAGGAAAGCGCGGCGGGCGCGCTCGGGCAGTGGCTCGAGTTTGAGAAGCGCGGCGAGAACGACGACCGCACCGTGCTCCTATTGCACCGCCGCCCGCCGACGGTGACGTTCTGAGTGATGAAGGCGCTGGAGAAACCGATGCGTAGCCGCCGACGTGAGGAGGCGGATCGGCTGGCACGGGCGATGGCGCAAGGACGAATCCGCGTCCTCACCTCGGCGGCTGCGACGTTCTGCCCATGAGCCACGGCCCGTTCATTACGGCGCGGATGCACGGCGGGGGCGAGATCGCCTTCCACAGCGAACCGCTCGCGTCCGGTGGCGAGAAGGTCGTGTTCAAATCAAAGGAGGGAAAACACGTCGTCGGCTTTTTCTTCGGCCAGCTCGACGACCGCCCCGAACGCCTGCGGCGGCTGGATAAAATCATCGGCTCCTACAATCCCACCACCAGCGGCGCGCAGGCCGACCACTGGCTCAAGCACTTCTGCTGGCCCGTCGGCGTCGTGGACGGCACGGAAAACAAATTCCCCGCCGAATGGCTGCGCCGGAACAATCTCCACGCGCCCGTGCTCGGCGTGGTCGCGCCGGTCTATCGGTCGAACTTTTTCTTCCGCGACCGCACCGGCGAGTTGCGCGAGAAGAAAGGCAAATGGTTCACCGGCGTGAAGGCGCGCAAGCTTCTCCCCGATTCCGAAAAGGGCGATTTCCTCCGCTATTTACAGGTCTGCTCGGTGATGGCCAGCGCGGTGCGACGGCTGCATTACGCGGGCCTCGCGCACGCCGACCTCTCGCACAACAACGTGCTCATCGACCCCAAGGGCGGCGACGCCTGCGTGATCGACATCGACTCGCTCGTCGTCCCCGGCCTCGCGCCGCCGACCGTGCTCGGCACGCCCGGCTACATCGCGCCGGAAGTCGTCGCCGGAAAAAAACTGCCGTCCATCGAGACCGACCAGCACGCGCTCGCCGTGCTGCTCTACGAAACGCTGCTCTAGCGCCATCCCCTCCACGGCCCCAAAATCCACACGATCCGCTCCGCCGAAGAGGACGACCTTTTGATGATGGGCGCGCGTGCCCTCTACATCGAGCATCCCACCGACCGCTCGAATCATCCCAAGACGCCGCCCGCGATTTCCGTGCGCCGGCTCGGGCCATACTTGGAAAAACTTTTTCTCAAAACGTTCGCGGAAGGTCTCCACCACCCAGCCCGCCGCGCCACCGCGACCGAGTGGGAAAAAGCGTTGTCCAAAACCTTCGACCTCCTGCACCCGTCACCCGCGGGCGGCGAATGGTTCGTGCTCGACCGGAACCTCCCGCTGGTCTGCCCGCACAGCGGCCAGCGCCTCACGCAGCCCGTGCCGTACGTGGATTTTTATCGCGAGACCAGCACCGGCGCTTACTCCGATGAAAACCACTCGCTGACCCTGTGGAACGGCCTCCATCTCTACAAGTG
Source organism: Akkermansia muciniphila (assembly GCA_945861535.1). Classification (GTDB taxonomy): domain Bacteria; phylum Verrucomicrobiota; class Verrucomicrobiia; order Limisphaerales; family BJHT01; genus BJHT01. The sequence continues at coordinate 2,439 of CAMAUZ010000071.1, read as the reverse complement.
GCACACCCTCGCGAACGTCTCGCCCCACGACGCCGAGCGCACGTCACAGGGCTACTTCACCTTCCACAACCGCCGCTGGTACCTCGTCAACCAAAGCGGCGGCGACATGTGGCTGCCCGACGCCCAGCGCTACCTCCCGCACGGCACGGCGGAGCCGATCACCCAGGGCTTAAAGGTGCTCTTCTCCCTCGAAGAAGGCCGGCGGTTGGGCATCTTCAACTTCATGAAACCGTAGCCCGCCAAGCCCCGTAGCCGCCGACGTGAGGAGGCGGATCGGCTGCAAGGGCGCTGGCATTCCCCCGAATCCGCCCCCTCACGTCGGCGGCTATGGCGCTCCGCCGGCCCGTTGACGCGCCACGCCGGCTGGCTAGGCTCACTCCCATGAAACACTTCACCGCCATCATTCATCGCGGAGAACCCGGCGAAGACGGGTATTGGGCGACATGCCTCGAAGTCCCGGGTGCCAACGGCCAGGGCGAGAGCCGCGAGGACTGCCTGCAAGATCTCGCCGCAGCGATCCGCCTCCTCGTGGAGGCCGAGCGCATCGTAACCGAAGATGGAAGGGGGTACGTTGGCAGACTCTGACCCTTTCCGCGCAATCAGCGTGGCTGGGAAAAAGCGGTGAGAGTCTCCGCACGTCGTCTCCTGCAAGGAAAGATCACGGCACCGGACGGACGAGCAGGTTCGGCTTCGCCCACACCACGCGCGCGACAAAGGTCGCGCCTTCCGCGCCGCGTTGGCGCGAGTCTTTCATGAACATCCCCTCGGAGACCGTGATCCACGACTCGGTTTCGCTGATTGCCGCGGCGCCGAAGTTTCCCAGTTCCGCGCCGCGCTCGGGCACGACGACTTTTTCCGTGCGACGCAGCACGCGCAGGGTCGCCGGGTCCACCTGCGCGAGGAAGAGCGGCGCGCGATGGCGCATGATGTGGTCGTTGTTCGCGCCGCGGCGGGTGTAGCACAGGAAGAGTCCGTCGCTGTGCGCGAGCCAGTGCTGCTGCGTGTTGTAACTGCCCAGCTCGGTGCCGTCATCGAAGCGCCACGGCTGCGGCTCGGCGAAAGTCAGGCCGTCGTCGCTCACGCTCACGTAGCCGCGCAGGTCGTTGCGCAACGTGAGGAAATAACGCCCGCGAAAGGCAATCAGCGACGGCTCGTACAACCCGCGCGCCACCGCCAGTCGCAGCACGGTGCCGTGCCGCGCGTAGGTCAGTTTCGTCCCGTCGAAACGGCACTCCGCCACCGTGGTGCTGTAGCGGTCCTTGGCGCTTTTGCCGATGTAGAGCGGCACCAGCAGCGTGCCATCGGGCCGCACGACCCATTGCGCGCAGGCGTTGCGCGCAAAGTTGAATTCGTCGCCCGGCGGCATCTCGAGCACCTGCCACGGCGACCATTTGCCCGACTGCGGTTCGAGCACGGCATAGACCGTCTGGTGCGCGCGCTTCAGGTCGTCGAGCTGCTTTCCTTTCGGGCTGTAGCGCACCTGACAGCCGATGGCGAGCAGGCGGCCCATCGGCGCGTGCCAGCCGGGCGTCACGTCGGCGACACTGATGGTCACGCCGTCCGCCTGCGGCCGCCAGTCCAGCTCCGGCGGCAGCACCGGTCCGGTCCACGGCCCATCCGGCAGCGGTCGCGTCATGACATGAAGCCCCGAGTAATAATCCGAAACATTGAGATGCTTCTGCAGGGTCATCACCACCGACGGCCCGGCCTGCCCGCGCGCCGGAATAGCCGCCGCACGCGGGTGGAACCAGTGGAATTTCGCGTCGTCGTGCTTCACCGCCGTCTCGAGTTTCACCGTGAACTCGACCGGCGGTGGCGGCTCGGCGGCGGGCGCGGGGAGCAGCAGTGGCAATGAGCAGAGCAAGGGAAGGAAGAGTGTTTTCATGGGGTGGTGTTCAGCTTGGGTATTTCACAGCCCTGTTGCAACTGCGGGCCGCGCGCCTTTGTAGCGCAGGTTTCCAAACCTGCTGCGTCGCCGGCTTCCAAGTCGGCAGGATGTCGCCCTCGCCGGACGATCGGCGGGTTTAGAAACCCGCGATACAGCAGGCTGGGAAGCCTGCGCTACAAATTGTGTGTGAAGCATTTGGGTTAGTAGTGCCGCATCTTCTTTCCATCCGCTCGACGCGCGGAACAAGCGATGCGAGACCCGAAGAAAAGCTGAAGCCTGAAGGTAGGGCGCGTCTGTCCCCAGCGCGCCGCCGCACCATACGAACGCCCCACCGGCGCGCTGAGGACAGACGCGCCCCACCCACCGCTGCAAAAGTTCGTGCCGGAATCGCCATAACAAGTTGCGCGTCCGTCTCCCTCGCCCCGTGAGGCACGAACGGGGAGAGATGTTCTCTGTGCTGAAAAGGGCTTTTTCATGGGAGTTATTCACTGCGTGGCGGGTGCGGTTTTGGTGGCGGCGGCGATCAGGGCTGGCACCCAGGAGCCGTGCTG
>CAMAUZ010000070.1 GCA_945861535.1 Akkermansia muciniphila | reverse complement strand
CCGCCGCCCGGGTGACTTTGCCGACACAACTACCGGACACGCAGGCCTCGGTAGCCACTAGAAAAAAACTGCCAAAACGCCGTCCCACCCGCATGAAATAAGGGCCGGACAGCGCATTCCGCCATCCCCGTAAAAGGGGAACTTCCGTTGTAGTAGCGCCGGGCCTTGTCATAGCGTTGCGACCCGACCAGCGCCTTGGTGTCCTGCACGAATTCGAGCAAGCCGAGGAGAAGCGACTCCATCTGGAACAGCCCGGCGTGTTGCTCCTCCAGCAGCAGCCACTCGGCCACGTTGACGGTGCCCGGCACCGTGCCCGGATTGGCCTGGGCATCGGCCGCCGCGCCCGCGACATACGGCTCGCGGCCTTCGGCGATGACCTGGAGTTTCTTGCGATCCTCGTTGGCGACGGTGGCCAGGACTGGGAAGAGCAGTTTGGCGTCGTTTAATTTGGTGGTGATGGCATCCCTCGCTGTCTGCGGAAACGCCACGGCTACATTGGGTGTAATCATAGAGTCTTACTGATGGTTGGTTGAGTTGCGTCTGGGAACAATGGAAGGCTTTCACAACCCTCATACCGCGCCAAGTGACAATTACGTCACAAGCGCAGATCAACCTATTACCACGCTCGGTGCGCGTTGACGCAGTCACGCAGGGGCGACCGAAAATAGCCGGGCACTATCAATCTTTGCGAAAGTTCGTGCAGTCCGCACCTTGACCTACGGCACCCTCTCCTCCGTTCGGAACGGAGGAGAGGGTTGGGGAGAGGAGGCGCTCCGCCACTATGAGACCGTAGGCAAGAGTGGGACACCCCTCTCCCCGCCCCTTTCCCCGTTCGTGCCTCACGAGGAGAGGGAGACGGACGCGCTTCTTGTGCCGGCAGCTCCGGCACGAACCTTCGCAACGATTTGATACAGTGCTGGGTTATTGTCCAAGTAACGGAGAGTCCCGTCCGGGACGACAGAAGCTCGGGCGCGATGTTTCTGTCGTCCCATCGCGGGCCTCGGTTCGGTCCCTATGCGGACCCAGCACTGAAGTGCTGAACTATTTTCTTCCGCCCTCCGGACTGACGTCAGGAACCCGATGGCGGGCAATTAAGTGAGCGGCGCCCTCCCGGCGGGTGCCACCGCCACCGAGTCACAGTCGCTGATAAACCCACAACAACCGGCGGCCGCTCACGCGCAGGCCGAACCACCGGCGCAGAATCCGGCCTTCACGCCGGTCATCATGGCGCGCACCACTGACGATATTCTCCAGCTCATTGTAGGACAAGGCCACGCCGGTTTCGGTAATCAGATCAATGTCGCTGGCAAACAGCCACGCAGGCCAGCCGGTCAACATCCCAACAAGCCACCACATCGGCAGCGCGGTTTTTCGCATCACGGCCTTCTCGAAATCTTTCGGGGCGATGCCATGCTTTTGACAGAAGCGTTCTTTGAACGGCAAGCGCGTGGACGCGGCTACGGATTCGTTGGTCATAAGACGGACGCAATAACTAAGAGCCTGTTTTCAAAGCCCCTTGAGCCGCGAGGGGCCTGGTTTGGAGTTCCGCGTTTACGCGGTCCGCTGGTCGCACCCCGCACGATCCGCGTAAATGCGGAACTCCAAAGCGGGGTTATCAAACCGGCTCTAATTTCAGCGATAGGCTTGTTACCCACCGGAGCGATATTTTCAATTCCTAACAGGAGGATTCTAACACGGAACGATGGCAACCAAGTGACAATTGGGTGGCAAGGCCGCCCGCCCAAGTTCGTAACCCGAACTTCACCCTCCCGTCTTTGTATCTGCCGCAGGAATCTCTATCAATGCGTACCGTTAGTTTTGGCGCGTGTTAGGACAGTAGAAATTGAACCTGTTTGATGAACATGAAAAATCCCTTCCTGAAAACCAAGTCCCCGTTGGTGCCTGTGTTGGTCACGCCGGGCGTGCCCGGCAAGACGCCCGATAATTCGGCGCTGGCTTTGCTGAAGCCGGCCGTCAAACCCAGGTTCGCAGAGAAAAAGGTCTCGGAGTTGCGCGTCAGTCTGGTGCGGGTGGCGCTCGTCATTTGGGCGCTGATGCCGCTCGCCAGCATGGCCGCGCCATTTACGGCGGGGAACCTGACGGTGATCCAAACCAGCAGTTCGGCAAATAACACGACCGGAAGCATCCTTGAACTGAACACCACGACCGTCGGCCAGTCGGCGGTGCAGACCATTGCCATCGATGGGGCGACGGAGCCTAATCAATTGCGTTTCTCCGGCTCAGCCAGCAGCACCTGCTATCTGACCCGTTCCGCCGATGGCACGTTGTTGGTGTTCATGGGCGCCAATAACACGAATACGACTGCCAACGTAAATACGCTAAATCCGCGCGGCGTGGGCACGCTCAATCCGTTCGGCACCTTCGGCCTGAAGACGACTTATACCGGCACCAGCGGCCAACAGACGCGCAGTGCGACCAGTTTGGACAACAATAACTGGTTTATTGCCGACCAGCTCGGTCTGTATTCCAACAATGGTTCCGCGCCCACGACGACGGTGAACATTCGCGGAATCAAACCCTTTGGCGGCGCGGTCTATGTGCTGTCCACCACCACGGGTACCAATGTGATTTCGAGCGTTAGTTCGCCCACGGCCACTACCGTGACGGGGTTGCCGGGTTTGGCGGCGGACAGCGCGGCCACTGACTTTTACATGATCTCCTCGGGCAGTAATGGCTCTGCCTACGACGTGCTCTATGTGCTCGCCGGCTCAACGATCAAGAAATACTCGCTGGTCACCGGTTCGTGGACGGCCAACAGCACCTATACTACCAACACCATGTTTTCGCTCGCCGCCGTCAAGAGTGGGTCGGGTGCGGTTCTCTATCTGACCACCGGCTCGGGTGCCAATGCCGCCAACAGTGTGATGAAGGTGACCGATACGGCGGGCTACAATGCGAATATCAGCATCACGACAGCCAACAATGTAATTCTCTACACGGCCCCGGCGGGCAACACTGTGAAAGGCATCGACTTTGCACCCAACGGCATCGTCACCAGCGGCACGCTTTCCGCGGTGAGCACGACCTACGGTACGGCGTCCAGCGCAGCTTCGTTCACCGCCTCGGGCGCGGGCCTCACGGCGGACCTCGTGGTCACTGCTCCGAGCGGCTTTGAAGTCTCCACGACGGTAGGTTCGGGCTACGGCGCGAGCGTCGCTCTGACGCCGACCAGCGGGACCGTCTCCGCCACCACGATCTATTTGCGGTTGGCCGCGACCGCGACGGTGGGTTCGTACTCCGGCAATGTCGTCTGCACCAGCACGGGCGTGACGACCCAGAACGTGGCGATGCCGTCCAGCACGGTCAGCGCGAAGGCCCTGACGATCACGGGTCTGAGCGGGGTGCCCAGGAATTATGACGGCACAACGGCGGCGACGTTGAGCGGCACGGCGGCTTTGAGCGGGGTGCTGGCCGGTGATGTCAGCAACGTGACTCTCGGTGGTTCGCCGACAGCGACCTTTTCCACGGCGGGCGCAGGCACGGGCAAGGCAATCACCGTGACCGGCTACTCCATCAGCGGCTCGGCGGCGGCGAATTACAGCCTCACCCAGCCCAGCGGCCTGACCGCTGACATCAATCAGGCTCCGTTGACCGTCACCGCCAACAACGTGTCGAAGGCCCTTGGCGCGACGCTCACGAGCGGTTCCGGCTCCACGGCTTTCAGCAGCTCGGGATTGGTAAATTCGGAGACCATCGGGACGGTGACGATCACTTACGGCAGCGGGGCGGCGGCGGGCGATCCAGTCGGCACTTACACGGGATCAGTGGTACCGTCAGCCCCGACGGGCGGGACCTTCACGGCGGCGAACTACGCGATCACCTACACGGCCGGCGACATCAACGTGAGCGCCAGCCCGGCCATCAACGTCAGCGGCGCGCTCAGCGCGGTGAATGCGACTTACAGCAGCGCGTCGCCGACGCCCACGAGCTTCACCGCCTCCGGCGGCAACCTGACCGGAAACCTCACGGTCACCGCCCCGGCGAACTTTGAAGTCTCCGTCACCCTCGGTTCCGGTTACGGCAGCAGCCTCATCCTCACGGCCGCCGGCGGCATGGTGGCCAACACCACCATTTACGTGCGGCTCGCGGCAGGTCCGCTGGTGGGCAGCTATTCCGGGAACGTGTCGGTGTCCGGCGGCGGTGCGGGCACACAGACGGTCGCCATTCCCTCGAGCACGGTGTCGGCGAGGGGGCTTACGATCACCGGTCTGAGCGGCGTGAACAAAGTTTATGACCGTAACAATACGGCCACTCTCACGGGCACGGCGGCCTTGAGCGGTGTCGTGAGCGGCGATGAAAGCAATGTGACCCTGGCGGGCACCCCCAGCGCGACGTTTGGCACCGTCACCGTGGGTGCCACCAAGGCCATCACGGTCACGGGTTACTCGCTCACCGGTTCAGCGGCGGCGCAATACTCTTTGGCGCAGCCAGCCTCCCTGACGGCGGACATCACTGCGAAGGCACTGACCATTAGTAGCGCGGCGGTGACAACCAAGACTTACGACGGTAATGCCAACGCCACCATCACGGGCACGCTGACCGGCGTGATCGCGCCTGACGTGGTGACCTTCACCGGCACCGGCACCTTCGCCAGCGCCGGTCCCGGCGTGGGCCTCGCGGTGACTTCCACCAGCACGCTTGGCGGTGCCGATGCGGGCAACTACAGCCTCACGCAGCCCACCGGCCTCACGGGAACCATCTCTGGCAGCGCAAATGCCGACCTCTCGGCGCTCACGGTAAACGGCGGCCAACTCTGGCTCTCGCCGACCTTCGCGAGCGGCACCACCAACTACACGACCTATCCGGATCATGATACGAACAGCATTACGATCACTCCGACGGTGGCCGAGGCGAGTGCGACCATCAAAGTGAACGGCACGACGGTCGCCTCGGGCGTGGCGAGCGGAGCGATCTCACTGAATGACGGCACCAACATCATTACCGTCGTGGTGACCGCACAGGACACGGTCACGAGCAAGACGAATACGATCTACGCAATTCGTTCAGCGGCTTCACTACCGACCGGCACGATTGCCTTTGTCGGTTTCAATGCGGATGGCAACGACGATGTGGCCTTTGTCGCGCTGACCAATATACCGATCAATACGGTGATTCACTTCACCGACAGGAATTGGAATGGTTCGGCCATCGGCGCAGGTGGGGCGTTCACGAATTCTGAGAGCGAGTGGGTGTGGATCGCCCCCGCGGGCGGGCTCGCCGCGGGCACGGTGGTCACGTTCACCAATGTCGGCTCGGGCACCATCACGCCGAGTTCGGGCACGGCGGAATTTGTGGACACTGCGAATCGCGGCCTGAGCACCACGGCGGAAACCATGTATGCCTTCCAAGGTCCCACGCGCGTTCCGACGGTGTTCCTCGCGGGCATCACCACCGACAGCGGCGCGCCCTTTTTGAACACCGGCCTCTCCAGCGGGGCCGCCGTGACGTTGAGCAGCAGTTCGGACGGCGCCCGCTACAAAGGCACGCGCACCGGCCAGACCACGTTTGCCGCCTATCTCGCGCTGATCGCCGATGTGGCCACCAACTGGGATGACATCGGCAACGGCGATGGCACGACGTATCTGCCATTCAGCACCACGGCGTTCACGGCCACGGCCTTTGATGCCAACGTGAGCATCAATGACGTTTCGATCACGGAAGGCGATGCCAGCACCAAGACGCTGACCGTCACCGTCACCCGCACCAGCAGCGCCGGGGCTTTCACCATTGATTACGCAACCGCCGATGGTTCCGGCGGCAATGCGGCGACCACGGCCAACAGTGACTATGTAGCGACGACGGGCACGCTCACCTTCCCGGCCGGCGGCGCGCTGACGATGTCGGTCAACATCACGATCAACGGCGACACCACGGCCGAGAGCGACGAGACTTTCTTCGTCAACCTTTCCAACGTGATCAATTCGCTCGGTGCGGCGACTGTGACCAAGGCGCAGGGCGTCGGCACCATTCTCAACGACGATCCCGTCGCACCGAGCATCAGCACGCAACCCGCCAGCCAAAGCATCGCCACGGGCAACTCGGCGACGATGACGGTGGTGGCGACCGGCACGCCGGCTCCGACTTATCAATGGTATTCGGGCGCGAGCGGCAACACGGCCAGTCCGATTTCAGGGGCGACTTCCGCCAGTTACACCACCCCGGCGCTGCTCGCGAGTGCCAGCTACTGGGTGCGGGTCTCCAACGCTTCGGGCACGGCGGACAGCACCACCGCGACCATCACGGTGACCTATGCGACGCCTTACTCGAGCGCCGGCCTGGATGTCCTGACACCGAACACGGCGGCGTGGAATCCGGCGGGCGTGACGGTGAATGGCACGACCTTCATTAACCTCGGCCTGCAAGGCATGGGCCGCGTGCCCGCCAGCGCGATTGACTCGGCGACGGGTGAGTCGCTCGGCTCGATTTCAGACATGCAGATCAGCGGGTGGAAGAAGAACGCGAATGGTAGTTACACGGGCACCCTCAACACCCTCCCGGATCGTGGTTACAACAATGGCGCGACCTTCTCGAACTACCGGGCGCGCATCAACAACTTCGACTTCACCTTCACGCCCTATACCTCCGGGTCGCCGACGACGGCGCAGAATCAGATCGCGCTGACCTTCACCGGTTCGACGGCCTTCACCTACAACAACGGTTCGGGCCAGAAATACACGACCGGCCTGCCCGCTGATGGCACCGCGTCGCTCTTCGGCACCACGGTCCCGGTGGCCGCGGGCAACACGACCCAGAGCGATGGCACGGTGGCGAATCGCCTCACGCTCGACTCCGAGGGCCTCATCCTCGACCAGCGCCCGGGCAAGATCGGCGCGGGCTGGATCGGCGATGAATACGGCGCGTCGATCTATCACTTCAACGCTGCGAAACAAATTGACGGCCAGCTCATCCTCCCCGCCGCGCTGATCCCGCACAACCCGGTGGGCACGGTCAATTTCAACGGCACGCCGGTCAACGGCCGCCGCGACAACCAGGGCATGGAAGGCATCGCCCAAAGCCCCGACGGCACCCGGCTCTTCGCCCTCATGCAGAGCGCCACGGTTCAGGACACCGGCACCGGCAATCAGGGGCGTTTGAACACCCGGCTGCTGGTCTATGACATCTCCTCGACTGACACGCCGACCGATCCCATCGCGCAGTATGTGATCCAGCTCCCGCGGATTGATTCGACTGGCTCCACGTCGAACGGCGCCACGGTGGATCGCACCGGCGCACAAAGCGCGATCGTCGCGCTGAACGCCCAGCAAATCCTGATCCTCGCCCGCGACGGCAATGGCCGTGGCGCGAGCGGCGCGCCGGTCTTCAAGTCCATCCTCCTCGCCGACCTCGCGGCGGCCAGCAACATCGACGGCACCTACGACGCGGAAGGCAATCAAGTCTCGCCGTCCGGGACGCTGCTCGGGACCATCACCCCGGTGGCGTGGACGGAGGCGCTGAACATGGTCGGTAAACTTGGCTCGACCGCCGCGGAAGTGGCGAAGTTCGGCCTGAACCTCAACACCGCTCCGGGCGACACCAACACGATCTGTGAGAAATGGGAGGCCCTCTCGCTCGTCTCGGCGAACGATCCCGCGAATCCGAACGACTATTTCCTCTTCGTCGGCAACGACAATGACTTCGTCACCGGCACCGGCAAATACCTCGACGCCAGTGGCACGGTGCAGAGCTACAACGCCGGCCTCGAAAACGACACGCTCGTGCTGGTGTGGCGCGTGCGCATGACTGGCTCGTTCAACCAGGCGCCCTTCGCCGCCAATGCCATCGCGGACCAGGCGGCCTTCGCAACGGTGCCGTTCTCGCTCACGTTCGCGGCGAACACGTTCGCCGATCCCGAGAGCCAGACGCTCACTTACACAGCCACCAAGGCGGATGGCTCGGCGCTTCCGGCGTGGCTTTCGTTCACTCCCGGCACCCGCACGTTCTCGGGCACGCCGAGCGCCGGTGACGCCGGCACGCTCGTGGTCAAAGTGACGGCGACCGACAACGGCACGCCGAATCTCTCGGGCAGCACCACGTTCACGATCACCACGGTGTTGGCACCGGTCATTCTCACGCAGCCGGCGGTCAGCACGACGGTCAACGCGGGCGGCACGACGACCCTCATGGCGAGCGTAAACGGGGCGACGTCCTATCAATGGTATCAGGACGGCCTCGCCCTGGCGGGTGCGACCAACGCGACGCTGACGGTGAACAATGCACAGGGCGCGATCGGGACGAACTACACCGGCCCCTCGACGGCGGTGACGCCGGTGCTGGATTCGCTGGTGTCGGGCTATGCGTTCCAAGCGCTCTTCTCGGCGGGCGAGACGGTGAACTACAAGGCCGACGGCGTGACGCCCTACCGCATGGTGGGCATTCCCGACGGCCTCGGCGCCTTCGACAATGGCAACGGGACGTTCACGCTGTTGATGAACCACGAGCTGGGCAACACGGCGGGCACCAACCGGACGCACGGCGGCAAAGGGGCGTTTGTGTCGCGCTGGATCATCAACAAGGCGGACCTGAGCGTGGTGAACATCAGCGACCTGATCACCAACGTGTTCCTGTGGGACACGGTCGGCAGCAGCTACACCAACTCGACCACTACCGCCTTCAACCGGTTCTGCGCGGCGGACCTGCCGGTGGTGTCCGCGTTCTACAACGCGGGGACGGGACTGGGGACGCAAAACCGGATCTTCATGAACGGCGAGGAGAGCGGCAAGGAAGGGCGGGCGTTTGCGCACCTGGTGACGGGGGCGGACGCGGGCAAAACCTACGAGCTGCCCTATCTGGGCAAGATCGCGTGGGAGAATGCGGTGGCCAGTCCGTTCGCGCAGAACAAGACGATCGTGGGTTGTCAGGACGACAGCACGACCGCCAACTCGCGCGTGAATTTCTACATCGGAACCAAGGCCAGCACCGGCCTGGACATTGCCAAGGCGGGCCTGACGGGCGGGACGCTCTACGGCGTGAAGCTCAGCGGGTTCACCAACGAGACTGACGTGGCGGTGCCGGCCAACGGGACGACGTTCAGTCTCTTCAGCTACGGCAACGCCTCGGCCATGACCGGTGCGCAACTGGAGGCGCAAGCGGTGGCCAACGGCGTGGCCTCCTTCCAACGGGCCGAGGACGGGGCGTGGGATCCGAACAATCCGCGCGACTACTACTTTGTGAGCACGGCCACCTTCACCGGCAAGAGCCGGCTATGGCGGCTGCGGTTCAGTGACATTACGAACCCGGAAAACGGCGGGACGATTGACCTCCTGATGAACGGGACCGAGGGGCAGAAGATGTTCGACAACATCGGGTTCGACGCGGATGGCAACTTGGTGCTCCAGGAAGACCCGGGCAACCAGTCCTATCTGGCACGGATGTGGAAGTATGTGCCGGCCACGGGTGCAGCGTTCCCCATCGCGACCTTCCGCACGAACCTGTTCACGTCCGGCCAGTCCGGCTTCCTGACGCAGGATGAGGAGAGTTCCGGAGTTGTCGATGTCACTTCGATCCTAGGCTACAAGGCCATGCTGTTGGTCGGGCAAATCCATACCGCGGCGGGAATCCCCGCCGGGGCAAGCGCGACGGAGATCATCGAAAATGGCCAGCTCTTGCTGCTACGCGCAGTGGATAGCGGCTCCTACAGCTTGGTGGCGGCAAACACCAGCGGGTCGGTGACGAGCACGGTCGCCACGGTGACCGTGACGGACACGACGGCCCCGACGGTGGCGCTCAGCGCGCCCTCGGCCAACATCACCGCCGGCGGACCGGTGACCTACACGGTGACCTACACGGATGGGAATCTGGGCGCGATCGCACTCACGACCGGCAACATCACGCTCAATAAAACCGGCACGGCCGACGGGTCGGTGGCCGTCAGCGGCACCGGCTTCAACATCCGCACCGTGACCATCAGCAGCATCACGGGGAACGGCACGCTGGGCATCTCCCTCGCCGCGGCCACGGCCAGCGACGTCGCGGGCAACTCCGCACCCGCCGCCGGCCCGAGCACGACCTTCACCGTGGATAACACCGCGCCGACCGTGGCTATCAGCGCGCCGTCCGTTAGCAGCACTGCCAACGGACCGGTGATTTACACGGTGACTTACGCGGATGCCAACTTCAGCGCGAGCACGCTGGGCATCGGCGGCGTCACTTTCAACCAGACTGGCGCGGCCAATGGCAGCCTGGCGGTGACTGGCTCCGGCACGACCCGGACCGTGACTATCAGCAGCATCAGCGGCACGGGCACCTTGGGCATCTCGCTGGTTGCAGGCACCGCCGGTGACGCGGCGGGCAACCTGGCTCCCGCGGCGGGACCGAGCGCGACCTTCTCGGTGGCACCGGCGACACCGATCAACATTTACATCACCGGCTCCACGGCCTTCCGCGGCGCAGCTTATGACAGCATCCTGGCGCTCTATGATGTCGGAGTGAACGTGAACGCGGGCGGTCTCAACGGCAGCAGCCAGTTGGTGACCGTCGGCAACCCCCAGGCTCCGTTGGCACCGAGTTCGGCCAGCCTGTTCAATGAGCAGAACTACATGACCTTCGGCGGCACGATGAGCGCCCAGTTCGGTGGGGCGGTGGTGACGATCTATTGCAATTGGAGCGGCTCGGTCGAAGGCATCCGCGACGTGACGCAGGGCAATACCCTCCCGTTCCTCAGCACGGCCGTCAGCCTGACGACGGCGTTCACCAACACCCCGACCAGCGCGGTGGCGGACTTCACCTTCTCCGATGTGTTCCAAGCGACAACTCCCTATCGCAGCCCGACGCTCCAGAACACCAACGTGGGCGTGATTCCGTTCGCGCTGGTGAAAAACCAGGGCGCACCGGCCAACCTCAACAACCTCGCTCATCAGCAGGCCAGGACGCTCTTTGCCAGCGGGGCGCTGCCGCTGTCTTATCTCACGGGCGATCTATCCAACGGGGGTGACACCAATCGCGTCGCCTGCCTGATTGGTCGCAATGACGGCTCCGGCACTCGCTACGTGGTGTTCGCCGATACGGGCTACGGCGCGTTGAAATCCTCCGTCAACTACAAGTATGGCGCGACGGCCAACGCCGGCTCCCCGGCGTTCACCCAGGTGACGCCCGATCCGAACATCGGTCACAGCAGCGGCAGCAGTGTCGCGACGGACTTGAGCCAAAACATCAGCAGCGCCTTGGGTCTCGACGGCATCAGTTATGTCACTGGTTATGCCATCGGCTACCTCGGGATCAAAGACGCTTTCAGCGTAACGGGCAATTCCGGCGGCGCGCTGAACCTTGCCTACAACGGCGTGCCCTACAGCGCGGCCGCCGTCCGCAACGGCCAGTACACCCTCTGGGGCTATCAGCATCTCTATAACAAATCGGGGCTGAGCGCTTCGCTCACCACGTTCAAAAGCAGCCTCGCGGCGACGATCCCGAACAACCTCGGCACCGGCACTTCTGCCTCGGGACTCGCCATCTCGACGATGACTGTCCAGCGCAGTGTGGACGGCGGCCCGATCGGCACCCTCTACTAAGCGAACGCGGTTGAGTGGAGAGACACAGCAGCGCGGGCGCAAGCCCACGCTGCTTTTCCTTTTGGTAGTAGAGGGTGTTACGAAAGTTTGTGTAAGTGCCTAGCGTTCGAGGGCTTGGTCACGGAAAATGACGTCGGCGTTGCCAACACCGAGTATGCGCAGTTCCGCAGGGTAGCCAATTGTGGACGAAACCCGCGCTACGACGTGGGTTTACTCTGTTGCTCATTTACCTGCGTTGGCACCGCATCAAGCAGAAGAAATAAGGAAATCCGTGAATTTACCAATGAATCCGCAGTTTACCTTCGAGCCTTTCGTAACACCCTCTAGTAGGCTCCAACTCTCATCATGCCTCCCATTAGTGCCGGTTAGTGGTTTCAACCCGAAAACGGCAGTTTAACCACGGATGGACACGGATTCCAACGGATAGGAATGGGATTCCGACGAGCCGGTCTTCACTCAGGAGGTGAAGCAGCGAAAAGCGTTCTTAGCCGTAACCATTCAGTCGGACTGATTCATTTCACCACAGAGACACGATGAACACAGTGAAAACGAAGGATTCGCTGGTCGATCAGCGTACACTAATTGGTGACTTCCTCAAGCCAACGCCGTCCCGTGTTTCTATCTGTATTCATCGTGGCTCTGTGGTTTCAATTCCGGTTTCAACCGAATGGCAACGGCTAAGAGCATGTTTGAAAAGCCTCTTGAGCCGCGAGGGACTGGATTTGGAGTTCCGCGCTTACGCGGCCCGCTGGTCGAACGCCGCACGAACCGCGTAAACGCGGAACTCCAAACCGGGTTTTAAAACACGCTCTAAGCAAAAAATTCGCATCGTGGTTGACCGATCCCGAATCATCTCACCTAATTGATGATAGCTCCCGATCTCGCCAGACCTTCTCCTTTCGTGTCTTTCGTGGTTCCACCTGCCTTTTAAGATTACCCCCGCCGACTGACTCGCACGGTCCGACGCCTCATTGCCGCCGCGAACCCATTCCTAATCCCCTCCCGACTAACTGGTCCTCGCTACCGTGGCCCCGACTTGCAGGCATAGATTTCATCGCTCTTGAGACACCCTTCGCCCACCGCTAGGCCGTCGAGGTAGTAGAGCCGGTACCCTTGGGCAAGCAGAATGGCCTGGCACGCGGAGGACTGCTGTTCCCCATGCAGGGCCAGCATAATCTCGGGGCTGAAGCGCCTCAGGACCTCCGTGGCCCCGGTGAGAACCGCGCTCTCCGCCCCCTCCACATCGATCTTCAGCAGTTGCGGTCGGGAGTCAGGATGACGCGTCACGAATTCATCAACCGAAAACGCCGGCACCAAATACGAGGTCTCCCCGGCCGAGATATGTCCCATGGAATTCGCCTCCGCCACGGAAAAGCCGACCAAGCCGCCAGTGGCAGCCAAGGCCGCTGGAATAATCTTGGTGTTGGTGAGCTGGTTCAAGCGGACATGCCGCAGCAGGTTGGTGACGTTTTCGGCGAATGGCTCGAAGGCATACACTCTGCCCTTGGCACCCACTCTTCTCGAAAATGCCAGCGTGTAGAATCCCGCGTTGGCTCCCACGTCCCAAACTGTCATCCCCGGTCGAACCAGCTTGGATACCAAGCCCTGCTTGTCGGACTCATAATTCCCCAGCCAGCATCCGTGAATGCTGGAGCCGACGACCCATTGGAACCCTTTGTTGATGCCGCCGCGAACCGTCGCGACGTGGTTCCTCGGAATCAAACGCAAGGGTAGTCGAATCAACGCACCCAGCCCAGAACTGGGATTCAACCGGGAGAGGGCGTGGAGCATGGTTTGGGTCTCAGACTACGTATTTACTGGCGACCATGCCGGGCTTCGATTCTTGAGCGGCTCACCAAACGTCGGTGAAGGCTCCAGTGAGAAACGTAGCCGCATAGTGAGAAAGCAGGTCGCCCTTCCGTCCACTTTGTCACCCCGGCGGCTACGAAGACTACGGCGGACCCGCCCGCCGCAGTTTCACGAACGCCGGTGCAACCCGGCACGGGCGGCACGCCCTTTCGGTTTAGGGAATACGCGACGTCTGCACGACATAGACCCGGTTCGATTCCGTGGTGCTGTTGGTCAGAGTGAGAGTCAGGCCGCTGCCATTGATAGTCTCGGCGGCAACCGGCCATGAACTGATCGGCGAACGGAGGCCGGCGAGATTGGTGTATCGGAGGGTGTAGTTCAGCCCGTTGAACGTGGGGAACGTGATGACCGCGGCCCCGCCCGTCCGGGTGATTCGCTGGACACTGAGCAGCGGCAGGAAGGCATCCACAATGGTTCCCGTGGCCTGGCTGGTGGTTAGTGTTCCGTTGCTGGGATTCGACAGTGCCAAGGTAAAACTCACCGAGTTCTTGAAAGTCGGACGCCCGAGGGCAGGGACTGAGACGGTCAGACTGGTCTGTCCCGCCAAAAAGTTCAGCGTGCCTGAAGTGGTCGTGTAATCGGTTCCAGCCACGGCCGTGCCGTCCTGTGTCGTATAGTTGACCGTGACGGGTGAGGTCGAACTGGCGGAGAGTGTGACGGTGAACACCGCGTTGGAGACGCCGTTGGTGGCGACTTGCACGGTGGTGTTGGCGATGGATATGCCCGGCGGGGTGAGGGTCGATCCGCCGGCGGCCGTGAAGGTCATGGTTCCATCAGGAAACAGATCGAAGTAGCCCAGATACCGGCCCGGTCCGCCGGCGGCGTCGGGCTTTATCTCGTAGAGATCGGACCGCGAAATTTCGCCGGTATCAAAATTTGGTGACGTCGTATTTTCGATGGGGCCTTGAAAGGAGTCGAGGTCGCCGCCCGCACCGATGAAGGAGTTGTAGCTCTGCGGACTGCCATCCGGAACGAGGACCGCCGTCGAAGTATTGTTGTCGCCGGGTGCAATGCTGCTGCTATACGCGACGGCCTGGCCGGCGATGGAGAGAATACCCGATACCGTGTTGGCCTGAGAGCTGCCGGACGCCCGGTTCCACGGCGGGGTTTGCACCGCCACGTCAGCCCGGGGAGCCGTGACCCACATGGTGTTCTTGGGATAGTTGACGTCGCCAACGGTGTTCACGCCACCCGAGACCGACCACATGACATTTCCAAGCGGGCTGCCAAAGGCGGTGGCGAGCTGGGCGGTGGTGAAGGTGGTGATCGGGAAGGAGGTTCCGGGGGCGGCGTTGTAATACAGGGAGGCATGACCAATGTTAGCCTCCACGTTCAGCGTCGCGCCGGTCTGGCGGAAACCCAGCATCAGATCCCGGGGCGTATGGTTCAGGGGGCCAGCGAGGCCGCTCTCACCCGCCGCCATCACCAAACCCAAGGCCAGACAAACCTGCACAACGTGTTTTCTCATAAATACCAATTGGAATTACCAACAACAATTCCCGCAGACACTAGCGAGCATCCCGTCCCGTCCGCCTCCATTATTCGGACATACGCTGGCATTATTCGGACAACTGGAAATCGAGTAACACCCTTTATCCAACGCTGGGGGAGCCTTTGCGGTTGGCCGGCACCGCTTTCGTAACCCAATCGTACCAAAGCTAACCGCTGAAAACCGTGCCTGGCCGCCGGAACTCTCCTCATCGTCCGGGCTGCCCGTTGATGATGGCATCGCGCAGATACTCGCCATAGCGGGTGTCCCCGATCAACGAACGCAGCAGATCATCCATGTCCCGTAGCGCGGCCCGGCGGCGCTTTTCCCACGCTGCGTCGGCCGGATTGGGCTGGCCTTTCCCAAACTCGTCTTGGTAGTTCAGGTTCAACTCATAAACTTGGCGTAGCTCCTCTTCGGTCGGATTGATGCCCGCATAAATCATCTTTGGCTCCCCCTCGGGAGTCGAACGCCGGGTGAAATACGCGACCAGTTCCTCACGCGACAAGGAACTGGCCGGCCGGCGCACCGGGGCGGCCGGCGGCGCGGCCGGCCGGGACGTTGCTACGTTCGCCGCCCCCGGCTTGACCGGCGGCCCCAGCAACACCTGCCGTGCCTGTGACTCCTCCCGTTCAAGCGCCTGGGTGTGACGCGCGACTTCCTCAGCGGTGAGCGGGCGTCCACCCAGATTGCTCCGCCGGGCCTCGAAGACGCTTTTCAAATCGGCTGTGACAATGTCATGGATGGTCTGCTCCGGGCAGCCGATGGCGCGCAGATTGGCGATGTACACGGGATAGAACGGGGATTCCACCTGTCGCCAGTGAAACGGCGGCGTATTGGTCAGGACGACCCGCTCGACCACGGTGCTGGGCGCCGGGCTGGGAACGGGGTGGGCCGGGCGGTGGAATGACTGAAAACACCAGGCTCCCAAGCCGAGGTTGAGCACCACCGAACAAAGCAGAATCAGTTTCATCCTCGCAGCCATAACCAATCCCTTCGGCGAAGGAAACTTCTCTTCCGCGTCGAATGGGAGAGTTTTCCGTATCTTGGCCCAATTGACGCGAGTTCGTAATAAACGGGGGCAAGTTTGGCTGTTCTATGAGTAGTTGTCCGAGTCTGACATTGCAGTCGGTTTTTTTGCCCGCCGGCACCGAGTGGTCCCCGGAGCAGGCGGGCATGGGCTTCTGTCGCATCCAGGTCGGTGGCTATCTGCTCGGCGTCAAACTGGCGCGCGAGGTGGTACCCGGCGCCGTGGTGCTGATCTCCAATTTGAGCGGGGTGCGATTCCGGGCCAGCCAGATTCAAGGAATGGAATTGCAGTATTTCTATGTCCGGCCGGATTGGTTGAGCGGGGTGCTCACCACCCACGAACAGGGCTTTCTGGGCAATATGATGACCCAACTGGAGACCAATCCCCGCATCGTCGAGCCACCCCACCCATTGGCCTCCGAATTCGCGGCCCTGGCCTTGCAGCCGCCCCCGCCCAACGAGCTGATCCGCCGCGGTGATTTGCTCCGGGTGACCGGCATTGCGTTCGGAAATGAGTTCTGGAGCACCGGTCCCGCCCCGGTGATGAGCGACTCGCGCAATCGCTTCGAGAGCCTGGTGCAACGGATGACTGAGGCTGAACTACACGACCACAGTCTCGGCGAACTGGCCCGGATGTGCGGGTGCAGTGAACGCCATTTCAACCGGTTGTTTCAAAACCACTACGGCGTGAACCTGCGGAGCAAACAGAATGAACTCCGCCTCAGCCGCGCCAAGCAAATGCTGCGGGACTCCGGCAACAAAGTCATTCATGTCGCGTTGGAGAGCGGCTTCAAGCATGTCGGACAGTTCAACCGGATGTTCAAACGGCAGTTCGGCGCCACGCCGTCCGAATGGCGCCAACGCTCGGTGAGATCCAATGGTCGCGGCAAGGCCGGGGTGCTGGTGGGTGCGATGGTGGTCTTCCAACTAACTGGCTGGTCGGCCGAAACTCCCACTGCCCCCGGACCGGGTACTCCGCCTCCACCCAGTGCTGTCAGCCAGACCAATGCGCCGGCCAAGCCAACGTTTGCAGTGACCCGGTACCAAGTGACTGGCAATACCCTCCTGCGACCCGAGGCGCTGGACAGCGTGCTGACCAATTTCACCGGAGCGGCCGTCTCCGTGGACCAAATCGTATTGGCTCAGAAGACTCTCAACCTACTCTATCGTCGGCAGGGCTATGTGACTGTCGGCACCACCTTGCCGCCGCAGAAGATCACCAACGGCGTGGTGCAGTTGCAGGTCACCGAGGGGAGACTGGCGGAGATCACGGTACTGGGTAACCGGCATTTCAGTTCCAACAACGTGATGCGGGCCATGCCCAGTCTCCGCACTAACCAATTCCTACAGGTTCAATGGTTCAACCCCGAGTTGGACCGGGCCAATCTCAATTCCGACCGGCAGATATACCCGGAGATCGTCCCCGGACCCGAGCCGGGTACCAGCGCCCTGATGTTGAAGGTAAAGGATAGCCTCCCCTTGCACGGTCGCCTTGAGTTCAACAATCTGGGAACCCCCGGGACCCCGAACCTGCGGCTCAACAGTTCGATCCAATATAACAACCTCTGGCAGCGGGAACATTCCGTGGGTTTCCAATACGGCTTCAGTCCGGAGCAGATGAAGGTGGAAAACCATTTGCCCAGTCGTTTTCTCGACCAACCCCTGGTCGCCAACTACAGCGCCTATTACCGCATGCCCTTGGGGGAACCAGCCGCCTATCGGACCCAGGCGCAGGCCAACCCCGCGGCGTTTGGCTTTAATGAAGCCACCAGGCAGTTTCGCTTTCCACCAACGACCGGCAATCCAGAGTTGTCAGTCTTTGCCTCGCGCTCGGCCACGGATACCGCCGTGAAAAAGGGACCGCTCAGCAATATCTCGCGCACCGCATTTCTTACCATTGATTCGTACGACACCGGGCAGGATCTGACCCAGAACGAAGGGCTGGGGGTGCGTCTCAGTCTGCCTCTGACCGAGATGCTCAGCATAAAATCCACGATCTCCGCCGGGTTGGACTACAAGTCGTTCCGCTCCAGCAGCTTCAACACAAATAATTTCCCCTACACGATCACGATCTTTGATGCGTTTGGCGTTCCCTCGCAGAAGACCACCTTGATTTCAGCGCCGCAGCCGCCCCGTTTCACTAGCGTTGCGTATCTCCCGGTGTCGCTCCGCTGGGACTCCGGCATTGCGGACAAGACCGGCCAGAACAACTGGTTTCTTGGCTGTGCCGCCAATCTCCCCGTGCTGTCCAGCGCCTCCGAATTTCGGGGCCTGGGTGGCTCGTCGGCGGCGCGAAATGACTACCTGACCGCCACCTTTGGCGTCTCGCGGGAGCAGAAGCTCTCAGACGACTACACCGTGGTGGTGCGGGCCGATGGCCAGTGGGCTAACATGCCGCTGATAAGCAATGAGCAGTTCGGCGTCGCGGGCACCGGGGCCGTGCGGGGCTATCAAGATGGCGAACAGTTTGGGGACACGGGCTGGAAAGTCTCATTCGAGCCGCGCACGCGCTTTTACAATCTGGGTATGGTGGACGGCTCACTGCCGATGCGCGTCCGGCTGTCGGCGTTCATGGACTATGGCGAAGTGTACTTTTTGGAGTCCGCCCGCGGCGATGCCAAGAAGCTATGGGGGGCGGGGTTTGGCTTTCAGGGTCTGATCGGTCAGACGTGGGATACCAGGCTGGTGCTCGGCTGGGCGTTGAATGAAACGGTCAACAGTCCGGCCGGGTCCTTTCGCGCCTCGTTTGCGCTTGGAGTGCAGTTCTAGGACACAAGGTGGCACTAATCGGACTCATGCACCCAAATGTCACACTTCCCACCTTGGATTATCTAGTGCCGCCAGCGTAAAACCACCCTGCCAATGCCTTTGACTCGCGCAAAAACTGATGGTCCGCAGATCACCCGGGCGATGTTGTCCATCGCGCTCGGGATGGCATCGCCCTATCTGCCGTCGGTCCACGCCAATCCGCAAGGCTTGGTGGTTCGCTCCGGCAGCGCCACCTTGTCCAGCGTCGGCCCCGTCCTGACGGTGCAGACGGGAGACCGGGCGTTTCTCGACTGGCGCAGCTTCAATGTGGGCGTGAACGAAACGACCCGGTTCCTCCAGCCCTCGGCCACCTCGATTGCTTGGAACCGCATCAATGATCTAAATCCCTCGCAGATTTTTGGGAAAGTCGAGGCCAACGGCGTGCTGGTGCTGGCCAACCAATACGGATTCTATTTCGGTCCCGACTCATTTGTCCGCGCTGCGGGATTGGTGGTCACGACCGCGCCGATCAGTCCGGACATGGCCGGCGGAGGTTCCTGGCAATTCAACCGGCTCCCGCCCCTGGCGAGCATCATCAACTACGGCACGGTGAAGGCCGAGAGCGGCGGCTCGCTCTATCTCATCGCCGAAAAGGTGGAGAACCATGGCGTCCTCACTGCCCCGGATGGCAATATTGGCCTCTATGCTGGAAAATCCGTATTGGTCAGTGAGCGACCCGACGGGCGTGGGTTGAGCGCCCAAGTCAGTCTGCCCGCGGGATCGGTGGACAACCAGGGGCGCTTGATTGCCGATGCCGGCACCATTGCTATCCATGCGCGAGTGGTCAACCAAGGCGGGCTGCTGCAGGCCAACACCATGCGCAACGTCGGGGGGGTAATCGAACTCATCGCGGAGGAGAGCGTCACTTTGCAACCCGGCTCAGTCATAAGCGCGACGGGCGGTGAGGCGGCGGGGACTGGGGGGGAGGTCCGCATTAGGTCGGCCAACAGATTTACCGACAGCGTCGGTTCCTTAATTGATGTCTCGGGAGGCGCGGCGGGGGGAAACGGCGGCCGGGTTGCCCTCTCCGCCCCGCAGATGAGTGCGATTGCTTCGCACATTGAGTCACGCTCACACTTCGGCGGCGTGGGTGGTGAACTGGTTATCGACCCCTTCGACATATTGATCAGTAACTCAGGCGCGGGGGCGCCGGGAGGCGGCACGGTGAATCCCGGCGATTCTCCGGTCGCCGGCACACTGACTTTCCGCCCCTCAGCCTTCGCCAGTTTCGCCCATATCACTTTGCAAGCGCTGCGGGACATTACGGTAAGTTCCGCGTGGAATCTCCCGGACAGTGTCGATCCGACCAGCACGCTGCTCTTGCAGGCCGGGCGGAATGTCAATCTGAACAGCAGCATCACCGCCGGGAGAAACTGGTCCGTCGCACTGATCGCGGGCGCCAATTTCACCACCCCGGATGCCGCCAATCCGGTCGGCGCGGTGAATCCCGGCACGGGCAACATCAATTTCAACAGCAGCAGTTCCCTGCAAACACAGAACGGCGATGTGTCACTGTTCGCCGGGCAGAGTGTGACTTTGAACGCCGGCTTCGCCCGGACGGTCGCGGGTGGTAATATCGATGTCTTCGCAGCGAATGGAGATGTGAACACCGGCTCGGGAAAAGGAGGCTTCCAATTCTCCAGGACAGGCTATCGGGTGGACGCTGCCAATCTGGGCGGTGTCAGTACCGCCGCGGGTGGCAACGTCAACCTCACGGCCGGGCGGAATGTGACCAGCTATCTGCCGAGCAACAATCCCGATATCGGGGAGAGCGATGGCGGGAGCGGCGCATTCGGGCCGGCGCCCGGTGATGTGACGATCCGGGCCGGCGGCAATGTGAGCGGCCATTATGTTCTGGCCAATGGTCAGGGAACCATTCGCGCCGGTGGCAATGCGGGCACCTCCCAACGACTGCTGGCCTTGAGTCTGATCAAAGGAGCCTGGGATGTGATGTCCGAGGGTGACATCAATCTGCAGGAGGTCCGCAACCCGAACGCGATCTATAACAGTCAGGCAGGCGCATTTAACCACCGCTTCGACTACGATTCGGCCGCCGCCGTCTCCCTGCGCGCGGCCAATGCCATCAACCTGTCCGGGAACAATCGCCCGTCCACGTCGGACTTGACGATTCCATCCCCCATCTACCCGCCCAACCTGTCGCTCCATGCGGGTGCCGGGGGAATCAACATAGCCAACGACATCATCCTGTTCCCCTCGCCTTCGGGTGACTTGAATGTCACGACGGAAAATGGTGGGGCGCTGCGGGGCGTGAATGCGCAGGGCAATATTGTTAAGCTGATCTTGTCGGACAGTGAAAAGGTCCGCTTTGCTGACTCGAGTGATTTCGGCGAGAGCGATCATGCCCTTACGCCGGTGCATCTCCACGATTCCCGACCGGCGGCGATGGTCATCAGTGGAGATATGGCCAACCTCACCTTGGTCTCCCCGAAACGTGCGGAAGTCACCGTTCATGGAAACATGCTAAACGCCGGGTTGTCGGTGCAGAATCTCAGTCCCGCCGATGGGAGCCGACTCACGGTGGACGGGGACATCAATAACCGGGTACCGTTTACCTTCTACGAGAATTTAGGCACGCTACCGGACTTTAGTGCGCTCCGGCGCTCGGCCCCCGCCTTTGGCAGCAATCCGTTTCTCTACAACCCACTTACCCGACGTTTGATTTTCCAGGGGCGCATGACTTTCGATCAGTTGCAGGGGCTTCAGCATCTCCAGGTTCCGGTCGTGAACAGTTTCGGTGAACCGGTCTTGGTGGACAGTCTCGGGCAGCCGGTGCCGGTGGATCTACAGGGCCGGCCGCTGGCGGATGGCGTACCGCTTTTGACTCCCGCCCGATTCGTGGATGATGCGGTCATCCGATCACTCTACGATCGCAGTCAGGATGTTCCCCTGCAGAGCGGCACCGGCTACCTCGTCTCCGGGCCGGGGAAATTGACCATTTCCGCGCGCAATGTGGACTTGGGCGACACACCGGGAATTGCCTCCCGTGGCCCAGCTGACAATCCGACCCTGGCGCTGCTCGGCCCGGCGGCCAGCGTACGGCTGGACGTCAGCGGGAATCTCAACATGTTCGCCTCCCGCATTCTCTCCCAGGCGGGCGGGAACTTGGACCTGCGCATCGGCGGCACTGTCCAGCTCGGCTCGCCGGATGCGGCGATCACCTTCAAGAGCGATCCCGGCCGCGGCATTTTCTCCACGAGCAGGGGTGATCTCTCGGTCATCGCAGGCGGGGATATAAACATCCAAGACTCGCGCATTGCTTCATACGACGGGGGTCACATCACCGTCCGATCGGAGAACGGCAATGTGAACGCCGGGGACGGCCGGGTGGACACGCAGACCGTGACGCAATACCGCTTCGATCCAGTGAGTGGTGTGGTGGAGTCGGTCAGCCGGGTGATCCCTGGAAGCGGCATCCTGGCGACCACTTTCCCGGATTCCCCCAACACGGTCGTGGGTAACATCACCGTCGAGACACCGCGCGGAAATATCTCGGCGGGTGCCGGTGGCGTTGTCCAGGTCAACCTCAGCGATAATCCTACTCCCGGCGGCCGGGTGTCTCTGACGGCCGGATCAGAGGTCGGTGGAGTCGTTACTTCACGGGGTAATATCAACGTCTCCGGCTCCGGAGTCATCGGCGTCAATGTAAGTCTCAAGGCGACGGGCAGCATCTCGGGGGTCGCGGTCGCCCAGCAGAACATTGATATCTCCTCGCGACAGAACGTTACCATCACCGCGTTGGGCGGCGGCGACGTCAAGGCTTCGGCCGGGGGCGGAGTTTCGGGCACACTCATTGGTGTTGGTGGGGTCTCTGCCTCCGGAGCTGTGGTGGATGCCAATGTGATGAGCCAGAATGTGGCCGCCGGCACTACCACCACCGGCCAAACGGGGTTCACCCAAGGCGCGGCCGCCGCGGGCACCAGCCAGGCGGCGGCGGCTCAAAGCGAGCCGGCCAAGGTGGCGGCAGCAACGAAGCCGGTCCCCCAAGAATCTGGGGCTGACGGCGACGACCTGAAGAAAAGCGCCAAACTCAAACCCGTCCTCACGCGGACCACTGGTCGCGTCACGGTCATCTTACCCGGCAAGTAATTCAGTTAACCTATTCCCATGAACACACTAATCCTCGGCCCCATGTTTGCGTCCGGCGCGTTGCAGTTCGCTTTCGAGAAATCCACGATGGAGGGCAAGATCACCATCTGTACCTTGGCGGCCCTGTCGCTGTTCAGTTGGACGGTCATCATCACCAAGATCAGGCAGATCTGGATCGCGGGGCGGACCACCAAAAAATTCTTCGCGGCCTTTCGGGCCACTCGTGATCCGCTAGAGCTATCTCGCAAGGGCCTTGAGTTTGATGGGGCACCGGCGTTTGAAGTGTACGATGCAGGGGCCCGGGAGCTGGAGTATTACCTTAAGCACTTCCCCGTCGAGATCCATGGCCAGAAGCACATCAGTTCCACTCTGTTTGAATTGGTCCGGGTCGCTCTGGAACGTGCCGTGGGGGCAGAGGCGCTGGCGTTGGAAAAGGGCATGATAGTTCTATCCACGGCAGTTGCGGGGGGACCATTTATTGGCTTGCTCGGCACAGTTTGGGGAGTAATGGAGACTTTCGCGGGCGTCGCACGAGCCAACTCGGCGAGCTTGACTGCAATGGCACCCGGTGTGGCTGGCGCGCTTATCGCCACGGTTATTGGACTCCTCGTTGCCATCCCGGCGATGTTCGCCTACAACTTCATGGTTACCACGATCCGTGGAATGACCCAAGACCTCGATTTATTCCTGTCTGAGTTTTCTGCTCTAATCGAGCATTCATATGTCGATATACGCCCTTCTTCCAACGAAGTGATGGATCCCCTACGCGTTCGCATTATTGGGGACACTGTTTCGTTGCAGCGCGGGGAATCCATCGCCAATTGAGGGTCGCCATGGCGAAGAAGTTTTCCAAATCACATCACCATGCGCTGGCGGAGTTGAATATCACTCCATTGCTCGACCTTGCGTTCGTGTTGTTGGTCATTTTCATCATCACCACGACCCCGATCGTGAACGATCTGGATTTGGAACTCCCGACGGCTTCCAAGCGCGAGAAGGATCCGCCGCGGAAGGCTAACTACGTGACAGTAGATGGGAGCGGCAAACTCTTTCTTAACAAGAAGGAAGTGGACAGCGAGGGTTTGCTCACGGAACTGGTGCAACTCCGTACTGATGACCCAGATCTCAGCGTGATCGTGCGGGGCGATGCGAAGACCAAGTATCACCGCATCGTGGCCGTGCTCGACGCGCTGCAGCAGGCGAATGTCTTGAAAGTCGATCTCGCCACCGAAGTGTTCAAGACCCCCCCTGCCCGCAAGAATTAGAAGCCATGCACGCCCCGCCCAGGAAAAAACGCAATTCGACCAAGGTCAATCTCCTCTTTTCGGCGGTATTCCACGCGCTGGTTATCGCCGCCCTGTTTTTCTTTGCCGCACGCGAGGGCATGCTCGGCCAGAAGCTCAAGACCATCGCGGTCCAGATGGCGCCCAAGGAAAAACCACCCGAGAAGAAGCCCGAGGAGAAGAAGCCCGAGGAGAAGAAGCCTGAGGAGAAGAAGCCTGAGGAGCCAAAACCCGAGCCGCCCAAGGTTGCCGAGAAACCCAAATCGACTCCGCCGCCCAAGGTCGTCGAAGCCCCCAAGGTGGTCGCGCCCAAAGTCATCGACGCGCCGAAAGTCACCGCCGTCGCGCCGCCGCCTTCGGTCGTAGCACCGCCCGCCGTCGATGTGGGCACCTTCAATTTCAAGGATGACAGCGCCAAGACGGTGCAGAGCAGCAGCGACCCGGTGATGATTTACAAGGGTTTCATGGAATACGCGCTCCGCTCGAAATGGACGCGTCCCACTGGCTTGGATGACGCCAATTTCGTCGCCGAGGTGGACGTCAACATTGATCCCGCTGGTAAGATCACCGGCACCAACTGGCGCAGCGGTTCCGGCCATCCGCGCTGGGATGACTCCGTGAAGCGCGCTTTGAAAGAGACACCTGCTTTCAGCCGTCCACCACCGAAGAACTTCCCCGCCAAGGTCGTTGTCCGCTTTGACACCCAGCAGGAAAGCGAACCGATCAATGTCTTTGGCCAGCCATGAGCGCCCACCGCAAATTCTCCCAGTCCCACCACAGTTCGCTGAACGAGTTGAACATTACGCCGTTACTCGACTTGGCCTTCGTACTGCTGGTCATCTTCATCATCACCACGCCGCAGTTGGTAAACAACCTCGAGATGAACCTCCCCAGCGGCAAACCACCGCCCACCACCGAAAAGCCGAAGATCACCAACATCATCGTCAGCGAAACCGGGAGCATTTGGCTCAACGACGAGGCGATGACCTTCACCCAACTGCGTCAGTCCCTCACCGACCTGCGCGCCGCCGACAAGGAACTAACCGTCGCCGTGCGCGGGGCCAAGGACGTGGACTATCAATATGTCGTGAGTGTGCTGGATTTGCTTCAGCAATTGGAGATTACGAAAGTGGGGCTGGCGACGGCCACAGTTGCTACGGGTCAGTGATGTCGCTGCTAGCTGCCTTTCTCGGCGACTAGTCCAGGCTTGTTTGAGCGGCGCTTGGAAAGCGGGCTGGCCTGCCCGACGATTACGACCGGGCATCACGCTGATCCGAAGCCGGTATTGAAAAACCGGTTCCCCAAGCGCAGGTGGGAAGAGGTTGGTTGCAGAATCATTGGCGACGAGATTTTGAAACCGCTGGGGAACCTCCGAAAACTGAGACGATGAGGAATATGCGACAAGACGCCGGCTTGCTCTACCGCGAGCTGTCGGCCGTGCGTAAATTGGTGGCCGGCGAGGCGGAGCGGCTCACCACGAAATGGCGCTCGCAGATTCG
This sequence comes from Akkermansia muciniphila, assembly GCA_945861535.1. GTDB lineage: Bacteria > Verrucomicrobiota > Verrucomicrobiia > Limisphaerales > BJHT01 > BJHT01. The sequence continues at coordinate 15,542 of CAMAUZ010000070.1, read as the reverse complement.
CGGCACGGCCTGCGAGACGTCGGCGGAGAATCTGGCCGCCTATCTGGCTTTGCGGAACCGGGACCTGCGCGAACTACAAGCCCGGCTCGTCCCGCTGGGTGTCTCGTCGCTGGGACGTTGCGAGGCGCATGTTTTGGCGACCATCGACGCGGTGCTGGCGACGCTGGCCATCCTGTCCGGCACGGCATCAAAGCCGGCCCAGATCCATCCTCCCGGCGCCGTCTTTGGCAGCGGCAAAGCCATGATCAAGCGGCAGGCGTCCGAAGTGCTGGGCGCGACGGCGGAGAAGCGGCGAGTGCGGATTCTGGTGACTCTCCCGACGGAGGCCGCACGGGATGCGGGCTGGATGCGCAAGCTGTTGCGGGTTGGTGCGGATTGCGTGCGGGTCAACTGCGCGCACGACAGCGCGGACGACTGGTTGGCGATGATCCGCAATGTGCGCCGGGCGGAGCGGTCGGTCGGGCGAAAGTGCAAGGTGCTGATGGACCTGACCGGGCCGCGCGCCCGCACGGATCAAGTGCGCACCCCGGATCCCAAGAGGCGCATCCAGGTAGGCGATCCGGTAATGCTCGTGCGCACGCCGGCGGATTTCGGCAAAGGTGCCGCCTTCCAGGCCGTGTGCGCGTTGCCGGAGATTTACGAACAACTCAAGCCGTGGGCCAGCATCTGGTTTAACGAAGGGCGGATCGGAACTCGGGTGGACAAGGTCAAACCCAAGCGGCTGGAACTGACGGTCACGCAGGCGCGGCCCGAGGGGGAGAAGTTCCGCGAGGACATGGGGATGAATTTTCCCGGTGCGGATCTGCGCATCGCGCCATTGACGGCGAAGGATATGGAAGACCTGGATTTCATCGTCCAGCACGCGGACATGGTGGGCTATTCCTTCGTGCAGGAACCCGAAGACATGGGGTTGCTGCTGGGCGAGCTGGATGCCCGCCGCGCCGCATTCAAACGTCGCGAGAAACTCGGCGTGATTGCCAAGATTGGGACCGCCCGGGCGGTGCGCAACCTGCCGGAGATCATGGTGCGCGCGGCCAGTCGCGGCCCGTTTGCCGTGATGATCGCCCGCGGCTATCTGGCGGTCGAGATCGGCTATCTGCGGATTGCCGAAATCCAGGAGGAAATCCTGTGGCTGTGCGAGGCGGCCCATGTCCCGGTGATCTGGGCCACGCAGGTGCTCGAAAGCCTGGCCAAGAAGGGCATGCCCTCGCGCGCGGAAATCACCGATGCGGCCATGTCCGAACGGGCCGAGTGCGTGATGCTCAACAAGGGGCCGTACATCCTCGACGCGGTGAAGATTCTGGACCTGCTGCTCACCCGGATGGCGGAACACCAACGGAAGAAGACGCCGACACTCCGCCGGCTTCGCTCCTGGCAGCACCTGCTTCCGTAAAACTGCTCCTGCGTCGGGCTGCGAACGGGGCGACCCACGACCAGTCGAGGCGTGCCGTTCAGCCGTGCGCGTGGACTGGCGCGTGAAGCGAGGGCAGCTCGGGGTCGCCGGATTCGATGTTCATCGGTCCCAACGTGAAGACTTCGCCGCTGGCGAGGTACAATGTGTAGGAGTCCGTCACCTGCTCGACCCGCCCGTGCATGGTGAAGCGAAACCACGAGCCGCTCGCATTGGGAACCCACTCGTATTCACCGCCGATCACCTCCCAGCCGCCGTTGCGGTGCATGCCGCAGATGAAAACTTCGGCGAAGAATTCCCCGTCGCGAAACAGTTGAGCGTTCATAGTTGCGCCCCATTTTCCACGGGCCGGGCGCATGGGGTAAAGCCACGTTTTAGTGACGACGGGGGGTGGAATGTATGCCCCAGCCGTAATTTGGAGGACGGACCCGCGATCCGAAGGTGTGCCCGCGACGATCCAAACCCAGCGGATGAAAATCGACACTTGGTTCCGTAGTCGATAAACCTCTCGCTTCAATGAACCCGCTTGCAACGCGATCCATCGTGCGGCTGAAGATCCCCGCGGCCAGGCTGCCGTCGGTTTCCAATCACCAGCCGAACATCGAACCTCATGGACCGGCGAAAGCAGCCTCCCCGGTGCGCCACCCGGCGGGACAGCGGTTGCAGTGCGTGCTGAAGGGCATTGTGACTCAGGTCGAAGGCGATCTCCGGCGCATTGGCGATTTTCCCGAAGGTGGAATTCATTCCCTGCGGCGGCGGATGAAAAAGCTCCGGCCGATCCTCGCGCTGGTTCGGGGCCAGTTTCCACTCCAGACCCGTCAGCAGATCAAACGGCACATCCGGTTGCTCAAGGGCAGCTTCGCCGGCTAGCGCGACGCGGATGTGATCCAACGATTGGTTGTAGATTTCGGCCTCCCGGAGCAAGCCGTTGCCGTGCCTCAATTCGCCCGCCCGCGGCATTTTGCACGCGGCGGGCAGACTACGGGAACTGATCTCCGCCCAGTCCCTTGATTCGCTGACGTGGAAGGCAGTTGCCTCCGAATTCCAGCGCTGCTCAAAGAAGGAGCGCAGCGCCTGGCTGGCCGCCTTGGATGATCCTTCAGCCGAACAGCTCCACGCGTGGCGGAACGCGACCAAGACGCACTATCAGCAAATGCTGCTCGTCCACCGGCTCACCGGGCGCATGAAACGGCGGCTGAAACTGGCCGGCTCGCTGGGACGCTGGCTCGGCTGGCATCACGACCTTGATATGCTCGCGTCGTTGTTGAACCCAGCAACGGATAAGACAGGCAAGCGCGCGCTCAAGGAGATCGCGAGACGTCAGCGAAAACTGCGACGGCGCATCTTTCGCACCGCCGCCCGACTGCACGACAAGGCCCGGTCAAAAACCACGAAACGCCTCGCGGAACACCTGGCCAGAGCGGGTTAGTTGGCCGAGTTCTTTGACCTGGCCGAAGTCCGCAGTTCCAGCGCGTCTCCCTCGGTCAACTCCGGGCAAGTCGTTTCAGCAAACGGCGCGTGCGCTCCAGTCGGACAAGGGGTTCGGGGAGAATTTGCCGCCAAGAATTTCACCCAATCGTTACCGCCCCGCCGCCGTAACGTCACGACGGCTACCGGCCTTAAAAAGAAACCTGCTATGGAGAAGAAGGTAATAAAAAAGGTGCTCATCCTCACCACGGGTTTTGGTGAAGGCCATAACTCGGCCGCGCGCAGTCTCCGCGAGGCGTTGGAACTCGTGTTACCCGAGGCGCAGATCGAGGTGCTTGATCTCTTCGAAAGCCCTTACGGACGGCTTAACACCCTCGTGAAGAAGGCGCACCTCGGCGTGGTGCGCTACGCCCCTACGCTCTGGCAGGGCATCTACTCACTGCTGGATCACGCGTCGTTTGCCGACAGCGGCATCGGCGGGCTGACGCGGCTGCGCGTGGCGCTCGGCGAGGTGCTGCGCGTGACCCAGCCCGACTGCGTGGTTTCGACCTACCCGGCTTACGCGGCGATCATCAAGGAACTCTTCCGCGACCATTGCGAGAAGCCCTTCCGGTTCGTCACGATCGTCACCGATTCCATTTCGGTGAACGCCGCGTGGCATCGAGCGTCGAGCGATGTCTTCGTGGTTGCGAATGAGCCGACCGCCGCCGTGTTGCGCGCGGCGGGCGCGGATGCGGCAAGCATTCATCCGCTCGGTTCTCCGGTCAGCTCCCAGTTCGCCGCGCCGGAAAGCGTGCCGCTTCCTTTGAACGAGGACGGTCCGATCAAGCTCCTCTACGTCATCAACCACGGTAAGAAAAAGTACGGCAAGGTGCTGGACCGCCTGCTCGAGAATGACCGCGTCCACCTCACCATCACGACCGGGCGCGATCCCGAGTTGAAGGCGGAATTGCAGGACCGCTTCCGCGATTACCGCGACCGCGTGCAGGTGCTCGGCTGGACCAACCAGATGCCCGCACTGATGCTTTCCCACCACGCGCTCATCGGGAAAGCCGGCGGTGCCATCGTGCAGGAAGCCATCGCCGCGCGCTGTCCGCTGATCATCAATCAGATCATCCCCGGCCAGGAAACCGGCAACGCCCGGCTCGTCGAGCAACTCGGCCTCGGTGCCGTTGCGGAGCGCAACCGCGAGGTCCCCGAGCTGATCGCGGACGCCTTCGGCAAACGCGCCAAACTCTGGCACGAGTGGCGGGCAAACCTGGCGAAGGTCTCCCGGCCCGACGACGCGCTGCGCATCGCCGAATTGGTCCTGGCCCAGTGCGACGACGCGGGTGACTGGTCGAAGTTTGGCCCCGGCTCGGTGAAGATTCTGTCCAACTCGGCCACACGCGCCACGGGCGTTCCCGCCGCGCCCGCCATCGTGGATGGCGCGGCCGCCTCGCAGGCGCTGCTCTGCGATTTCCACATGCACAGCGATTACTCCGACGGCAAGCTCAGCGTGCGGGAGTTGGTGGATTTCTACGGCGTCCGCGGATTCCACTGCATCTGCATCACCGATCACCTCACCGATCCGCGGCGGCTGGTCGGGAAGCTGAGTAAACTCAGCCGGCTGGTGCTGGCCGAGAGCCAGGTCGGGGAATACTTCGACGTGCTCGAACGCGAACGCCGCCGGGCTTGGAGCAAGTACGGCATGCTGGTCCTCTCCGGCATCGAGTTCAACAAGGACGGCCTGACCAAGAAAAGCTCCGCCCATCTGCTCGGCATCGACATGCAGATGCCCATCGCGTCCGCGCTGGACCTGCCCGAGACCATCGCGCAACTCCACGCCCAAGGCGCGCTTGCCGTCGCCTCGCACCCGCATGTTTTCAAGAGCGACTGGGGCAAGAACACGCTCTTCCTGTGGGAGAATCAGGACGAGTTCGCGCCGCTGCTCGACGCGTGGGAGATCGCCAACCGCAACGACATCTTCGCGCCCGTCGGCCTCAAGCGCATGCCCTTCATCGCCAACAGCGACTTCCACAAGCCGCGGGACATCTACTCGTGGAAGACACTGCTGCACTGCGAGCGGCACCCCGACGCCATCAAGGACTGCATCCGCCGCAACGAGCACGTCGCCATCACCCTCTATCGCGAAGGCGGCTTGCTGCCGTTCACCGCGCGATCCGCGCGCGAAATGGAAGCCCCGGAAAAAGTCGCGCACCGCCTGCCCGCCGCCATTCTCCTTCAGACCGTGAACGGGTAAGTCAAACGAGACGGCCTTCCGTCAAACCGCTTTTGTTTCCCCCCGTTCCGGTCTGTCACCCCGAACGTGAAACGGCGCCCCAAGTTGCCGCAATTGCGTTTCCAGCTCGCCAAGGCGGTGACTGCCGGTGACGAGCTTGTCGAGCAATCCTTCGCGTTCGAGTTTGAGTTGTTCGATGAAGTAGTCCTTGCCGCGGTTCAGGATGCGCAAGTCGGTGAGTTCTTTTTCCATGCTGCCGAGCTGGAAGGAATCGGTATCCGTGTTTGAACGGGAGCGTGGGGTGTCGTTTTCGGTTTGGGAACGCGGTGGCGTTGGCGCTTCCGGTTCGGAATGGCTCTGCTCCACTTTCGCCGCCTTGGCTTTCTCTTCCGCAATCGCAGACTCGACGCTTTGGGGTGTGATGAACCAGCGCCGGTCGTTCATGTCGAAGTAGGCGTCCAACCGGGCGATCCCCTGCCGGTTGGGCTGGCACCAGTTCACGATACTGCGCTCGGTGCGCGCGACGTTGGCGGCTTCAAACATCCGCGCGACTTCGCGCACGGTAAGCGTGTGGTTCTCGCCGCGTTCCTCAGGATTCGGAACGGTGCGGAAGGCTTCCGCAGCGTGCGGAACGTTGCCGAAGGATTCGGAAGACTGCGGAACCGTGCGGAACAATTCCGCATTGTTCGGAAGTGGCTGCGAAGGTTGTGGATGATGGTCCATGCAAGTTTTTGTGAACGAATAATGGGACACGCCGGACGAGGAGAAATTGCCCGATTGTGTTGCCCAAATTCTATCATGCCGGCGGGCGTTGCCGAAATCATCGGAACAACTTTTGCGGGGTTGGCCGGTCATTTGCAGAAGGGCCGATAAGTGCGCTACAATGCAGTCCATGGAGCGCATTTGGAGAGACTTCAAAGGGGTTTGGATTCCGAAGGAGATTTGGACTTCTTCGACGTTGTCGCTGATGGAGAAAGTGCTCTTTGTCGAAATCCATTCGCTCGACAACGAGCGCGGCTGTTTCGCCTCCAATCGTCACTTCGCCAACTTCTTCGGTCTGAGTGACCGGCAGATTCGCCGGCACTTGGTCGCGCTCAAGGAAAAAGGTTTTATCAGCATCACCATGCTCAACGAGACCGACCGCATCATTCGCGCCATCGGCAAATTTGCGCGGGTCAAGGAACCGCAGTTGCGCGAACTCCGCGATCTGTCGGCGACCCTGGCCCAACAGTTGAGCATTCACGGGCGGCGGTTATCCACAGCGCGTCCGCATACCCCGGACAGAAATGTCCACGGGGGGCGGACATAAGTGTCCGGGGAGGGCGGACAGAAACGTCCACAGAGTAATACAATGAATAATACAAAGAAAAATACACGACCGAAGCTTTCAGCAACCAGGAAGATGGGGATAACTCAGAGAGAACACCGTCATGAGATGTTTGTGCAATGGTTGTCCGGACTGCTTCGCGATGACCACGGACGCGCCGTCATTCGGGAACTGGTGAACCAACACGAGCTGCCAGTGATCGAACATCGCGTTGGACGAGCAGCGCGACGATGAGTCGGCGCGCTGAAATCGTCATCAGCCTTTTCGACCGCACGGGCAACATGGTTGCTCCGTGGGCAGCTGCCGGTTACCACTGCTACTGCGTCGATCTCCAGCATCCGGTTGGGGAGACCCGCCACGGCAACATCACCTTTGTTGGCGCGGATGTTCGCGAATGGCTTCCCCCGTTTGCTGCCGTCAAAATCCTTTTCGCCTTTCCGCCCTGCACTGATGTCGCCGCCAGCGGCGCGCGTTGGTTCAGAGATAAGGGCATCGGCTCATTGATCCGTGCGCTGCAATTGTTCGAGGCCTCCGTTCGCTTGGCCGAATGGACGCGCGCGCCGTATCTCATCGAAAACCCGGTGAGCACCGTGGCGACCTACTGGCGCAAGCCCGATCACATCTTTGATCCTTGCGACTTCGGTGGCTATCTCATGCCGGCTGGCGACGCCTACACGAAGCGCACCTGCCTCTGGACGGGCAACGGTTTCGTCATGCCGCCACCCAAACGCATCGCGCCGACCGAAGGCAGCCGGATGCATCGGTTGGCACCGACGACGGAGCGCGCCAACCTGCGTTCGGCCACACCGAAAGGTTTCGCCCAAGCGGTGTTCGAGGCAAATCACCACAACGAACTTGCGTTCAGCGCATAGGGGAAAATCCATTTGCGCCACACCACGCAATCTGCGGTCTGTCAAACCTTGCCCTTACGGGTGGATTTCCGCAACCACGGTTGCGCGCCGAGGTCGCGAATCAACCCCTCTACATACGGGGCCACAAACAGGGTTTGTAGGGGTGCGACCCGCACCCGACCACGATTCCACGGCTCAACCGCCGCCTACGACCTCCCCCAACGTGTCGTCGGCTAGCGCCCGACTTCGCGCTTTTTCCCTCCGGGCTATCGGGTGCAGTCCACCTACCCGGTGTCCTTTACCAAACAGCGCGAAGTCGGGCGCTGCGGAACTATCGTTCCTTAGCCCACGACACGTTGGGGGGACTGGTTTTAAGAACACCACGACGGGTCCGCTCCCGCGCCCACTTCGCACCGAGGTGCGGAGGACGACCGGGTTCGCAGCGATGCGCGGAGCACGACACCTTCGCACTGAATGCGGAAAAAGCGTCGCCGCCATCGCGGCGTTCCCCAACACGACTCGCGCCGCAGGCGCGCGCGGCCGGGCCGTGTTAAAATGACACTGTCTCGGGTTTCAAAGTCAGTCGCCATTACCTCGCCGGCTCGTCCCCAAACACGCATGTCGGCGCAAGCGAGTGGCAGTCGTCATCCGCCCACCCGGTTCGCAGGTTTTATACAACACGGGAAACCTTCCTCCGGGCAGGAGTGGCGGCTGGCTTGGGAACCATGAACCCACACGATCACATCATCATCGGCGAGCGACACGGCTGGGGCGACCCAGTGGCTTTTGGCATTTCACCAAACGACCAGCGGCAGCATCTCTACCTCATCGGCAAGACGGGTTCGGGGAAGACCACGCTCCTGCGCAATCTCATCGTGCAACACATCGCCGCCGGACACGGCGTCGGACTAATTGATCCGCACGGCGATCTCGCCGAGGAAATACTGCACCTGATCCCACCGGCCCGCGCCGAGCACACGGTCTATTTCAATCCCGGCGACCTCGACTTTCCCATCGGCCTGAATCTCCTCGCCCACGTTGCGCCCGACGACCGGCCCTTGGTCGCGTCCGGCATCGTCGGCGCGTTCAAGAGTCTCTGGCCCGATTCCTGGGGGCCGCGCCTCGAATACATCCTCTACAATGCCATCGCTGCGCTGCTCGAATGTGAGAATACCACCTTGCTTGGCGTGAACCGTCTGCTCACTGACGACGCCTATCGCGCCTGGGTCATCCGGCAGGTCCAAGACCCGTTCATCCGCGCCTTCTGGCAGGACGAATACGCCAGCTACGACGCGCGCTTTCAGCGCGAGGCCATCGCGCCGATCCAGAACAAGCTCGGCCAGTTTCTGGCCAGTCCCGTCATCCGCAACATTCTCGGGCAGGTGAAGAACCGCGTGAATATCCCCTTCGTCATGGATTACGAGCGCCTTTTCATCGCCAATCTGTCGAAAGGCAAACTCGGCCACGACAAGGCTAACCTGCTCGGCTCGCTGCTCGTGACGCAATTCCAGCTCGCCGCCATGGCGCGCACCAATCAGCCCGAGCACGAGCGCCGGGATTTTTACCTGTTCATCGACGAGTTCCAAAACTTCAGCACCGACGCCTTCGCAGCGATCCTGGCCGAGGCGCGCAAGTATCGCCTCTGCCTCACGCTCTCGCATCAATACGTGGATCAGCTCGCGCTGCCGGTCCGGCAGGCCGTGTTCGGCAACGTCGGCACCCTGATCGCCTTCCGCGTCGGGAACACCGACGCCGAGGTGTTGCAGGCCGAGTTCGGCCACGAGTTCGCCGCGCAGCAGTTGGTCGATCTCGACCGTTACGAGGTCGCCGTAAAGCTCCTGGAGAACGGCACGAACAAACAACCCTTCCGCGCGCTGACGCTCCCGCCACTGGAAACCGGCAAGGGGCGGAGAGAGAAATTGATCGCCCGTTCGCGCGAACGCTTCGCCACCCGGCGTCGGGTGATCGAGACAAAGCTGAACCAATGGTTGGACAGTCCAAACAAAAGCAGCCCATAGGCGCTGCAATGCACACCGCAGTTCGAGGATTTATTTCCAATTCCTGCACTTTTCCACGAACGCCACGAAGGCGTCGTTTTGGAGAACCTTTGCGCGCTCCCAGACCGACTGCGGAATTGGCAGCGAGAAGAACCACCAGACATCGCGTCGCAGTCCTTCCTGATTGATGACGAGTTCATCCTTGAGCGCGTGGAAGACGCTGCTCAGGTGGAGAATGACCAGGTTGACGAAGATTTCCTCTTCGCGAGCGACGGGGCGTTTCCCCACGTCTGCCGCGGAGTCGAGGACGCGCGCCAGTTCCGGTCTGCGATAGAAGTCCGCCCAAATGTCCCGGTGATTCCGGGTGATGGTCAGCAGATTGGCGACCCGGCGAGTCTTGGCGTCCGAGCGAAAAGAGGACGCAGTGAAAAACAGTCCGCCGATCACGCCGACGGCGTTCAACGCTGTCACCCAATTTGCCGCGATCCAATGAAGCCCTTCCATTAGCCGCCATTGTACCACGGGCGCGGGCGGCCAAGGAAGGGGCTACAGTCGGTCGGGAATGTCCCGTTTGGCGAGCACCAGCGTTTTACGCGGAATCCGCACAATGCGCTCACCGGGTCCGCAGCCAGCGGACGGTGGCAGCAGGTCAGCGGCGGCGGTGATGTCCGCGCCGATGATGGCGAAGTCGCCGTTTTCGAGTTCAAAGATGTCCGGGCAGCCAGCAGTGCCGTAGCAGCGTGGGACGGGGCCGAGTCGTTTTGTGAACATGAATACTAACTAACCATAGTTAAGTAACCCGTCAACCTAGAATTGCGTTAATGATCGCCCGTGTCCGTTGAGCTACGCCATGCCGTTTGTGTTCAGATCATCCGTTTACTCTGCGAAGAACGCGAGCGACGCAAACTTTCCAAGTATGCCATCGCAAAACGGTCGGGCTTGTCGCAACCGATGATTGGTTACGTGGAGCGTGGTTTGAGAAATCCCACTTTGGAAACTGTTCTACGGATGGCGGATGCGTTAGACATGGACTTCGCGGAACTTGTCCAACGCGCGCAGGCCTCCGCTTCAAACAAGCGATCGAAGTGACGTCGCTTATTAGCCGCATGGTACAATGGAAGGATGGTGTCCGCTCGCCTTCCCCGCTTCAAACGTGTCGCCGAGATCGCGCCCATCCAGTTGACCGGGCGTGACCGCGAGATCATCCGCCAGGTTCACCGGCATCGGTTTCTTCGTTCCTCGCATATCGTTGCGCTCATCGGCGGCAGCTCGCAGCAGGTTTTGCGGCGGCTGCAACGGCTGTTTCATCATGGCTATTTGGAGCGTCCGCGTTCGCAGATCGACTACTTCCACCGGGGTGGGTCGCAGCGAATGGTCTATGGCGTAGGCGTCCACGGCACCCGGCTGTTGCAACAGGAGGAGAACCTTTCCGGTCGTCGTGACGCTGGGAGTGCGGACAATCGGACGATTGGCCGGCTGTTTCTGGAGCACGCCCTTCTCACGTCCGACGTGATGGTGGCGCTGGAGCTTGCCTGTCGTCGGAATGGGCGCGTCCGCCTGCTGTACTCCGAGGAAATTCCCCTGCCGGAATCGACGCGCCGACAACACGAGCCTTTCCACTGGAGCTTGACCCTCGGCAATCGCGCCAAAGTCGGCCTCATCCCCGACCGCGTATTTGGTTTGGAGTATCTCGATCAACCCGCCGGTCGCAATCGCGCGTTCTACTTTTTGGAAGCCGACCGGGGCACGATGCCCGTGTCGCGGCAGACACTCGCCAAGAGTTCCTTCGCGAGAAAGCTCCTCGCCTACGAGGCGACGTGGCAGCAGAACGTCCACCGAAACCGGTTCGGCTTTCATCGCTTCCGGGTTCTCACCGTGACGACCAGTGCCGAGCGCGCGAAGAATCTCGCTGCTGCCGCTTCGCGACTGGAGCGGGGTCATGGACTTTTCCTGTTCACTGATGCCGAAGCCATTCGTGCCCACCCCGACGTGTTGCGTCTCCCGTGGGACACGGCGGGCGGTCAGCAGCGCGAATCGCTCACCGACGGGTTATCCCCAGCCCGCCGCTTGCCCTTCGGCTGAAAGTATGAAAGGATGAATCCATGACAAAGGTAATCAGCATCAATGAACGCGGCACCCTGACCTTGCCCAAGGAATTCCGGCAGCGGTTCGGCATCCAGACCGGCGGCCAGGTGGTCGTGGAGGAAACGGCCGACGGCATCCTGCTGCGGGCCGGCGTCACGTTCCCGGTCGAAATGTACTCCCCCGAGCGACTCGCCGAGTTCGCCCGGAACAACGAAGCGGCGCTGGCGGGCTATGCACTCAAAAAATGAGGATCTTTCTCGACGCCAACATCCTCTTCTCCGGCGCGCAGCCGCAGTCACGAATGCGCGCCTTTTTGTTGCAGTTGTTTCGTCACGCCGCGTGCGTCACCAACGCCTACGCGGTGGAGGAAGCCCGGCGGAACCTCGCCATGAAGTTTCCCGCGACGCTGCCGCATCTCGATGCGCTGGTGCGCAAATGCGAACTCGTGCCCGTGGCGGTCCTGGACTTGACCGTCGCGTTGCCGCAGAAGGACGTGCCGATTTTGAGCGGTGCGATGGCCGGTCACGCCACCCATCTGCTGACCGGGGATGAACGCGATTTCGGCGCGTTATTCGGCAAGACGGTGCAAGGGGTGAAAGTCGTGTCGCCCCGGATGCTCGCCGACGAACTGGTCAAACTCGGCTGGTTGTAGCTTCGTTCGCGGTTTGTGAGGCCTCGTCGGCGGAATGCTGGCGGGGCTTTTTTCGTTTCCACTTCGCGAACCGCCCGGATTGGACAGACCGCGAGTTTCGTGGCGCAGTAGTCTCCCCCACTGGTACGCGAGTACTTTCGCGTGTTAGCATTCTCCTTGGAAAGACGGCTCATTCCGAGCCGGGCTTAGTTCACCCCCCCCGATCCTTGAAAGGAGAATTCCCATGCCCAAAGGCAACTATGTTGACTTCAAGGCGGTCAAAACGGCCGTCTCGATGGAGCAGGTGCTGGAGCACTATGGCCTGCTCGACCAGATGAAGCGCAGCGGCGACAGCCTCAGCGGCTGTTGCCCAATTCACGGAGGCAGCAATCCGACGCAGTTCCGCGTCAGCATTTCCAAGAATTGCTGGAACTGCTTCAGCGAGTGCAAACATGGCGGCAACGTCCTCGACTTCATTGCGAAGAAAGAGAACGTCAGCGTTCACGCCGCCGCGTTGAAATTGATCGAGTGGTTCAACCTGCCGACGACGGACAAACCGCCGGAGGAAGAGGACGAACCACAGCGCAAGGAAACCCCGCGCGCAGTATCACCAACACGGCAGACACCGACACCGCCGCCCACGGTTTCAAAAGAAAAGTCGAAACCGGAGGACACCACGCCGAATCCGCCGTTGAAGTTCCGCTTGGAACATCTCGACGGAAAACATTCCTACCTCACCGAGCGCGGCCTCACGCCGGAGACCATCGTGGACTTCGGACTCGGTCATTGTGCCAAAGGCATGATGGCCGGGCGCATTGCCATCCCGATTCACAACGTCGCGGGCCAGATCGTGGCCTACGCCGGACGCTGGCCGGGCGAACCGCCCGACGCCAACACTCCCAAATACAAGCTCCCGCCCGGATTCAGAAAATCGCTGGAGCTGTTCAACCTCGACCGCGCTTGCAAGGAGCATTCCGACAAGCCGCTCATCATCGTCGAAGGCTTCTTCGACTGCATCAAACTCTGGCAGCTCGGCGTGAAGCGCGTCGTCGCCCTCATGGGCAGCACGCTTTCTGTCGCGCAAGCCGAGTTGATCCGCAAACACACGGACTCGCGCAGCCAGGTCATCGTCATGCTGGACGAAGACGATGCGGGCCGGGCCGGACGCGAAGACATCGCGGTGCGTTTGTCCCCCTTCGCGTTCGTGAAGGTTCATGTGTTCGGCAAGGAAGGGATGCAACCGGACCATCTGAGCGCCGCCGAGGTGCTCGATCTGCGGGGAGGTGTCCCATGAACTTGCCCGCCCAAGGCGAGTTGTTCGCCCTTTGCTGGAAAGAACCCGATCCCCTGCGGTTGCACGTCAACGACGTGATCCGCATCGACGGCCGGCTCGGCCGGGTGATCCGCGTCAATGACTGTGCCGCCGTGGTGCTCATGCACCGCCCGGCCCGCGAGTTCACGACGCGCTTCGACAAGCACGTCCACTTCCGGCCCTCCGCCACCACGTTCCGCATCTCAACCCATGCGGAAACCGAAGTCCTCAATCGTAACCCGCGCCCCAAGCGCAAATCCCCAGAAAGGAGAACCTAAATGGACGTTCACTGTTCCACCTGCGGCGAGCCGTGGGATGTCTATCACCTCTGGCACGACGCCGTGTTTGAAACGGCCTTGAGCCACGAGGAAGCCGAAGCGTGGCGCTCACTGCCCCGCGCTGTAAAACTCAACGAGCGGTATCGGAAGGAATTCCGCGCCGCCGGCTGGGAGTTCGGGCAGGGCGTGATCAACGTCATCCGCTGTCCGGGCTGTCCCAAGGACGCCAAACCAAATCTTGAACGCGTGCAAACCAAAGCCGCGTTGGAACAACTCTTGGGCGACGACGAGGACGGCCTCGCCGCCACCTTCGAGGATTACCGCTTATGAGCGCCGCGAAGTTTCAGATGGGCCGGTTGCACGGCACGCCAAACGCCCTGACGAGCATCCCCACCCCGGAAATCCTGGTCGCCTTGCGGCGGCATGTCACCGGCGACTGGGGCGACCTCGACGAACAGGACCGGCTGGAGAATGAGTTTTCGCTCACGCGCAATCTCCGCCTCTTCTCGGTCTATCATTCGATCCAAGGGGTCGCATTCTACATCATCACCGAGGCTGACCGCTCGGTCACCACGGTGTTACTTCCCGAAGATTACTGACACAACAACCTCTCTCAGACCGGGAGAGGTTGCCTTTTTTCCGGTCACCCCGACCGCACTGCTCGCTGCAGTGCCGTCCGCGCTGCCAGTTGAGTATTCCCAAAAACCAGCAGCAACCCGCGCACAGCGGGCGGACGGCAAGCAAAGCGAGTCCCATGAAAAGTGACGTCTATCAAATCATCACCGACCGGATCATCGGTCTGTTGGAATCCGGCACCGTTCCCTGGCGCAAGCCATGGAAGGGCGGCCAGCAGGCACCCCGCAATTTTGTGAGCGGGAAGGCCTATCGCGGCATCAACCTGTTCCTCCTGAACGCGGCGGCTTTTGCCTCCCCGTTCTGGCTGACGTTCCGGCAGGTCCAGTCCCTGGATGGCCGGATCAAAAAGGGCGAGAAATCGTTCCCCGTCGTCTTCTGGAAAATGTTCGAGCAGGAGGAGAACGGGGAAACCAAACGCGTTCCGTTCCTGCGCTATCACAACGTCTTCAACGTCGCGCAATGCGAGGGGATCACCGTCCCCACGGCACCCGCGACCAACGGGGCGTTCCAACCCATCGTAAAGTGCGACGAGATTGTCGCCAAGATGCCCAAACGACCGGCCATTGTGCCTGGCAGCGGTTGTGCCTGTTATTATCCACGAGAGGATTCGGTCAGCATGCCGGAGGCGAATACGTTTGAGTCGCCCGAGGCCTACTACAGCACGCTCTACCATGAGCTCGTTCATGCGACCGGGCACCTATCACGGTTGAATCGCAAGGAAGTCACCGACCCGATTCACTTTGGCAGCGACCCCTACAGCCGCGAGGAACTGGTGGCGGAAATGGGTGCGGCCTTTCTCTGCGGTCACTGCGCCATCGAACGCACGACCCTCGATCAATCGGCCAGCTACATTCATACGTGGCTAGACCGCCTTCGGGACGACCGCAAGCTGGTGGTGCAAGCCGCCGCCCAAGCTCAAAAGGCCTGTGACTTCATCCTCGATGTGCAACACACGGAAGAGGGTGCAACACCCAGCCAACCCAAGGAGTTCAAGGTCGTTGCCCTGCGGGAATGCCCAACTCCCTTCGAGATGCAGCTCTGTGAGACGCCGCAACAGGCTGCGGACTACTGGCGGGCGCACATCACCACGCACCCGTATTTCAACCCCGAGTGCGAATGCCTTGTCGCCCTGCACCTCAACACCCGTCGGCGCATCCGTGGCCATCACCTCGTGTCAACGGGTATCTTGGACACGATCCTCGTGCATCCCCGCGAAGTCTTCCGAACTGCGATTGCCGCCAATGCGAGCGCGATCTTGCTCCTGCACAATCACCCCTCCGGCGAACCCCAACCGTCCGAAGCCGACATCAAGGTCACCCGTGACCTCATCCGCGCCGGGCAGTTGCTGAAGATGGAAGTTCTCGA
>CAMAUZ010000069.1 GCA_945861535.1 Akkermansia muciniphila | reverse complement strand
ACAGCATTCTGGCAAGCAAAAACTGAAAGCAAAGACGCAGAAAAACTGGCGAAAAGTTCAAATCGCTCACACCCTGATGTCAACGCACTCCGCTGCGGACCAATGCGTTACGACAGGCACCTATCACAACATCCGGATGCTACTGATCTCGACACGGTGTCCAATGTGGTCAAGAAGCTCGCGGAAGAAGTCACGTGCGCGAAAGGGGTGAAGCTCGTTCGCCAGTACGAACAGGCGCCCATCCTCAACGAACTATACAAACCCGTACTGCCGCGCATCGAAACGGAGCGGAAGGGCTAAGGCATCATGGGCCGCGTGGACGAACAACTCTCCGCGCAGTTCCGCCGGTGGGAACAGCGCGGGCGCGGTTGGCGGGTCTGGCCCGAGCCGGTGGTCCCCGAACCCCCGTTCCAAGCGTTCCCCGGCCATTACCTCCCGCCACTCCCCATTCTCGACGACGGACGGCGGCCGACGGCCCTCAGCTCGTTCGTGCAACGTCTGGCACGCTCGCTGAAGCCCGAACCTCCCGTGCTGCCGCCCGAGCCGGTGCCGGACACGGAACCCGAGCCAGAGTTTTTGGAACGCAGCGAATGGGTCGAATTGCAGGCTTCCCTCGCGCCCAAGCTCAATGCGTCGCCGGAGGCCTTCGGGCATTTTCTCGGTTCGCTCGCGTATCTGCGCGAACCCGTGGGCTTTGAACTGCTCGGCCTGCCCGCGGCGATTGTCACGCAGTTTGTCATGCACCCGGCGGACGCCGGATCGGTCCAACGAAGCTTGCAGGCGCACTTCCCCGACGTCGCGTTCCGGCGTCAGGAAAATGTCCTCGCGACCGCGTGGGAGGAACTCGACGGCACCGACACGGCCATCGTCGAGTTTGGCCTCGCCCGCGAGTTTGCCCTGCTCCTCGCCACCAATGCGCCCGACGTGTTCATCGGACTGACCGCCGCGCTGGCCGACCTGCAACCCGGCGAACTGGGACTGTTCCAAGTCCTGTTTCAACCCGTCCGTAATGCGTGGGCCGACAGTCTGGTCCGCGCCGTGTCCCGCCCGGATGGCACGCCCGCCTTTGTAAACGCCCCGGAGCTTCTGGCGCAGGGAAAACGAAAGGTGTCGCAGCCGTTGTTTGCCGCCGTGGTTCGCCTGGCTGTCCGCAGTGCGGAACGCCCGTGGGAAATTGCGATTGAACTGGCTTCGGCCTTGCGCGGATTGGCGGACTTGCAGGGCAACGAACTCATTCCCCTTGCCAACGATGGATACCCGTTCGCTGAACACATGGCGGACGTGCTCCGCCGGCAGTCGCGGCGCAGCGGCATGATGCTCAACCGGGATGAACTGCTGGGCTTCGTGCATCTTCCTTCCGCTGCGGTTCGTTCGCCCAAGTTACGGCGGGAACTGACCAAGACCAAGGCCGCGCCGAAGACCGTACGGAACCCAGTTGGTTTGTTGCTGGGCCACAACGAGCACGCCGGCCTGGTCACCGAAGTGCGGTTGACCACGGAACAGCGGGTGCGACATGCGCACATCATCGGAGCTTCCGGCACGGGCAAGAGCACGCTCTTGTTCAACCTCATCCGGCAGGACATCGAAAATGGCGAGGGCGTCGCCGTGCTGGATCCCCATGGCGATCTGGTCGAACGGATTCTGGGCATCATCCCACCGGAGCGCATCGGCGACGTGGTGCTGGTGGACCCGTCGGATGAACAATATTCCGTCGGTTTCAATATCCTCTCCGCGCATTCCGATCTCGAAAAGAATCTGCTGGCCTCCGACCTGGTCTCGGTGTTCCAACGGCTCTCGACGTCGTGGGGCGACCAAATGGGCAGCGTCCTTTCCAACGCCATTCTCGCATTCCTCGAAAGCGAACGCGGCGGGACGCTGGCCGACTTGCGCCGGTTCCTGATCGAGCCGGCCTTTCGCGACAAGTTCCTCACCACCGTGCGCGATCCCGACATCGTGTATTACTGGAAGAAAGGCTTTCCCCAGTTGTCGGGCAACAAGTCCATCGGCCCGGTGCTCACGCGGTTGGAGACGTTCCTCTCGCCGAAGCCCATTCGCTACATGGTGTCGCAGCGCGAGAACCGTCTCGACTTCGCCAACATTCTCGGCACGGGAAAAATCTTTCTCGCGAAACTTCCGCAGGGACAGATGGGCAAGGAGAACGCCTTTCTGCTCGGCTCGCTGCTCGTGGCCAAGTTTCAACAGCTCGCCATGAGCCGGCAAGCGCAACGTGCCGAATCCCGCCGTCCGTTCTGGCTGTACGTGGACGAGTTCCAAAACTTCATCACGCCCTCGATGGCGGAGATTTTGAGCGGGGCGCGCAAGTATCGGCTCGGGCTGATTCTGGCGCATCAGGAGTTACGGCAGTTGGAACGCGACCGGGAAGTGGCGAGCGCGGTCCTGTCGAACCCTTATACCCGTGTCGTATTCCGAGTGGGTGACGCGGATGCGCGCACGTTGGAAGGCGGCTTTGCCCATTTTGAGGCGCGCGACTTTCAGAACCTCGAGACCGGCCAGGCCATCTGCCGGGTCGAAAAATCCGATGGGGATTTCAACCTGACCATTCCCCTGCTGGCTGACCCGGACCCCGCCGCGGCGGAGCACACCCGGCAAGCGGTCATCGCCGCTTCCCGAGACCGGTATGCCACGGCGCGAGCGGACATTGAAGCCGCGTTGCGGGCCAGGTTCGACGCCGAGGAGGCGGACCCCAAATCCGCGAAAACCCAGCCCGCTCCCCCTCCGGAGCGGAAAGCCCCCGAGCAGAAGCCACCTTCACCGCCGGCAACGAAAGCTGCGGAACCCGAGGTTGTCGAAGTTCCGAAACCCACGGCTTCGGAAGCGGAATCGGTTCCGCCGTCCGTGCGCGAAGCGGAACCAGCGGTGCCGACGGAGACCGTGGCGGCTTCCGCAACCACCCCGTCGGAAGAGGAGACGAGCCTTCACACCAGGATCAAGAATCAAATCCGGACGGAGGCGGAGAGTTTGGATTTCACCGTCAAGGAGGAGGAGTTTGTCGCCGACGGCATGGAGCGGGCCGATCTCGGACTCACCCGCGGAACGCACCGGATTGCGTGCGAGATTTCCGTGACCAACACCGCTCATTACGAAACGGCGGTCAACATTTCGAAATGCCTCAAAGCCGGCTACCAGCATGTCGCTATGATCTGCGCCAGTCGCAGAAAATTGGAGAACATCCAAAAGCGCTTTCTCGAATCTTCCCCCGAACACAGCGAACGGGTTGGATTTTATCTGCCGGATGAATTCATCTCCAAATTATCGGATTGGGCGGCTGAAGATCCGGAGGGAGGAGCAATGGAGAAGGGGAAACCGAGGAAACGGAATATTCGTTTTGGTGCCACCCCACCCACCGACGAGGAGCGACGCCAGCAGGAAGCGGCTTGGCTCAAGGAAATGCAGCGGCGAATGAAAGGCGGCGACGGAGCATAGTGACGACAACCCAGCGGTGTCCACGTCCGGCAGATCGGGAGCACCTATCGATTCACGAACTGAACTTGCGCGCCTGACGACACCCCATCCCGGATCAATTGCGGTGCCTGCTGTTGCGCTCGGGGTGGCGCTCACAAATGAGACATCGGCTATTAACTTGAATTGTTGCAATTGGATTGCATGATTTCAATCATGTTAGCGCGCAAACAGTATTCTGATCGGATCAAAAAAGCCTTGGGCCGCAATCCCGTGGTCGCGCTGCTCGGCCCGCGCCAGTGCGGCAAGACCACGCTGGCCCGGCAGATGATCCCCGCCGGACATCCGCAGTATTTTGACTTGGAGGATCCGGTGGTGGCCCAACTCATGGAAAATCCCATGACCGCGTTGCAAGGATTGAAAGGACTGGTGGTGATCGATGAAGCCCAACGTCAGCCCGGCCTGTTCCCCGTTTTGCGGGTACTGGCCGACCGGGCGGAGCAACCGGCGACGTTTCTCATCCTCGGCAGTGCTTCGCCGGAACTGTCGCGGCAGTCCGCCGAGTCGCTGGCGGGGCGCGTGGAGATCATCGAGATGCGCGGCTTCGACCTCAACGAACTGCCCGCCGGATCGCAAGATGCACTCTGGCAGCGCGGCGGGTTTCCGCGTTCCTATCTGGCCGCCACTGACGAGGACAGCGTGGCGTGGCGCAAGAATTTCATCCGCACGTTTCTGGAACGCGACCTGGCCGCCCTAGGCTTTGGCCTTTCGCCCGCGCTCATGGGGCGGTTTTGGACCATGCTCGCCCATTATCATGCCCAACTTTGGAACGGCAGCGAAATTGCCGCCTCACTGGGCATCGCCCCGAACACGGCCCGCGCGTATTTGGATGCGCTGGAACAAACCTACATGGTTCGCCGTCTGCTGCCGTGGCAGGCCAATCTGGGCAAACGGCTCGTCAAGACCCCGAAACTCTATTTCCGCGATTCCGGACTATTTCACACACTCTGCGGCATTCCCTCCGCCGGTGAATTGCTCACGCATCCCAAACTCGGCGCGTCGTGGGAAGGCTTTGCGCTGGAAGAAATCATCCAGGCGCAGCAACCCGATCAAGTCTGGTTTTACGCCGTCCACAGCGGCTCGGAGCTGGACCTGCTCATGGAAGTTCACGGCCAACGGATCGGCGTGGAATTCAAACGGGCGGACGCCCCGCGCGCCACCCGCTCGATGCATCTGGCGATCACCGACCTGGAACTGGACGAACTCTGGGTCGTTTATCCGGGCACGCGCGGTTATGACTTGGAGGACCGGATCAAAGTTCGTCCGCTGGCCGACTGCATCCAACCGCGCCCAGGCAGACAATAAGTTGACCCGCGAAGATTCACGTTTTGTCGGGCTTCGCGCTGAACAAGGGCAGGGTGGTCATGGCGCTCTTGAGGGTCCCCACCTCCAGATGCGTGTAGCCGGTGTGGATGGCCTTCGAGGAGTGACCGGTGAGCTTCATCCGCACCTCTTGTGACACGCCGGCGTTCGCCAGCGCCGAGTTGAAACTGTGCCGCAGCGAGTGAAAAGTTCGCCGGTTGAACTGCCGCGTGCCCTTCCCCTGAACTTTCATCGAGTCCACGCCGGCCTTCTTCACAATCCGGTTGAAGCTCTCGCTGAGACCGTGCTTTCCGCCCGGCCCTTTGCCCGCCAGCTTCGGACAGAGGAAACCCGTGGTGCCGAAGGTGGACATGTAGTTCAAATGCTCGATGACGTGGTAGTGCATCGGCACGATGACCTTTTTGCCGGTTTTCTGCTGGTTGTAGATGATGACGCCGTCCTTGGGATGCACATTGTCCCATTTCATCTGGACACAGTCGCTCAACCGTGCGCCGACGAAATAGCCGAGCAGGATCAAGGTCTGCCATTCCAGCGACGGAGTGGCATCCAGGATTCGCTGAACCTCGTCATTGGTGAAAACGTCCCGCTCCGAACTTTCGAGTTTGGGCAGGCGCACGGCCGCCACCGGATTCTTCAGGATGATGCCGTAGTCCTCCGCCCGGCGGAACGCGCCGTTCAACGATTTCACGTCCACGATCACGGTTTTCGGCGCAGCCCCGCCGTTGAGGCGGGCATTTAAGAAATCTTCGACGTGTTTCGGCGTCACCGAGGTGATCGGCTGCTTGGCCTTGGCCCCGAGACTCGCCAGGAAAAGCCTGACCGTGTGCGCGTATCGCTCCAGCGTCGTCTTCGCATTCCGGGCTTCGATGCCTTTCAACCAGTCGCCGAGGTATTCCTCGACGCTCTGGGCAATGATGCTGTCGCCCGTCAGCTTTTCGGAAACGTCGTTGAGCACCTTCCGCAGCTGGTTGGTCGTCAGCGCGCCCTTGGCCGCCTGCCGTTCGACCCGCTCCAGTTCCAGGGCGATCTCCAGCGCCTCGCTGCGCACCGTGGTTTTGGACGACCGCTTGAGCTGGCGGCCATCGCGGCTGGAGAAGCAGGCGATCCAATATCGTGACTTCGGATGTTTCGTAACGCTGGCCATAAAAGCTCCATCTGGAGCGAGGTCAGAATAAAGGTAAGAATAAGAAACTCAATTTTTACGTTTTTTCAAAACCGTAAGCGCCTCATAATCAATACTGTGAAAAAGGAGAATCGAGACGAGGGTTCGATTCCCTTCACCCGCTCCACTCAACAAAGCACTGATAAAACCGGGTGTTTTGAGTGAAATGGGGAACGAACCGCGAGCAAAGCCACGTGCGTCCGTCCGTGTTTGCCGACGTTGTTGGGAGGGAGATTCCCGGTGCCAGATCCCCGGTTCGCCGTCCTCGAATTCAGGCTCAGAAGGTCGTTCCGGGAAGGCAAAATCAGTTTGGGCGGTTCGGGGTTGGTCCGTTATGCCCGGCAAGGGAACCAACCGGGGGCGATGGTGTTTGCGTGTGGCATGCGTTCGCTGTGTTGGCTACCGATCGCCGAAGTGCTAACCAGCTCGAGTAGCTTCAATCCACGTCGGGGGTTCGCGCTGCTGGGTATCTGCCCGTCTCTCTCGTGGCTATCCTTCCCACCAACGATCCGTCCCGCCCTCCAAAATGGCGGGTGTGCGCTCGTCACTACGGCCGCGGCCCGGTGGTTGGCGGAGTCACGCCGATTGTGCCGCGCAGGTTCCCTTTCAAATTGATGAGTTGGAGGATTTCTCCCGCCGCAGGATCCAGGGCGTTCTTCTCTTTCACGATCAGTTCGTCCGGGTTCTGACTCAGGCGGACGGTGGTGACGTTTCGCTGCGCGGTCAGTTCGTAGCGGTCCAGCAGGGCGCTGTCCACCGGCGGCTCAAAGTAGGTGGCGATGTCCGTCAGTTTCGTGGGGAGCTGACCATTGGTTGCCTTGCCAAAGTTTTGCAGGGCGTTTGCCATCCGGTCCATGAAACGTTCCTTGGCCGCGTTGCGGAGCTGGCCGAAGGCCTTGCGCGCTTCCTCTTCGGATTCCCATCGCTGGCCGAGTGCCACCTTGCGCCAGTCTTCGTCCTTCAAGAACTTCAGTTCGGGAATCCAGTTGGTTGGCGACTGGTTCAATCTCTGCCACAGGTCCTGCGCCCGCAGGGTGATGATCTGGTCCACTTCCAGGCTGGCGGGTGGCGCGATTCGGGTGGTGGCGGTCGCATCGCGTGTCATCTGGGCGGC
Source organism: Akkermansia muciniphila (assembly GCA_945861535.1). Taxonomy (GTDB): domain Bacteria; phylum Verrucomicrobiota; class Verrucomicrobiia; order Limisphaerales; family BJHT01; genus BJHT01. The sequence continues at coordinate 35,767 of CAMAUZ010000069.1, read as the reverse complement.
GCGGGCGGACGACGCTTTCATTGCTTGCAGCTCCTGCGCCATATGCCGTAGCGGTCCAACTTCGCCTCGGAGTCGGATCAGCTCGGTCCGGTCGCCTTCCTCGCGCTTGGTGTCTGTCTTGGCCTGCTGCAATTCCACGCGCAGTTGCTCGCGCTGTCGCAACAGGCTGGTCACCTGTTCGTCGAGGGGCTTGAGCTGTTCCCGGATGACATGGTTCTCCACGCGCAGCCCGGCGACCTGCCGCTGCTGCCAAGTTGCCGCGCCGATCGCTGCCACCAGCAGGAGGATGAGCAGTAGCTTCTTCATGGGGTTCATTGGGTGACTACAGAAGCCGGGGCCGTCCGAAGTTCATGAGCGGGGTGGCGGGGAAGGGGAGTGGGTAGGCGGATCGTGGAGCAGGTAGCTGCGATATTTTCATGGGACAGTTACTAGTCGATGACTGAGCGTTTGCATAGCCGCGCCACGGACGTTGCAGTTTCTTGCAACCGATTCCCATCTCATTAGCACCCGGCGTCAGCCGGGTGTTTGGGCCGACAGATGGGAAGACCCGGTTCAGCGGTTTTCCGGTCTTGTCCCGGCGGTTTATACCTTCGCCAAAGCCGTTGAAACGGCTGTCCGATTCTTTTTCCGAACACCACCCGGCTAAACAGACTGTGCGAAAACGCCATGGCTTTCCGGTAGCCGCCGACGTGAGGAGGCGGATTTCCGCGGCATTCGCGTGGGTCGCCTCCGCCTCGTCACCTCGACGGCTACATTTCACACAGCCTTTGCAGCCGGGTGCTAATGAGAAGTGCAAGAAACTGAGACGCGCCCGCCGCCCGCCGGTGATCGCCGCGCCGGATGGAGGATTGCTCGCGTCGGATGAAAAGCGCCTTGGCCGTTTGATTGAATCGTCAGGGCTGACATGGGGCTAATTTTTAACCTTGCCGATTTTGAAGGAGTCAGAGTCGAACCAGACCTCGCCCTTGTTGGCGCGGAGTTCGGCGACCAGGACGATTTCATCGGTACCGGCGATTTCGATGAGGTGCTCCAGCGTGGTCCAGTCCGAGTTGCCCACCAGTTTGTTGGTGCGCTGGCCGCCCGAGATGCGCAGGCCCGCGCCGATTCCGGGAGGGTCATTGACGGGCTGGATGCCGGCGCATTTAACGCGCGCGGTGAATCGGTATTTGCCGGCCGGCAAGGTCACCGGCGCGCGCCACGAGGCGACCGTCCCGCGGTTCTTGGCCAGGATGTGATAGGTGGCATGACCGTCCACTTTCGGCTGGTCCTGCTGCGGGTCGCCGGAATCCTGCTTGGCTTCCCAGCGTTTGATCTGGGTGGTGCCGTCCGCCGCGAATTTGATCGGCTCCGGTGGCGGCTCGGCAAGCTGCCGGGCGATGTCGCGATGACGCCCGATAATGCGGTCGCGCAGTCCGGCAATCTGGCCCTGGTGCCCCCGCGCTGCGTTCGGACTGATGGCGACGAGGCCGGACTGGATGACGGCGCCGATCTCATTCACATGCGCGAGCATGTCTTCGAGGCCGAAGACGCTGGTGAACAGTTTTTTGGCCTGCTGTTCGTAGAGCGCGCGGCCCGCCGGCGTTTGCATGAACGCGGCGGTGACCATGCCGTTGAGACCGCCGGGCCGCAGCGCGTGCTGGCCGCCGCCGAACATCTGGTCCATGCCCGAAGGGATGAACACCAGCTTGTCGGTCCTCGGGTCGTGGTACATCCGGTAGTTGTTGCGGTTGTGCGTGTAGCCGTCCCAGTGGCCGGTGAAGACCTCCAGCACCGTGAAGGCCGCGAAGCGCTCCATATCGAGGCGTTCACCCAGCGCCGCCCAGCGTTTGGCGGGATCGGGTTCGCGCGCGGCAAGCGCCAGTTCCTTGAGGTCGCTTTGGTCGTCGGGATTGTCGCCGGCCGTTTTCCGCTTTTTGGCGTCGATGTCCTGACAGAAGCCGCCGTCGTAGAAGTTCCCCGTCGCATCCTTGAAATTACGGTGGATGAAATCTTTCGCGTAGCCTTCTTTCACCACGAAGAATCCGAGGTCTCGTCCGTTGAGCTTGACCCGGCCCCACGTCACTTTCGGTGCAGGCACGCCGGCTTTGTCGAAAAGCCAGGCGCAAAGATTTTCCGTCATGTAACTCGGGTCCTGCACGGAATTATTGAGATGCAACTTGTGGATGCCCGCGAGTTTCTGCCCCTCCTGAAACTTGCCGAAGCTCAGTGTGAGCGCAGGTTTGTCATCGAGGTTGCGGAAGCTGCCCGCGCCGCCCTTGAGATGCACGCCACAGTCCTTCGCCAGGAACGTGCCGTCCACCGTCACGTCGCACTTCACATAGGCGCGGTTGTCCTTGCGCAGTTTCGCGTATTCGCCCGGCGGAATCTGGATGACGAAGGTGTGCGCATTGGTGGCCGCGAAGAAAACGTCGCGCTCGGAAAGCTTTTGCGCCGCCCCCAGGACGTGCGGCGTGGCCAGAAGCAGCACGGCGAGTGACACGCCGAGAAGGTGAGAGATCATCGGGCGGGAGGTTCGGACCAGCGGAAATGGCTTTCAAGCAAATCCATGGAACCCGCAAAAACAAGGGCTGCACGTAAGTTTCCACGATAGTCCCAATCCTCATCCTCTGAGTGAGACAATCATTCGCTGCAACGCCCTCCTTTTTCGTGTCGGTTGTGCTTCCCGTAGTTCCATTCCCCCTCCGACCGCGACCACCTATTCCAACCTTCGCGCTCCCGTGGCATCCAACCGCAACACATGGACCTGGCTGTGCTGGCCCACCGCCCAGACCAGCCGGCGATTCGGATCGAACATCAGCCCCATCGAGTTGTTGAACGTCTTTTTCCCGATCGGATCGGTTCCCTTCAACTCGACGCCGACCCAGCGGTTCGCCGCGCAGTCGTACATCAACCAAGCCGATTCACCGGGCACATGGGCGCCAATCAGCACGGCGTCGGCATCCGTCAGGTAGGCCGTCTCGCGCGATGGGGCCAGCGCCCGGTCTTTGCCTGCCGCGATCAGCCAGCGCGTCTGCCCGGCTTTGAAATCGTACTCGAGCACATCGCCCTTGTGTTTGCCGAGATCGCTGAACAGCAGCAGCCGGTCGCGCTTGGAATCATAGGCCATGCCGTGGTGGTCGGCGCTCGTGGTCGGCATGTCCCCTTTAAGCGGCAGCGGCTTCCAGGTGCGTGACTCTGCATCGAGCCGCCATAGTCCCGGTGCGCCGCCCTGGCGGTGGTTGGCCCACACGACGGCACCTTGTGGAGTGGCGCAGACGGTCACGACGTAGAAATTCGCCTGATAGGGATTGCGCTCGCCGCTGCGCGACCACTGGGATTTCTGGGGATCGAAGAAATAGGTGAAGTCATGCGGCGCGAACACCAGCACCTTGAGATTGGGATCGTAGCCCGTCGATTTGTAAGTGTGCCCGGTCATCCACGGATTGCCTTTGAAGCTCCATTCGCCGCGCACCTGATCGTTCGAGTACACATATTCGACCGGATATTCGGGAGCGAAAGGTAGCGAGTAGCGATCAGCCTTCACGTCGTAAACTTGCGGGGCCGTGCCGCTGTAGGCGGAGTGCCCGCCGGAAAACCGCTGGATAAGATCAAGTTCCGGCGCGAAGACCGCGGAGCCCCAGTCCATGTTCATCATTGGTCGCCGCGGTGTCGGCTGCACCCGCCACTCATTTGCCGGCAGCTCTGTGAACTGCGCATCGCCGCGCCCCGCCACGGCTGACGGTGGGGCTTCGGCATACCAACGCGGCTCGTGTGACAGCCGTCGCATCACAATCTCGTCCGACGGCTTGCCATATTTCTCCCGCGCAGCCTCATCCGTCTTGGTGAGATCGATCTGGCACTGCCAGGTGCCGGTCTGACCCAGCACCACCACCCGGTCATCCGCATCGGCGGCGGCGCTGGTGAAGAAATTCGCGGGCGTGTCAGGACCGGTCTTCAACTCGGATTGCCCGAGAAAATCCCACCGATTGGCGGCGACATCATAGGTCCATAACTCGAGCGGCAGTCGCTGGTAGAGCGAAGCCACATACTCCGTGGTCGAGGAGTAGCCATAACCGCCGAGGAGCAGAATCTTCTTGGCCGTGGGCAACCACATCATCGCGTGCCCGCCCCGCGGCGTCGGCGCGAGGGTGGGCGGTGTCGTGCTCCACCTCTGTTTGACGACATCGAAAAGCCACGTGTCGTTCCGCAACTGATCGAGCTGATCCCCGCCGAACAGGACGACCTTCCGGTTTACCGGGTCATAGACGAGCCGTGAGTTGGCGCGCTGTGGCGGCTGCAGTTCAAGTTTCAGTTGCGTCCAAGTATTTCTGGCGGGCGAGTAAGTCCACGTGCCGGGGTCACCGCGTTCACTTTGGACATTGCCACCGCCGAATAGGACGAACTGTCGGTTGTGTGCGTCGTAGGCCATGGAACTCCACAGCAGTACGCCACCGAGTTCTTTCTCCGGATGCGTCGCCGGCTGGAGATCGGTCCAGCGGCGTTCCCCCGGCTCGTACTTGAAGGTGCTGCCACCGGCGTAGAAATAGAAGGCCTTCGTCTCCGGGTCGTAATCGTATTTCTGTCCAAGCGAGAAGGTGCCGTAGATGGTCCAATTGGGCCGCACATTGCCTTCCAGATCACGAAATCCCCAGGCTTCTCCCTTCCATGACGGCGCGGTGGCGGCGCCGACTTTTGGCCCCCAGTCTTTTCCGGGCGGGAAGCTGTTCTCCCATTCGCTGCTCTTGGGATCGAGGTTAAGCACATCGTAGGAACGCGGCTTGCGATAGTCGGCGTAACTCGAGCGCCCGCCGAGAATGGCGAACTGTCCGGCGACCGGATCATAGCCGAGCGGCACGTCCCAGCGCCGGCCGACAACGGTGGCGGCGTCCAGCTTGGTCCAGGTGTTGGGGGGAGCGGCGTAGCCTGGCGAGGAGAAGAAAAGCAGGGCCCCGAGAACCAGTCGGCGCAGGATAGCTATCTTATGAGGTAACATAGGGGGCAGGGATTTTCGGGAATGACTGGCTGGGTTACGGAGGGAAACAAACATCGCGGGCTGCTGCGTGTTTCAGTGACACCAGTGATCTCAGGGTTTTGGCTTGATGAACATGACTTCCGCGCGGTCGATCCAGCCTTTGCGCAGATCGAGGCGGAACCAGCCGTCGCTGTTTTTCCGGTGGATGCGGCAGCCCGAGCGCGGACCAAATTCCTTGAGATCGTATTGCACCCAGGTTTTGCCCATGTCGGGCGAGTAGATGATGCCGTTCGCATAAGTCGAGGCCGGCGCACAATGAGTCGCGAGCATCACACCGTCCTGGATGAGCAGGTTCGCGGACTCGAACTTGGGATTGAAAAGCAGCGTGTGCTTCGAGGTGTCCGCGATGTCCGCGGGCGCGCAGGAGAAAACCCCGCGGTCATGCTCGGGGCCAACCTTCGGGCCGTTGGCGTCGGAGATCCAATAGCACCGTCCGTCCACGAAATTGATCCCGCCGCATTTGAAACGGGAGTTGGAGTTCACGGAAACGATGACTTTCCAACTCCACGCGTCGGCCTTCGCGTCGTAGGTGCCGCGCAGCCAGTGACACTCGTTGCCGTGGCCGCGGTCGATGTCACCGGTGCAGGCGTAGAAGGCGTTCTCGGCCGGGTTGTAGGATACGCCATGGACATGGCGGCACAGGAGCGGGTTGGTCGGGTCACCGAGCGGCGGTGCGGACGGTGCGGCGCCCTTTTCCTGAAACTTCGGGTTGCGTCCGAACGAATACGCCAGTTTCACGGTCTCCCCACTGTCGGTGGAGTAGTAAATGTTCACCGGCACCGCGCCGCCGACCACGTTGCAATAGTTGCCCCACACGAGAATTTCCCGGCCGTTCACTTCGAAACAGTGCTCGCCGTCGAGCGTATGAAAATACCAGCCGGGAAGTTTGGGATTCACCGGCTGGTGCGGCCGGTAATCGCTGCCGTCGCGATTCTTCACGATGATCTCACGATGCGTCTTTAGATTGTCGGTGCTCAGGAAGAGTCGCTCGCGTGTGGCGAACAGGATGTTGCCGTTTTTCAAGAGACAGCTCCAGGTGAGATTGTCCGCCTCCGCGAATTCCGCGCTGTGTCGCCAGGTTTTCGCGTTGTCCTCTGATAGGAAGAGTTTCCCGTTGCCGAATCCAAACGCCTTGTGGTCCCGCTGCGAGTCGATGTAGGGACCGTCCGGCGCGCCGCGATACCAGAAGTGTTTCGTCTCCGCGACGTCCGAGAGTGCGGCACTTAGGCGATAAGGACGCGATAGGATGTAACCGCCCGCCGCGGCGGTGGTGGCCCCGAGCCATTGGCGTCGGGAGAGTGATGGGTTTTTCATATTTTAGAATGGATGGAGGATTCAGGAGCGGAACTGGTTTTCGCGGAGTTTGATGACCGAATCTATGCAATCGAACCCCATAAGAGAAGCACAGAGACGGGATGAGCGCAGTGCGACGGAGCCGCAACCCAAGGAGCGCGACCGGTCCCCGGTCGCAGCGCGGAAGGTGGGAGAAGAGCGTGGAATTTTCGGGCCGCTTTTGTGCGGCGGGCGCAAAAGGAAACGGATGATTTGGCTGCCGGCGCTCGCGGCCGTTTTCGGGGGGACGCAGCCGGGTTCGGCAGGGGAATGGGAAGGTGACGAATCAGGGACGGGGCGAGCGTGGTAGGAAAAATTCTCGCGGAACGCGAGGATTCTGCAGGGATGTAGTACAGGGCGGCGGAGCCGCAACTTATGGAGGGCGGATGTGTCCGCCGAGGACCAGCCGCAGCAGGCCCGAAACGGCGTGGGCGCCCGTTGAAATCAGACGCTTCCCGTGTGGCCAACCGGCTGCGGCTGGTGCTCCGCGCACACAGCCGCGCTCCGCGAGAAATCCCCGCGCTCCGCGAGGTTTCCGGAGCGCGGGCGTCCCGCCCGCAGCAGCTATGGACCTGCGAGTGCGCAACAGATTCCATCCGCCCCGGCTCCGATGCCGCCGCTGGGGCCGGGACGGCCGCGCTCCAGGTTGGTTGCGGCTCCGCCGCCCCTGGGTGCATCGCGTTCTCTGCGGGCCAGCGGAATTGGCTCGGCTGAGTGGGTTGGGCGGAGTTGCGCCCGTCCATTCCCGCCGCGCAACAATTCTATTGCCGCGTCCCGTCGCCCCCGTTCAACCTTTCAACGTCTCAACGCTGTAAACCAGTGATTCGTTAAACCCTTATCCGGCTGCATGTCCCCCACCGATATCCTCCACGACTACGAGCGCGACGGCGTCGTGCTGCTCCGCGGACTTCTCACGCCCGCCGACGTTGCCGAGGTGCGTGCTGAGCTGGCGCGCTACATTCGCGACGACCTCGCCGCGCTTCCCGCCAATGCTGCCACGCGCGAAGCCGATGGCGTCACCGTCCGCAACCTTTGGCGACTCGAGCTGCACAATCCGAAGCTCGGCGCCTTGGCCGATCGCCCGGCCGTTCGCGCCCTCGTCGCCCCGCTCCTCCACGGTGAACCCGTCCTCGCCGGCGTCGAGACCTTCAACAAACCCGCGCGCATCGGCTCCGGTGTGCCGCCGCATCAGGACAACGCCTACTTCTGCCAGACCCCGCCCGACATGCTCACCGTCTGGATCGCCATCGATCCTGTGACGGACGCCAACGGTCCGGTGTGTTTCCTCCGCGGCTCGCATCGCCAGGGCGTCCTGCCCACCAAGCCCTCCGGCGTGCGTGGCAACTCGATTGGCCTCGCGTCGCCGCCGGTTGTGCCGCCGGCCGAACAATTCCGCGCGCTCCTCGATCCCGGCGACGCCACAATTCATCACTGCAACACTATTCATCACTCCGCCCCCAACCGCACCGATCATCCGCGCCTCGGACTGCTCTTTGTCTTCCGCGGCCGCCACACGCAGACCGATCCCGTCCTCCAGGCCGCTTACACCGCCGCGGTCACGCTGACTCCGCCGGCGTAAACGCGACTTCTGAAGCTCCGCCGCCCGTTCCTCGGAGCGCGGCGGTGTCGCGGCGACCAGTCGCAGCAGCGTGAAGTGCAGTGAGCCGACAGGATTTTTCGGCAGCCCGCGTGCGTGCGGACGCTGCTGCGGCTGTGGATGGCCGCGCTCCGGGGCGTGCGTAGCGCGCCCGTCCTCGGGTGCAGCGAGGTGAGGCGCAGTGAGCCGACAGGATTTTTTCCGCGGCCTGCGTGCGTGCGGACGCTGCTGCGGCTGTGGACGGCCGCACTCCGCCGCATCTGGCCCCTTGCACCACGCTCCGATTTCGCGACGATGCCCGCGCGTATGAAACCACCCCGCCTGTTCCTCCATCTGCTGCTCCTTGCCCTCGGCCTCCCGCCTGCCGCGGCGACCGCGGCGACCGCTGCCGAGACCACCTATGACCTTGTCATTTACGGCGGCACCTCGGCGGGCGTGGCGGCGGCGGTGCAGGCCAGGCGCATGGGCAAATCCGTCGTGCTCCTCGAACCCACGCGCCGCGTCGGGGGCCTGAGCACCGGCGGCCTCGGCCAGACCGACATCGGCAACAAGGCCGCCATCGGCGGCATCGCGCGCGAGTTTTATCAGGGCATCAAGCGCCACTACGATGACCCCGCCGCGTGGAAATGGCAGCGGCCCGAGGAATATCGTGACGGCGGCCAGACCCGCACCGGCACGGGAGATGACGCTCGCTGGACCTTTGAACCCAGCGCCGCCCTGCGCGTGTTCCATGACTGGATCCGTACCAACCAGCTCGAAGTCCTCTACGGCGAACGCCTCGACCGCGCGACCGGCGTCACCCGCACCGCGACCACGCCGCCGCGCGTCACGGCCATCCGCATGGAGTCGGGCAAAACGTTTCGCGGCCGCATGTTCATTGATGCCACCTACGAGGGCGATCTCATGGCCGCGGCCAAGGTCAGCTACACCGTCGGGCGCGAGGCCAACGCCCGCTACGGCGAAACCCTCAACGGCATCCAACCCCAGCAGGCGCGCTTTCATCAGCTTGTCAAAGGCATCAGCCCCTATGTGAAACCCGGCGACCCCGCCAGCGGCCTCCTGCCGCACATCAATCCCGCCGGCCCCGGCCGCGAGGGCGACGGCGATCACCGCGTGCAGGCCTACTGTTTCCGCATGTGCCTCACCGATCATCCCGAAAACCGCATCCCGTTTCACCAGCCCGCCGGCTACGTCGCGGAATGGTACGAACTGCTCCTGCGCAACTACGAGGCCGGCGAGAAAGCCCCGCCGTGGATCAATTCCTCCATGCCCAACCGCAAGACCGACACCAACAACCGCCTCGGTTTCTCCACCGATTTCATCGGGCAAAATTACGCCTACCCCGAAGCCACCTACGCCGAGCGTGAGAAAATTGTCGCCCAGCACCGCCTCTACCAGCAAGGCCTCATGTGGACCCTCGCCAATCATCCCCGCATCCCCGAGGCCGTCCGTCGCGAAGTCGCGCGTTGGGGGATGTGCAAGGATGAATTCACCGAGGGCAACGGCTGGCAGGAACAGCTCTACATCCGCGAGGCCCGTCGCATGGTCGGCGAGCTCGTCATGACCCAGCACCATTGCCAGGGACGCGAGGTCGCGCCCGACCCTGTCGGGGTCGCCGCCTACACGATGGATTCGCACCACCAGCAGCGCTACATCGACGCCAACGGCCACGTCCGCAACGAAGGCGACGTCGAGGTCGGCGGCTTTCCCCCTTATTCCATCGGCTTCCGCGCCATCGTGCCGAAGGAAACCGAGTGCGCGAACCTGCTCGTGCCCGCCTGCCTGTCCGCGTCGCACATCGCCTTCGGCAGCATCCGCATGGAACCCGTTTTCATGGTCCTCGGCCAGTCTGCCGTCACCGCCGCCGCGCACGCGATTGATGAAAACGTCGCCGTGCAACGCATCGCACAGCCGCGGTTCCGCGCCCGCCTCGAGGCCGACAAACAAGTCCTCGTCTGGACCGGCGCGAAGCCGACCGCCGCCACCGGGCTCGATCCGAAGAAGCTTCCTGGTGTTGTCATCGACGACGAACAAGCGCAGCGCACCGGCTTCGCGACCACGGGCAATCTCGTGCCGCCCTTCGTCGGCGCGGGCTACCGGCACGACGGCAGCACCGGCAAAGGCGAACAATCCGCGCGCTTCCCGGTGAAGATTCCGAGCAGCGGCAAATACGAAGTGCGCATCGGCTACAACGCCCACGCCAACCGCGCCACCAACGTCCCCGTCAAAATCACCCACGCCGCCGGTGAGACCACCGTGACCCTCAACCAGCGCCTGCCCGCCGCCCTGGGGCAACTCTTCCAAACCGTCGGCACCTTCACCTTCCAAGCCGGCCAGGAATACCGCGTGGAAATCTCCAACACCGGCACCGACGGCCATGTGATGATCGACGCCGTGCAACTCGTGCCGCGCGAGTGAGGGACGGACGCGGGGCGAGCCGGAGATGAGAACCACTGACCGGCACTAACTGGCACCAATGGGAGCGAGGACTCTCCGCTGTCGTGAGTGGGCTGGACCGGAAAGGGTAGGGCGCGTCTGTCCCCAGCGCGCCGCGGGACGTGCAAACGCGCTGGTGGCGCGGATCGCACCTGTCCCCATGATTCTGCCTCCAATGATTCTGAGCCTTCGGATTTGCGGGCGCGCTGCGGGAACGGGGGAAGCTCAAAATCATTAGAGGCAGAATCATGGGGAGGGAGTTGGAGGTAGGAGGAACACAGCGCAGCGGCAACATCGGAGCCGGGGCGCGGGGAATTTCTTGCGCCTGCGCGGGTGTAGAGCCGCTGCGGGCGGGGACCGCCTGCGCGCCAAAAGTGTCGCGGGCTGCGAGGATTTCTCCCGGAGCGCGGCTGTGTGCGCGGCGCACCAACCGCAGCACGTTGGCCGCAGGGGACGCCTCCGAATCCTACGGGTGCCTGCGCGGTTTCGGGGCCGCTGCGGCTGGTCCTCGGCGGACACAGCCGCGCTCCTTGGGCTGCGGCTGCGCCGCTCGGCAATACAACTCTGCAAAATCCTCGTGCGCCGGGAGGATTCAGCCGCTGCCCTGGCCGTCAGCCACTGACCAAAGAATTGTCGCCGACGCCTGGCTCTGCGTCCCGGAGGGACTCCGCAGGAAATTAGCCGGGGGCAAGCCTGCTCCGCGGGCGCGGCCCCCGGTTGTGCCGCCGAACGGGCCTTGCCCCAGCGGGGCATCGAAGAAGTTTTTGGCGACGGTGTCCCCGCAGTATTTTTTTCATCCCTCGTCGCCTTGTTCCGTTGCGTTCGGTGTCGCATTCCCTCGCGGGGAAGTCGAACTCTGGCGACGGAGGCGGTCACAGTTTGATCGGGCTTCCTGCGGGCGCATCTCAGTTTCTGGTACGTTGCTTGGCGTCCGCGCCAGCCGGGTGGGGCAGGCATCCTTGCCTGCCAGTTGGCGGGGCATCCCTGCCCCGTGTTCTCAGTTTCGCGGGGGTGCTCGGCCATGGAAACGGGCGGCAGGGATGCCGCCCGAGCTGGCAGGCAAGGATGCCTGCCCCACCGCGCCCGTGCGCGTGCGGCGCAAGTTTCCTCGAGCACGGCACCCGTGCCTGCCGAAGGTTGCAGGAAACTGAGATGCGCCCGCTTCCTGCCCGCAGGCGGCAATGTTATCGCGGTTTTCGAGCACGAAGGTATGGTGGTGGCGGCCCGGTTGACCGGTTGCCGTGAGCTTGAAGAATTTTTCTTAACCCTGTCTGCGAATATGTCTGTTACATCACACTTTCGTCTGCGCTGGTCTTTGCTGATCCTTTTGGCTGTGACTTGCACCGGGGCTGCGCGGACCGACGAGGCGGTTTACACCGGGGACGCCAAAGATGAAAAGGGTGCCTTGGTCTATACGGAGAAACATCGGGTCAGTTCGGCAGATGGGAGAACGACCGGATCGGTCACGGAATACCGGGCACCGGACGGGGCTTTGATCGCCACGATGCGGTCGGACTATTCCCGGAGCGTTGCCATGCCAACCTACGTTTTCGAAGACCTGCGGCGGAACTACCGCGAGGGGCTGCGCTGGCAGGAGGGGCAGTATGTCATCTTCCACCAAGACGGCACCGCCCCCGAGAAAACCTCCCGGCTCGGGAGCGGCGGCAGTGCCTTCTCCTGCCAGGGCTGGCATTACTATCTGGTCAACAACCTGGATCTCCTGGAAAAAGACAATATCACCCTGAACCTCGTCCTGCCCTCCGAGTTGCGCCCCTTCCCGTTCGTCGTGAAGAAGATATCCTCCGACGGATCACGGGTTTCAGTCGAGCTGAAGCTCACCCACTGGCTATTCCGGCTCTTCGCCCCGAAGATGCGCCTGATCTACGACAAGCAGAAACGGCACCTCGTGGAATTCCGTGGCGTTTCCAATATCCTGAACCAGGCCGGCGAGCGGCAGGAAGTTTCGATTCGTTACCAATACGACGCGAAATAACTGCTGTATCGCTTTCCTTGAAGATCGAGCCGGTGGTGTCGGCGATCCCTTTGATCGGCTTGGTGAAATCGCGAAACCTCCAGCTCCCGTCCACGCCGTCTCTTTCGGCAACCCAAATCCAGATACCTATGAAACCTCTGCTGCTCCTGCCCTCCCTGCTCCTGCTCGTCGGTTGTGCCACCTCGTTGCCGCCGTTGAAAACGGTCGGGAGGGTGGACCTCCCGCGTTTCATGGGCCCTTGGTATGTCATCGCCTGCATCCCGACCTTCATCGAGACCGAGGCGTACAATGCGATTGAGGAGTACCGGCTCGAACCCGACGGCTCCATCGCCACTACCTTCACCTTCAACAAAGGGGGCTTCGACGGGCCGCCCAAGCGCTATAATCCGCGTGGCTTTGTCGTTGACCGGGTCAATCAGTCCACCTGGGGAATGCAGTTTATCTGGCCGTTCAAGTCCGAGTACCTCATCACCGCACTCACGCCCGATTACAGCCAGACCGTCATCGGGCGGAACAAGCGGGATTACGTCTGGATCATGGCGCGCAAGCCGCAGATCCCGGAGGCCGACTACCAGAGCCTGCTCAAGGAACTGGCGGAACAGGGCTATGACTTGACCAAGCTGCGCAAGGTGCCGCAGCGCTGGCCCGAAAAGCGATAGGCGAGCAACACGGCCTCACCAACTCGGGGAACCGATCACCACTGCGACGGGCAGCATTGGTTTGCGCGTCTCCGGGAAGCCAGAGACGCCCCGTCGCGAAAACGGCTCGTGGTTGGTTGCCGGGCGTTTGGCCTCCGCGGAGGGCGGCTTGGTGCTCCGATGCCCGCGCTTGGAGGACATTCCGTGTCCGCTTTTGTGACCGCGCAACTCGGGACCGGCCCCGTGAAGGAGCCTCCTTCGCTTGGCGGGAGCACCGGTTGGAAATGTTCGCCACGGATGACCAACCCATTCCCTAGCTGCTGGCGATGCCGGAGTCGGGCCCACGCTTAGCCGTAACTATGCAGTGGAAACCAATGAAACGACCACAGAGACGCGCTGAACACAGAGCGGCGGAGCCGCAACCAACGGAGCGCGGCCGTCCCGGCCGCAGCGGCAACACCGGAGCCGGGGCGTTGGGAATTTCTTGCGCCTTCGCGGGTGCGGGGCCGCTGCGGGCGGGACGCCTGCGCTTCGGAATCCTCGCGTGGCACGAGGAATTCGGAGCGCGGCATTTATGCCGCTTCAGCGTGAGAGGTGCGGGCAGGTTCGGACACGCTTCGGCGTTTGAACGATGAAGCGGCGGACACAGCCGCGCTCCTTGGGTTGCGGCTCCATCGCTGAATCCCAACGGGATTCCGGCCTCCAGGCCACGGTTGCAAGGAACGTGCTACCTTGGGAAAGCCATCCGGAAATCCACCACCCCAACGTGTCTGTTTAGCGCCAAAGGCGCGGATTTATACCAGCCTGGGGCAACGCCCCAGGAAACGAGTCATTTACCATTTGAGCGCTGAAAGCGCGGGCCATCGCGGCGAAGCATCATCCTTCATCAGGGAGATGGAACGGGCTTTCAGCCCTGAATTCATTGGCTGGCATCGGACCTGGGGCGTTGCCCCAGGCTGGTATGAGGCGCGCCTTTGGCGCTCACCATATCCCCCCCGACGGGGTAGCGCCGGCGTCGCCGTCTGCGAGTTCGGGTGGCGTCTCGCCGCCCGTTCCGACTCGGGGCGAGACGCCTGCGGTACCGAACTTTGGCAGGCGGATTGCCCGCATTGCGCGTGCATTCCGTCCGCCCATGTAGCGCAGGTTTCCAAACCTGCTGTGTCGCCGACTTCCAAGTCGGCAGGGCGTCAGCCTCGCCGAGCGCGCGGTGGGTTTAGAAACCCGCGCTACAGCAGGCTTGGAAGCCTGCGCTACGGAATGAGCAGGAACTAGCCTGAGCCCGTGGGGCTTGGTTCGCGGGGTTGGTCCGGTTTGCTGTCCGGTGCGCGTCGCGATTTTCAGGTTGCGGTGGCGCGGACTCTTTTCGTGGCGCTCGCGGGCTGGGTCGCTAGGGTCGGCTGCTCATGAAACCATTTTTTATTACCAGGATTGGCGCGCGTTGCTGCGCGGGGGAGCGGGTGGGGCCGGCGGATTGGCGGCGCCTCTTTCACGTATGAGCGCGGCGCGTCCGTTGGGTTTTGGCAGCGCGGTGGCGCTGGTGGTGGCGAGCATGATCGGGACGGGGGTGTTCACGACGAGCGGGTTTTTGCTCGGGGATCTGGGGTCGGCGGACACGGTGCTGGCGGCGTGGGCCGTGGGCGGGGTGATCGCGGCGCTGGGGGCGTTGAGCTACGGGGCGTTGGCGCGGCGGATTCCGGAGTCGGGGGGCGAGTATCTTTTTTTGTCGCGGACGTTGCATCCGGCGGCGGGTTTTCTGGCGGGGTGGATTTCGTTGTTGGTGGGATTTTCCGCGCCGATGGCGGCGGCGGCGATGGCGTTTGGCGAATATACGAAGACATGGCTGCCGGGGTGGAATCCGCGCGGGACGGGCACGGCGCTGGTCGTGGGCCTGTCGGTATTGCACGCGGTGCGCGTGGCGCCGGGGGCGTGGGTGCAGAATGTGGCGGTGGCGTTGAAGGCGGGGCTGATCGCGGCGTTCATCGGGTTGGCGTTCGGGCGACTGCCGGCGGCGGGCGTGGTGGAGGCGGTCGCGGGGGCGGGGCAGGGGATGTGGTCGCCGGCGTTCGCGGTGTCGCTGGTGTGGGTGTCGTTCAGTTACGCGGGTTGGAACGCGGCGATCTATGTGGGCGGGGAGATTCGCGATGCGGAGCGGAATCTGCCGCGGGCGTTGCTGGCGGGCGCGCTGTTGGTGACGGCGCTGTATCTCGGGTTGAATTTTGTTTTTCTCCGCGCGGTGCCGGCGGCGGAACTCGTGGGGAAGCTGGAGGTCGGGCGCATCGCGGCGCAGGCGTTGGGCGGGCCGGTGTGGGCAGAGGCGGTGACGGCGCTGGTGGCGCTGGGGCTGCTGACGTCGGTGTCGGCGATGGTGATGGCGGGGCCGCGGGTGTATGCGCGGATGGCGGGGGATGGATATTTGCCGGCGTGGCTGAATTGTCGCGAGGGAGCGCCGCGGGCGGCGATCGGATTTCAGCTTGCGGTGGCGCTGGTGATGTTGTGGACGGCGACGTATGAGCGGTTGCTGACGTACATCGGATTCACCCTGAGCCTGAGCACGGCGGCGACGGTGGTGGGTTTGATGCGGCTGCGAAGGCGCGAGGGGGCGTCGTTGCGCGTGCCGGGCTGGCCGTGGGTGCCGGGGTTGTTCGTGGCGAGCGTGTTGTGGATGGCGGTGTTCTCGGTCGCGCGGCGGCCGGTGGAAAGCGTGTTGGGGCTGGCGACGTTGGGCGTGGGCTGGCTGGCGTGGCGGGTCGGATGGAGGGGGAAAAAGCTCCAAGGATAAAGCTCAAAGCTCAAGGGAAGGGACAAGGGACAAGGCTCAAGGGGGGTGACCCAGCGGTGGGCAAAGGGTGGTTCTTGGAGGTTGGTGATTCCCTTGAGCTTTGGGCTTTGAGCTTTGAGCTTTCCTCCCGCGCGCTGCATTCGCCAACCCTGCCGCGAGTGTCTCGCGCCGCGTCGTTTCGTCGAATTCAGTTGAATCTGCGCGGGCGTTGCCCCGGAATACTTCTTCATGAATCTGAACGAAGAGCAGAAAAAACAGGTGATCCAGTGGCTCGATGAGGGGGCCAAGGTGGCGGATGTCCAGAACCGCCTGGAGAAAACTTTCCAACTGCGGATGACGTACATGGAGGTGCGGTTTCTGGTGGATGACCTGAAGGTGCTGCCGAAAGATCCCGCGCCGCCGAAGGCTCCCGAAGCACCGGCGAAACCCGCTGCGCCCGCCGCGTCCGCGCCTGCCCCCGCGTCCGCTGCCGGGCCGGCGGCGGCCATTCCGCTGGAACTGCAACCCGAGCCGCCGTTGCCGGGTAGCGGGGTCAAAGTCACGGTGGACACGGTGGTGCGTCCGGGCGCGATGATCAGCGGTAACGTGACGTTCAGCGACGGCAAGACGGCGGCGTGGTATCTCGACCAGATGGGGCGGCTCGGCATGGTCGCGAGCGAGAAGGGGTATCGGCCGTCGGCGGTGGACGTGGAGGATTTCCAGATGGCATTGCAGGACGAGCTGGCGCGGAAGGGGTTTTGAGAAAGCGCAAGGTTCGAAGCTCAATGCCCAAAGCTCAAAGCTTAAGGGAAACACCAAGCGCCAAGTTTCAAGCTCCGGAAATTGCGCGGTGCGTAGCGGGCGTGCGGCCCACGCGGCGTCGTCGGAGTCGGCGCGCTCACCGGATTCCCTTGGTGCGTGGATCCGGTTGGCCCTTCTCTTCGATCCGGGAGTTTGATCCTTGGAGACTCCGCGTCTCGCTTGGCCCGGCGCGGGGATTGATCCAACCGCCGGATGTCTGCTGCTATCAGTGCGGCGGGGCGCGGGCGGATGTGGCGACGTGGGGAGGAGCGGGGGCGGCGGGCGGACGTTTCTGCGGCCCGCCGGCCGGGTTCAGGCCGCCAGGGCGGGACAGCTACCGTTTGGTTGCACTGGGCTGGAAGCCCGTTTCATCTGCCGGGATTTACGGCGTACTCGCGGGTCCGGCGATGAACGCGGTGGTGGTGGTGGTGGTGGCCGCGGGCGCAGGGACGACCGGCTTCATCTTCTCGCTCCAGGTGATCAGGCCGGCGCCACACATGATGAGGCAGACGCCGCCCCAGCGCAGTGGCGAGACTTCTTCGTGGAGGAAAAATTTGGCGGCGAGGGTGGTGAGCACAAAGCTCACGGCCGTCAGCGGCCAGAGGAAGCTGACATCGCTCCTGGACATGAGCACGAGCAGGCAGCCGAAAAAGACGGCCTCGAAGAAAACGCCCGAAAGGATGTAGGTGTTGGTGACGCCGCGTTTCACCACGGCGATGACTTCGCGCACGTTGACCTGCTGCACCTCGCCGATCTGCCGGAGGCCTTTGCTCAGAAAAACGACGCCGATGGCCTCGCACACGAGGCCGATTGCCAGAATGACAAGCAGCTTGGTCATGGCGAGTTTCTAAACGGCGGGGCTGAGTTTGACAGGTTATTTTCCCCGACCTCGCAGCGCGGGGAGCGCAGACTGGGGCGTTGCTCGGAAACAGCAGCGGCCGAGTTGCCGAGGCGAATGGTCGTCCTGTGGGTGCGGGATCGTCCGCCTCCACGTCGTCGGCTACGGCGTCGCGGAGTCTGAAATCTCTGGCAAATGCCGGGGGCGTGGGTGACTGTCCGGCCCGTCGATCCAACTTAAAGCAGAGAAAAGTTATGCGCTGTTTTGCAATCCTTCTGGCGTTCCTCGTCCTGGCCGCGGACTCCCGCGGCGGCGTTCCGTTCACCCGCAATCAAGCCGATCGCGTGACCGCGACGGTCGGGCGGTTGCTCGAGCAAGCTCATTACCGCCAGGCGCCGCTGGACGAGGCCATCGGCCAGATGTTCCTCAAGAACTACCTCGACGCGCTCGACTACAATCACCTCGTCTTTCTGCAGCCCGACGTGGACGGCTTCACCAAGCGCTACGGCAAGACGATCCACGAGTTGGTGCGCGCCGGGAATTCGGCCCCGGCCTTCGACATCTTCTCTGTCTATCTGGTGCGCCTGAAGGAGCGCAACGAGCTGGTGCAAAAAATTCTCATAGAAGAAATGGATTTCTCCGTGGATGAGAAATTCCTGCCGCTGCGCAACAAACTGCCGTGGCCCAAGGACCAGTCCGAGGCTGAGCGGCTCTGGCGCGCGCGCATGAAATTCGAGCTGCTGGCCGACCGCCTCTCGAAAGACAAAGCCGTGGCCGACCAGCCGAAAGTCGCCGAGGAGCGCCTCAAGATCATTTCCAAACGCTACGCGCGCCTGCTCAAGACGATGAAGGAGTACGACACCACGGAGATTCTCGAGGCCTACCTGACGGCGCTGGCGCACTGCTACGATCCGCACTCCGATTACATGAGTCCCATCGAGGCCACCAACTTCGACATCAACAATGTGAAGCTCTCGCTCAGCGGCATCGGTGCGGTGCTGCAATTCGAGGACGGCTACACCCGCATCCGCAGCGTTGTCCCCGGCGGCCCGGCGGATATGAGTAAGCAGATCAAGCCCAACGACCGCATCATCGCGGTGGCGCAGGGTCCGGCAGAGCCGGTGGACACCGTCGATATGAAGCTCAACAAGGTCGTCGAAATGATCCGCGGCCCGCGCAACACCGAGGTCCGCCTCACGGTCATTCCGGCCACGTCCGTCGATGGCTCGGAGCGGCGCATCGTGAAAATCATCCGCGATGAAATCAAACTCACCGAACAGAAGGCCAAGGCCGTGCTCACCGAGCGCACGGACGCCGCCGGCGTCGCGGAACGCTGGGGCGTGGTGACGTTGCCGCAGTTTTACGAACACTGCGCCGCCGACGTGTCGGTCCTGTTGCAGCGGATGAAAAAAGAAGGGGTCAAAGGCATCATCCTCGACCTGCGCCGCAACGGCGGCGGGATGCTCACAGAGGCCGTCGATCTGGCCGGCCTGTTCTACAAGAAAGGCCCCGTCGTCCAGGTCAAGGACCAGCGCGGCCGCACCCAGGTGCTCGCCGACACCGATCCGAAAGTCATCTACGACGGCCCGCTGGTGGTCGCCGTCAGCCATCTCAGCGCGTCGGCGTCGGAAATTGTGGCCGCGGCGTTGCAGGACTATGGGCGCGCGGTGATCGTCGGTGACAAGACCACTCACGGCAAAGGCACGGTCCAGACCTTGATGCCGCTGAGCCAGTTCATTAACGCGTCGATGATTCCCGATCCGGGCAAACTCAAGTTCACGATCTCCAAGTTTTATCGGGTCGAAGGCGGCACGACACAGAAGGAGGGCGTGGTGCCCGACGTGCTGCTGCCGTCGATTTACGATTTCATGGAAATGGGCGAAGCCAGCCTGCCCAACTGCCTCGCGGCCGACCGGATCGATCCCGTGGCCCACGAGCGCATGAACCTGGTGCAACCGCACCTGGCGGAACTGCGCAAGCGCTCGGCCGAGCGGCTGCGCGGCAGCGTCGATTTCAGCTACATCCTGCAGGACATCGAGACGGTGAAAAAACAGCGCGAAGAAAAGAGCGTCTCGCTCAACGAAACGATACGGCGCACGGAAAAGGACGAGCAGAAGGCGCGCGGTGAGGTCCGCAAAAAGGAACGCGCCCAGCGGCCGCCGCCGGACTACAAGCTCTTCGAAGTCACCCTCGAGACGGCGGAAAAGAACAAACCCCTGCCGCCCGCCCTGGCCAAGAAAGCCAAGGAAATCAAGGATGTGGAAGTGATCGGCGCCGTGCCGAATCCCGACGCCGAAGACCCCGCCACGGCCGAGAGCGAACCGACGATGGATCCGTATCTGGAGGAGACACTGAAGATTCTGGCGGATCACGTGCGCTTCCTCGCGGGTATCAAAAACCTGCAGGTGGGCACGGACAAGCGCGGCCCTGAAGCGCGCTGAAGCTGAGCGGGGCCGGAGCGTGCGCGTCCGCGGTCGCGACCGGCCTTGTCGCCGCTGTGTGCCACCGGCACGCACCCCGATTGCCACCGGCTCTGCCACGCCGTTCCCAACGGTGGCTCGCCGTGGTTGGTGGCCAGTTTTCACGCTTATTTACTTTCGCCCTTCGGGAGGGGCCGATTTCCCGAGCGGGTTGAATAAAGGCCCCGGTTCGCAATCGAACGCCGCCCATGACCAAAATGTTTCGTCTTCCGCTGTTCACCGGTTCGCTGCTCGCGGGCCTGCTCACCTCGTCAACCACCGGCCTCCACGCGGCCAACGCGCTGCCGCCGGATGCCCGCGTCGCCATCATCGGCGACTCGATCACCGAGCAGAAGCTGTACAGCAAATTCATGGAGGCCTATCTCGTGGCCTGCACGGGGCGGCCGGACATCAAGGTCTTCCAGTTCGGCTGGGGCGGCGAGACGGCGGGCGGTTTCGCCGGGCGGTTGGAGAATGATCTCGCGGCGTTTCAGCCCACGGTCGCCACAACGTGCTACGGCATGAACGATGGCGGCTACCGCCCGTTCGATGAAAACGTGGGGAAGAGCTACGAAAACAACATGCGCACGGTGGTCAAGAAGCTCGCGGCCGCCGGCGTGAAGCACATCGTCGTCGGCAGCCCCGGCGCGGTGGACACGAAATTCTTCGGCGCCCGCACCAGCTTCCCGCCCGGCAAATCCGCCGATGGCTACAACCACAGTCTCTCCCAGCTCGGCGGCATCGGCAGCAAGCTCGCCAAGGAATTCAGCCAGACCTACGCGGACGTCCACAGCCCGATGATCGAGGCGATGACCAAGGCCAAGGCCGCGCTCGGCGAGGGCTACGATGTGTGCGGCAAGGATGGTTTCCATCCCGGACCCAACGGCCACCTCGTCATGGCCTACGCCTTTCTCGAAGCCCTCGGCGTGGACGGCAACATCGGTGAGATCACCGTTGATCTTACTGGAGAAACCACCGCCACGGGCGGTCACAAAGTGCTCGGCAAAGCCGGCGCGGGCGTCGAGTTCGAGAGCCGCCGCTATCCGTTTTGCTTCGACGCCGATCCGAAAAGTTCGGCCAGCACGCGCAGCATCACGCCGTTCTTTCCGTTCAACCAGGATCTGAACCGCCTCACGCTGAAAGTGAAAAATCTCACGGCTGCCAAGGCCAAGGTGACGTGGGGCAAAGTGACGAAAGAATTCAGCAAGGAGCAGCTCGAGTCGGGCGTGAATCTCGCGGCGGAATTTCCCAGCACGCCGTTTGATGAGGCATTCGGCAAGGTGCTCGGGGCCGTCGCCGCGAAGCAAAATTTCGAGACCACGATGATCAAGGGAGTCATCACCGGCTTCCGCAATCTCCCCGCGGAAGTGAAAGGCGACGCCGAGACCGCCGCCGCCCTCGGCGTCATCCGCAAGCGCCTCGGCGCGCGGCAGGAAGCCCTCGACGCCGAAGTCCGCGCCGCGCTCGTGCCGGTGAAACACACCCTCACCGTCGCGCAGTAATCCCCGATCCCGCCTCGCAACGCCGCACCTGAATCGCCTTTGGGTGCGGCCAGTCGTTTCCGCGTGCGCGTCATGCCAAGTTCAAATCCCCGCCATCACCGCCGTTCGCGCTGGTCACTGGAGTTCGCGGCGCTGCTCCGTGGCGGCCTCGGTCTCCTCTGCGCGCTGCTTTTCGCCAGTGGCTTCCGTGCGAACGCCGCCCCCGCCGCTGAGTTCGCCAAAGTCACGCCGGCCTTCTTCGATAAACACTGCGTCGAATGCCACGGCGACAAGGTGCAGAAGGGCGAGCTGAACCTGCAGCCGCTCAAGACCTCGGACTCCCTGCTCAAACAGCGCAAACTTTGGCAGAGCGTGCTCAACCAGGTTGCTTCCGGCGAAATGCCGCCGCAGAAAAAAGGCCGCCCCTCGCCCGCCGAACTTGCCGCCTTCACCGGTGCGGTCCACGCCGCGATGGAACGCGCCGAGAACAGCGCCAAGCCCGACCCCGGTCGCGTCACGCTTCGCCGTCTCAACCGCACCGAGTACGCCAATACCATCCGCGACCTCGTCGGCGTCGATTTCAATCCCGCCGAAGATTTCCCCACCGACGACATCGGCCACGGTTTCGATAACATCGGCGACGTGCTGACGCTCTCGCCCGTGCTGATGGAACGCTACCTCGCCGCCGCGGAGAACATCACCGCGTCCGCCATCATCGTGAACGTGCCGAAGCCGCCTGTGCGCCGCCAGACGTCCAAGTATCTGCAACCCAGCGGCACTTTCCCGGCCGGATTTCGCGCGACGGACAAGGGCCTGCTCTTCACCGATTACAAGCTCAGCACGGACGGCGAATACATCCTGCGCGCGCGGGTTTACGGTCTCACGCCCGAAGGCACGGACCCCGTGAAGGCCGCGTTCATGCTCGACAAGCGGGAGCTTAAAACCTTCGAGGTCACGGCCACGCAGAAGAAGCCGGAGATCCTCGAATACAAGTTTCACCTCGAACCCAGCAGCTTCAACGCGGGCATCAAGCTCCTGAATCCCTCCCCCGCCGGCGAGTTGCCGCGGATGCTCTTCGTCGAGTACATCGAACTCACCGGCCCGACCGACACGCGCCCGCTCAGCCATCGCCGCATCATGACTTGCACCCCCGGCAAATCCAAAGCCGAGCAGACCCGCGAGATCGTCACGCGATTCGCCACGCGCGCCTTCCGTCGGCCCGCCACAGCCGCTGAAATCGAGCGGTTGGTGAAGATCGTCGAGACTACCGAAGCGGGCGGGAGAAGCTGGGAGGCGGGCATCCAGTTCGCGGTGCAGGCCGTGCTCATCTCGCCGAAGTTTCTCTTTCGCGTGGAACTCGACGACCGCCCCACGCAGCCGCAGGCACATCCGCTCGACGAATTTCAACTCGCCTCGCGCCTCTCCTATTTCCTCTGGAGCACGATGCCCGACGACGAACTGTTCGCACTTGCCGGCAAAAACCAGCTCACCGCCAACCTCGACGCACAGGTCCGCCGCATGTTGAAAAGCCCGCAGGCCGCTGCGCTCGTCGAGAACTTTGCAATGCAGTGGTTGCAATTGCGGCGGCTCCAGACCTTCGCGCCGGACGCGAAACTTTTCCCCAATTTCAACGAGAAACTCCGCGCCGCGATGCTGCGCGAAACGGAGTTGTTCTTCGGCGAAATTGTGCGCGAAGACCGCAGTGTTCTGGACCTCATTGATGGAGATTTCACCTATCTGACGGCAGTGCTCGCCCGGCACTACGGCATTGCTGATACGGTGGGCAACTGGATGGATGCCAAGGGGAAGGACCGGCGCCCCGGCGGCGAGCCGATTCGCGGGGACATGTTTGTCCGCGTCTCCCTGCCCATGAAAGAGCGGGGCGGTCTGCTCACCCAGGCCAGCGTGCTCACCGTCACCTCCAACCCGACGCGCACCTCGCCCGTCAAACGCGGTCGCTGGGTGCTCGAGCAAATCCTCGGCACGCCCCCGCCGCCGCCGCCGCCGGGCGCGCCCGAACTCGAAGCGCAGAAGCAGCTCACCGGCACGCTGCGCCAGCGCATGGAACAGCACCGCGCCAATCCGAATTGCGCCAGTTGCCACACGCAGATGGACGCGCTCGGATTTGCCTTCGAGAACTACGACGCCGTCGGTGCCTATCGCAAACAGGACGGCACCGCGGACATTGATTCCTCGGGCACCTTGCCGGATGGAAAGTCCTTCCAGGGACCGGCCGAATTGAAAACCATCCTCAAGGACAAGAAGGAACTGCTCGTGCGCAACCTCACCGAAAAGCTGCTCATCTTCGCCCTCGGACGTGGGTTGGAATATTATGACGCCCGCGCCGTCAGACAAATCGCCGACACGCTGGCGCGCAGTGATTACAAGTTTTCCGCACTGGTAACCGGCATCGTCAAAAGCGACCCGTTCCGCTTGCGGCGCGGCACCGAACTAAGTCAACAACAGGAATCATCGCCATGAACTCATCCCTCCACGTCTCCCGTCGGGCAGTCCTCCGCGGCCTCGGCGCCACCCTCGCCCTGCCGTGGCTCGAAGCCATGGGGCCGCTCACCTCGTGGGCCGCCGGCACCAAGGAAGCCAAGGCCGCGCCCAACCGCATGGCGTTCATCTACGTCCCGAACGGCAAGAACATGAAGCTGTGGACCCCCGCCGCCGAGGGGTCCGAGTTCGCCCTGCCCGACCTCCTCAAGCCGCTCGCCGGACATCGTGACTATCTCACCGTGCTCACCGGCCTCACCGCCGACAAGGCCCGCGCCCACGGCGATGGCGGCGGCGACCATGCCCGCGCGCTCACCGCCTTCCTCACCGGCGCCCAGCCACGCAAGACCGACGGCACCGACATCCGCGCCGGCATCTCCGTCGATCAGGTCGTCGCCTCGCGCATCGGTGACCAGACCCGCCTGCCCTCGCTCGAGATCGGCTGCGAATCCGGCGCGATGGCCGGCAACTGCGACAGCGGCTACAGCTGCCTCTATTCCTCCACCATGTCCTGGCGCTCGGCCACGCAACCGTTGCCCAAGGAAGTCAACCCGAAGCTCGTCTTCGAGCGCCTTTTCAGCGCCGGCTCGGCCAAGGAACGCCAGCAGCGCGACGCCCAGCGCAAGAGCGTGCTCGACCTAGTGCGCGAGGATTATCGCGAACTCCAGGGCAAGGTCAGCAAACACGACCAGCAGAAGCTCGATGAATATTTCACCTCCGTCCGCGACATCGAACAACGCATCGAGCGCGCCGGCAAATTCCCCGAGCCCAAGGCCCCTGAAGGCGTGACCGCCCCGACCGGCATCCCCGCCACCTACGAGGAACACATTCGCCTGATGGGCGACCTCATGACGCTGGCCTTCCAGACCGACACCACGCGCGTCTGCACGTTCGTGATCGCCAATGAAGGCAGCAACAAACCCTACTCCTTCATTGGCGTGCGCGAAGGTCACCACGACCTCTCCCACCACGGCAACGACGCCGCCAAGCTGGAGAAAATCGCCGAGATCAACCGCTTCCACATCCGCCAACTCGCCTACCTCGTCGGCAAACTGAAATCCGTGAAAGAAGGCGACGGCACGCTGCTCGATCACTGCATGGTCGCTTACGGCAGCGGCAATTCCGACGGCAACGCCCACAACCACGACAACCTCCCCGTCCTGCTCCTCGGCCAGGGCTGCGGCACCATCAAGCCCGGCCGGCACATCGTCTATCCCAAGGAAACGCCGCTCAACAACCTCTGGCTAGCCATGCTGGACCGCATGAGCATCAAGGTCCACTCCCTCGGCGACAGCACCGGCACGCTGGCGGGGTTGGCAGGCTGAATGTTAGGCCCACCTTTCCGCGCACGGCTTGACCCACCATGAAAATGACCTTCGCCATCCCGGACGATGTGGGCCAGCGCTTCCGAGAAGCTGTGCCGGCTGGCGAACGTTCGGCTGTGGTCACCGATTTTCTGCGCAAGAAACTGCGCCCCGCTGACTCGTCTCTCGAAGCCGTCTGCCGCCGGGTCAACAAACTCAAGGCCCTTGAACAGGACATGGCCGGTTGGGAGCGTTTCGACGATCAGGAGCCATGAACCGGGGCGAGATTTGCCTGGTCAACTTTGATCCGACCATCGGCTCGGAGATAAGGAAGACCCGCCCGGCCATCATCCTCTCCGGCCAGCCTTTCAACCGTCTCCGTCGCACGCTGATGGTTGTGCCTCTTTCCAGCGCGCACGAGCAAACGGAGTTCCCGCTGCTCATCGCTGTTCGCAGCAGCGGCCGCCCGTCTGTCGCTGTCGTGGATCAAATCAAAGCCGCGGCGAAATACGGTTCGTCCGCAAGCTGGGAGTGGCCAGCGCCGGGGAGATGGAGGAAATCAGCGATGCGCTCGCCACGGTGCTGAAACTAAGTTGACGCCATTGGTTTCTACAAGGGTTGGCCCGGTGGAGAGTTTGGAGTCCCGGCTTCAGCCGGCGGCGCGTCCAAAGAAGCCTGGGTGCTCGGCTACGCCGGAAGCCGGACCGCCTGAAGGCGGAACTCCGAACCTACCCGCCGAGAATGGCGCGTTTGGCGTCGGCGAGTTCTTGGTCGCGGCGGTGGTAGCCGCAGTCGTGGCTGAGTGTCTCGGCGGCGGCGAGGTGGGCCGGCAGGGACGGCCACGGGGAAGGGTGCTTGCAGAAGCCCAGGAGGCTGGTGGAGGCGGAAAAACGGTTGCCCACATCTTCTCCCCAAGCAGGACCCGGCTAAGGCCGAGTGCTAAGTGAAGGGCACGATACTGAGATGCGCCCGAGAGCGAATGGCTGCAAATTTGGGACTGGCTTGGGAGCGAGGGGTTGACGGAGATTGATCGACAAGCATGAACTCACGACAGGAATTGGTTTCGCAACTGACGCGGCGGGCGTTTCTCGGGCGCTCGGCGGTGGGGACGGCGGCGTTGGCGGGGTTGTTGGGGACGGATGGTTTCGCGGCGGGAGGCGGGGCGGTGACTCATTTTGCACCGAAGGCGAAGCGGGTGATTTATTTGTTTCAGTCGGGCGGGCCGTCGCATTTGGAGCTATTGGATTACAAGCCGGGGTTGCGGGCGTTGCAGGGGACGGAGTTGCCGGATTCGGTGCGGCGGGGGCAGCGGTTGACGGGGATGACGTCGGGGCAGAAGGCGTTTCCGGTGGTGGCGTCGAAGTTTGGTTTCGCGCAGCACGGGCGCAGCGGGGCGTGGGTGGGTGAGTTGCTGCCGCACACGGCGCGGGTGGTGGATGAAGTGTGCATTGTAAGGTCGATGCACACGGAGGCGATCAATCACGATCCGGCGATCACTTACATTCAGACGGGTGCCCAGCAGCCGGGGCGGCCGTCATTGGGCGCGTGGCTGGCGTATGGGCTGGGGAGTGAGGCGAAGGATTTGCCGGCGTTTGTGGTGATGATTTCGCATGGGAGCGGGAAGGATGCGAATCAGGGGTTGCTGGACAGGTTGTGGGGCGCGGGTTTTCTGCCGTCGAGTCATCAGGGGGTGAAGCTGCGGAGCGGGGCGGACCCGGTGTTGTATCTATCGGACCCGCCGGGGATGGATCGGGGGTTGCGGCGGAAGATGCTGGATGGGTTGGCGACGTTGAATGAGTTCCAGCGGGAGCAGGTGCAGGACCCGGAGATAGCGACGCGGATCGCGCAGTATGAACTGGCGTTTCGGATGCAGGCGAGTGTGCCGGAGTTGACGGATGTGGCGTCAGAGCCGGATTCGGTGTTTGAGATGTATGGGGCAGAGGCGCGGAAGCCGGGGACGTTTGCGGCGAATTGTCTGTTGGCGCGGCGGTTGGTGGAGCGCGGGGTAAGGTGTGTGCAGTTGTATCATCGCGGGTGGGATTTGCATGGTGGGTTGGTGACGAATCTGCCGAAGCAGTGTCGCGATGTGGATCAGGCGCAGGCGGCGTTGCTCATGGATTTGAAGCAGCGGGGGATGCTCGAAGAGACGTTGGTGGTGTGGGGCGGGGAGTTTGGGCGGACGGTGTATGGGCAGGGCGGGGTGAAGAGTGACTACGGACGGGATCATCATGGGCGGTGCTTTTCGATGTGGTTGGCCGGCGGGGGGATCAAGGGCGGCGTGGTGCATGGGGAGACGGATGATTTCGGCTACAACGTGGTGCGCGATCCGGTGCATATCCATGACTTGAACGCGACGTTGCTCCATTGCCTCGGCGTCGATCACGAGCGGATGACCTTCCGGTTTCAGGGAAGGGATTATCGGCTGACGGATGTGGAGGGGAGGGTGGTGAGGGGGGTGCTGGCGTGACGGGTGACGGGTAGGGATTTGGCGGTAAAAAGTAATTAGTAAATAGTGATTAGTAATTAGTGGGGAGGGTTTGGAGGGGAGGGGTGGTTAGTTGCTAATCAGTAATTCGGGAGGAGGCAGTTGAGATTTAGAAACTACGGATTGACCGGATTGACCGGATTGACATGGATAAAAATGGTCTTCGTTGCTTTGGTCGATGGGTTAAGGCCCGCTCTTTGAAATCCACGGTTCCTAGCGGTGGCTTTAGACCGTCGTTTTCTGACTAATTACTAACTTCCACCTGTCTCTCGAGATAGGCTTGGACCGCGCGGCGTAACTGAGCGCGTTCGGCGGGGCTAAGGCCGCGGGGGTCGAAGCGGTAGCGGTAGTGGAGTTCGAGGATGGGCTGGAGCTGGGTGTAGGCGAGGGCGGGGGTTTTGGCTATGCGGTGGAGCCAGGTGGCGGGGGTTTCGCCGGGGGAACGGGCGAGGCCGAGGGCGAGGAGGTGTTGTTCGATGCGGTAGAAGTCGGAGTCGGCGCCGGGCCAGAGGAGGTGTTCGTCGGCGGCGGTGGTGTCGTCGGGGCGGCGGGCGCGGCGTTTGTTGCGGAGGACGCGGAAGAGGAGGATGGCGGTGAGGCCGGCGGCGATCCAGAGGGCGTAGGTTTGCCAGTTACTCTTGGTGTCGGAGTGCCGCCAGCGGTTGAAGCGGAACCAGGCGCGGGTGAAGAAGTCGTTGAGGGGCGTGAGGGTGGAGGCGTTGTTTCGCTCGGCATCGATCCAGTTGTCGGGGGTGGTGTCGAGTTCGTGCCAGGCGCGGTCGGCGTAGGAGTAGTAGAGGCACCAGGCGTGGGCGTGGCTTTCGCGCACAATGAAGCGACCGGGTTGGCTGCGCTCTGGTTCCTGCACGGAGAAGCCGGTGGTGTAGCGGGCGGGGATGCCGGCCTGGCGGAGGAGGAGGACGGTGGCGGTGGCGAAGTGTTCGCAGTGGCCGGCGCGGGTTTCTTCGAGGAAGACGGCGAGCGGCGTGCGGTTCGGCGCGGGGGCGGGGCGACGCCAGTTGGCCTTGGATTGGTAGAGTGTGTAGCTGTAATCGCGGGAGAAGAGGGCGGTGATGGCGTTGACTGTTTGCAGTTCGGTCAGGCCGTGGAGGCGGAGCTGTTCGACCACGTTGGTGATGGCCTTGCGCTCGAACTCGGGAACCACCCGGTCGGCGTCTTCGGGGGGCGAGTCGATGGTGCGGCCTTTGCCGTAGTGGACGCGGCAACGGAAGAAGTCGGTGCCGCTGGCGGAGCGGACGGCTCCGTAGCGGTTGGTGGTGAGGTTGGCGTCGGGGAGGTTTTCGATTTGCACGGCCCCGTGGGGGATGGGCAGGAGTCCGCCGAGGCGGGAGAAGAAGCTGGCGAGGGTGACGATGTTGGTCGGGAGTTGGTGCGTTGAGATTTTACCGGTCGCGAGGGAGAGGAGGTTCGTGAGGGTCACGGTGCTGTCGTGCGCGCGCAATGGCAGCGGGGTCTCGGTGGCAAAGGTGAGGAGACCGGTGAGGGTGAGGGCGGGGTTGGGGGCTTTGAAGGGGAGGAGGTTCCAGGTGGCGATGTCGATGTCTTGGGTGATGGCGGTGAAGGTGCGATTGGTGACGGTCCAGGTGGGGGTCTTGAAGGTGGTGTAGCTGGAGTCGCGCAGGAGGGAGGGCAGGGGACCGTCGCCTTCGACGGTCATGATGATGCGGTTGGAAAGTTTGAGGCGGCCGAAGCGGCCGATGGAGGTGTGGGATTCAGAGGAATCGAGGGTGCGGCCGGCGTAGCGGGAAACCCAGGTGGAGACGGCGTTTTCGATGGCGGCCTGGGAGGTGTTGAGGCCGACGTGGCCCCAGTAGCCGAGTTTGGCGACGAGGAGGAGGAGGACAAACCAGAGGACGGTTTTGACGCGGCGCGGTTGGGTGGCCCAGAGGGCGAGGCCGGTGATGAGGCAGAAGCCGGTGTAAAACCACGGGTCGCGGCGGTTGGCGACGCCGGCGGCGAGGAGGCAGATGCCGAGGTAGAGGTAGCCGACGTTGACGGCGAGTTCGGGCGGGGCAGCGGGCGCGCCGGGGGCGGCGGCGGGTGTGCGTCCGCGCAGGAGCCAGACGAACACACTGGCGGGAATCTGGTCGCGCAGTCCGTAGGCCTGGGCGACGGCCATGGGAAAAAAGATCAGCGGCCACCATTGGAAAAAGATGAAGAAGACCTGGGCGGCGGGGGCGTCGGTGGGTGGGCTGAAGGCGGTGGTTTGGAAAAAGTTCATGAGGGTGTTGTTACCCTCGCGATTGATGAAGCAGTAGAAGGCGGCGGCGGCGAAGAGGATGTTACACAGGTCCCAGAAGCGGCTGTAGTCGGTATCGCTCAGGTCGAGCCGCCAGCGCACGACGCGGGCGGATTCGAGCACGACGGCGAGCACCAGCGCGGGGTACCAGATGCCCGTCTGGTGGCCCCAGAAGAGCAGCGCGAGGCCGGTGAGCAGCGGGGGGAGGTTCATAGGGGAACCGAGTGGACGGCGATGCTCGGCGTGCGCTCAGTCCAAATTATGGGGGCGAATTCGGACGAGGCGCGACGCCGCGGGGAGCGCACGCCGCTGGCGTGCCGTTTTCGGCGGCCCGCCGAAAACTTCGTACCACAAACATTCTCGGGCGGCCGGAAAGGCAGACTGGGGAACGGCGGATTGGGCGGGCCGCCCAATCCGGCACGCGGGCCGCGTGCGCTCCCCATCGGGTTTCGCAATGCGGGGTGCGGTGGAGTGTTCGGTTTCACAACGCGGCGAGGGTTTGGGCGACGCGGGTGAGCGGGAGGGAGACGAGGTTTTGCGGTTGGTCGCGGAGAGGGCCGGGGTCGAGCGGCGGCTGATTGTCGGGGACGATGACGAAGACGCGCAGGGGGATGGCGAGTTGGTGGAGGCGCTTGACGAAGGCCTGGCGACGCTCGTCCCATGCGAGGAGGACGAGGACGCAGCCGCTGACGCCGCTGATGCGGTCGAGGACGGCGCGGGGAAGCGCGGCGAAATTGGTGTCGTTGGTCACGCGGACGGCGGCGAGGACTTCGAGCATTTGCTCGGCGTGCGCGAGGCCGCGGCCGGAGGTGAAGCAGTAGGCTTCGGAACCAACAAACATGAGGTCGAGAAGCGAGTCCTGCGTTTGCAGATTGCAGGCGAAGGAGGCCGCGACGGAGACGGCTTCCTCGAAGAGATCGCTGTAGGGATCATCGCTGAAGGTATCGAGGACGAGGGCGTGGCGGACGAAGAATTCATCCTGAAATTCCTTCACGATGGGCTTGCCGGTTTTGGCCCAGCTTTTCCAATGGATGTGGCGGCGCGGGTCGCCGGGGCGGTAGTCGCGCAGGGAGATGAACTCTTCGGATTCGCCGACGGAGGAGGCGAGGGCGACGCCGCCCTGCTGGTATTTGAGCGAGCCGGGGAGGGCGACGGCGGGCAGGGCGTAGCGGCGCGGGAGGACGAGGACGCGTTCCGGCGCGGGCACGCGGACGAAGGAGCGGTAGAGTCCGAAGGCGTCGGGGCAATTGATCGTGAGGCCGAGCAGGCGCAGCGTGCCGCGGCGCAGCGGGACGAGTTCGGTGGCGAATTCCACTTCGCCATTCGGGGGCAGCACGGGGAGGGGTTGCTCGCGGGGGATGGCGTGCTGGTTGAGGCCGATGAGCCAGGTCCATCGGTAATACACGTAGCGGCGGTCGAGCCAGTTGCGTTTTTCTTCGCCGGGTTCCTTGGTGGTGCAGAATTCGTGGAGACTGGGGCGCGGGTCGGCGGGCTGTTCAATGAAGGTGAGGCCGGGCTGCAGGCGGGGGCGGAGGTTGGTGACGTGGACGGTGTAGCGCAGGGGCGCGCCGACGGTGGCGTAGCGCGGGAGTTCGCGGCGGACGGTCACCTGCGGGAGGGCGAGGCGGCTCGAAATCATCGCCGTGACCAGCAGGCAGACGAGGAAGGCGAAGGCCTGGTAGGTGACGACGAGGTTGGTGTCGAGACCGATGGTGCCGGTGGCGATGAGTCCGGCGATGACGAGGAAGCCGGCGCGGGTGAAGCGGTTTTGGAAGGCGGTCTTGAACGTGTAGAAGCCCCGGTAGTTGGCGTAGAGGTAGCGCTGGAACGGGGTGCCGATGCGATTGGTCGAGGTCATCGGTGGGAATGGTTGAAGCGTTAAAGAGTTGAAGGGCTGAGCGGTTGAGCAGGCGGACACGCGCGGCGTTCTTTCACGGTTTTACCTTTTCAACTCTGCAACCCTTTAACCCTTCAACTCTTTAACTCATTCGGTTTCGGGTTCAGGCGGGGACGGCGGTTTTCTTCAGGATTTCTTCAACAACGCTGCGGGCGGTGAGGCCGGAGAAGCGGGCCTGCGGTTCCATGACCATGCGATGGGCGATGACGGGGACGCTCATCTGCTGGATGTGCTCGGGGGTGACGAATTCCTGTTTGGCGAACAGCGCGAGGGCTTGGGAGGTTTTCATCAGCGCGAGCGAGGCGCGCGGGCTGGCGCCGAGTTGAACGCCGGTGGCGGTGCGCGTGGCGGCGACGAGGTTGACGATGTAGCGCTTGAGTTCGTCGCTGATGCGGATTTCGGCGACGGCGCGTTTGAGGCGGTGAACGTCGTCGATGGAGACGCAGGGTTTGAGGGCGTCGATGGGATGTTGTTTCACCTGCGCAGAGAGGATCGAGACTTCGGCTTGGGCGGAGACGTAGCCGAGGTTGAAGACGAGGGCGAAGCGGTCCATTTGCGCCTCGGGCAGCGGATAGGTCCCGCGGAACTCGACGGGGTTTTGCGTGGCGATGACAAAGAAGAGCGCGTCGAGCGGGCGGCGTTCGCCCTCGACGCTGACCTGGCCTTCGCCCATGGCTTCGAGCAGTGCGGACTGGGTGCGGGGCGAGGCGCGGTTGATTTCGTCGGCGAGAAGGATGTTGGTGAAAATCGGGCCCTGGTGAAAATCGAAGGTCTGATTTTTCTGATTGAAAATGGAGACGCCGAGGATGTCGGAGGGCAGCAGGTCGGGAGTGAATTGCGCGCGCTTGAAGTCGGCGTTGATTGAGCGGGCGAGGGCCTTGGCGAGGGTGGTCTTGCCGGTGCCGGGATAATCTTCGAGGAGGACGTGGCCGCCGCTGGCGAAGGCGGTGAGGAGATTGCGGATGGCCGCGGCCTGGCCGTGCATCACCAGTTCGATGTTGGTCTGGATTTTCTGGAAGACGCCGTGCGCCGCGCCCAAGTCGGTGTGAGTCATTGGTGTGTCGATTGGAGCGGCAACGGCCGGGCAAAGTCCAGCGTCAGGCGAGGGATTCGCCGTTGGCGTATGTCTGCATATCGGGCAGATCGTCGCCGGGCTTGAAGCGCAAGATGCAGAAATCGGCGGGCTGGCCGGGGGCGAGGCGGGGAGCGAAGCCCATGAATTGCGCGGGGATGCGTGCGCCGTGATCCCAGATTTCCTGCCATGGGCGGCGGAGCATTTGCGCGGCGCGGAAGATGCCCTCGTGCGGGCGCAGGGCGGAGCCGGCGAAGTTGGTCTTGCCGGGGAGGCGCACGATTTGATCGGCGCCGACTTCGAGTTGGAGTTCGCCGATGGTGTAGCGTCCGGGCGGCGCGCCGGCGGCTGACATCGCGTCGGTGGTGTAATAGATCGACTCGGGCGGCAGGACGCGGTGGATGAGGCGGAAGAGCAGCGGCGAAACGTGAATGCGGTCGGGAATGACGCCGACGGTGAGGCCGGGCGTGTCGAAGACGCGCCAAAGGATGTTGTCGTGGCGGTCGAGGTCCTTGGGGCAGCCGTTGCCGAGATGGGTGAAGGCGGTCGCCCCGACGCGCACGGCGGCGGCGAGGATTTCCGCGCTGGCGTTGGTGTGGCCGAGGCTGATTTTTATTCCGAGCGAAACGGCGAGCGCGATGGCGTCGATGACACCTTCGCGCTCGGGGGCGACGGTGAGGAGGAGCGGATCGGAGCCGGTGAGGGCGCGGAGTTCGTGAATCGCCGCGGGCGTGGGATCGCGCATCCACGCGGGATTGTGCGCGCCGACGAAGCCGGGCTGGTTCGACATGAACGGGCCTTCAATGTGCCAGCCGACGATGGCGGCGCGCAGTTCGGGCGAGGCGTCGCGGATGGCTTTGATTTCGCGGAGCTGCGTGGTGAGCGCGGACCATTCATTGGTGATCAGCGTGAGCAGATAGCGGGTGCAACCGGCGGCGCGCAGCGCGCGCGTGGCGGTAAGGAGGCTCGCGGTGGTTTGCCCGGCGCGCTGGAAATCAATGCCGGCGTAGCCATTCATCTGGAGATCCCAGAGCGCGGGAGCGATCCAGACGGAGTCGGGTGAGCTGACGGCGTCGGCGGGATCGACGGCGGTGATGAGGCCGTGCTCGCAGCGCACGGTCACGGGAGCGCGGGTGGCGTGGTGGTGGGCGCGGATTTCAAGTGTGGGCATGGGACCGGTTTGGTGAGAAATTTTTCCGCCACAAGCGGAACACGAAATGGGCCGGAGGTGGCGGGGAGCGGTGGTGACGACGGGGAAGTTGGGGCGGGCGGTTTAGAAAGGCTCGGATCCACTGTATCGGCGGGTCGCGCCTTTCCGGCGCAGTGGGGCGGCGGATCAGTTCAACAACTCCGACTGCGAAACCGCCATGCGGACATCGAGGCTGAACGGGTCGAAAATGTAACGCCTTCCCGCGGGAGGTCTGGGCATCTGCTTGAGGTATCCCGTGGTGATCAACTCCTGCCAGTCCTTCGGCGCCCGGTTCTTGTCGCGTCGAAACGTTAGCAGGGCTTGGGACAACTGCCCGAAATGTTCGGCGCTGACGTTCTCCGCTGCCACCCCGCCGGACGGTTGCTGCGGCGCGACGGGCGCCCGTGCGGGAGCTGAACTTGGAGCCTCCGCCTGTGGAGTCGATTCGGGAGCTGGCGTGGTGGTGGTTTTCGGGGCCGGTTCCGGCTCCTTGCCGCAACTTGCGGCCAGCAACACTCCGCAACAGGCGAGACAAAACAGAGGCTTCATTGCGATCAGTTCACGGTCACGACGCATCGGGGAGGGCGTCGTTTTCACGGATTGTTTGGGTCGCTCACGATGCTCGAGATATAGGACAAATATCGGTAGTCTTCGGCGGCATTGAGCGAGGTGCTGACGTTGACGCCGTTCACCGCCTCGCTCTGCCACTTGTGGTTCTCAGAATGGCCGTCGGCGAAGGCGATGCCACAGGCGTTGCCGTGTGCCGAGGAGGGAATGTCGTTGAGTTGGGCGCCCGACAACCATCGTTGCTGCACATGGCCGAACAGGGCGTCGTTGATCGTCGGGAAGAAGTCGGTGCCATTCCGTGGCTTGTCGGGATTTTCGTCAATGAAGACGAAGCGTTCCCACGGCTTGTCGAGTTCGGATTCGGTAACGAAGTGGGGCAGCCCTTGTCCCGTGGCTTGCCAGGTGTGCCCGCCGGAATTATGACCGGAGCCGCACCCGATGCGGCAATTCATCGAGATGCTGCGCATTCTCGGCGCACCGGTTCCCACATCGCGAGTCTTGTCTGCCGGGCAGCGGAACATGCGCACATCCGATTCAAAGTAGCGCGCCATCTGTCCGTTGGTCAGGTAGGCGGTGTTGTAATTGGCGTCCGTGGTGCCCGGAATCGACATCCATGGATCCCCGATCCACGCCAGATATTTGCCGCTGGCATCCGTCGCGGTGCCGCAGCTCACGAAGGGAAACCGGCCGGCAAAATCCGAATTATACACCGTCCACGCCAGCCCGAGCTGTTTGAGATTGTTGGTACACTTCATCATCGACGCCTTCAGCTTGGCCTGCCCCAAGGCCGGCAGGAGCAGCCCGGCCAAGATGCCAATGATCGCGATGACGACCAGCAGTTCGATGAGGGTGAAGCCCGGAGTGGCTGACTCACGGCGATAGACGATGGCGGCTTGAGAGTGCATATTTTAAGTTGGCATCGTAGCAAACCATGCCGTGGCGACGTGGAGAGGTCAACGGTGCGTTGGGGATTCCGGCGGGTTTGTGAATTTGATTTCTGACGGGCTAGTGTAGTGTCTCCGAATTGACTATACATAACAGGTTTTGGCGATAAACTCACGGCATGGCTCGACCCATTCAAACCCTGTCCCTCACCCCCGAACAGCGATCCGAGCTGCGACGGCTCGTCAATCGGCCCACCGCCTCGCAG
>CAMAUZ010000068.1 GCA_945861535.1 Akkermansia muciniphila | reverse complement strand
CCCGCTGCGAGGCGGTGGGCCGATTGACGAGCCGTCGCAGCTCGGATCGCTGTTCGGGGGTGAGGGACAGGGTTTGAATGGGTCGAGCCATGCCGTGAGTTTATCGCCAAAACCTGTTATGTATAGTCAATTCGGAGACACTACATTAGCACCCGGCTTCACAGACTGTGTGAAAACGCCATTGCTTCCCGGTAGCCGCCGACGTGAGGAGGCGGATTTCCCAGCATTTCGGGCGCGTCCCATCCGCCTCCTACGTTTTCACACAGTCTGTTCAGCCGGGTGCCTGACAAGGGAAATCACCACAACCGCGTTAGCGGTTTTCCAGACTTGTCGCCGTGGCTGGCACCTCCGCCTAAGCCGTTAAAACGGCTGCCCGATTCTCCTCCCGAGCAACACCCGGCTAAAGCCGGGTGCTAATGAGAAGTGCAAGAACCTGATATTCTCTCGCGCACGAAGTTCACGCCGCTTCGGCGCCCTCGCACAGCCGCGCGTTGGAGCCTGGCCGGATGCGCAGGGACCTTATTACGGCCCGGTCAGCCGCCCCCGCCGAAAACAGCCCAGCCCGGTCAAATCAAGTGGCAAAACATCGCATCACGCAGCTTCGGCTCGAACCAGGTGCTCTTGGGCGGCATGATGCCGCCGGCGTCGGCGATGACCATCAGGTCTTCGATGCTGGTGGGGAACATCGAGAAGGCGCAGGCGTATTCGCCGCTGTTCACGAGCTTCTCCAGTTCGGCCGTGCCGCGGATGCCGCCGACGAAGTTGATGCGCTTGCTCGTGCGCGGATCGTCGATGCCGAAGAGCGGAGCGAGCACGAGCTTTTGCAGCAGGGTGACATCCAGCTTCTCGATCGGGTCACTCGTCGCGGAGAACTCAGGACGGAAATTCAGCGTGTGCCACTGCCCGTTGAGATAGAGAGCGAGTTCGTGTTTGTGCGTAGGTTTCGGCGCACCGCCGGGTTGGATGACAAAGATACCGGCGAGTTTGTCGAGTAGAGTCGTGGCAGTCAGTCCATTGAGATCTTTCAACACGCGGTTGTAGGGCAGGATCTGCATCTGGTTGTGCGGGAAGATCACCGCCATGAACCATGCGCTGTTACCCGCACCACGCCGCGCCTGATAGACCCGCGCCGCCGCGGCGCTGCGATGGTGTCCATCGGCAATATAGAGATAGGGAATGCCGGCGAACTCACTCTCTATCGCCCGGATAGTCTCGGCGTCACGAATGCCCCACGACGTGTGCCGCACCCCGTCCTTCGCGGTGAGATCAATCTCGGGTTGCTCCGTGAGTTTCCGCGCGAATAGCTCGTTGAGGGTCGCATTGGCGCGATAAGTCAGGAACACCGGGCCGGTCTGCGAGTTCAGGGTCTCAATGTGGCGCACGCGGTCGTCCTCCTTGTCCACACGGGTAAGTTCATGCTTCTTGATGATCCCTCCCTGATACTCCTCGCAACTCACCACCGCCACCAATCCTACCTGACTATGGGAACCCATCACCTGCCGGTAGAGATAGAAGCCCGCCGACTTATCCTGCACGAGCGCGCCCGAGGCGATGAGCTTCCCGAAATTCTCCCGCCCCTTGGCATAGACTGCCGGCGAATAGAGATCGGTCCCCGGTGGCAGATCGATCTCCGGCTTGCTCACGTGGAGGAAGCTCAGGGGATTGCCCGCCGCCATTTGTCGCGCCTCTTCGGAGGACATGACGTCGTAGGGCAGTTCACAGATTTTGGAAGCGAGGTCGGCTTTGGACCGGAGAGCAGGAAAAGGTTTTACTTGTGCCATAAAATGCGGCGCGAACGTAGGCAGCCGGCTTTTGCAAAGCACGCGAAAAGTTCACAGAGGACCAGCCCCGGGTGGGTGACGAAAAAGTATCAGTCTTTGCGAAAGTTCACGCACTTCGCACTGGCGCCTCCGACTCCTTCTCCTCCGTTCGGAACGGAGGAGAGGGATGGGGAGAGGAGGCGCTCCGCAATGGTGGGGCCGCTCGCATTGGTGAAGCACCCCTCTCCCCGGCCCTCTCCCCGTTCGTGCCTCACGGGGCGAGGGAGACGGACGCGCTGCACATGACCGCGGTCCCGGCACGAACTTACGCAACGATTGATAACCGAACCGAGGCGCGCCCTGCGACGCTCTCCGTTCGTGCCTCGCGGGTCCTTCGTGGCTCCGACTATCGTTCCCCCGATCACCGCCCTCACCGCCGAATCTCGCCCTTCGTCACATCCCCCGGCACATCCAGCACCTGGATTTGATTGATCGTCTTGAAATGGGCATGGTCCTCGAACTGCCACACGACCTGCTTTTCGCGCGTGACCTCGAAGAACTGCGGCTGCTTCCCGACATGCCCGTGCCCGAGATAATTGCACAGCACCGTGTTCCCGTTCGGCAACCGCTGACACCCCGCAAGCAGTCGCAGCGGATTGCCCGGCAGATCGTTCTCGTTCAGCTCCCACACCACTTTTTCCTGCGCGTCCAGCTCGATGACCTTGTGCCCGTCACCCAGCGTGATCAGCAGATTTCCTCCCGCCAGCAACACCGCTTCATGCACATCGCCCGGCACCTTGATCGCGCGCAGTACTTTGCCATCGCCATCCAGTTCCACCACCTTGCCCTCGCCCTTGAAGCACACGAGATAATGCCCCTCCGCCGTCTTGCGCGCGCCGCGAAACTGATTGTGCAAACTCACCTTCGCCAGCGTTTGCAATTTGATTTCCTTGGCGATTTTCCCCGCGCGATCCACCTCGACCAACCGGCTCGTCCCGCACTCGACCACCAGCACGCGGCCGTCCGGCAGCGGCTGGCAGCCCTGCACCTCCGTTTTCGCCGGCGCCTGATATTCCCAGACCACGGCCTTCGCGCGCGTGACCTCCCGCGCCCCGCCGGCGTGCGCGAAGAGGATGTTCCCATTCGGCAACATCCAACAATCCTGCGGATGCCGCGCCGTCATCTCCCACTCGATCTTCCCGTCCGCGGACACGATAGCCACCTTGTCCCCATTGTAATCACAGCACAGAAATGGCCGCCCCGCCTGCGCCGAGAACGCGACGACGAACAGCCCCACCAACACGAGCGCAACCCGAACAACAAAGAATAATTTCATATCGAGCCGCAGTGTGGGACCGGACCCGCTGCGCGCGCAGTGAAAAAATCCGCAGCCACGCGCGGAGGGAACCCGGGGGCGAAGCTCAAAGCTTAAAGCACAAAGCTCAAGGGAAGGTCCAAGGAACAAGCGATCCAAGCTCGAGTCGGCAGCCCGAGAACGGGAAAGCCGCATCCCGATTGTCGCGCCCGAAATCACGCGGACGAGTGCGAACCTCATGGCCGCCGCTTGGCGCTTGGCTCTTGCTCCTTCCCTTGAGCTTTGAGCTTTAAGCTTGGAGCCTCCCCGCAACTCGATCCACTTCGCGCCTCGCATGCACGCTTGCCTCCGCCCCGCCCAATCCCTAGCGTCGCCAAAATTCTTCCGCCTATATGAACAAAACAATCCGCAACAAACTGTTCCTGATGATGGTCCTCGAGTTCTTCATCTGGGGCGCCTGGCTTCCGCTCATCTTCGGCTATCTCCCCAGCCTCGGCTTCTCGCCCGGCCAGCAGTCGCTGATCCTGAACTGCTTCCCCATCGCCGCCATCGTCGGCATGTTCTTCAGCAACCAGTTCGCCGACCGCAATTTCTCCGCCGAGCGCTTCCTCGCCTTCAGCCATCTCGTCGGCGGCCTCGCGATGATCGGCCTCGCCTTCACGCGCGACTTTCCCGTGTTCTTCACGCTGATGCTCGTCCACTGCCTGCTCTACGTGCCGACCATCTCGATCACCAACTCGATTGCCTTTGCGAACATGAAGGACGCGCAGAAGGAATTCGGCATCGTCCGCATGGGCGGCACCATCGGCTGGATTCTCGCCGCATGGCCGTTCACCTTCATCCTCGTGGACTGGGCGAAGGTCACCGCCGCGCACCCCGAGGGCATGGTGAAATGGCTCGAAGTCGTCCTCAGTTCCGGCCTCTCCGGCGACCCGCTCAAGGAAGCCACCAAATGGACCTACATCGTCGCCGGTGCCGCGTCCCTGCTGCTCGCCGGCTTCAGCCTGACCCTGCCGCACACGCCTGCGAAAAAGGCCGAGGAAGGCGCGGAAAGCCTAGCGTGGCTCGAAGCGCTCAAGCTCCTCAAGCATCCGTTCATCCTCGTGCTCTGGCTCGTCACGCTTCTCGATAGCGCCGTCCACAACAGCTACTTCATGTGGACCGGCACCTTCCTCGGCACCGCGGTGGACAAGGGCGGCGTGGGCATTCCCGGCAACTGGATCATGCCCATCATGAGCATCGGGCAGGTCGCGGAAATCCTCACCATGTTCATCCTCGGCGCGACCCTCAAGCGGCTCGGCTGGAAATGGACCCTCGTCTTCGGCATCCTCGGCCACGCCGCGCGATTCGGCGTCTATGCGCTCGCGCCGCAGAGCGCGGCGCTCATCATCGGCGTGCAAATCCTCCACGGCATCTGCTACGCGTTCTTCTTCGCCACGGTGTACATCTTCGTCGAAGAATTCTTCCCGAAAGACGCGCGCAACAGCGCCCAAGGCCTGTTCAACGTGATGATCCTCGGTGCGGGCGCGCTGCTCGCCGGCTTTGTCTGCCCGCAACTTTTCAGCGAAATGACCGTGAACGGCGTGGTGAACTTCCGGAAACTCTTCCTCATCCCCATGAGCCTCGCCCTCGTTGGCGCGACGCTGCTCGCCATCTTCTTCAACCCGCCGGCCATCGCCGCCAAGAGCGAAGGCGGCGCGCCACCGGCGCACTGAGGCGAAACCGGTGCGCGGGTGGCGCGCGGCATTTATGCCGCTTCAGCGTGGGGCGGCGGGGCGGGTGCGAATGCGATGTTGCGTTCGGGCGGTGAAGCGGCGTGAACGCCGCGCGCCGGGGCAGAAAAGCCGGACTGTGCTCTTCGCCGACGCCCCCGAAATGCGAACGTCACGCACGCTCGACGCCTGCCACCTCAGGCCACCGCCAGTTCCCGCACATGGGAAATGTCGCGACGCGTCACGGACCGAAGCTGCTCCCGCGCCACCGTGGCCACCGTCACCGTATGTCCATCCAAGGTCATGAACTCCACCTCATAGGCGACCCCGCCGCTGTGGAGATGCACCACCGTGCCGACATCTCCCGCTTCCAGTTTTTCCGCGGGCAAATCCGCCGTCAGCACCACGCAATCATGTTCTTTGATCATCATTTTTCCTCGGCAGGATAGGCCGTTATCAGGCGCGGCGTAAACGCCGCGCGCCGTGCCGAACCGCACAAACCACCCAAAGCTCCGTCTCCCTCGCCCCGTGAGGCACGAACGGGGAGAGGGTCGGGGAGAGGGGTGCCCCACCCATGCAAGACGTGTTACCCTTGCGGAGCGCCTCCTCTCCCCAACCCTCTCCTCCATTCCGAATGGAGGAGAGGGAGACCGAAGTGCGCCTGAGCTTCCCCGCACCCGCACCCGCCTTACCCCGCTACAGCGCCGTCACCGTCTTGATCGTGCTGTACGTGCTTCCCGCGCTGTTCATCGCCTTGCTGCGGAACTTCACCGTCGCCCCGGTGGACGCGCCCGTGGCCACCGTCTGCCCCGCCTGATTCAGCGCCGTCGCATGACCGAAATCCGTGTCCACTCCCACCACCATCCATTGCAACAACAAGGCCGACGCGTGCGCCCCGCCGCCCGACTCATAAGCCACCGCGAACTGCCCGCCCGCCTGCGCCGTCACCGTGTCAATCGGCACCGCGGTGGGCGATGGCGACGTGCTCGTGTCAATCTGCGACAACGCCTCCCGTTCCGGTGTCCCTTCGGGAAACTTCCCCTGCCAGGCCACATACCACCGCGTGTTCGCCTTGTGAACTTTCAGCGCCGCCCGGTCCAGCGCCCCCTTGGCCTTGCGCATGTCACTCAGCCGATTCTCCACCGTCTGCAAGGCCGTCACCAAATCCGCCATCAACGCCTCCAAGTCCGCCACCGTCTTCCCCGCGGCCGTCAACGGCGGTTCCACCGGCGTCGCCGCCGCATGACGCGCATTCACCTTCTCCCAGGCTGGCACCAGCTTGCGCGCGCGCTCCAGCGTCTTCTCGGGATTCGTCATCCGGATGCCCCGGATCGCCGGCAGATCATTCAGAATTTCATCGTCCTCCTCCAAGTCCCCCTCGATGGCATCCGGTCCGTGAACACAGAGCGTCTGCAATGACTTGTCCAGCCCATCGCGCTCGTCGCGGGCCGTATCCAGTTCACTGTCCGCCGCCTCCCAGAGACTCGCCTGCGTGAGGATGTTCGCCACATCCGCGCTGTGAAATGTGAGGGTGAGTTTGCCCGCTTTGAACGTGGGCGCATGTTGGCCCCAAACCCCGTCGGTCTGCAGGCCCCGCTGATGATCTTCCTGATACTGTTCAGCCATAAGAAACCTTTCTCATTGCGGAGGACCTACCTCCAGTAATGCCAACGATAATAAATCTTATTCCGCTGTCAAATCGTCTTTGTTCGGCAACGTTTCCCCGGTGTCCGGCAACGTTGCTCGCCCGTCCTGCACCCCTCCGCCATCGTCCGACACCACGTAGAACCGCCATCCCCCGGTGCCGGACGCTGGCGAAGTGGTGCAGGACGACCAGGAACCGTTGCAGATCTACCGAGAAATGGTGTCGAACGCCCAAGGAGTGGTGTCGGATGAATAAGGAATCTGGCCGGACGAAAACGCCCCTGCGCCAGCGGCGCACCGGAGGACATTAGCCGGGGGCAAGGCGAACGCCGCCGCCCCCGGTAGGCCGTAGCGTGAAGGTCCATGCCCTGAAGGGGCACCGGAGGAAACGACGCGCCACGGAGCCACGGTTCTTCGATGCCCCTCCGGGGCATGGACCGATTTCGTCGCATGACCGGGGGCCGCGTCCGCGCCGCGCGGACTGGCCCCCGGCTAATTTCCTGCGGCGTCCCTCCGGGACGGCAGCCGGTGGCGGACGCCATCATTACCATTCGGCTGTCGGAGGGAGCGGGACGGTTTCCCGCCATTCCGGAAAGGCATCCAGCGCCGTTGGTGGTGCCTTATCACTCACGACATCCGCCAGTGTCCGGGCAAAAAGCTTCCGCTGGGTTGGCCAGCCCGATGACAGTATCCCGTGGAGGCTATCGAATAACCATCTAGGCTGGCGGACGCCTTGTTCAATCAGATATTTAGCCCATCCCAAACCTTTCCTAAGCCCCGTTGCGTCAGGCATCCCCAACTCATCCGCGTGCCCCCAAGACGCCATGGCACGCAGATAGGCCATGCAGAGCAACAATTCTTTGTCGTCCAACGCTTTTTTCATCCAAGCCAGACGGAGTTGCTCTTCACCCTCCTGCCCTCGTTTCATCTCCAGCAAATATTCCGCATAAATGGCGAGAATGTTGGCACTTTTAGCCTCCAGCTCCAACGCCTTGCGAAGCAGCGCCTCACATTGGTCAAAGTCCTTCCTGATGTCCTTGAGAAAGCGGGCAAAGTCGCCTGTTTGTTCGGCATCGCCGGGATTGAGTTCTAACGCCTTACGATACAGCACCTCTGCCCGGTCGTAATCCTTCCGGACGGTATGGAGAAAGCAGGCATAATCGCCAGTGGCGTAAGCGTCGTTGGCATCCAATTCCAACGCCTTGCGATACAATGCCTCCGCGCAATCATAGTCCTTCCGGATGGTATGGAGAAAGAGGGCGTAATTGCCGGTGGCAAGAGCATCGTTGG
The DNA here is from genome assembly GCA_945861535.1 of Akkermansia muciniphila. Classification (GTDB taxonomy): domain Bacteria; phylum Verrucomicrobiota; class Verrucomicrobiia; order Limisphaerales; family BJHT01; genus BJHT01. The sequence goes on along the minus strand of CAMAUZ010000068.1, from coordinate 37,695 downwards.
CATCCAACTCCAACGCTCGGCGATATAGCGCCTCCGCCTGATCGAAGTCCTTCCGGATGTTCTCGAGAAAGCTGGCATACGAGCCGACGATGCTGGCATCGCTGGAATCCAGTTCCCACGCCTTGCGATAGAACAACTCCGCCCGGTCTTCTTGATTCTGCATTCCCCAAAGAAAAATGGCATAGTTGCGGTGCAACTTGGCACTCTTCGGGCAGACTTGAATGCCTTCCTGATAAATCATGTTCTTTCGGTCGGGGTCCTTTTCGGCTTCAGCCTTCTGTTCCCAAGCCCACCAGTCCACCGCCTTTTCTGCCTGTTTCACGACCTGGCTGACGGCTTGTTGCAACGCGGCGTCAGGTTTCTTCGCCCCGCTTCCGGGCTGGGAAGCGGCGGCGATCTTCTTTTGGAGCACGTCGAGCTGCTCCGTGTAGGTCTTCATCCGCTGCTCGAAGCGCTGGCGCATGGTGGTCAGCGGATCGTCGTAACGCAGCGGTGTCCCCAGCCGGAGCATGAGTTCATCGAAACCTTCGATGGGCACCAAGGCGCCGCCATGATGGCGCACCACTGCATGAATCTCGGGGCGCGGCTCGCTCTCCATCCGGTGGCACCAGTAAAAATGCCCGGCGAGCGACTGCCGGGTCTTGAGGTATCGCATCAGCGACCCATCGTTACCCTCGTAGCCAATGATGATCGGGGTGCATCCCGCGAGCAATTCATCCAACGCCGGCTTCCAGCTTGAATGCAGACGATCCAACTCGGCCTTGCGGCTGAGGGGATCCAGCAGCAGGTCACGATGAACTTTCAACACCAACGGGCGGGCATCTTCCAGCTTGAGATATTGCACCATCGATTCATGGCCGCAGATCATGGGAAAAACGCTCGTGTGGATGGCGACCGCGTCGGCAATGAGATTGTCGAAGTTGGTGGTGATCACCACGCGATGCCGGGTTTCGGCCAGAAAGCGCGCCAGAATGGTGTAGCCCAGACCGGGATCTTTGCCGCGCATGGCCCGTTCCAACTGCGAGAAGCCCTGCTTCACGCTGCGGCGAAAGCAGTAGTCGTATAGCTCCGAGTAATGGGCGGCGGGGTTCCTGTGGTCGAGCCGCGTGAAATCGAGTTTGTAGGTGGCGGACAGTTGCGGGAGGCGGGTGCAAAACTGTTCCAAGGTCTCGCCGGGGTCTTTCTCCTCGTCGTGCAGCTTCCGCAGCCATTCGCCCGCAAAATATCCGCCGGCGGGAATTCCCGAGGTCACGGAACAGCCCGCACCAAGAATCCAGCAGAAGCGTTCGGTTTGCACCTCCGCGTTAATCTCGAGCACATGCCGGACGAATCCGTCGAGGTTGAGGCGCTCGGCCTTGGGGGGAGGGGTTTCCTGAGCCATGGGAGGTGGAAGGTGGTTTAGGTCGGGGTACCGAGTGTTGGTGTCCGCAGCCAGCCCGTGCGCTGCGGGAATCTTGGTGGCGGGTTTCCGTGAAACATTTCCGCAATGATAGGGACGGGACTGGGCCGAGGCAAGATTGGGCGCAGGATCATCGGGGCATACCGCGCCGGACTTCGTCATCTGTCATCGTCCGCACTCCCCCGGAGAGCGCAGTGTCGGTATGCGGTCCACTCCGCGTTTCCGCAAACCCCGCCTTGAATCCCCCGCCTTGCCGCCTAGTCTCCCGCCCATGAATTCTCCGATACCGATCGACGTTCCCCTGCCCACGCGCCGCGATTTTCTGCGTCAGTCCGGGCTGGGATTCGGCACGCTCGCGCTGGCGACGCTCCTCGGCGAACAGCACGGTGGCGCGGCGATCACGGTCAATGCCGCCGATCCGCTGGCGGTGCGTCCGCCGATGCTGCCGGCGCGGGCCAAGCGGGTGATCTGGTTGTTCATGACGGGCGCGCCGTCGCAGGTGGACACATGGGATTACAAACCGGAGTTGCAGAAGCGCGGCGGCCAGACGCTCCCTGGCAGCGATCCGAAGACGGGCTTCTTCACGACGAGCGGCAAGATTCTCGCGTCGCCGTTCGGGTGGAAACAGCACGGGCAGTCGGGTTCGTGGGTGTCGGACATTTTCCCGAACCTGGCGCAGCATGTGGACAAGATGTGCTTCATCCACTCGATGCACCTGAAGGCGAATAATCACGCGCCGGCCTCGATGGAATTGATGTGCGGCGCGAGCATCCCCGGTCGTCCGAGCGCCGGCTCGTGGATCAGCTACGGCCTGGGCGCGGAGAACCAGAACCTCCCATCGTTCGTCGTGATGCACGAGACGCGTCCGCGCGGCGACGACCAGATTTGGAGCGCCGGCTTTCTCCCGAAGACCTATCAGGCGCTGGCGCTCGACGCCCGCCGCAAGGAGACGATCGACAATCTCCTGCGCGCCAAGGACGAGTCCGAAACGCAACAGCGCGCCACGCTCGACCTGTTGCGCGACGTGAACGCCGAGCACGCCAAACTGCGCCCGATGCAGTCGGAACTGATGGCGCGAATCAATTCGTTCGAGCTGGCCTACCGGATGCAGACCGCCGCGCCCGAGGCGCTGGACCTCACCAATGAAACGCCCGAGACGAAGAAGCTTTACGGTCTCGAGAATAAGAACTGCGAAACCTTCGGCCGGCAGTGCCTGCTCGCGCGACGGCTCATCGAGCGCGGGGTACGCTACGTGCAAATCTTCGCGGGCAAAGGGACGGGCGGCGACGGCAGCGTGAACGACGTGCCGTGGGACGGCCACAGCAACATCGAGACGAACCATCGCTCGTGCGCCGCCGCGACCGATCAACCCGCCGCCGCGCTGCTGCACGACCTCGCCGCGCGCGGGTTGCTCGAGGACACGCTGGTGATCTGGGGCGGGGAGTTTGGGCGCACGAGTGATTCGCAGGGGAGCCTCGGGCGCGATCACAATCCCAACGGCTTCACCATCTGGATGGCCGGCGGCGGGGCGCGGCCGGGCTTTCACTACGGCGCGACGGACGAATTCGGCTACAAGGCGGTCGAGAACAAAGTGCAGTCGAATGATCTGCACGCGACGATTTTGCATCTGCTTGGCATCGAGCACGAGAAGCTGACGTATCGGTATAACGGGCTGGATTTCCGCCTGACGGGATTGGCGGGGAATGTGTTGCACGAGCTGGTGGGGTGAGGGTGGCGCGGGCGCATCGCAGTTTCTGGCACGCGGTCTGGCGTCCGCGCCGGGCGGGTGGGGCCGGCATCCTTGCCTGCCAGTTCGGGCGGCATCCCTGCCGCCCGTTTCCATGTCCAGCCACTCGCGCGGCACCGGAACACGGGGCAGGGATGCCCCGTGAACTGGCAGGCAAGGATGCCTGCCCCACATGCCGGTGCGACGCCGCTTGTCAGTTCGGGAATTCTTCGGGACAGTCGCGGCCATGCAGGCGGCTGAGAAACAGGATTACGTGGGCGTGAGCGAGTATCTCGTGGCAGAAGCGGCGAGTGCGGTGCGGCACGAGTATCTGGGCGGGCTGGTGTATGCGATGGCGGGGGAGACGCTGGCGCACAATCGCATCACCGGAAATTTGTACCTCGCCACGCGGAATCATCTGAAGGGGAAGCCGTGCCGCGTCTTCTCGAACGACATCCGGGTGAATTTTCTCCTGCGGGATGATGAGTATTATTATTACCCGGATCTTGTGGTGACATGTGACAAGCGCGAAACGGATACGCGGTTTCTGCGGTTCCCGAAATTGATCGTCGAGGTGCTGTCCGAGAGCACGGAGCGGGTGGACAGACGGGAGAAATTTCTTGCGTACACCACCATTGAAACACTGGAGGAATACGTGCTGGTGGCGCAGGCGGGGCGCGAGGTGACGGTGTTCCGCCGGGCGGACAATTGGAAGGGCGAGACGGTCACGGACGCGCAGGGGAGTGTGGCTTTGAAATCGCTGCGGCTGAAGGTGCCGCTGGCGGAGATTTACGAGGGTGTGTGAGCGCTCCCGCTGTCATGCCCGCCGTGTCGTCTGTGGCGTCCGCCGAGGCCGCCGGGCGCGTTCGCGCGGCGATGCCGGAGACGGGGTTGTTCGAGGGACATGGGTGGAGGATTGCGTCGGCACCATTGGCGCTGGGCGCGGAGCTGGCGCGGGAACTCGAGTCGCTGGGCCGCGTGTTGTTGCAGTTCAATCGCGCGGTGAATCTGCTGTATCGGCAGAGTTGCGAGGGGAAGCAGCCGGAATGGGTCGCGGCGTTGCTGGATCAGGGGAAGCCGACGGAGCTGATCGCGCTGCAACGCGCAGCGGCGCTGAAGAATGAACTGCCGCGGGTGATCCGGCCGGATTTGTTGCTGACGGAAACAGGGATCAGCGTGACGGAGCTGGACAGCGTGCCGGGCGGGATCGGACTGACGGCGTGGCTGAATCAGACGTATTCGGCGGTCGTGGCGGCGGGCGGGGGTGGCGATGCGGTGCTCGGCGGCGCGGAGGGGATGCAGCGCGGATTCGCCAGCATTTTCGGCGATGCGGCGCGGGTGCATGTCGTCGTGTCGGAGGAGTCGGCGACGTATCGACCGGAGATGGAATGGCTGTGCGGGCAACTGGGAGCGGAGCGGTTCGCGGTGCGCGGGCCGGAGTTTGCGGAGTTTCAGGAGGGCGATGCGGTGTATCGGTTTTTCGAGCTGTTCGATCTGCCGAATGTCGCGGGCGCGGCAAAGATTTTTCAATTGGCCGCGGAGAAGCGGTTGCGCCTGACGCCGCCGCCGAAGCCGATTTTCGAGGAGAAGCTGTTGTTCGCGTTGTTGTGGAACCGGAATCTGCGCGGATTCTGGCGGCGCGAGCTGGGCGAGGGTTTTCTCGCACGGCTGCTGAAGCTGGTGCCATACACCTGGGTGTTGGATCCCGCGCCGTTGCCGCCGCACGCGGCGTATCCCGAGCTGGGGCTGACGGATTGGAATCAGTTGAAAATGCTGTCACAGCGGGAACGGGATTTGATTTTGAAGGTGTCGGGATTTTCGGCGGAGGCGTGGGGGGCGCGCGGGGTTTATCTGGGGAGCGATCTGTCGCAGGCGGACTGGGCGGCGGCGGTGGAGAAGGCGCTGACGGGTTTCGCGCGTTCGCCGTATGTGCTGCAGCGTTATCACAAGCCGCGGACGGTGGCGGCGGAGTGGTTTGATTTCGCGGCGCAGAAGCTGGTGGCCATGCCGGGGCGGGTGCGGTTGTGCCCGTATTATTTTGTGGCAGGCGAGGCGGAGCAGCAGCGGGCGACGCTCGGGGGCGTGCTGGCGACAGTGTGCCCGGCGGACAAGAAGATCATTCACGGAATGACGGAGGCGATCCTCGCCCCGTGCGCGATATGACGATGTTTGAATTCATCGTGCTCGCGAGCGTGTCACTGTTTTTCATCATTGACCCGCTTGGCTGCGTGCCGGCGTTTCTGGCGATCACGCCGACGGACACGCCGGAGCAGCGGACGCGCATGGCGGGGCTGGCGTGCGCGGTGGCGACGGGCGTGCTGCTGTTGTTCGCGGTGCTGGGGGAATGGATTTTCAAATTTCTCGGGATCACGCAGCCGGCGTTTCAACTGGCGGGGAGCATGGTGTTGCTGATCGTGGCGGTGGACATGCTGCGGGCGAAGCGTTCGGCGGTGCAGGAGACGGTGGCGGAGACGAACGCGGCGGTTCACAAGGCGGACATCGCCGTGGCCCCGCTGGCGGTGCCGATGCTGTCGGGGCCGGGGGCGATCACGACGGTGATTTTGCTGCACAAAAAGGCGGCGAACTTCGGGCAGCAGGTCGCGCTGTATCTGTGCATCGCGGCGGTGATGCTCGCGTGCTACGTGATCCTGCGGCTGTCGGCGACGGGCGCGAAGTGGCTGGGGCCGATCGCGCTGAAGATCATCACGCGCTTGATGGGACTGATGCTGGCGGCGGTGGCATTTCAGTTCATGATCAATGCGCTGAAGGAACTGAAGGGGACGCTGTTTTGAGGCGCGGACCGAGGAGGCAGGTTTGACCACGGATGGGAAACGGGGGGGAACTGAAGTCCGGTGTTTTCCGCGGCGAGTGGAACTGCGGGGCCGGTCGCCACGACTGTCGCGACTGATACTGCCGCGAGAAGTGACGCTTCCAAAAAGCGCCCGGCACCGGTTGTGGGGAGAGCACCGCCCCATCCACGCTCGCCACAGAATTGGCCATCTTACCGCACCGATCTGCGTCCCATCTCATCGCTGCGGTGCTCTGATTGCCTCCCTCCACCTCGTCGGGCGGTGTTGTGGAAGAAAACTCAGAACACCGCAGCGATGGGAAGGGACGGAAAGCAGGCGCGATGATGGAGAATACGGCGAGGAGGACAGCCCTCGTCAGTCCCGACAGCCGCTCCTGAGTTGTCGTTCCGCACCGGCACCGAAACTTTTTCCCGGACGCAGATCGAGGAGGTGGACGGAAACGCCCACGCTACAACCTACGGCGACGGCGGAGTCAGTTCGGTCGGGGGCAGCGGGGGGAGATTTCCCTTGTTCACTTCCGCCGCGGTGGCCTGGCGGTTGAGTTCGATCAACACGGTTTGCACGTCCGGGTCCACTGGCGCGGGCGTGGGCGGGGCGCTGCTCTGCGGCGCACCGCCCGGACTGATGCGCAGGGTGCGGGTGGGAACGGTCCGCACGGGTTCGCCGGAGCCGGGGGTGTTGAGTTGGAAACTGGGCACCGCCACCCCGCCCGGATTGCCGCCGGGCGGCGGGATGTTGCCGCTGGGATTGTAGCCGCCAGGGTTGAAGTTGGCATTGGCCGGATTACCTGGGGACAGGCCGGTGTTAAACCGTCCACCCAAAGCGGCCGCGCCCGAGTTTGGTTGATACGGTGCCCCACCAGGCATCGTGGCATTCATGGCGGGCGGCGGCGGGAGCCCCATGCCGGGCATGGCGGCGTAATTCGGCATCGCCGGTCCGCCGGGTGTGCCGGCGGCTTTGACATTTTCCTTCTCGAACTTGAGCACCGAATTGTTGCCCGCGTAAGCAATCTTGACGCTCCCGTTCTTGGCGTCGATTTCCAGCACGTCGATGTCGCCGTCGCGTCCGCCCTCTTCGATGCGGAAATATTTCGGCTTCGAGTTGGGGGTTGTCTCGGTCTTTAGGATGAGCGCTTTCTTCGGCGATTGAATCGAGGTGATGCCGACGAGCTTGAAACTTGCGGGAGGTTTCGGCGGTGGCTCGGGCGGGCCGGCGGCGCTGAGCGGCGGCGGCAAGGGGCGCAAACCAAAGGGATTGCGATCAACGATGATCTGGTAAGCAGCCTTGGCATCCACGGCCGCCCACAAGGCGTCGCCGCCGAGGGCAAGCATCCCCGGCACGAGCATGGCTATTTCGACGATCCGTTTCACAGCGACACAGTAGTTGTTCCCGATTCTAAAACCACCAGAAAACCAAAGTTGCGCGGCCCATCCAAAAAACAAACCGCCGGCGGTGGAGTGCCGCCGGCGGTCGTCGCTTGCGTGGGCGCGCGAAAAACTCAATACGCCGCTTGCACGCCCTTGATGGACCGTTTCTGCATCCACGGCATCATCGCGCGCAGCTTGGCACCGACCTTCTCAATCGGATGATCCACGTCCGCCTTGAGCAGCGCGTTGTAGCGCGGGTAGCCGCTCTGGTATTCCTTGACCCATTCGCGGGCAAATTTGCCGGTCTGAATGTCGGTGAGCGCGGCCTTCATCCGCTTCTTCACGCTGGCGTCGATGATCTTCGGACCGACGCTGACATCACCCCACTTGGCCGTCTCGGAGATCGAGAAACGCATGCCGCTGATGCCCGCTTCGTTCATCAAATCCACGATCAGCTTCAGCTCGTGCAAGCATTCGAAGTAAGCCATCTCCGGCGAATAACCCGCCTCGACGAGGGTCTCGAACCCCGCCTTGACCAGCGCGCAGCAGCCGCCGCACAGCACGGTCTGTTCGCCGAACAGGTCGGTCTCGGTCTCTTCCTTGAAGGTCGTTTCGAGCACGCCCGCACGAGTGCCGCCGATGCCCTTGGCCCACGCGAGGGCGAGCTTCTTGGCGTTCTTGCCGGGGTTTTGATAAATCGCGATGAGGCTCGGCACGCCTTTGCCCTCGGTGAACTGGCGGCGCACGATGTGCCCGGGGCCTTTCGGCGCGACCATGATGACGTTCACGTCCGCCGGCGGGACGATGGTCTTGAAATGGATCGAAAAGCCGTGGCTGAAGAGAATCGTTTTGCCCTTGGTGAGATTGGGGGCGATGTCTTTCTCGTAAGCCGCCGCCTGCTTGGTGTCGGGCAGCGCGACGAAGATCACGTCGGCGCGTTTCACAGCCTCCCCCGTGGTGACCACCTCGAATCCCTTGTCCTTGGCGACCGCGATGGACTTCGAGCCTTCGTAGAGGCCGATGATGACGTTGCAGCCGCTGTCCTTGAGGTTCAACGCGTGGGCGTGGCCCTGCGAGCCGAAGCCGAGCACCGCGAGGGTTTTGCCCTGAAACACGTTCAGGTCGCCGTCTTTGTCCGAGTAAATCTTAACAGCCATGGGATCGAGTGGGGTTGGGAGTTGGGTTGAGTTTGGTTGATGGGAAAACAAATTCGCCGGCGGAAAATCATTTGCGCGGCAGGGCGACCTTGCCCGTGCGGGTCAGGTCGAGAATGCCGAAGGTCTGCATCAGTTCGAGGAACTTTTCGATTTTGGATTCGCTGCCGGTGATCTCGATGGTGAGGCTCGCGGGCTGCACGTCCACGATCTTGGCGCGGAAGATGTCGGTGATCTGCATCACCTCGGCGCGCGACTGCGAGTTCACGCCGACCTTCACCAGCACGAGTTCGCGGTCGATGTATTCGCCGTCGTGGAAATCCTGCACCTTGAGCACATCCACCAGCTTGTTGAGCTGCTTGACGATCTGCTCGAGCGTGGCGTCGTCGCCGCGCGTGACGATGGTCATGCGCGAGGCGCTGGGGTCCTGGGTCGGAGCCACATTCAGCGAATCAATGTTGTAGCCGCGCCCGCTAAACAGGCCGGCCACGCGCGTGAGCACGCCGAATTTGTTCTCAACCAAAACGGAAATAGTGTGTCGCATAGACGCATCACAGCCACAATCGGCACCGTCGGAACTGCTCGATCTGAGCCGCGAAAGGCGTGGAAACTAGCAATGCGCCTCCGCCGGGGTCAACCTTCGAGTTGGGTTGGTGAAGGATTTCGGTACCTCCCAAGGTCAGTCGCAGGCACACAGGCACAGTTCCGCGCCTCCGGCGCTTGTCATTCGTCACCCAAAGACGGTATCGTCCGGCGCATGAATGTCACCCTGCCGGCCGAGTTGGAAAAGTACATCGAACAGAGCGTCCAGGACGGTGCGTTTGCTTCCGTGAGTGAATTCGTGGAAGCGGCCGCACGGCGCCAGATGCAGGAGGCGGCGCACTTTGAGCGAAGAGTGTTGGAGGGATTGCAGGGAAGCGTCACCCCGTTGACGCGCGAGGATTTGGAGTCGGTCCGCAACCTCATCAAGCCGGCGCGTGTCCAGCAAGCTGCATAAAGGCTCGCGGTTCCTCACGGACTACGCGGAGATTGTGCTCGGTTTGAGCGCGGCCAACCCGGAGGCGGCGGAGCGTTTCTGCGACGCGGTGGAACAGGCGCTGTCACTGCTGCAGACCCATCCGCAACTCGGCAGCAAGGCCGGATTTCGGGGCGCACCGGTCGTTCGCAAGTGGGTGATCCAGAAGTTTCCCAATTACCTGCTGTTCTATGAAGCGCGGGAAGAGACGGTGGTCGTCGTTCGCCTGTTGCATGGGGCACGCAACCTGCCGCCCGAAATCTCACCGAATTGAGCCGTCCCGAGGCCGGCGGTCATCTCGGCGTTCGTCCGCAGCGTCGGTACGCCCCCAAAACCGCGGAAACAGCCCGCGCTGGGGAAATCCAACTTTACAAGGTGGGAGGCATCGGCAAGCGTCTGGCCACGATGGAAATGCGCTACAAAATGGTGACGGTTCTGGGCTTGGCTTTGGCCGTCTCCGGCTGCACTTCGATCACCAATCTGGGTTCCGACCACCACGTCCGCAACGCCAACGGCCTCTATCCGGTCGTGATCGGCTGGGATACCAACCAGCGCAGTCTGCTGCCCGAATCAGTCCAACCGGTGGTGCAAACCGATTTTCAGGCGAGCACCTTTCGGGAGATTCCCATGACCCCCGTCCCCGGCGCGGTCAACTGCTGGACGGCCCAGGTGCCGGCGCCCAAAGGGGTCAACTTTCTGAACTACCGGGTGAAGATGAACTTCCAGTACCACAAAATTTCCAAGCGGGGGAAGGACAGCCGTTTGTCGCCGCCGTATCAGTTTCAAATCATCGACCCGTGAGCGGCCGGCCGCGCGCGCACCAACCCGGATCCCCTGCCCTGCTCGTCACGTGCCGGTGCTTGGCGCGGTCCCACTGACCGGTCTTCCAAGTCCCCAGGTGAGCCACATCGCCAGCAGCAGCAGCACGAGGTTGAACCCGGTGATGGTCTGCACCACAAGCTTGTAGGCGGCGAACATTTCCATCGCGAGCAGGCGGTCGCGCAGGCACCAGAGCGTGAGGCCGTAGGCCGCGGCGAGCAGGACGAGCACGCCGGAAATGGCGAACCGACCGCGGGCCAGGAGATTCGTCACGAGCGCGTTGGCGAGCGTGAAGAGCAACATGCACCAGGCAAACCACGGCACGAGCGGCGCGCATTGCCAGAACTCGGGCTTGGTGAAGTAGAGAATGCGCAGCGGTAATTCGGGGAACACCGTCGCCGCGCTCGCCGCGACCGCCCCGAGCAGCGCGGTCGTGCCGAGCGTCAATTTCAGCGCGTCGGATTTTTCTCCGCGCGCCGCGCTGCGCACGATCTTCGGAAACATCACGGCCGCCAGCGGCACGGTGAACTGGACCAAGGCGAAACCGACCATCGTCGGCGGCATGTAGTAGGGCGACTGCGCGGCGGGGAAGAGGCTCTGGATATAGAGGACATCCGCGGTCTGCAACACGAGCAGGCCCGCCGGGGCAAACGTCAGCGGCAGGATGCGCCGGCCCCACGCCGCGCGGTCGAAGGGTTCGCCCGGTCCCGCCAGCACCTTCCACGTACACCACACGCCGAGACCGACGGAGAGCGCCTGCCCGAACAGCACGGCGACCATCCCGCCCGCCGCCTGACCGCTGAGGAAAAGCACAATCACCGCCAGCAACAGGAAGCGCCCGACGCCGTCGAGAATGGTGGTCCAGCCCAGGCCGAGAAAGTTCTGCTGGCCTTGCATCACGCCTTTGATCGCCGGATTCCAGAGCGACGTGAGCACGACCGCGGCGGTCATCCACAGCGCGCCCAGGTTGGCGACTTTCAGTGTCGCCGCAATGGCGTCCTGCGTGAAAAAGAGCACGCCGGCAAGCGCGAGCCAGAGCAGAAAGATGCCGCGCAGCACGGCGCGAAACGCCGCGGCGAGCTGCCGCGTCTGGCGGTCGGTCACGGCCCCGGCGGTTTGCTGGGCGAGAATGGTTTGCAGGCCGCCGGCAGGGACGGCGAGCAACAGGAGGCAGCGCAGCAGGGTAAAAAAAACGCCGTATTCCTCGGGCTGCATCTTCGCCGCGACCGGATGCACCGCGACCATGAAGACCCCGCCGCCGACAGTCGCGATGACCATCCAGCCGCTCTGGCGGAAGAAGGTGGATTTGCTGGCGGCTTCAGTCATGCGGTTATCGGGAGAGCATCGGCGCTTGGCGCGCGGGCTGAACCCGGACGCAGAGATTGAACCACGGATCGACACGGATAAACACGAAGAGAAACGGGACGGCGAATCGGCGCCCCAACGGAGCGCGACCGGTCCCCGGTCGCAACGGCAGCGGCGAAACCGAAGTGCGAGGAGTTTTCAGCACCGTCGCCGACGCGCGACTGCTGCGGGCGCGGACCGCCCGCGCTCCCGCCGCGCCCACCCCGTCCGCATCCGTGTTCATTAGTGGACATCCGTGCTTAATCAATTCCGCCTGCGGTCTGCCGGCGCTCCGTGCTGTTCCCGCACCGCCTCGACAAATCCCGCGGCGCGGCGGCTGATGGCACCCCAGTCCAGCGCGGTGCGAACGCGCGCGCTGGCCGCGAGGCCAAGGGCGCGACGACGTTCGGTCGGCTCGGCGAGCCAGCCGAGAATTTCCCGCGCAAAACTGGCGCCGGTGAAATCCGCGAACCGCAGCGCGGGTTCGTCGGCGAAATAGCGGCGGAGATTTTTCAGCGGCGTCGAGACCGCGGGCAAACCGACGCCGAGATATTCCACCGCCTTGGCGACGAACGCGCAGTGCGTGCCGGTGGATTCTTCGTAGGGCACGATGCCAACCGTGGCGGTGCGGAGGTGCTGCGCCACCTCGGCGTAGGGCACGAAGCCGGTGGCTTGCAGATTGCGCTCGGGAATCGTTTCGCGCAGGCGCGTGAGAAAGCGGACGAGGCCGGCGGTCTGTTTTCCCACGAAACGAAAGATCACGTCCGGCCGCTGCCGCTGCACCTCGGTGAGCGCGCCCACGGCAATCGCGCCGAGATGATGATGATCAAACGAGCCGTGCATCACGACGACCGGCGCGGCAGCCGCCGTGGTGGCCGTGGTGATGGGCGCCGACAACGGCGCGTCCGCGGGCCGGAACAGCCCGGCGTCGTAGCCGTAGTAAATCGGTAGAATGCGTTCGCGCGGACAGCCGGCGGCGACGAACAGATCGGCGAGCGGATCGGAAACGGTGAGGACGCCGTCGGCGTGAAAACGTTCGGGCAGGGAGAGTTCGTAGCGTTTCAGACTCTCGACGAGCGGTCGCGGGGCGATCCACCCGGGCCACGTCTCCATGAAGCCGGTGAGGTAATCGAGGAAGTTCATCACCACCGGCACGCCGAGTTGCGCACGCAAACGCCCCGCAGCCACGGCGGAGATGGTGTGTTGCGAGAGCAGCAGATCGAACGGGGTTTCCCGCGCCGCGCGCCGGACCATGCGCTGGAGCGCGGCGGGAAAGAGGAGGTATTTGAAATTGCGGAACGAAGCGTAGCGGCCCATCTGCCACGTCGTGAACCGGTGCAGACGGACGCCGAATTTCTGCGCCACCGCTTCCGCTTCCGGAAAGCCCGGTGAGAAAATGTGAACCTCGTGACCGCGCCGGACAAATTCCTGCGCGAGATAGACCGCCTCGGCGGAACCGCCGCCGCTGGGCGGATAGAACGGTTCGTGGGTGAGGAAGGCGAGGCGCATGGCCGGCGGGTACGAGGCGAACGCCCGCAACTCACGGCAGCGCCTGGAGAAAGCGCGACAGAATCTGCGTGCCGCGTTCGAGGGAATCGGTCGCGATCCATTCGTCCGCCGTATGCGCCTGGGCGATGTCGCCCGGTCCGAAGACAATGCTCGGCGTGCCGGCCTGCGAGAGTACCGACGCGTCGCAGAAGTAATCCACGCCGATGGTTTCACGCTGCCCGGCGCTGTGAATGAAACGGCTGACCAACGGCAGCGCGGGGTTGGTTTCGAGCGGCAGACAGGCGGCGGCGCGGGTGTCGGCCAGCGTGGCCTTGAGCTTGTGCCGGCGCAGGAGGGCCATGATTTCCTGACGCACGCTGGCTTCGGTTTCGCCGGGAATCGTGCGACGGTCCACGGTGATCGAGCAGTGGGCGGGGACGATGTTCGGCTGCACGCCGCCGCTGATCGAACCGACGTTGATGGTGGGCGAACCGAGCAGCGGATGGCTGCGGGTGCGGAGCGACGCGGCGTATTCGGTCTCCAGCAGGTCCACGATTTTCGCCATGGCGTGGACGGCGTTGCGGCCGAGATGCGGCTTGGAGCCGTGCGCGGCTTTGCCCGCGGTTTCGAGCTTAAGCCAGAGGTCACCCTTGTGCGCGGTGACGACTTTGAGGCGGGTAGGTTCGCCAACGATGGCGAGATCGGCGCGATACGCACCCTTGGCAAGGGCGCGCGAGCCGGACTGGTTGTTCTCTTCGTCGATCAAAGCGGCCAAGACGATCTCGGTGTGCTGCGGACGGCGCTTGCGCTGCGCCAGATCGGCCACCGCGACGAACATGGCGGCAATGCAGCCCTTCGTGTCGCACGCACCGCGCCCGTGGATGCGTCCATCCGCGAGCCTGGGCACGAGCATCGCCTCGTCCGTGACACCCACGGTGTCCATGTGCGGCGCGAGGAGGATGCGGTGCTTGACGGGGCCGGGCGGCGACAGGCGCATCAAAACATTGGCGCGCTCGGGAAAAACCTGCTCGAACACGACCTCCAGGCCGACGCGGATCGCCCGGCCACCAAGGTATTCAGCCACCCGTTTTTCCCCACCGAGCGGATGACCGGCCGGAAGAAAGGCGGGGTTGATGCTCGGCAGGGCGATGAGATCCAACAGCAAACGTTCAACAGTGGTCATGCGGGCTAAAATCAATTCGCCGGAGGCTAGCGACCGGTCCCGTGGCTGTCGAGATTAGGCTTCCGGCCGGGGCGATCACGGCCATCGCGCGGTGATTTTGATGACCGCAACGGGTGCCAGCGGGTTCCTGCCGCGCCTCGAACTGTGGCTCCGCCGCATCCCCGACTCGATCACGCCACGCGGTCGCGGCTCGTGGCCGTCATCGTCATCGGCGAACATTCCGGCGCAGGTTGGAAGGTTCAGTTTCCCGCCGTCCTGGCGTTCCGGTCATTTTGCAATGCGCTGGCGCCCGATGCCCCGCCAATGGGCCGGATTTCCCGCGAAACTCGTTGACATTTGGCGGTGCGGACGCGAGAAAAACCGCGCGAGTTTTGCTGGTGACGGTTGGGGTCGTAGCTCAGTTGGTAGAGCGTCTCGTTCGCAATGAGAAGGTCGCAGGTTCGATCCCTGTCGGCTCCACCACCGGTAACACGCTGGGAGGCGTGACTCGCAATTTCCGATGATCCGCAGTGCGGCCGTCGCCTGGCGACGAATCGCTTGAAACCACTGACCGGCACTGTCCGGCACTAATGGGAAGCCCGACCCGACGTCTCTTTCCGAGTGCGGTTTGACCCGGATCCCATGCGTGCCGGTCAGTGGTGATTGCCCACCATACGTTCGTCGCGCGGCGCAGCCTGAAATTTTCCACACCAGCTTTCCCGCCTCCGCCGCACGGCAATAAACGAAAACGTCGTCCGCTGCGAAATACGCCCCGCCCCGGTCCAGTTGCGACGCGAACCGCACCGGCCCGCCCGCGATGAAATGCCACTTCCCGACTCCGGTCTTCGCATCGGGCGCGCACCGTGTCATCCGCCGAAACTCGGTGCTCCCACTCGTGCGTTACGGGTCGTGTTTGTAAGCCGGCCAGTCACCGGCGAGTGCGCCGGCCGGCAGCGCGGCAAGAGTCACGAGCCGCAGCGTGCTGCCCGGTAGTCGCCGAGCAGAGATCGGGGAGATCGGTTTCATATCAGCGGGGCGTCCCCGACCGTAGTGACTTGGTGGCGACCGCATCGGGGCACCACAAAGCGGTGCCGGGGATGGCGTCCGATGGGCCGTTACGCTCCCGGGGTGCATGCGTTGACATCACCTAGATAGGCATCATGATGCCCGCATGAGAACCACCCTGACGTTGGACCATGACGTGGCCGCCCGGGCGAAGCAGGGCGCCGCCCGGTTGCGGAAGCCGTTCAAAGACGTGATCAACGCCGCGCTCCGGGCGGGCCTGGACGAGATTCTCGCCCCGCCCGCCGCGAAGCCCTATCGCACCAAGCCGCGGGCCATGGGCCTGCGCCGCGGTTTCAGCTACGACAATATCTCGGAGCTGATCGCCGCAGCAGAGGGAGAGGAGCATTCATGATCCTCGTCGATGCGAACCTACTCCTGTACGCCGAGGACGCACTGTCGGAACACCACGAGGCGGCGCGGACGTGGTGGGATGCGCAGCTCAGCGGCTCCGATCCGGTGGGCCTGTGCTGGCCGGTGTTGAACGCCTTCATCCGCATCGGCACCAACGCCCGGCTGCACCAGCGCCCGCTCACGCTCGCGGAGGCCATCGCGCGGGTGCAGAGCTGGCTTGACCAGCCCTGCGTGCGGCTCCTCCAGCCGACCGAGAAACACTGGCCGATCTTCCAGCAAATGCTCCGCAGCGGAAACGCTGTCGCCAACCTGGTCACCGACGCCCATCTCGCCGCGCTGGCCGTCGAACACAACTGCTGCCTGCACTCGACCGACACCGACTTCGCCCGCTTTCGCGGGCTGAAGTGGAAAAATCCGGTCGCTGGGTGAGCACCCGTTTCGAGGAATGGCGCGGGCTGGCCCGGTCGTTTGAAGAAACAGAATCCCCCGTCCCGCTTCGACAGCTCCGAAGAATTTTTCCGCTGCCGCCGAGCTTCTGTCGCCCCGACTCCGTGTCAGTCTTTGCGACCGTTCGTACCGTCCGCACCGGGGCCTCCGGCTCCCTCTCCTCCGTTCGGAACGGAGGAGAGGGTCGGGGAGAGGAGGCGCTCCGCCACGGCGAAAACCAACGCACGATTGGGCACCCCTCTCCCCGGCCCTCGCCCCGTTCGTGCCTCACGGGGCGAGGGAGACGGACGCGCTGCTTGTCACAACGGTCCCGGCGCGAAGTTTCGCAACGAGTCTTCGTTACGGCGTAATCGCGGCCCCGCCCAGCCGCGAAGCTTCGGCGTTCGGGGTTAGTCTTTTCGGTCGATCACTTCCCGCTCGATCTCGACCAGTTTGCTCAGCGTCGCCCAGCCGAAGAGCAGGTAGCCGTTTTGCGAGAGATTGGCCTCGGTGGCGGGGCCAGCGTTTTCCCCGGCGGAGGGATGCACGCCGTCGCGGCTGATCAAGGTACCGTCCCAATCGCTCGGGCGGCGGGCGAGGATTTCGCCGTGGTAATCCACGACGGGGAGTTTGTGCTCGGCGGCGAGTTTCCAGATGGCCTCGTTGTATTGCCGCACGAGGTCGGTCTTGCCGCGCAGGGGCGGGACGGTGGTGAGGACGGGGATGGTTTTGTTGGCGCGCAATTTGGCGACGATGGTCGCGAGGTTTTTGGCGAACGCGTCGGGCGTCTGGCGCGCATTGGCGTCGTTGGTGCCGAGCAGCACGCAGGCGATCTGCGGGTTGTGATCGCGAATGAGGTCGTCGAGTTTCGGCAGGCCGCCTTTGCCACCGGCGAGAAATTGGGCGGTGGTGACGCCCGAGGCGGCGGTGTGGCTGCGGCCGCCGGGCTGGTCGTTAATTGAGAGCCAGACGCCGCTGGATTTGTCACGACCGTCGGCTTTCATCCAACGGCAGACAGCGAGCTGCTCGGGCGTGCGGTCCTTGCCGTACCGGAGAAAAGCGGAGCCGGGATTGGCGTAGGTGATCGAGTCGCCGAGCCGCAGCACCTTGCCGGCGTCGCCTTTGAATTCGCGCGTGAGCACCCGCATGGGGCCAGCCCAGTCGTAGGTTTCCTTCTGGCCCTTGGGGGTTCCCGGTTCGGCAGATGCGAACGTGGGGGCGAGGAAGCAGACCGCGGCGGTGAGCAACCGCAGCACTGGCCTTGCGCACGAAGGTCCGCTCTTGAAAAAAACGCCGCTGCCCGGTGGCTGCACGGCGCTGGGGAGGAAGGAAGTTTTCATAATCACGGCGGGAACCGACCGTTCCCGACGGCGAAGTCTTCACGGCGGACGCCCGCGGGACAAACGAGCGCGAGACCGCCCAACCGCGCGAGACCTGATGAATTATGCTCACCGACGCGCGGCCCGCTCCGCGGACGAATCTGGTTTCCTCGGCCACGCCGCGTCGTTAGAAACCCCGCGACATGCATTCCATTCTCATCATTGGCTGCGGCAGCATCGGCGAGCGGCATCTGCGCTGTTTCCAGAAAACCGGGCGCTCGACGGTCGCGGCGTGCGACCCCAACGCCAGCCTGCTCGCGACGATGCAACTGCTTTACGGCGCGCCAGTCTTCCGGTCGCTGGACGAAGCGCTGGCGGGCGCGCGCTTTGATGCTGCGGTGATTTGCACGCCCGCGCCGCTGCATCTGCCGATGGCGTGGCAACTCCTGCGCGCGGGGCTGCACGTTTTCATCGAGAAGCCGCTGGCGATTGACGCGACGCTGGTGCCGTCGGTGCGCGCGGCAATGGCGGAGGCGCAGCGGTTTGTCGCGGTCGCGTATGTGTATCACCTGATGCCGTGGATGGCTGCGGCGCGGGAATTATTGCTCACGGGCGAACTGGGAAAGGTGCTGCACGCGAGCATCGTCGCCGGCCAGCATTTCCCGACGTATCGGCCGGCCTATCGCGAAATCTATTACGCGCGCCATGACCTCGGCGGCGGCGCGGTGCAGGACGCGCTCACCCACTTTGCCAACGCCGTCGAGTGGCTCCTCGGTCCCTGCACGCGGCTCTTCTGCGACGCCGCGCATCAGGCGCTCGAGGGCGTGACGGTCGAGGACACGGTGAACGTCAGCGCGCGGCACGGTGACACGCTGGTGAGCTACGCGATGACTCAATTTCAGGCTCCGAACGAGACCACACTCGTGTTCCACGCTGAGCGCGGCAGCGTGAAGATCGAGGTCCATCAGCAGCGCTGGGGCGTGCAGCGACGGGGCGAGACGGCGTGGACCTGGCACGCGCCGCCGCCGCTGGAGCGCGACGATTTGTTCATCGCGCAAGCGCACGCGTTTCTCGACGGCACCGAGGGAAAACCGACGCCGCTATGTACGTTCGAGGAGGCGGTGCAGACGTTGAAGTTCAATCAGGCCGCGTTGCAATCCATTGCCAGCGGTCTGCCGGTCACGCTTTCATGAGCCCCCACACCAAAGAACTCCGCCTCGCCATGCTCGGCATGATCGAGGGCAACGGGCACCCGTATTCGTGGAGCGCCATCATCAATGGTTACAACCCCGCCGAGATGGCGAAGTGCCCGTATCCCAGCATCCCCGTGTATCTCGGCCGGCAGCCGTTCGACAGCATGGGCGTGCCCGGCGCGCGGGTGACGCACGTCTGGACCGATGATCCCGCCGACGCGCCGAAGGTTGCCGCAGCCAGCTTGATTCTGCATGTCGTGAGCCGACCCGAGGAGGTCATCGGCAACGTGGACGCGGTCATCATCGCGACGGACAACGGCGACGATCACGTGCGCCGCGCGCGGCCGTTTATCGAAGCGGGGCTGCCCGTGTTCATCGACAAACCGCTGGCGACGAATGTCGCCGACCTGCGCCAGTTCGCGACGTGGCAGCGCGCAGGCAAGGTGCTGCTCTCCACCAGCGGCATGCGTTACGCGCCGGAAATGCGCCTCACCGAAGCCCAGCGCGCGCACATTGGCGAACTGCGCTGGATCACGAGCTTCACATGCAAGACGTGGGAGCGGTACGGCATCCACGCGCTCGAGGCGGTCGAACCGCTGCTCGGCGTGGGTTTCACCAGCGTGCAGGCGCTCACGGACGCGGGTGGCGACCTCATGCACGTCACGCATCGCAGCGGCGTGCGCCTGACGATTGGCGCGCTGCACGATGCGTATGGGAGCTTCGGCGCGGTGCATTTGTACGGCACGCGCGGCCAGTTGGCGCTCACGCTCACCGACACCTACAACGCCTTCCGCGGCCAGTTGATCGCCTTCCTCGACCTGCTCCGGCGCGGCACCGCTCCCCTGCCCTTCGCGGAAACCGTGGAACTCATGGCCGTCCTCATCGCCGGCAGCCGCAGCCGCGCGGAAGGTGGCAAGGTCATCGCCGTCGCCGACGTTTTGGCAGCGGCACAGCCTTCGTCTCTGCCCCGCAACTGAACGCCCCTACACCCATGAACCAACCCAAACGCTATCGCTGCGGAATCCTCGCCACCTGCTGCGTGCCGTGGCAGGCGGACTACACGTTCGCCGAAGGCATCTTCCGCCGTTCGGTGCGCCACCTGATCGCCAACGGTATTCGCGACCTCTACATCTTCGGGACGGCGGGCGAAGGCTACGCCGTGACCGAGGCGCAGTTCGACGCCATCACCCGGGCGTTCCTGGCCGAGACGCACGGGGACGGCGTGCAGAGCATGGTGGGCCTGATCAGCCCCTCGCTGCCCACGGTGATCGAACGCATCGAGCGGGCGCGCGCGCTGGGCGCACGGCGCTTTCAACTGACCCTCCCCGGCTGGGGCGCCCTGCGGGACCCGGAGGTCGAGACGTTTTTTCGCGAGACCTGCGGCCGGTTTCCGGACTGCGAATTCCTGCACTACAACCTGCTGCGAACCGGCCGCATTCTCACCGGTGCCGAGTATGGCCGGCTCGCGGCGCAATACCCGAACCTGGTGGCGACCAAAAACAGCACCACCGACGAAGCCCGGCTGCGGAGCCTGCTCGCGGACGCGCCGCAGTTGCAGCATTTCATCACCGAGGCGGGGTTCGCCAAGGCGGCGGCCCTCGGCGAGTGCGGCCTCCTGATTTCGCTGGCCTCGACGAATCTGGCGCTGGGCCGGCAATACTTCCGCGCCGGGCACGGGCAGGACCTGGCGTTGCTCGGCACCATGCAGCAGGAGTTGGCCGAAATGCTCGCCGACCTGCTCGCCCTCGTCAGCCCCAGCGCGCACATGGACGGCGCGTACGACAAGCTCTTCTGCCGCCTGCACGACCCGGAATTTCCGCTGCGCCTGCTGCCCCCGTATGCCTCGGTGAGCGACGCGACCTTCGAGCGCTACGCCGCCGAATTGCAGGCCCGGCATCCGCGCTGGCTGCCCGCCGGCGGCTGAACCCGCGAATTTCCAATCCCTGAATCCCAGTTCAACATCCACTCCCATGAAACTCCGCCCCTCCCGTCTCCTCCGCGAACTGCGCGCCGGCCTCAACCCCTGCACGCTCAAGCTCAACCTCAACGACCCGCGCATCATCGAGATGGCCGGCCACGCGGGCGCCGCCGCCGTCTGGCTTTGCAACGAGCATGTGCCCAATGACTGGACCAACCTCGAGAACCAGGTCCGCGCCGCGCGCCTTCACGACCTCGACAGCATCGTCCGCGTCAGCAAGGGCAGCTACAGCGACTACGTGAAACCGTTCGAGATGGACGCCACCGCCATCATGGTCCCGCACGTCACCACCGACGCCGAGGCGCGCAAAGTCGTCGAGATGACCCGCTTCATGCCGGTCGGTCGGCGGCCGATGGACGGCGGCAATATCGACGGCGCGTTCTGCCAGATTCCGATCGCGGACTACCTCCACCACAGCAACACCGAGCGTCTGCTCATCCTGCAAATCGAATCCCCCGAAGCCTTGGAAAATGTCGAGGCCATCGCCGCCGTGCCGGGCTTCGACGTACTGCTGTTCGGCCCCGGCGACTACAGCCATCTCATTGGCAAGGCCGGGCAGATCGGCGCGCCGGAAGTCGTCTATGCGCGCAAACGCGTGGCCGCCGCCGCCCTGCGCCACGGCAAATATCTGATGTCTCCCGGCATGATCGCGCCCCGTGCGGAACTCGAGGCGGAAGGCTGGCGCATCCTCAATCTCGGCGCGGACGTGGTGAGCCTTGGCTCGGCGTTCAACAAACTCGTGGCCGATTACCGGAGCGTCGCACCGGTCGCGCCAGCCTCCGTTTACAGCCCCAAATCATGAACACCGCGCCCAGCCCAGCCCCCGGAGCGCGGCGTTTACGCCGCAGAGACATCCCCATGAAACAGCAACCGCCGAAGACCACGAACGCGGAAGCAGACCGGGCCGCCCGCTCAGGAGCGCGGCCTTCAGGCCGCAGACGCGTGGGCCTGACACGGGAGTTCGCAGCGCACCGTTGCAGTCGCGGCTCTCTGCGGCGTGAACGCCGCGCTCCGTCGGACCGCAGTGTCGAACCACCCGATTTATGAAAACCCTCCCCAGCTTCAGTCTGCAGGACAAGGTCATCCTCCTCACCGGCGCGGCCGGATTATACGGTCGCGGCCTGGCCGCCGCGCTCGCCGAGACCGGCACCACCCTCATCATCGCCTCGCGCAACGCGGACAAAATTGACGCCGTGGCCGCCGAGGAAACCGCCCGCGGCCACCGGGTCTTCGCCGAGACCTTCGACCAGGGCGACGAGGCCTCGGTCACCGCGCTGCGCGCCCGCATCGCGGCGCGCTTCGGTTGTTTGCACGGCCTCGTGAACAACTCCGTGCTGCGTCCGATGCGCGGCGCGAACGGCACCGCGGCGCAGTTCGCCGAATCCATGCGCGTAAACGCCACCGGGGTCATGCTCATGCACCGCGTCTTCGGCCAGGCCATGGCCGACGCGGGCCGCGGCAGCATTGTGAACATCGGCTCGATCCAGGGGATGATCGGCCCGAGCTACGAGCTGTACGAAGGCACGAACATCGGGGATCTGCCGCCGGATTATTTTTTCCACAAAGGCGGCATGGTGAACCTCACGCGCTTCTACGCCGGCCTCTACGGCCCGCGCCAGGTGCGCGTGAACTGCCTTGCCCCCGGCGGCTTTTTCAACCGCCAGCCCGAAGCCTTCGTGAAACGCTATTGCGAACACACCATGCTGAACCGCATGGCCGACAGCCAAGACCTCGGCGGCGCCGTCGTCTTCCTCCTCAGCGACGCCTCGACCTACATCACCGGCGTGAACCTGCCGGTGGACGGCGGCTACACGGCGAAGTGAGGCGGCGAAAGCGCGGGCGCTGTTCGACAGTGATCGCGACTGAGCATTTCACCCGTCAGGTGGGTTTCCGCATGGTGCCTGCAGCCTCCTAACAGACTGTCGGACTTAGAAAACACGGCGCTCCCAAATGCCCTGCAAACGGCCCGGATTTTTGGCGAGGGTCGTTTGGTGGTCTAAAACACTCGATTTTGAGTGAACAACACCTAAGCCCGACAGGCTGCTAAGGAATCTGGGTGGCCTTGGCCAGGCTGTCCCTGATCCTGCCCGCGAGGGACTGGATGTGCGGCTCGGTCACGACGCTTTCGTGGTTGCCCGGTACTTCGAAGATGTCGAGCGAGCCTTCGATCATGCGCGCCCAGTTGTTGCGCGGGTCGGTGCGGGGGGAGAAGCGCCAGTGGACGTCCTTGGCGAGGAACATTACGGCGTTCCCCCGGAACGGTTTGGGATGATAGAGTTCCTGAATCGCCCCGGTTTTCTGGTAGAACTCGCGCATCCATTTCTCGTGTTCGGAGACCATCGTGACCGGCAGGGAGCGGTTGGCGATGTTCCGGATGTTGCGGAGGAAGTGCTGTTTTTTTTGCGACAGGGGCAGTTTCAGCAGTTTGGCGAAGTGAAACGCGAACCGGGAGAAGCGGTAGGTGTCTTTCGGGAACGGGCGCGGCGGGTCGGGATCGATGAGCGCGAGCAAACCGACCGTGCGTCCGCTGTCCGCCAGTTGCCGGGCCATCTCGTAGGCGACGACGCCGCCGAAGGAGTGGCCGGTGAGGAAAACCGGGCCGTTGCGCTGCAGTTGCTTCAGTTCGGTGACGTAGCGGGCGGCGATCTGTTCCAGCGGGGTCTTGGCGTCGAGCATCTGTTCGAGCGAGATTTTGCTGGCACCGTAGAAGGGTTGGTCGGCGCCGAGATGGCGGGAGAGGTCGAACAGACTGGGCGCGCAGAACAGCAGGGGGCGGCCGCCATCGGGTTGGATCTCCTCGACAGCGGGAACGGGCTTGTCGGGGTCGAGGTTGTCCAGGTGGGCCGCCAGGCGAGCGACGGTGGGGTGCCGGTAGAAATCGGCGAGGGAGATGGTTTTGCCGGTGCGTTTTTCGACCCGGGAGGAGATGGCCATGGCCAGCAGCGAATGACCGCCGAGGTCGAAGAAATTGTCGTCAATGCTGACGGGACTGGCGCCCAGCATTTCCTCCCAGGTCTGGACGAGGAGCAGTTGGCGCGCGTTGGCGGGGAGGTTGATCTTGCGGGAGACGGTGCCGGCGTTCTTGGTGGGGGGCGGCAGTTTGGCGCGGGCGACCTTGCCATTGGGCAGGCGCGGGAATTCGTCGAGGAAGATGTAGAAGGCCGGCACCATGTACTCGGGGAGGCGTTCTTTGAGGGTCTGCCGGAGGTTTTCCGCGACCAACCGGGCACCGGGACTGCACACCAGATAGGCGACGAGACATTTCTCGCCGCTGGTGTCCTGATGGGCCATGGCCACGGCCTCGCGGACGTTGGGTTGCCGGCCCAGTGCCGTCTCGATTTCTCCAAGTTCGATGCGCAGGCCGCGGATTTTCACCTGGAAATCCATGCGCCCGAGGCAGTCGAGGTTGCCGTCAGGACGGTACCGGACGAGGTCGCCGGTGCGGTACATGCGGGCTCCTGGCGCATTGCTGAACGGGTCGGGAACAAACTTCTCCTCGGTCAGTTCGGGCCGGTTGAGATAACCGCGGGCCACGCCCGCGCCGCCGATGTAAAGCTCGCCCTCGGCTCCGGGCGGCACGAGTTGCCGGGCTTCGTCCAACACATAGAGCGTCGTGTTGTCCATGGGACGGCCAACGTGGATCGGGCGACCGTCGTCCTCGACGCGGCAGAGCGTGGACCAGATGGTGGTTTCCGTCGGTCCGTAGAGGTTCCACACGCTGGCTCCCTTCAACAGCAGACGGTCGGCGAGTGCCCGGGGAAGCGGTTCACCGGTGGAACCGATCTTCAACTGCGGGCTGCCCTCCCAGCCGGCTTCGAGCAGCATGCGCCAGGTAATCGGCGTCGGATGCATCAACGTCGGCCGGCATTCCTCGACCAACTGCCGCAGCATCCGGCCGTCCTGCGCGGTTGTCCGGCTGGCAATGACCACCCGGCCGCCCACGAGCAGGGGCAGGAATATCTCCGAGACCGAAATGTCGAACGACATGGTCGAGACGGCCAGCATGGTGTCCGCCGCCGAGAAACCGGGTTCGCGGGCGAGGGAAAGCAGTTCGTTCACGACGCCCCGGTGCTCGATCATCACCCCTTTGGGACGGCCGGTGGAACCCGAGGTGTAGATGACGTAGCTAAGATTGTTTGCCCGGGCTGTCCGGGGCGGATTGGCGGTGGATTCCGTGGCGATGGCGGGTCCGTCGGTGTCCACCACCACTAGGGACCCGGTGTCCGTGGTCAGGGCAGTCCGGAGCGATTCTTCGACGACCAGCGCGGACGCCTTGGTGTCCGCACACATGAAATCCAGGCGGTCTCTGGGGAATTCCGGGTCCAGAGGAACATAGGCGGCGCCGGACTTGAGGATGCCGAGGGTGGTGATCGCCAAGTGCAGCGAACGGTGCAAGCAAAACGCCACCATCGTCTCCGGGCCGGCCCCAAGCTTGCGCAGACGGTGGGCGAGTTGATTGGCCCGGGCATTGAGCTGAGCGTAGGTGAGTTTTTCCCCCTGAAATTCGACTGCCACCGCGTCCGGAGTCCGAGCCACCTGTGCCTCGACGAGTTCGTGCAGGCACGCTTCGCGCGGATACTCCCGGCGGGTGTCGTTCCACACCTCGAGCAGTTTCCGTCTATCTTCGGCCGATACTCCGCTGTTGCTTACTGGTTCACTCATTCGCACCCAACTGCTTCATTCGCAATCCACCGTATTTTGCGAACTTGATTCGCTCTGTGTTCCGCGCCATGTGGCCGCGCGCAGGGCGGCGTCCCGGCATCCCATTTTCGGACGAAGAAATTCCTCACAGGAGGTATCCTTCGCACTCGCTCCATGCTACTCCCAGAGCGGCCGGACCAACCGGTCAACCGCTCCGCCGATCCGCCCCAAGGCAGTTCGCCGGGCTCCGGTCGGCGGGCTTAATTTCCCCAAATGCTGCCGGTTCAGTTCGGGCTTCAAATCGAGGGTATGCCACCGGCCACAAACTCCTAGCACCGCAAACAACGGGATTCAAATCAAACTTAACGTGACGATTTGGCGCAACGGGTGCTGTTCGGTCGGAGTCACTTGCGGGCCGGGGGGGGCCGAGCTTATGCGGATGTCTGGTCGGCCGGTCGCTGGTCGCCGGGGACCAACGGATGGGGACCAGACCCGTTTGCCGCCGTTTCCCTTGCGAAACCATGCCCGGTCGGCACTGTGCGCGGCAGGCGGGTCGGCTATTTCCGTGTTACCCTCGTGGCGATGGCTTTCCGGTGGCCGGTGAAAGCGGCTGGTGGACGGCTCCCGTGCGGGCTGCGGGAAGCGGGAAATTCCGACGCGACCGACCCGGGAGTGCGCCCCGGGGCGTCTTGGCGGTCACAAAATCGACTTTTTGCGGCGGGTCGCCCAAAAGAACCAGAAACCGGATTTGAAATCAGTTGCTGCTGTGTGTTAGATTTGGAGGCGGTGGTTGGATAATTCACTTATGCGAAATTTTTTGCGTGCAACGGGTACGGAATTCGATGACGGGCTCAAGCGGATGTTCACTCTTCCCGAGGAACCCGGTTCGCCGCTGCATCGGTTGGAGCAGCACTTGTCGGCTGATCTGGCCGAGTTTCTGAAAAGCAACATTGTGGCGATTGAAAAGCCCCTGCCGGAAATCGAGAAGGATTTCTCCCGGCACGCGATTCCCGACGAACCCGGACTCGTCGCCGAATACGCGGAGCGAATGATGAGCACGTTGGTGGCCCACGCGGTGCATACCTCGTCCCCCGAGTTCATCGGCCACATGACGTCCGCCCTGCCGAATTTCCTGCTGCCCCTCTCGAAGGTCATGGCGGGCCTCAACCAAAACGTCGTGAAGGTCGAGACCTCCAAGGCCTTCACGCCGATGGAACGCCAGGTTCTCGGCATGCTGCACCATCTGGTGTATGAGATGCCAGGGGAATTTTACCGGCGCTGGATGCATAACGGCAACCACTCGCTCGGCTCCTTCTGTTCCGGCGGCACGATTGCCAACCTGACCGCCCTGTGGGTGGCGCGCAACCGGTTGCTGAAAGCCGACGGCCAGTTCCGTGGCGTGGGCCAGGAGGGAATGTATCGCGCGCTCAAACACTATGGATATGAAGGGTTGGCCGTCGTCGTCTCCGAACGCGGTCATTACTCCTTTCAAAAGGCTGTCAACATTCTCGGCCTGGGCAGCGACGCCCTCGTGAAGCTCGAGACGGACTCTAGCAACAAGGTGAGGCTCGATCACGTCCGGCGGGTCTGCGCCGATCTGCGCGAGCGGAACATCGCCATCCTGGCCCTGGTCGCTGTCGCCGGTTCTACCGAGACCGGCAGCGTGGACCCGCTGGAGGCCCTGGCCGACGTGGCTGCGGAACACAAATGCCACTACCACGTCGATGCCGCCTGGGGCGGGGCGACGCTGCTCTCCGACAAGCACAAGCAGCTGCTGCGCGGCATTGAGCGTGCTGATTCGGTCACGGTGGACGCCCACAAGCAGATGTACGTCCCCATGGGTGCCGGGATGGTGGTCTTCAAGGATCCTGCCGCCACCTCCGCCATCGAGCACCACTCCGACTACGTTCTGCGGCGCGGTTCCAAGGATTTGGGCAGCCAGACGTTGGAAGGGTCGCGCAACGGCATGGCCATGCTCGTGCATGCCTGCTTCGAGATTCTCGGGCGCAAAGGATATGGCGCCCTCATTGATCGCAGCATCGAGATGGCTCATACCTTCGCCGACATGATCAAGCAGAGCGACGACTTCGAGTTGATCAGTGAACCCGAGCTATGCCTGCTCACCTACCGCTACGTGCCGGCGATCGTCCAGCAGGCAATGGAACGGGCGAATGCGCGGCTCCGCGGCGAATATAACTTGGTGCTCAACGACCTCACCAAGTTCATTCAACGCCGACAGTGGGAGGATGGTCGCACCTTTGTCTCCCGCACCCGGCTCACGCCGGAGAAGTATGACCGGCAGGACACCTTGGTGTTCCGGGTGGTGCTAGCCAATCCGTTGACCACCCGGCAAGTCCTCGATGACGTCCTCGCGGAACAACGCGCGCTGGCCCTTTCCGACCGCGTTTTCCTGCCCCGGTTGCTGAAGATGGCCGGCGTCGCTGAACAAGTCCCGGTCGGCTGACCGCGCGGCATTCGCGCCGCTGATCGTTCCAACCATGGTCGTGCGTTCGCGCCGCCCCGGTGCGTCGAACTGACCCAAGTGCCCCGCGCCGTGCGTGCCGTCGCTCCCTGCCGGCCTTGCGCTGCATCTGCGAGTTCGGGCTGCTGTGGTGGCGGTGAATCAATGCAAAATCCTTTGCCCCGCGACCTTCGGGACAGCATATAGTCGGCGCATGAACAGATTCATTTGTCCCTGGCTGGCCGTTGTCCTTTTGACTTCCACCGTGCTGGCGCAGCAACCGGCCGCGCCGGCGCATTTCCCCGCCAACGTTGGTCTGCAACTGTACAGCCTGCGCGGAATCTTCACGCAAAGTCCGGCCAAAGGCCTCAAGCAGACCCAGGATTTCGGCTTCCGTCTGGTCGAAACTGCCGGCACCTACAACCTGCCCCCGGAGCGCTTCCGGGCAATGCTTGCCGACCACGGGCTGAAGCCGGTCAGCGGACACTTCCCCTACGATCGCTGGAAGAACGAACCCGCCAAGGTGATTGCCGAGGCCAAGGTCCTTGGCCTCGAGTATGCCGGCTGCGCGTGGATCACCCACAAGGCCCCGTTTAGCGAAGCGGCCGCCCGCGATGCCATCGCCGTCTTCAATCACGCTGGCGAACTGGCGGCGAAGGAAGGCATTCGTGTGTTCTACCACGCGCACGGGTTCGAGTTTCATCCGCATGGCACCGGCACGCTCATGGATCTCCTGCTCCAGGAGACCAACCCCAAACACGTTAGCTTCGAGATGGACGTTCTTTGGGTCGTTTTCCCCGGTCAGGACCCTGTCCAATGGCTGAAGCGCTATCCCGGTCGCTGGGCGTTGATGCACCTAAAAGACCTCCGCAAAGGGGTGCGGACGGGCGAACTCACCGGCAAGACCGACGTTGCCAACGACGTTCCCCTCGGCACCGGCCAGATGAACTGGCCGGCCATTCTCAAGGCGGCCCAGGAAAGCGGGGTCAAATATTATTTCCTCGAAGACGAATCGCCCACAGTGGTGGAACAGATTCCGCAAAGCTTGAAATATTTGCAGAGCCTGCGATGACCGCGATGGCGGTGCGAGCGGCCCCGGATGGTCCTGGCGAAGGGGTTGGCCGGGTTGGTGGGAAAAAGCCGCTGGACGGGCCGGGGAGGCGGAACTAGTTTGCGCCGCCCCGGAAAAAAGACCGGAGCAGAAACCTCAAACAAACGGAAATAATTATGCGCAAGATGGCTTGTTTACTGGCTTTGGTGGGTTCGGTGGCGGCAGCTCAGGCGGAGCAACTCACGCTGAAGATCAGCGGGATGATCTGCGAGCAGGGCTGCGTGAAAAGTGTGGATGGGGCGCTGGCCAAGGTGTCCGGGGTGTCCAAGCGCGAGGTGAAGATTGGCGAGGCAAAGGTGACGTTCGATGCCGCCAAGACGAAGAAGAGCGACATCATTGCGGCCATCGAGAAGGCGGGCTACATGGTGGCGAAGTAACGCTGTCAGGCAGGTTTTTTGGCAATCGGCAACTCCGTGAGGGGTTGCCGATTTTTGCTTGGCACAGCGGGGGGCCGGCACAGCATCGGAGCGTAAGCAGGAAAAACTCCCGCAGTTTCCGCGGCCGGGCGGGGTTGTTTGCCGCGGTGGTTGCCGCGGTCGGTTGGCTGGGGTTGGAGGTCGCGGAGATGCAGGGGCAGCGGATTTCGACCAACCAAGACCGGGGGTTCACGTCCCAAGAGCAGAAGTTCCCTTTTACGACAGCGGAGAAAGGGGCCGTTTCGTCCTTATTCCATGCGCCGGGACGGCGTTGGGCAGGTTTTTCTAGTGCCTGCTTCGGCCCGCGTACCCGGTAGTTGCGTCGGCAGGGCCACCGCGCGGCGGTCAGGAGTTTCTCCCCGTCGGCGCGCGGTTCCGGCAGCACATGGACGACTCCGGCCACCGCGACGGTGGAGGAGGTGTTGGCTTCGGCGACGCTGCGGGCCTGCGCCATCATGGGGGCGCCCGCCTGTTCCCCAACGAAGCCTCGCTCCTGCGCCTCATCTCCGCCCTGGCCAGCGAGATCAGCGAGGACTGGGAAGCCGGAAAACTCTACCTCGACATGACATGCCTCACCCACCCACCAGTTTAACGCCCAAACAATTTACAGAAACAAACTTGCACAATCTTGCTATGCACAATTTTAGTTAACCGGTGCCCTCGGGCGGTGGGAACGTTCGTTTCAGGTTCCACCATCCCCGCGCAACGCCAGCCGCGGCGCGGCCTCCACCAGCAGCGGATTCCGCGTCCACGCCCCGTCCGCCAGCCGCGCCCGCCATGTCGCGATCAAGGCCAGCACCTCGTCGAGGTCCAGGTCGTCCCGCACCGGCGCATACCCGCGCAAGTTGGCCTCGGCCAGGCGGAAGAGCGCGTCGGCCGGTTGCAATCGGTGCTTCTGGAGATGCACGAACGCGCCCGCCAACTGGATCAGGCCCTTGTAAAAATTCCCCGCCGGCTCGCGCCGGATCGGCAGCCACAATTCTTCCAACACATCGTGCGCTTCATAGTACAGGCCCTGGTTGAAACACACGAAAAAGCCCAGGTAATGCGCGTCCCGCCCGCGCCCTTGGCACCCGGCGATCAATTCCAAAATCTTGCCGCTTTTTTTGCTCACCCGCCCAGCCTACCGCGCCCGTCCGCGTCGCAAAGAACCGAGTGAAGCCGCCCGCAAGCACCGGCACAGCCGCCCGAAGCTCACCGCGTAACCGCACGGAGATCACGGCATTCCCGCCCGCTTGGCATCCGCACATCGCACCGGCTTCACATCGCCCCCCCCCGCGACGCAACAACGCTAACCAGACCCTGCCAGTCCCTCCAAAGTTGAAAGCGAAACGAATCTCAGCCGCCCGCTGCCGCGGCGAATTTCCCCCACCACCCTTCCGTCCGACACGCCCATGAAAATGACCGACAAAAACCCGTTCCCCACCTTCCCAAACACCGCCAGCGCACTGGCCTGCGCCGCCGCGCTGGTGACCGGCTTCACCACCATCACACACGCCGCCGACTGGCCCGAATACCGCGGCCCGAACCACGACGGCAGCACCACCGAAAAGATCGCGCTCAAATGGCCGGCCACCGGCCCCGCCGTGGTCTGGAAAACCCCCGCGTCCGACGGCTTCAGCTCCTTCGCCGTCGCTGGCGGCAAGGCCTACACCATTGTCTCCCGCAAGCTCGACAACACCCCCACCGAAGTCTGCCTCGCCCTCGACGCCAGCACCGGCAAGGAAGCCTGGGCCGCCCCGCTCAGCTTCACGAAGTACGATGGCGGCGGCGCTTCCGGGGCCAAGGGCAATGACGGCGGCGACGGCCCGCGCTCGACCCCGACCGTGGACGGCAACTTCGTCTATGTGCTCAGTTCCGCGCTCCAGTTGTTCTGCTTCGAGGCCAAAAGCGGCAAGCCCGCGTGGAAAAAAGACCTCCTCGCCGAACACCACGGCAAGAACATCCGCTGGCAAAACGCCGCCTCGCCCGTGATTGACGGCGACCTCGTCTTCGTTGGTGGTGGCGGCCCCGACGAATCCCTTCTCGCCTTCAACAAAGCCGACGGCAAGCTCGCCTGGAAGAGCCAGACCGAAACCATCACCCACTCCACGCCCGTCGTGGCAACGATCCACGAGGTGCGCCAAGTCATCTTCTTCACCCAGAGCGGCCTCGTCTCCCTCGCCACCAAGGACGGCGCTCTCCTCTGGAAACAGCCCTTCCGCTTCAACATTTCCACCGCCATCAGCCCCGTCGTCGGCGGCGACATCGTCTATTGCGCCGCCGGCTACGATGTCGGCGCCGCCGCCTACCGCATCACCAAAACCGGCGCCGCCTTCAAGACCACCGAACTCTGGCGCAGCGCCGGCAACAAACCCGTCGCCAACCACTGGAGCACACCCGTCTATAAGGCCGGCCATCTCTACGGCATGTTCCAATTCAAGGAATACGGCACCGGCCCGCTCAAGTGCGTCGAACTCGCCACCGGCAAAGTGAAATGGGAAAAGCCCGGCTTCGGCCCCGGCAACGTCATCCTCGTGGACGGCAACCTCCTCGCCCTCGCCGACAACGGCGAACTCGTCGCCGTCGAGGCCACCCCCGCCGGCTACCAAGAAACCGCGCGCGCCAAAATCCTCGCCGGCAAATGCTGGTCCACCCCTGTCGTCAGCAATGGCCGCGTGTATGCCCGCAGCACCAAGGAAGCCGTCTGCGTGGATGTGAGCCTCAAGACCGCCGGCAAGTAAGCGCGCGACCACGGCACCCGCTGCCATTCCCCACCACGGCCCGGCTTAACCGCCGGGCCGTTTTTTTGCGCATGTAAACCTCCCACGGCGCGCAGCCATGCACATCCTTCGGAGCGCGGTTGAGTCCCCCCGAGGACCGTCCGCAGCAGCCCAATACGCCCGCAGGCACCCGTTGGAATTCGAGGCGTCCCATGGGCCAAGCTGCTACGGCTGGTGCTCCGCGCACACCGCCGCGCTCCGCGGAAAATCCTCGCGCGCCGCGAGGTTTTTTGCCGAAGCACGTACAACCAGTCCGGCCCGCCGCCAACTTGCCACCTCCCATTTCCCCTGCCCCAGATTCCCCTGCCCAACCCGGCTGTGCTCACGAGCAGCCGCGTCAAAGTCCAAGGCCAGTTACAGCGATCTACTTGCCCTTAGAGATCGGAGCCACCCCCGCTCCCCGCGTGCTGCGGTCTGTGTTGCGCACCCCCGCAGTCCGCCCTACGGCAGCCGCAGGCGGAACAACCGGGCACCCGCCGGCAGATTAATGGGAATGTTGACCTCTCCGCCCGGCCCGATGTTGGGATTGGTCACCGGCAACCACACATGCCCCGGGCCGAAGCCATCCGTGTATTCCAACACAAACGGCGCCCCGGCCGGCGGGATGCTCAAGGAGAGTTGCCCGCCCGCAACCCGCACCCCCAGCGGCGGTCCGGTGACAGACAGTGTGGCCGGATCACTGTCCACCGTCCCATAACTATTGCCCACATGAACGGAATACCGACCCGCGCTCGCGGCCCCGACGGCGGGCATGATCAAGCTGGAGTTAGTTTCACCCGGCAAATCCACCGTATTCCGACGCCACTGGTAACTAAACGGTGGCTGCCCGAGCAAACCGACCGTGAACAGCGCCGGATCGCCCAGCAGGATTGAGCGGCCGACCGGCCGCCCGGTAATTAAAGGCAAAGGATCCACCGTCACGGTGGCCTCCGAAGTAACCGCCAGCCCCGCCGCGTTGCCCACGACCACCGTGTAACTCCCGGCGTTGGTCAACTGCGCATTGGTGATCACCAACGTGGCCGTGGTCGCGTCCGTAACGAACTGCCCATTGAAAATCCAGACATAGTTCAGCGACGAACCCGCCGCCGCCACCGTGAGCGTCAGGGTGCCGCCCACCGACACAGTCTGACTCAGCAGCGGCGCAGTGATCTCCGGCACTCCGACCACCCGGACCAGCGCACCGGCGCTTCTGACCAGACCTAGCGAATTGGTCACCTCCACGGAGTAAGTCGCGCCGCCACTCGCGCCGAGCGACGGAGTCGTATAGGCCGCGTTGGTCGCGTTGGGAATCACCGCTCCTTCGCGCAGCCACTGATAGCGCAGCGGTGCCAGCCCAACGACCGTGACCGACAGCCGGGCGCTGTCGCCGACTGAGACAGTCTGTGCCTGCGGCTGGGTGAGAATCACCGGCGAACTGGCTGGCACCACTGTCAGCGTGGCCTCATCACTCAACGAGGTCGCCTGACTGTCCGTGACACTGACCCGATAGCTGCCCGACTGGTCAATCCGCAAGCCCGTCAGGGTCAGTGTGTCATTCGTCGCGCCCACGATATTGGTACCATTGAACAGCCATTGGAATCGCAGGCCCCCCGCCCCGGTGGCCGCGCTGGTGAATGTCACCGCATCGCCGATGGTGACAATCCGGCTCACGGGTTGCGTGGTCAACCGCGGCGGAATCACCACCGTCAAGGTGGCCGCCAGACTGTTCGTGCTGCCCGCACCATTGCTGACAAAGACACTGTAACTACCCGCGTCTCCGGGTTGCACCGCGCCTAAAACCAGCCGCGGCAGAATTTCATTCAGGATGTCCACCCCGTCCTTCCGCCACTGGTATCTGAGTGTCGGAGTACCCACCGTAGTGACAGTAAAGACGGCAGCTGCACCGACCCCAGCCGTGACCGACAACGGTTGCGCGGTGATCGTGGGAGCGACATTCACCGTCAGCACCGCACCGGCACTCGTCACGGTTCCCGAGGCGTTCGTAATCACCACATCGTAAGTTCCCGCCTGCGCCAGCGTGACATTATTGAGAGTCAGACTTCCGCCGGTCTCACCCGGCAGATTGTTACCATTGAACCGCCATTGATAGGCCAGCGGCGCCGTCCCCGTCGCCCCAACCAGGAACGCCACCGTCGCCCCGGCCGGCACCGTCTGCGCCACCGGCTCGGTGGCGATTACGATATTCGACGGCGGCGGCGGCGGGGGATTGGTCACCCCCGGCACCGTATTGTCGAAATTCACCTGGAAGGTCAGCGTCACCGACCGGGTAGGGCTCGGATTTTCGAAGGCCAGATAATAAGTACTTTCCGGCAGCAGATCATAACTCGAATTTCCACCCACCACCAAGGCACCCCTGGTCGAATTGGCAATTGCCACCGCACTGCCGGTGGGCGGCGGGGTTCCCTGCCCGAAGCGGACATTCACCGGACCGGTCGCCGAGAACGCATTGGTCGCCACGGCGGCACCGACGGGAGTGTTGACCTGGATCACCTGCGTCTGGCCGCCGAAGAGCGTCCGGGTCACTGACTGCCCGGGCAAGGCATTGGTGACAATGGTGCTGTTGGTGGGCCCGTAGGTGAAATTGATGTTCCAACAGAGCAGCGACGCCGGCAACAGCACCCCACCTGGGGTGTACGGTCCCTGCCGGTTGTCCCAGACTTCGAGAGTCCACACGCCATTGGCCGGCTCACCCAGCAACTGCGACAGCGGCTCCTCGGGTTGATAGAAGTTTTTGACTTTGTAGCGGACAATGTAGGTGTCCTTGTCACCCAACAACGTGCGTGTCTGGCCGGTGACATAGAGATCACTGGCATCGGTCGTCACCCCGGTCGCAACGGTGGCGGTGTTGAAAACATTCGAGGTGATGCTGGCGATAGTCAGCGTACTCGGGTCAATCTCCAGCACCACGCCGTGCGAGGTAGAGGACGGTGTGTTGGTCCCGACCCCGACCGCGTAGATGCGGCTGCCGCAGCCGGAACCAAGGCCGGTCGCGGCATAGAGCACATTCCCCCTGCCGGGGGAATAGAAGGCGTTGGTGAGGACCGCCCGCTGGATCAAATTGCCCGTCAGGTCCCACTTCTCAATCAGCCAGTCTCCCGTATTGGTGATGGCGTCCGTGGTCCCGACGGCGAAGATATTGCTGCCGAGATAGGTCACGCCATGATAGCGCCCCGGATTGAAACCCGCCGCGGGCGGTGGCAACGGATTCCAAGCCAACGGACTGAACGGCGGCACCTGATTCGTATTCGCAATAATCGCTGTGTAACCGACGCCCAGGTACTGCACGTTCGCACCAGCCACATACGGCGTCAGCGCGTTCCATAACGGATAGGGCAGCGCAAACGCGGCGGAGGAATAATTGGCAAAGGTAATGGTGCCGTTGGTCGTGACCCCAACCAAATAGGGACTCTCACTGGTCCCCGAGTAATTCGTGTAGCCCGCCGCGATGATGTCATTGCCATTGTTGGCCAAAGTGATGCCCATGCCCCGGCTCGGGCCGCTGGTGGCGGTGAACGGCGGCGCGGCGATCCACACCCCGGCGGCGTTCGTGCGCACTTTGGCCACCACAAAGCCTTCCAGCCCCGCGGCCACTTCCGCCGAGCCGGTGACATACAAATAGTTGGTAGGCGAGGCGAAACTACCCTCGGCATTTACCGCGACCGCCTGCAGCCGGTCATTCCCATTGTAGCCAAACACGTTGTTGGTGAAGGCCCGGCTCAACCAGACGGCACCGTTGGCCGCATTGCCGCCGGCTATCGGGCCGCCGGGGTTGTATTTCACGATCACACCCTTGGTCAGCGGCACACTGCCATTGCAGACCGTGTTGCTGATGGTGTAGTTCCATAAGGTTCCCATCGCCGGGTTATTCGAATTCATCAGCACGCGAATGAACGAGCTGGTGCCCGAGTAGTTGATAAACACATTGGACACCCCGCTGACCAGGCCACCCGTCGTAAAGACATTGGTGCCCTGATAATACACATCCATGGAGTCGGGGACGCCAAACATCTGGTAGCGGATATGCACCGTCCCGCTGGTGCAACCCGTGTCATAGTCGTAGATGTCCTGGGCAAATCCGCCCGCCGACGGGGGGACGGCCGGGAAATAGTCGAGGGTGTTGCCGGCAAAATAGACCCCTTCCGGTGATGCAGACACGCCATGAAAATAAGTCGGTCCCGTGCGCCCGCTCGGGAGTGCCCCGGGCCAGTTGGTCCGCCAGACCGGCGCGGCTGCGCTCAACAACGGCAGCCGGAACAGGCCGCCATACCCATCCCAGCTCGTCTGACTCACCGCATTGGTTCCCGTGCCCGAGACGTACAGCGCCTGATTAAGCACGGAGACCTTCGACAATGTCTCATCTGACCCACCCCGGGTCTGCATATTGGCGGTCATCGGCAAGGGGGGCGAGATCACATCGACAAACGGAACCGGCGCGAACTTGATGGGCAGGTTCAGGGTGTTGGTCTTCTCGGTGAAGTTCGCCACCATGTTGTTGGTCAGCCTGCCCCGGTTTTCGGCCAGCAAAATACGGGTTCCCCGCGGACTAATCAGTCGCAACGCCAGGTCGGAGATCCGTGGGTGGAGTAGGTTCACCCCGACGTCCAGGTCATAGACAAAGGCGGTCGTAATGTTGGTGATGTAGAAATTCGTAATCGCATCGTCTGGCAAAGGAAATCCGATGCCACCGCTGCCCGACGAGATGTCATTGCCGCCACTGAGCAGCGACGAGAACGAGCTTGTCTGCAAGATGAAGCTCAACTGCGCCGAGCCAATCGTCGTGGTCCCCTTGTTGCGTACACCGACATAGTATCGCCCTGGCAATAGCGGTGGCACCGAAGTGGCTCGGATGCTCGTCGTGAAAATGGCGGTCGGCGGATTGGTCGCCGAGAAAATGTAGTCATAGATATTCGTCGTCGGGGGCGCCGCATACCGCACCAAGATTTCCACCTCCCCGATGCCACCCAGGAAGTCCAGGTTGATGATCAGGTTCGTGGCGTTGTTGGGGACATCCACGAAGGTGTTGTAGGTCTGGTTGGGCAGCAGGTTGGTGATCGCGTTGGTCGCGCTGTTGGTCAACGGGTAAAGGGTGACGAAAAAGTTGTTCGATACGACCCCGACGTGGCCGAGGGCGCTGTCCTGCACCGTCAACTGCCACAGGCCGAGCCCGTCCTGCCCGATAAAATCCACCAGGCTGCCCGGTCCGCTCGGCTCATTGCGAAAGTCATCATAGATCGCCTGCAGCGCCTGATCGTGGTTATGCAGTATGACGGTGGTATTGTTGAAGGTCAGAGCGGTCACCAAATCACCGGGCAGTTCGTGGGTGATCGAGTTGCTCACCACCATGCTCTGAATGGTCTTCGAGATCGGGCAGATACCGAACAATGTGATGCCGCCCGGATCGTCGGGCGTGCCATCGGGAATATCCACCGGCAAGGGAAAGAAATTGATCGAAACCGGGGCGTTGCTCGAGGCTTGATTAAAGAACGGCGTGTCGGAAGAAAAACTGACAAAGCCATACTGTCCGCCCTGCTGGTCCTCGGATTTTACCCCGATGTAATAAACCTGGCCGGCGGTCGCGTTGGTGAAATAGAACGTCTCGCTGCCGCCGCGCGAAACGGACTTAAAGGTCGTGGCCGAACTGACCACGGCCGAGACCAGGTTGGTCAGCAACGGATTGAGACTCACGTA
>CAMAUZ010000067.1 GCA_945861535.1 Akkermansia muciniphila | reverse complement strand
GGGTGATGGCGGGGCGAATGTTGGGGGGGATTCTGCGCAAACACCAGGAAAGTCGCGCGAAATGATTCCACATTCGCACCCGCAGAGAGCCGCCGAGACCAATGTTTACAGGCCGATGAATCCATGTCGGCCCGTCACTAATTAGTAATCAGTGATTAGTAATTAGCGGGCCGCGCTCCGGGTTGCCGGGGCCGGAATGGAAAATCTGAAATCTGAAATCTAAAATTCGCAATTGGGAGACAGCCGGCAGCGGGCAGAAACCCCTTCAACTTTTTAACGCTTCAACCCTTCAACCCTTCGCCCCCATTTCCTCTCGCACTCCCGTAACCCCTAGTCCTCGAGCCGGCTCCACGCCCGCCACGCCCGCCGTGGGTCTCAGCCTCGGCAGTGCGGCGCTTGCCGCGCTGGGTTTGCTGGTTGGATTGCTCGGCACCGGTTGCGCCACGGAGGGGTTTTCGGCGAAGGCACTGTCGGCAAAACTCCCCTTTGACAATCCGTTTTCCGACAACACGCCCGACCGCGTCACCGGCCCCAGCTATCGCCCGACCAATGTCCACGTCCACCCGTCCGACCGCCTCGCTCAGGTACGCCGCGTGGTGTTGCTGCCGATGACGCTCAGCGACGACGCCAGTTCGTCCGCCGCCGGCCGCGACACGCTGCAGCCGTTGTTGAGCTCCGAACTCGGCAAGACCAAACATTTTGAAGTGATCCAGCTCACCAGCGCGCAACTCAAGCAATGGACCGGCCGCGCCGAATGGACCACGGAAGATCCGATCCCGCCCGACGCCCTGGGCCGTCTGCGCGAGGAAACCGCCTCCGACGCCGTGCTTTTCGCCCGGCTCACCCAGTTCCGCGCCTACAAACCCCTCGCCGTCGGCTGGAGCCTCAAGCTCGTGTCCTTGACCGACGCCCGCATCCTGTGGGCCGTGGACGAGGTCTTCGATGCCGGCGAACCGACCGTCGTCAACGCCGCCCGCCGCTATTACCTCGAACATCACGTTGACGAAAGCGCGCTGGGCGATTCCCGCGCGATGCTCAACTCGCCGCGCCGCTTCGGTCGCTACGCCGCGCATGCCACCTTCGCCAGCCTGCCTCCGCGATGAATCCACTTCGCCACTTTTTTCTAAACTTTTCCGTGCCCCTGCCGATTAACCCCTAGCAATTGTTCATCTTGGACTGGAACTGCCACCCATTTTGAAATTCGTTATGCAAATCAACACCAACTATCACTTCAGTCCGGTCGAAGGCGTCAGCGCCACCCGCTCCGCCGCCGCCAAAGCCGCCGCGGGGCCTGCCCCCGCCACCGAGGATGTCGCATCCTTCCCCAACGCCAACGCGCTCAACAAAGCCCTGGCCCAAACGCCGGACATCCGCGCCGACAAAGTCGCCCGCGCCAAGGAACTGGTGAAACAGAGCGATTATCCCCCCGCCGAAATGGTGAAGAAAATCGGCGAACTGCTGGCCGACCACCTCCAGAATCGGTAACCCATAAACAAACGCGCCCGGACGCCTTCCGCCTGCCGCCATGCCCGCACGCCCCACACCCTGGCAATCGTATCGGCAAGTCGCCGCCCGCACCGCGCCGCCGGGTCAGTTGGTGCTGATGCTCTTCGAGGGAGCCATCCGGTTTTTGGAGCAGGCCAAACTCGGCTTTGCCAACGACGATCCCCTCGAGTTCAACCTCACGATTAGCAACAACGTCATCCGCGCTCAGGACATCATCAACGAACTAAACCTCTCGCTGAACATGCAGGAAGGCGGGGCCTTCGCCGCCAACCAGCGCCGCCTCTACCACTATCTGGACTGGCGGCTGCAGGAGAGCAACCAGCACAAAACCAAGGCGGGCATTGACGAAACCATCGGCCATCTCACCATCCTGCGCGACGCTTGGGCCGAGATGCTCCGCACCTTCAACCCGCACGGCGCGGTTTCTCAGGAACAGCCCGCCTTTGCCGAGGCCAGTGCGTAATTCCCAGTCGCCGGCCATGTGGATTCAGCCGGATTTCGCGCCATGACCGCCCATGAGCAGTTGAGTCGTTTATACGAGGAATGGCGCCGCCTCTCCGAAGGTGAAGCCGAATCCATCCGCGCCGAAGCGTGGCCGCGGCTCGCCGGCATTCAGGACCACAAGGCCGATCTCCAGCGCCAGAT
Organism: Akkermansia muciniphila; assembly: GCA_945861535.1. GTDB lineage: Bacteria > Verrucomicrobiota > Verrucomicrobiia > Limisphaerales > BJHT01 > BJHT01. The sequence goes on along the minus strand of CAMAUZ010000067.1, from coordinate 43,320 downwards.
CATCGCCGCCTCGGAACCCTTCGAGGCCGAACTGGCCCGCGCCCAGGCCACCGGTCACGTTCTGGAAAACCCCTTCCGACTCGTCGTGCAGGAACTCATCCTTCTCGAGACTCGCAACGCCGAAATCCTCGCCGAGCGGCGCCACGCCGCCGATCGTGAGCGCGCCGAACTCGACCGCTCCTCGCTAAATCTGCGCCTCGTCCAGCGCTCCTACGGCCACCCGCTCGGCTCCGCCTGGTACAGCTATTCCTGAGCCGTCTCCCCGTTCCGCAAACTCCCACACGCCCGCCGCCGCGCTTTCACCGCCGTGCCCGCGCCGCCGCCTCGTCCAGCACCTTCCGCACGGTCTGCACCAACTGCTGGTTGTCGAACGGTTTGGAGACAAAATCCGCGGCGCCTGACGCCATCGCCCGCCGCGATTCCTCCTCCGCATACCCGCCGCTGAGCACCACCACCGGCAGCCCCGGCGCTCGCGCCCGCAGTTGCGCCATCGCCTCCCAACCGCTCAGGCCCGGCAGGTTCACGTCCATCAACACCAGGCTCACCGGCGACGGCGACGTTGCAAACACCTGCAGCGATTCCTCCCCGCTGCCCGCCTCGATGATCTGGTAGCCGCGATACCCCAGCACCGCCCGCATCAGGAGCCGCAGCGGCTGCTCGTCATCCACCACCAAGATCGTCTCCGTCCCATCCAGCCCGCCACCCGCGGCGGCCAGCGACCGTTCCGTCTGCGGCGTGGTGCCGACTGACTGGCCCGCGCGCGGCAGGAACACGCGGAATTCCGTCCCGACGCCCGGCCGTCGCTCCACCTCGAGCCAGCCGCCGTGCCCCGCGCTGATGCTGTCGGCGATCGACAATCCCAGGCCGCCGCTCTTTGCCGCGTCCCCCGCTTCCGCGGTGCGCGTGCCCAGCGCTCCGAGCGCCGCGAGACCCTGGCCCGGCCCCAGCCCGCTCACGGCCAGCACCACGAAATCTCCCGTCGGATTCTCCGCCAGCACCGGCGGTGGCACCGCCACATTTTCGAGACGGATGATGATTTCGCCACCCTGCGCCACCGCCTCGCGCGCCGTGAGGCAGAGATTGAAGAGCATCTGCAAAATCTGGTTTGCGTCCGCCGCCACCGACCACAGCCCGCCGGGCGCCGGCAGCCACCGCATCGAGACATCCACGCCGATGCTGCGCCGCAACAACACAAAGACCTCCCCGACCAGTCCCGCCAAATCCAGCGGCACCCGCCGCGGCTCGGCCTGGCTGCTGAACGTCTGCAATTTTCCCACCAAGTCCGCCCCCCGCCGCGCGCTGGCCTGCGCCAGTTCGGCATTCTCCCGCAGGTCCGCGGGAAAGTCGGGTGCCGTCCGCAGCAGGTCCAGATGCGACAGGATTGCCGCGAAGATGTTGTTGAAATCATGCGCCACCCCGCGCGCCAACAGGCTGATCGCCCGGTTCTTGTCCGCCTGCAACAGCGCCGGATCCACCGCCGGCGCGGCCGTCGTCCCGGCCCGCTCCCCGGGCACCGGGTGGCCGACCACCAGGAAACCCGCCGCGCCCGTCAAGGACACCACCACGATCTCGAACCAGCGCACCGTGCCGTTTTTGTGCTGGATCGGCTGCGCCAGCCGCAGTTCCCCGCGCTCGCGCAGCGCCACCGCATGCCCTGCCGCCTGTGGATGAAACGACGCCGGACAAAACCCCCACCAATTCCGACCCACCGCCTCCGTCGAGGAACAACCCGAAGCGAGCTCCGCGCCGGCGTTCCATCCCGACACCGAGCCAGCCCCGTCCAGCGTCACGACGACGCCAGCGACCGCATTTAGAATTTCATCGGGGAGCTTCACCACTTTTGTCGCGCAGACTCTTTGCCGGCTCTCGCGCCGCGCGCAAATAAAAATATCCGCCTGCCGGCGTGCGCGGGCGCATCGCAGTTTCCTGCAACCTTCGGCAGGCACGGGTGGTGTGGTCGAGGCAACCTGCGGCGGCACGCGCGGCGGCGGGGTGGGGCGGGCATCCTTGCCGGCCAGTTCGACCGGCATCCCTGCCGCCCGTTGCCCTGGCCGAGCACCCCCGCGGAACCGGGAACTCGGGGCAGGGATGCCCCGCCAACTGGCAGGCAAGAATGCCTGCCCCACCCGGTGGCGCGGACGCCAAGCCGCGTGCAAGAAACTGCGATGCGCCCGGCGTGCGCCCATCCCCGCCGCGTGCTGCACGCATTCCCGTACGCCGAACCAGCCGCCGTCACGCCAATTCTCTTCCGCCAAGAGCCTACCGGTCATCCTCGGTCGCAAATCCCCCCCCGGAATTTCCGCCCCACCGCCACGACCACCGGCCGGTTCCGCGCGGACCGGTACAAACTCGAACCGCGCAACCTGCTCGCCCCCCCCGCCGACTGCAACACCTGCTCGCCCCCCGCCGCGTTCACTCACCTCCTTGCCCGCGTGCGTGACGCACCCCGGCCTGCGCGGTAACTGCGTCGAAAATAAAATGCTCGCCACCGGACCGTTCACGATTAACGTTTCCCGCAATGCTGTCTCCCAAACGACTGTCGCAGTCCAACTTTCCGGACTCCGCCCTCGCCATTGGTCCGGCGCTAAAAAGACAAGCCATGCAAATTCAGGCCTCCGTGCCCCGCACGTCTGCTTTCACGCTCATCGAACTGCTGGTCGTCATTGCGATCATCGGCATCCTCGCGTCCCTCCTGTTGCCCACGCTGGGCAAAGCCAAGGAAAAGGCTCACGCCGTCAAATGCCTGTCGAACAACAAACAGCTCCAACTCGCGTGGACTCTCTATGCGGGCGATCAAAATGACCGCATCTGTCGGAACCGCGGAGCCGTCACGCTGGTCAACAGCAACACGACCTGGTGCGCCGCCTGGATGCGGCCCGGCGGCGCGCCGACATGGCCCTATGTCGCCGGCTACGAAACGAACACCGATTTGTTCATGCACGGTCAACTGGGGCCGTACGCGGGTACGGCTGAGATCTTCCGGTGCCCCTCCGACAAATACATTTTTCCCGGTGCGGTTGGGCCTTACGCCCGCAGCGTGTCGATGAACAACTGGATGAACGGCGGCACACGGCCCGCCCCCTTTCCCACGCCGCCCGCGCAGCAGTTCAGTCTGTACACCACGCTCGCGCAGATGGGGAAACCCACCGACCTCTTTGTCTTCGCGCACGAGGACATCAATTCGATCGACGACGGCTATTTCGCCATTGATCTCGATCCCGCCAACAACGGCACCTGGGTCAACAGCAATCTCCCGGCGGCGATGCACAACCGCGGCTCCACCTTGAGTTTTGCGGATGGTCATGTGGAAGTGCATCGGTGGGATTCGATCTCCCTGAGCGTGGGTGGCGTCCCCGGCATTGCGCGGCCCAACGGGGCTTCGGACGCCAACTGGTTCAAATCCCGCACCAGCGAGTAGCCCTCCGCCGCCGCCTTCCCTTGCCCCGCCGGCACCGGCTCCGCCGCCATGATCGTCTATCTTGATGGCCAATTCCTGCCCGAGGCCGAGACGCTCATCCCGGTGAGCGACCGCGCGTTTCTGCTCGGGGACGGTTTGTTTGAAACGGTGCTGGTGCAGGGCGGCCGACCGTTTCTCTGGGAACAGCACTGGTCGCGGTTGCTCCGCTGCGCGGAGTTTTTGCACCTCAAAATTCCGCCCGATGAGTCCCGCCTCCGCGACGGGATCCGCGAACTGATCGCCCGCAACCAAATGCCGTCCGCCATCCTCCGCATCACCGTGAGCCGGGGCGGCGGCGGGCGCGGCTATTCGCTGCGCGGCGCGGATCAACCGCGCATCGTGATGACCCTGCACCCGCCCGCGCTCGCCCCGGCCGCGACCGCACCGCCATGGCGGCTAATCACCAGTTCGCTGCGCGTTCCGGCCGGTGAAGCGCTCGCCGTTTACAAAACCCTGAACAAGCTGCCCAGCATCCTCGCGCGCGCCGAAGCCGAGGCCGCGGGGGCCGACGAGGGGCTGCTGTTGAACACCGATGGCGATGTGGCCGAAGCCGCCGCCGCGAATATTTTCTGGCTCACCGGCGACCGCGTCTGCACCCCGGCGCTGGCGTCCGGGGCGCTCGACGGCGTGACGCGCCGCGCGGTGCTGGAACTCTGCCGCGAACTCCAGATTCCCGTGGGCGAGGCCCGCAGCACGCCCGAACAATTGCACGCCTGCGACGGTGTTTTTCTCACCCTGACCACGCTGGGAATTGTCGAAGCCGTCGCGCTCGACGGTCGCCCGCTCCGGCGCTCGCCGCTCGTCCGGGTGCTGCAAGACGCCTACCAACGACTGCTCGCCGCCGCGGCCAGCGCGGCGATTTAGCCATTCCCTGCGGGCATTCCACTTTCCCAAAAACTCTCATCCGATGAAGTGCCTCGTCACCGCCGGCCCCACGTATGAATCGCTCGACCAGGTCCGCCGACTCACGAACCTCTCGACCGGGCGGCTCGGCTCGTTGCTCGCCAACTTCCTTGTCGCGCGCGGCCACGAGGTGACCCTGCTCCTCGGCCATTACGCCACCCATCGCGGCGAGCAGCGGGCGCAAACCGTCGAGACCTTCACCACCACCACCGACTTGCGCGACCGCCTCGACCGCCACGCCGGCGCTGCCATCGGCGCGGTTTTTCACGCCGCCGCCGTAAGTGATTTCACATTTGGAAAAATCTTCGCGCGCACCGCCGACGGCGCGCTCACCGAAGTCACCGGGGGAAAAATCTCCACGCGCCAGGGCACGCTGCTGGCGGAGTTGCTCCCCACGCCCAAACTCATTGGCGGCCTGCGCGGACAGTTCCCGCAGGCGCGCATCATCGGTTGGAAATACGAGGTCGATGGCGGCCGCACCCGGGTCCTCGAACTCGCCCGCCGACAGATCCACGAGCACGGCACCAACGCCTGCGTCGCCAACGGCCCGGCTTATGGCGTCGGTTTCGGCCTTGTCGGCAGCGCCGGCGACGCCAGCCACTACGGCGCGCTGGATGAACTCTTCGTCGCCCTCGCCGCCGACATTCAGACCTTGTAGTCGCCGACGGGAGGAGGCGGACGGCCTGCTCTTGTAGGAGTCGAGGCAACGAGACTCTGACCATTTCTCCGCGAGCAACGGACTGAGTCTTGTGGGCTGCCTTGAGTGAGGCGCGTGAGAACGGACCTTGGTTGTAAGCCGCGGCTTACGGTGTTTTTGAGCGGGCCGCTCGTGGAAGGAGGTTAGAGTCTCGTTACCTCGACTCCTACAAAGACCGAGAGCGGGTCGCGTCATGCCGACGCCAACGCAGCCAAGGAATGAAGACAAAAAGTCTCCTGCCCCCCCATTCCTTCGCCCCAAGTCTTTTACCCCAAATCTTTTACCATAAATCCCCAGCCCACTCCCGCGATCCCATCCGGGCACCGCGCCGCTCGCAGCCGAGAGTGGACAGCCGATTCCCGATCCGCAGGATGCGCCCTCACCAATGCACATGCCCAAACTCCTCGCCCTCCTGCTGCTGCTCGCCGCACCCGCGCTGCCCGCGCCCACCTCCGCCGCCCCGCTGCCCGACGCCGCGCCCGCGCCCCTCGCCGCCGCCGGCCAGGCGCTGCTCCCGATCGTGATTTCTCCCAACGCCTCCGCACCGACCAAGGCCGTGGCCGCCGAACTCGCGGCGTATCTGGAACAAATCAGCGGCGCAAGATTCGCCGTGACCACCGGCGATGGCGCGCGCGGCATCGTGCTCGGGACGGTGGCGGAATTTCCGCAGGCCGGATTCCAAACCGAGCTGGCGATCCGCAACACCTACGATGGCAAGGAGGCCTTCGTCATCCACACGACGCCGGAGCGCGTGCTGCTGCTGGGCGCGACCGAGTTTGCCGTGCCGCACGCGGCGTTCACGTTGCTCGAACACCTCGGCTGTCGGTGGTTCTTTCCGGCCAGAGCGTGGGAGGTGATTCCGCAGCGCCGCGACTTGACCGTGTCGCTGTCGCTCGCGGACCGGCCGAAGATTCTCGCGCGCCGCATTTGGTATGGCTACGGGCCGTTCCCCGATGACAAGCAGCATCCGCTCGGGCGCTCGTGCGCCGCGGATTACACCGACTGGGCGCGGCGCAATCGCATGGCGGCCTCCTTCCGCGTTCATGCGGGCCACGCCTACGAGGCGATCATCGCGTCGCACAAGGCGTTGTTCGCGGCCCATCCCGAGTATCTCGCGCTGACGAAGGGCAAGCGGCAGGGGCAGCAGCTCTGCGTGAGCAACCCTGGTGTACGCGCCCTCGCGGTGCAGTGGGCGCTGGATTACTTCGCGAAAAATCCCGACAAGGAAATGGTCTCGCTCGATTGCGCGGATGGCGACGGCCATTGCGAATGCGAGCCGTGCGTAAAGCTCGGCAGCATCAGCAACCGCGTCTTCGGCCTCGCCAACCACGCCGCGCGCGAACTGGCGAAGGCGCATCCAGGCAAGATGATCGGCCTGCTCGCCTACAACGAACACAGCGAGCCGCCGGACTTCGCGCTCGAACCCAACGTGTACGTGCAGCTCACGATGGGCTTCATCCGCGGCCGCTACACCTTCGATGAACTGCGCGATCTGTGGCCGCAAAAATGCCGCTCGATGGGCTTCTACGACTACTACTCGGTGTGGCTCTGGGATTTCGACAAACTGCCCGGCGGCCACGGCGCGAACCTGCCGCACATCGCCGAGAGCATCCGCAAATCCGCCGCGCTCGGCGCGACGAGCATGGACGCCGAGAGCGGCAACAACTGGGGCGTCCACGGTCTTGGCTACTACGTCGCCAACCGGTTGATGTGGAATCCCGCGGCCGACGTGGCCGCGATCACCGCGGATTTTTATGCGCACGCATTCGGCCCCGCCGCCGCGGTCATGCGCCGTTACTACGACCGCTGGCTGCCGACGGCGACCTATTCGCCGCTGGTGAGCCGTCAGTTCATGGGCCTGCTCTTCCGCGATCTCGACGAAGCCGCGACGCTCGCCCGCGACCGCGCCGACGTCCTCGCGCGCCTCGATCAGCTCAAGCATTACCTGCGCTACAGCCACCTCCGCTGGCTGCTCGATCACGAGAAGGACAAGGCGAAACAGAAAGCCCTCACGCTCGACGTCCTCACCTTCACCTACCGCACCCGCTACGAGTACATGAATCATTGGAACGCCATCCAGAGCACCTTCGCCAGCGATGCGGCCAAAAAATTTGCGGAGCCGACTTGGGAGCGGAACAGCCGCGAACCCAAGCCGTGGAGCGGCGCCGGCTTCGTGACCGCCGCCGAGACGGAGCAATGGTTCCGCGACGGACTCGCCTATTTTCAGCCGCTGGAACTGAACGAGAAAACGTACGACTACGCGAAGCTCCTCCCCGCCGCGGCGGCGAACGCCACCAACGCCGCGAGCGCCAAACCCGCGGCGCACAACCAGGCCTTCCAACGCGTCGAACGCTACGCGCTCCGCAGCACCAACGGCGAGCCGCTCGAACTCGACATCACCACCGGAATCATTGCCTGGTATCGCGATCGCGCGGCGACGAAATGGACGCTCCAGGACGGGCAGCGGCGCCCGCTCGCCACGGGTTCGCTCCCGCTCGATGGCGCGATCCACAAACTCACGCTGCCCGTGCCCGCGGCGGGCGTTTACTTCTTCGAGTGCGACGACTCCGCCGCCGGCTGGCGCATCCAAGGCCGCCCCGGCGCTCCGCTCACCTGGCTCCCCCAGCGCGGTCGCAAAGTGATCTCGCTCGGCCAGGTGCCCGAGCTGTTTTTCCTCGTCCCCACCGGCACGAAAAACCTCCAGTTCTTCTACAGCGGCGGCCCGCTGAAACTCCTCGGCCCCGACCGCAAACTCATCGCCGAAGTGAAGACCGACGACGAAGTGGTCACCGTGCCCGTGCCCGCCGACCTCGCCGGCCAGGTCTGGAGCTTCTCGCCGCACGCGCACCATCAGCTCTGGCTCCTCAACGCCCCCAACTGCTTCGCCGCCTCGCCCGGCGCGCTGCTGGTGCCGGAAAAGACGCACTAGTGTGGGGTCTAGCTAAGCTATATTCAGAACCGCTGCTGCGCGGAGGATGCCGCGAATACCACTTCACTCCGCCATAGGATGGCCAGCGGTGAATTTCCAAAAAGATCCCCCCAGACCAAGTTCTGCGAATGCAGGCGGGCGCCAAGGCCTGACCGGCATCAAACCGCCAATCCGCCTCCAGATCCAAGAGCGCTGCAAACTCCTGCTCGCGCGACCTTGGCTCCTCCGCCGTGCCTTTTCTCACGAGATCGCCGCGAGTCGCTGGTCCGAATAGTCCCACCAGCGCAAGGCGGCCTGACGAGCAAAACCCGCCGAGTCGCGCATATTCTCCGAACTGTCCTGTCGCAAGGAACTGCCCCACCCCCGAGGCAGTCCCACATCCGCCTGACTGCAAACCGCGAGGTAACAGAACGAGGCTCGCCTTGATGAGGGAGCTTTAGCTCCATGGTCGTGCCCGTCCCGACGAGGTCAGACGTCCAGCTTCGTCCACGCCGCATTCGCCTTTGACGACTTCACGACGGCCCCGATGAACGCCATGCCACGGACGCCGTCTTCGATTTTCGGGAAGTCGTTGGCGAGGTCGCTCTTGGCGAGCTTGCGCTTTTCGGCGCGGGCGCGGATGGCGTTGGCAAAGTTTTTGTAGATGTTCGCGAAGGCTTCGAGATAACCCTCGGGATGGGCGGGCGGGGTGCGGCCGGCGGCTTTGGCGGCGTCGCAGAGATAGCCGTTGGCGGTGCGATAGACCTGCATGGGCTGATCGAGCCATTTCACGAGCAGGGTGTTGGGTTCCTTCTGGTGCCACTCGAGACCGCCGAGTTCGCCATAGACGCGGATGTTGAGGTTGTTCTCCTCGCCGACGGAAATCTGGGAGCTGTGGAGCACGCCTTTCGCGCCGCCTTTGAAGCGGAGCAGGACGTTGGCGTCGTCGTCGAGCTGGCGGCCTTTGACGAAGCTGGTGAGGTCGGCGGCGAGTTCGGAAATGTGGAGGCCGGTGATGTACTCGGCGAGATTCTCGGCGTGCGTGCCGATGTCGCCGACGCAGCCGCCCGCGCCGGAGCGCTTGGGGTCGGTGCGCCATCCGGCCTGCTTCTGGCCGCTGGCTTCGAGGCGCGTGGCGAGCCAGCCCTGCGGATACTCGACGACGACCTTGCGAATTTTTCCGAGTTTGCCGGTGGCGACCATGTCGCGCGCCTGCTTCACGAGCGGGTAGCCGGTGTAGTTATGCGTGAGGCCGTAGAGGAGGCCGGTCTTTTTCACCAGCGCGGCGAGGGCCTTGGCCTCGGCGAGGTCGAAGGTGGCGGGCTTGTCGCTCAGGACGTGGAAGCCGTTTTCGAGCGCCATTTTCGCCGGCGGAAAGTGCATGTGGTTCGGCGTGACGATGGCAATGAAATCCATGCGCTGGTCGGCGGGCAGGGCCTTCTCGGCGAGGATCATTTCCTCGAAGGTGCCGTAGCAGCGGTTGGCGGGGAGAAAGAGGTCGCCGCCGCTGGCTTTGGAGCGTTCGGGATCGCTGGAGAACGCCCCGCAGACAAGTTCAACTTGCTGATCCATCGCCGCCGCGATGCGATGCACCGCGCCGATGAACGCACCGCGACCGCCGCCGACCATGCCGTAACGAATTTTTCTGCTCATAGGTTTTTGAAGGATGGGTTGGGAGTTTTGATTGGATTTAAATTTTTGTCGGGAAGCAAAAGTGGGGGAAAACAACGAGTTCGGTCTAGGCTAATCGCGGGGTGCCGGGCGGAAACCAGCACGACAATTCACCGTGTCCGCGCGGGCCGATGACAGGCTTTTTCGTGGGCGGGTGCAGTTGCGGGATATCCTCGGCACGGGGCGAAAGTAGGTGTTGAATTAGGTCGTGCGGTTTTTATAGTGACGCGCGTTTTTCAAGTCAACTGACGACTTGAAACGCCCCTGTCAGCCCATTCCCGAGGGCGGGGCGGCACTCGTGCGGGATCCCCGGCAAAAAGTCGTCCAGCGGTCGTTTGGTTATGCAGGTTCATTTGCTGAAATCGAAAGTTCATCGCGCCCGGGTCGCGGCCTCGGGCTTGGGCTACGAGGGCAGCCTGACGATTGCGAGCGACCTGATGGACCGGGTGGGCTTCGTGCCTTACGAGCGGATTCTGTTCAGCAATTTGGCTGACGGTCAGCGGCTTGAAACCTCCGGAATCCCCGGCGAGAGCGGCTCTGGCGCGATCATCCGCAGTGGTGGGACGGCGCATCTGGGCAAGGTGGGGGATCGTGCGACGAGCATGAGCTTCACCGAGGTCGCGGCCGCGCGGGCGACGGTTTGGCAGCCGCGCTTGATTAAGTTGGGTGAGAAAATGCGGTGATCAATGCGCGGGGGATTTAGCGGGCGAACGCGGGCGGCGGCCCGGCCCACCGCGCCGATTCGCAGCGCGGTTGGCGGGTTCGCTGCCAATCCTCCGGGTACGAGCGATTCGGAATCGGAGTCAGCAATAGCTTAACCAACAAAAAAATTTCATGCCTTACACCGTTGCGGAAATTGCCGGAAAACTGGGCGGGAGCGTGGTGGGTGACGGCGCGCTGCCGCTCACGGGGTTTTCTCCCGCGACAACGGCGAAGGCTGGCGACCTGACATTCGCGGAGAACGACGTGTATTTTGCGCACGCCGAGCGCAGCGCGGCCACGGCCATCTTGGTGGATGGCGACCGGCGTTCGGAGCGCAAGACCTTGATCCGCGTGCCGCAGGCGCGGCTGGCCTTTGCGCAGGCGCTGCCACTGTTTTTCCCGGAGCCGACTTACGCCGCCGGGATTCATCCACTCGCAGTCGTGGACGCCACGGCGCAGATCGACGCGACGGCGACGGTGGGGCCGCACTGCGTGGTCGGCGCGCACTGCGTGATCGGTCCGCGTTGCGTGCTGGTCGGCAACAATCACGTCGGCCCGGACTGCCGGCTCGCCGAGGACGTACGGCTGTTTCCGCAGGTGACCCTTTATCCCCGCACGGAGATCGGCCGACGCGTGCGCATCCATGCCGGCACTGTGATTGGCTCCGATGGCTACGGCTACGTGCTCGACGGCGGCGTGCATCGCAAGGTGCCGCAGGTGGGCAACGTGATCATCGGCGACGACGTGGAGATCGGCGCCAACGTGACCATCGATCGCGGCGCGCTCGGGCCGACGGTGATCGGGCGGGGCACGAAAATCGACAATCTCGTGCAGCTCGGCCACAACGTCGTGATCGGCGAGCACTGTCTGCTGGTTGCGCAGGTCGGCGTCGCCGGCAGCACGCAGTTGGGGAATTACGTCACGCTGGCCGGACAGTCAGGAATTGCGGGGCACCGCAAAATTGGTGACGGCGCGACAGTGACGGCGCAGTCGGGCGTCATGCACGACATGCCGGCCGGCGCGAAATGGTTTGGCTCCCCTGCCCTGCCCGACCGGCAGATGAAACGGCAGCTTCTGGCACTTGCCCAACTGCCGGAATTGCTCCGCCGCACCCGCGCCCTCGAACAGCGGCTCGGGATCGAAACGGCCGCGGCAGCGGACGCCGGACCGGAAAAAAGCTGACGCACGGATCGCTCCGTGCGTCAGCCGGGGAAAAGTAGGCGAAAGGATTACTTCAGCGTGTTGAGCATAAGGGTCAGCCGCGATTTCTTGCGGTCGGTCGTGCCCTTGTGCATCACGCCGGTCTTGGCGGCTTTGTCGAGCAGCGAGGCGACTTCGCGCAGCGACGTGGCGGCCTCGGGCTTCTTACCTTCCTTGACCAGCGACAGATAAGTCCGCTCGATGGTTTTGAGATTGGCCTTGCGGGTGTGATTGACTACTTGCTTGCGGGCATTGCTGCGCGTGCGGCGTTCGGCTGACTTCGTATTCGGCATAATTTAGTGCAGTATCAAATAAAGGGCCGCCACGCTAGCGAACGCGCGAGGCTTGTCAACGGCGAGGTTCACTTTGGGCAAAATCGCGAAATCCGCGGCGCAGCCACGCACCGCACCACGCCCGGCAGATCAGCACGAGCGCCGCCCTCTGATCCGGCGCAAGATCGTGCGACCACCACGCCAGTCACGCCGGGGCGGCTGAAAGGGATCGCGAGGTGGGTTGAATCGGCACCGCGAACTCCGCCCACGCCGTCCGTTCCACGGGTGCCTCCCTACGATCCCTTCGCGACACCCGTCAACCCGCCCATCCCTGCAAACCGGCAGTTCACCCGCAAAAAGCCACCGACGGCCAAAATCCATCTTTCATTCCGACCTTCGCGTGGTACGGTGCCCGCCCATGAGGCAATTGCTGGTCATTATCGCGGTAATGTTGGTTCAATTCAGTCCGTGCTGCACGTCCGCCCTACGGGCGCAGGCTCCCGGCCAGGTCCTGGTCATCCCGCCGCCGCCCGCCGAACCGCCGTTCCCGTTGGCGTTCGACGCGACGATGAAAACGCAAGATGCGAAGGTGGGACAGGAGACCAGTGTGTTTACTTTTGCGCTGACCAACACGTCCCCGGCACCGGTGGTCGTCAAAGCGGTCAACAGTTCTTGCGGCTGCACCGTGGCGAGCCTGCCCAGCAAGCCGTGGAATCTGGCACCCGGTGAACGTGGTGAAGTCAAAGTGAACGTGGACCTGCGGAACAAGTGGGGCGTGCTCACCAAGAGCATCACGCTCGACACGTCAGCGGGCTACAAGCCGCTCATTATCCGCGTCAACATTCCCGAGCCGGCCGCCCCCGCCCAAGCCCCGTCCGGCGTGGACATGAACCGCCAACGCAACATGCTGGTGGCGATGAACGACCGGCAGGCCGTCTTCAAAGGCGATTGCGCCCGATGCCACGTCGAACCCGCGCGCGGCAAAATGGGCAAGGAACTCTACACGGCTGCCTGCGCCATCTGCCACGACGGGCCGCACCGCGCCGGCATGGTGCCCGACCTGCACACGCTCAAGCACCCCACCAACTACGAGTACTGGAAATTCTGGACCGCCAGCGGCAAACCCAACTCGCTCATGCCGGCCTTCGCCAAAAACCTCGGCGGCCCGCTCTCGCCCGAACAGATCGAGTCGCTCTCCGCTTATCTCGCCAAAACCATTCCGTCGCGACCGGCGGCCTTCCTCGGCACGCGCAATCTGCCGGTGGCGCAAAATCCCGGCTCCGTGCCGCCCCTGCCTCCCGCGCCGCCCGTGCCGCCCCAAGGCAAAAACTAGCCGGAGATTTTCCGGCCGATGAAGGGTTGGTTCATCACGTTTGAAGGCACCGAGGGGGGCGGAAAATCCACGCAGATCGAGATTCTCGCCGCGCGACTCCGTGCCGCCGGCTTAACGGTCCGCCAGCTCCGCGAACCCGGCGGCACCCCCATTGGCGAGGAAATCCGCCACACCCTCAAGCACAGCCCGCACAACCACGCGATGACCGCCGAGGCGGAACTGTTGCTGATGAATGCCAGCCGCGCGCAGCTCGTGCGCGAAATCATCCGCCCCGCGCTGGCCGCCGGCGAGATCGTGCTGTGCGACCGCTTCTACGATTCCACCACCGCCTATCAAGGCTACGGTCGCGGCCTGGATCCGCAGCGAGTCCGTGAAATCATTGCGTTCGCAGTCGGCCCAACCCGACCTGACCTGACACTCTTCTTGCATTTGCCGCAGACGGTCAGCGAACAACGCCGCGCCAGTCGCAATGCCGTCTCGGGGCCGGTGCGCGATCGGTTCGAGGAATCCGACGTCGCTTTTTTCGAGCGCGTCGAAGCGGGCTTCCTTGCCATCGCCGCCGCCGAACCGCACCGCGTCAAGCTCATCACCGCCACCGCCACCATTCCCGCCGTCAGCGAACAAATCTGGGCGCTCGTGGCCCCGCTCGTGGGGGACAGCGGCGCGTGATGGTCAGGGCCGGGCGCAGCCTGACACTCGCCCCGGGGCGCGGCCTTCAGGCCGCTTCAGCGTCCGTGCAGACCTGGGCGAATCGCATGTCCTGGCGGCGTGTGGACGCTGCAGCGGCGTAAAGGCCCCGCGCCACCCCAGTGCCATTTGCGGGGGAGGATCAAGCTGCGCCCCCTTCCTCCGCCGCGCCAAAAACGTGTTTGACTCACCCTTCGCTTCGCCGCCAACGTCCCGCCCTATTTTTATGAGCGATCCAGCACAAGTTCTCCGCGACTTCACCCCGACCAAAGAATTCTTCATCGGCATCGATTCCGACGGCTGCATTTTCGACAGCATGGAAATCAAGCACAAGGAGTGCTTCACGCCGATGTTCATCAAAAACTTCCACCTGCAGGCGGTCAGCAAATACGCCCGCGAGGTGTGGGAATTCGTAAATCTCTACTCCAAGGACCGGGGCGCGAACCGCTTCCCCGCGCTCGTCCGCGCGATCAAGCTGCTCGGCGTCCGCCCGCAGGTGCAGGCCCGCCATGTGAAGATGCCCGACATCACCGGGCTGGAGGAATGGATCAAGCGCGAAACCAAGCTCGGCAACGCCACGCTCAACAACGAGGTCAAGGGCGGCAACCAGTCACTGGCCCACATCAAGGTCTGGTCCGACGCCGTCAACAAGGCGGTCGAAGACATCGTCCACGGCGTGCCGCCCTTCCCGCTCGTGCGCGAGACGTTGGAGAAAATGACCGCGCTGGCCGACTGCATGTGCATCTCCCAAACACCCGCCGACGCCCTCAAGCGCGAATGGTCCGAGCACGGGATCGACGGCTTCGTCAAGATCATCGCCGGCCAGGAAATGGGCACCAAGACCGAGCACATCAAATACGCCGCCGCCCCCAAGTACGCGCCCGAGAAAATCCTCATGATCGGCGACGCGCCGGGAGATTTCAAAGCCGCCAAGGGCAACAAAGCGCTGTTCTTCCCCATCGTCCCCGGCAACGAAGAAGCCTCCTGGGAACGCCTCTTCAAGGAAGCGCTCGACCGCTTCTTCGCGGGCACCTACGCCGGTGCCTACGAAGCCGGATTGGTGCATGAATTTGACGCCAGTCTGCCCGAGCATCCGCACTGGAAGCACTGACCGAGCACAGACCAAGAACTAGTCGCACGAGCGATTTTCCCGCGCCGTCCGGCCCTGCTGGACGGCGTTTTTTATTTTTCTCCAAAAGTGCGTTGTAAGGCCGTTTTACCGGGCCATTCCGCGCTCTTACCCGGCGCGAAACGATTTCGCGCGCGCCAAAAAAAGGAACCGGTGAAATCCGTTGACGCTCCCCCGACCCGTACCTAGATTCGCGCCGCATTTGCCGGGCGAAAACCGCCCCACCGCCCTAAACGTAACATTTTCAACCGCATGACCACCCCCGCCACCCCTGCCACTCCGACCAAAGGCCTCGAAGGCGTCGTCGCCGCCTCGACCCGCCTAAGCGATGTCCGTGGCGACATCGGCCAGTTAGTTTACTGCGGCTACAACATTGACGAACTGGCCGGCAAAGTGAGCTACGAGGAGGTCGTCCACCTGCTCCATCACAACCACCTGCCGAGCCGCAAGGAACTCGACGAACTGAAGGTCACGCTCGCGGGCTTCCGTGATCTGCCCAAGGGCATCATCGACATCATCGAGACCCTGCCGAAGACCACGCCGCCGATGCACGCCATCCGCACGGCGGTCAGCGCGCTCGGCTGTTTCGACACCACGGCCGAAGATGACTCGCAACATTCGCAGCGTCGCAAAGCGCTCCGCCTGATCGCGCAGATCCCCGTCGTCACCGCCTTTTTCCACCGCTATCGGCAGGGGCTGCCCCTCGTGCAGCCCGACCCGAAACTCGGCGAGGCGGCCAACTTCCTCTGGATGATCAATGGCACGAAGCCCACCGGCGAAATGGAAGCGACGATGGATGTCTGCTACGTCCTCCACGCCGACCACGGCATGAACGCCTCGACCTTTAGCGCGCGCGTGACCATCGCCACGCTGAGCGACATGTATTCGGCGATCACCACGGCCATCGGCACGCTCAAGGGACCGCTCCACGGAGGCGCGAATGAAGGCGTCATCAAGATGCTGCAGGAAATCGGTTCGCTCGACAAAGTGGACGCCTTCATCGACGACGCGCTGGCGCAGAAGAAGAAAATCATGGGCATCGGCCATCGCGTGTACAAAGTGCTCGATCCCCGCGCGCCGCACCTCAAGCGCATGGCGCAAATCCTCAGCAGCCAGCTCGGCGACCCGAAGTGGATTCAGATGAGCGAGCGCATCGCGGACCTGATGCTCACGAAGAAGGGACTGCACGCCAACGTGGATTTCTACTCGGCCACCGTTTACTTCTCGCTCGGCATCCCGACCGACCTCTTCACCCCGATCTTCGCCATCGCCCGCACCAGCGGCTGGACCGCCAACGTGCTCGAACAGCTCGCCGACAACCGCCTCATTCGCCCGCAGTCCATCTACACCGGACCGGTCGGGTTGAAGGTCGTGCCGATCGAGCAACGCTAGCCGTTTCGAGTTTGGGGTTTGGAATTTGAAGTTCTGCAACCACGCACGCCATGGCCAGCATCACCCGATTTGAAGACATCGAAGCCTGGCAGTTGGGGCGGGAGTTGAAACGCGCCATCTACGCCGCCTCCAAGAAAGGGGACTTTGCCAAGGACTTTCCGTTGCGTGACCAGATTCGTCGCGCCGCCATCTCCATTACGGCCAACATCGCCGAAGGATTTGAACGAGGCGGCAACCGGGAGTTTGTCCAGTTCCTAAGCAACTCACAGGGTTCCTGCGGCGAAGTCCAAGACCACCTCTACACGGCCCTCGACGAAGGTTACGTGCCACAGTCCGAGTTCCAACGCCTCTACAGCCAGACCGCCGCGGTCGCCGGCAAAGTCGGCGGCTTCATGAAATACCTGCAACAAACCGAAATCCGCGGCCAAAAATTCCGCGGCCGACCAACCTGAACAACTCGAAACTCCCAACCCCAAACCCGAAACATCTTCCCAAGTGAACATCCACGAATACCAAGCCAAACAACTCCTCGCTCAATACGGCGTCGCCGTACCCGCCGGCCAGCCCTGCAAGACCGTCGCAGAGGCGAAGGCCGCCGCGGACAAAATCTTCGCCGCCGGCCACAAGCTCGCCGTCATCAAGTCGCAGATTCACGCCGGAGGCCGCGGCAAGGGCGTCTTCAAAGACGGCTTCAAAGGCGGCGTGAAACTCGGCAAGTCCGCCGACGAAGCCACCGCGCACGCCCAGGCTATGCTCGGCAACACGCTCATCACCAAACAAACCGGCCCCGAAGGCCGCGTCGTCAGCACCGTGCTCGTCGCCGCCGCCGAGGACATCAAGAAGGAGTTCTACCTCGCCGTGCTCCTCGACCGCGCCAACTCGCGCCCGCTCATCATGGCCAGCACCGAAGGCGGCGTGGACATCGAGGAAGTCGCCGAGAAAACGCCCGAGAAAATCATCAGGGAGCACGTCGATCCCGCGCTCGGTTTCCAGCCTTGGCAGGGCCGCAAGATCGCCGCCGCGCTCGGCCTCAAGGGCGACCTCGCCAACCAGGCCGGCAAGCTCCTCGCCGGTGTTTACAAGACCTGGTGGGAATGCGACGCCGCGATGGTCGAGATCAACCCCCTCTGCATCTGCGTCGGCCCCGACGGCAAGGAAAAGCTCATCGCCGTGGATGCCAAGATCGGCCTCGATGACAACGCCCTCTACCGCCACAAGGACATCCAGGAAATGCGCGACCTCGCCGAGGAATCGCCCCTAGAAATCGAAGCCAGCAAGTTCAACCTGAACTACATCAAGCTCGACGGCTCCATCGCCTGCCTCGTCAATGGCGCGGGCCTCGCCATGGCCACGATGGACATCATCCAGCACTTCGGCGCCAACCCCGCGAACTTCCTCGATGTCGGCGGTGGCGCCTCGAAAGACCAGGTCACCGCCGCGTTCAAGATCATCCTCAGCGACCCCTCGGTGAAGGCGATCTTCGTGAACATTTTCGGCGGCATCATGGACTGCAACGTCATCGCCACCGGCATCGTCGCCGCGGTGAAGGAGACCGGCCTCAGGCTCCCGCTCGTCGTCCGCCTCGAAGGCAACAACGTCCTCGCCGGCAAGAAGACACTCGCCGACAGCGGCCTCACCCTCATCACCGGGGACTCGATGGCGGATGCGGCGCAGAAGGTGGTGAAGACGGTTGCCCAAGGATAAGATGGAACTGTGAAAACGCGAATGGGCACCTTTTACACGAATGCGCGGATAGAACTCGTCGGTGATCGCAAGAAAGCCGTGGAGATTCCCAAGCTTCTCGTGGACACCGGTGCGGAATTCACCTGGGTCAACGGGGCGACGCTGAGCAAGCTGGGCGTCTCCCGCGAGAAGAAGGACTACACGTTTGTCACCGCCACCGGCCAGCAGATCACCCGCGCCGTGGGCTTTGCGATCATCCGCGTCGGCGACACGTTCACCGTGGACGAGGTCGTCTTCGGCGAACCGGGCGATCTGGAACTGCTGGGCGCGCGCTCGCTGGAAGGCTTGAATCTGCGTGTCGATTCACGGGCAAAGAAGCTCGTGGCCGGCGGACCCATACTCGCCGCCGTCGGCAAGAAAACCTTGGCTGAAAATGATCCCACCCGCTGCGGCTGTAGCTTAATGGCCGACGAGGCGCAGAAGGTGGTCAAGACCGTGGCTCAGTAATAGGATCGGAATATGAAAACTGCTCTCGTTGACGAGATGGTAAAGCTTCCCGCCCCGGACCGCCTTGAGTTGATCGGCGCGTTGTGGGACAGCCTCCAAGATGAGGAGATGACTCTAACTCATGCGCAAGCTGCCGAGCTTGATCGCCGACTGAATGACATGGAGGAGAATCCGGGAGACGAAATGCCTTGGGAAGAAGCGCGAAAACGCATCGTGGCGTCACGGAAGCCCTGATGCCACGGCCCGTCATATTTCGTGGCGCGGCTCTGCGGGATGCCAGCGAAGCATTTGACTACTATGAAGACAAACGGCCCGGCCTCGGCCACGAGTTCCTGCAGGAGCTCGACCAAGCATTGGCCCGGATGCAGCGATCACCAGAAACGCCTCGGGTCATCCGAGCCAACGCGAGAAGAATCCGGCTCGACCGATTTCCCTACTGGCTGATTTATGTCGCTACGCCGGAAAAGCTCAGGATCGTCTCCGTGTTTCATTGCAGCCGCGATCCAAGCGTCTGGCAGCGGCGGCGGCTGCGCTGAGGCTGGGAACGCGCAAGAGGCGCCGAGATTGTCACGCCGGTTCAACTGCTGGAAAGCGATGAAAACAACTGAGACCTACGACGATGGCTTGGGATGGCTGCGTGGTCTCCGTCGCAAAATTGCGACGGATTGCGGCCATGATCTGGCGAAGCAAGCGGAGGTGTGCCGGCAGGCAGCGGCGAAACATTCCTACAACGTTTATCGAGGCGAAGCCCCGGTGGTCAGCCCGAAGCGGCGACTGAAACTCGCGGCCTGAAATTTTCTCCCAATCCCATGCTCCAAGTCACCGAAATCGCCTTCACCTGTCATCCCATCGCCGCCGCGACGCCGAAACGCCGTGACGCCGAAGATGGTCAAGCCCCGGGCGAAATGATACGCTGCCGCCATGACTGCCACCGCTGAAAAAATTCAGAAGGATTTTGCGACGTTGAACCGCGAAGAGCAGGAGGAGCTATTCGCCGGGCTTTATCAGCAACTCAAAACCAACCAGACCGATGATTGGCCGATCTCCAAAGAAGAGGAAGCCCGGCTGCGCGCGGCGGTGGAGGAAACGATGCTGGACTTCAAGGCCGGACGCGGCATTCCCCACGAGGAAATCGAGCAGCGCCACGCGTCATGGAAAAAGCCTACGGCATAAGCTGGTCGGCCAAAGCCGACCGCGACTTGAAGTGCCTGGAGTGCCAGACCTCGTATCCCGAT
Source organism: Akkermansia muciniphila (assembly GCA_945861535.1). Classification (GTDB taxonomy): domain Bacteria; phylum Verrucomicrobiota; class Verrucomicrobiia; order Limisphaerales; family BJHT01; genus BJHT01. The sequence goes on along the minus strand of CAMAUZ010000067.1, from coordinate 23,544 downwards.
GAACACACCACGCAGAAGCGGAAAGACGAGATCATCCTCGCCGTGCGAAAGCTGGCCCAATTCCCTGAGTTTGGCCGGGTGCTGCGGTTCCTCGGTCCCTCATGGCGTCAGATTGTTTGCCCGCCCCACCGGATCATCTATTACGTCCACCACGATTTACAGACAGTCTTCATCAGCCGCATCTGGCACGCGTCCCGCGCCGAACCGACGGAGGACGATTTAATTCCCCTCCGCTGATTATGCTCCAAGTCACTGAAATCGCCTTTGCCTGCTACGCCGTCACCGACATGACCCGCGCCCGCGGCTTTTACGAAGGCGTGCTCGGCCTCAAGCCCACCACCGTCACCGACACGCCCAACGGGAACTGGGTGGAATACGAGTTCGGCCCCTACGCCCTGTCCCTCGGCTCCGCGCCCGGCTGGAAACCCAGCCCCGACGGCTGCACCGTTGCGCTCGAAGTCGCGGACTTCGACGCCGCGATCGCGACGCTGAAGGCTGCCAACGTGAAGTTCCGCATGGAGCCATTCCCCACGCCCGGCTGCCGCATGGTGATGGTCTTCGATCCCGACGGCAACACCCTCTGCATCCACAAGCGCCACACGCACTGATAGGTTCAACCCATGAACGCCACCCTCGAAAAAGAACTCTCGGCCCTGTCCGTCGAAGAAAAGGCGGAGGTCATCGACCTGCTGCTGCCCGCCGTCGTTGGCCGTGACGACGACATACCAGCACATCTGCTCGCTGAACTAGAGCGGCGGGCAGATGAGTTCGAGAAGAATCCCGTCAGCTACACCATCGAGGAAGTCGAGGCCAAACTCCTCTCCTCACGTCCCGTTGCGTGAATGCCCGCGTCCGCATCACTTCTGTCGCCCGGGATGACATCCGCGAAGGCTTTGTTTGGTATGAGCAGGAATCGCCAGGGACAGGCATGCGCTTCTGGACGGGAGTCAAGCAGTGCCTGCGCGACATCCAGCGAAATCCTGAACTTGGCCGTCCCAGCGGAAAGCGCCGCCTTCGCAAACGCAAAATGTCCGTCTTTCCTTACTCGATTTACTTTGAACTCGTCGCCGACGAAATCCGTGTGCTCGCCGCCTGGCACGGCGCGCGCGACCCGAAAGAATTGCACTCCCGTCTCCGCTAACTGAGTTACCCACCATTCAAGCCCACCGGCTACTAATCACTAATTACTAATTACTAATCACTCCTCACCACCCACCGCCCCCATCCCTTAGCACTCACCCCCACCCACCCATGTCCATCCTCGTCACCCCCCAAACCAAACTACTCATTCAAGGCATCACCGGTGAATTCGGTGCGCGCCACGCCAAGCTCTCCATCGACTACGGCACGCAAGTCGTCGCCGGCGTCACGCCCGGCAAAGGCGGCCAAATCTTCGAGCACGCCGGCGTCAAGGTGCCCATCTTCGACACCGTCTCCGACGCCGTGAAAACCACCGGCGCCACCGTCAGCGCCGTCTTCGTCCCGCCGCCCTTTGCCGCCGACGCCATTCTCGAGGGCGTGGACGCCGGTCTCGGGCTCGTCGTCGCCATCACCGAAGGCATCCCCGTCCGCGACATGATCCGCGCCAAACACGCGATGGCCGGCAGCAAAACCCGTCTCATCGGACCGAACTGCCCCGGCGTCGTCACGCCCGGCACCGGCAAGGATTCGCACGGCGGCTGCCGCATCGGCATCGCGCCCGGCTACATTCATAAGGCCGGCAACATCGGCGTCGTCTCGCGCTCGGGTACGCTCACCTACGAGGCCGTGTGGCAGCTCACCTCGCGCGGCGTCGGTCAGAGCACCTGCGTCGGCATCGGCGGCGACCCTGTCAACGGCACCTCGCACCTCGACGTCATCAAACTCTTCATGGCCGACCCCGAGACCCACGGCATCATCATGATCGGTGAAATCGGCGGCAGCGGTGAAGAGGAAGCCGCCGACTGGATTCGCCAGTTCGGCACCAAGCCCGTCGCCGGATTCATCGCCGGCGCCACCGCGCCGCCCGGACGCCGCATGGGCCACGCCGGCGCGATTGTCAGTGGGGGCAAAGGAACCGCCGCCGCCAAGATCGACGCCTTCCGCGCCGCCGGCATCGGCATCGCCGTCACGCCCAGCGAGATGGCCGACACGCTGCTCAAAATGATGTAACCGCCGCTGGAACGGGTGGCACAGGCTGCCAGCCTGGCGGAACGGCGAGGGGCTGAACTTGAAAACCAACACTGCAAAAAGTTCGCCCGCGCTCCGCCTTCCGCGCGGCAAGTTGCCGCGCGGAGCGGGCAGGTTGCCCGTCCCCCTCGCCCGCCGCTGAACTCCGCGCCCCCGCCCCGCCCGATGACCCTGCTGAACGCCATCCTGAACGTCGTCGGCATTCTGCTGTGGATTGCCTGGCGGACCTTCGCGCCGGCCACCAGCAACCTCACGCCCGGCCTCTCGCGCGTCTCCCTCGTCCGCCCCGCCGGAGGCGCGTCCGGCTGGCACTGGAGTCCGCTGATTGGCCTGCTGGCGCTGCTCGCATTGCGCGCGGTCTTCTACGATTCCGTGGCCACTTCCGTGAGCTGGTCCCCTACCCTGCCCCTCACCGTCATCGCCCCGGCCCTGCGCGGCGACAGCCTGCCGCGAATGCTCCTCTTCTCCGTGCTCAGCTTCGCGCTGGCGCTGGGCGCTTTCCTGTTCAGCCTGCTCCTCCTTTCGATCCTCTGCCGCCAACTGCCCGACAGCGACACCTGGCCCCGCTGGGTGCGGCTGAATCTGAGCATCCTCGCCCGCCTGCCCTGGCCGTTAAAATTGCTCGTGCCCGGTATCACCATCACGCTGCTCTGGGCTGCGCTCCAGCCCCTGCTCGCCAAACTTGGCATCATTCCAAAACCGGCGACCACCACGCTGCTTTGGGAACAGGCAGCCGTCATCGGCCTGTGCGCTTACCTCGATTGGAAATATCTGCTCCTCGGGCTGCTCGTCCTCCACGCGGTGCATAGCTACGTCTATCTCGGGGCCCATCCCTTCTGGGCCTTCCTCAGCCACTCCACCCGCACCCTGCTCCAGCCGCTGCGAATCATCCCGCTCCAACTCGGCCGCATCGACCTCGCCCCGCTCGTCGCCGGCGCGATTGTGGTTGCCCTCGACCACTGGCTCCCGCCCCTGCTCCACCGCCTCTACCTCCGCCTGCCACTCTGAGCGCCCGGAGTCCGTTCCTTGTAGGAGTCGAGGTAACGAGACTCTAACCTCCTTCTGCAAGAGGCTTGGCAAAACTTCCCCACGTCGCGTTTTGAAACCGAACCTGGGCTTCACACGCTTTGCCCAAGTAATATTACAAGCCTCCGCCCGCTGCTCGCGCAGAAAGGGCCAGAGCCTCCTCACGTCGTCTCCTACAAACCCACTCGCGGCGAGCCCCCCGCTTCACCCACCCTGTCCCGACGCCCCCCCCGGAGCTTGCTTCTTGACCCTTTCCTTGAGCTTTGAGCTTTGCCCTTGGAGCTTTTCCCATCGCACTCCCTTCTTCCCGCCCGCGCCGCATCCCCTACACTCGCCGCATGTTTACACGGCTCGTCACCAGCACCATCGCCCTGATTTCATTGCTCGCCCCGCCCCTCTCTGCCGCCGACGCCCTCGTGACCGTCACCGGCGAGATCTTCGACGCCACTTCCGGCGCACCGCTGCCCGCGCGGCTCTACCTCCAGCGCGACGACGGCAAATGGTTCTTCGCCAAATCAACGGCGACCAACGGCAGCGCGATACGCTACGAAAAATTCCGCAGCGCCACCGTGAGCGAAATGCACACCACCCTGTCCGCGCATCGGTTCATCGCCGAGCTGCCCGCCGGCCGCTACACCGCCATCGTCGAGCGCGGCAAAGAATACTTCCCGCTCACCAACCAGTTCACCGTCGCCGCCCCGCCCGCCACGACTGCCGCACCCGCCCCGCCCCTCTCGCTCCGCCTGCCGCTCCGGCGCTGGGTGGACATGGCGAGCCGCGGCTGGTTCAGCGGCGACACCCACGTCCACCGCGCGCCCGCCGATCTGCCGAACGTCCTGCTCGCTGAAGATGTGAACGTGACCCATCCGATGGTCCACTGGACCACCGTCTCGACCATCGCGCCCGCGAACAGCCCGCAGAACATGAAGGGCGACTTCGGCGACCGCCCCGTGAGCATTGATGCCACGCACGCCTGGCATCCGCGCAACACCGAGTACGAAATCTTCAAGGTCGGCGCGAAACCGCACACGCTCGGGGCGGTCGTCATCATCAATCACAAAACCCCCTTCACCCAACTCGCGCTGCCCCTCGGCCCCATCGCGCGTCAAGCCCACGCCGAGGGTGCGCTGCTCGACATGGAAAAACACAGTTGGCCGTGGTCGTTCGTGATTCTCCCGGTCATGGGCCTCGATCTTTTCGAACTGTCGAACAACCACGTCTGGCGCACCGACTACGCCGTCCGCAGCTTCGGCGTGCCCGCGCCGCCGTGGATGAAACTCGCCGGTGGCGGCGGCGAAACCGAACGCGACTGGGTTTCCTACAATCTCCAAACATGGTACGCGCTCCTCAACTGCGGCTTCCGCCTGCGCCCCACCGCGAGCACCGGCAACGGCGTCCACCCCGTCCCGCTCGGCTTCAGCCGCGTGTATGTGCAGTGCCCCGAAGGCTTCACCTACGACGCCTGGATGAAAGGCCTCGGCGAAGGCCGCAGCTTCGTCACCACCGGCCCGATGCTGCTCGCGAAAGTGCCAACCCTGAACGTGAATCCCGGCCGCGGCGCGAAACCCACCCTGCGCGTCACCGGCGAAGCCCACAGCGAACAACGCCTCGCCAGCCTCGAGATTCTCCTCAACGGCGAAGTCGTCCAGCGCGTGACGCCCGCGAACCAACCGCAGCCCAGCGGCGCTTTCACCAGCGCCTTCACCGCCGATGTCGAGTTCACCGGCTCCTGCTGGCTCGCCGTGCGCTGCTTCGAGAATCGTCCCGGCGACCGTTTCCGTTTCGCCCACACCGCGCCGTGGTGGTTCGAAATCGAAGGCCGCCCGCTGCGCCCGAAACGCGAACACGTCGATTGGTTTGTCGCCCGCACCGAGGAAGAAATCCGCCGCAACACCGGCGTGATCCCGGAGGAAGGACTCGCGGAATTCAAAGCGGCTCTCGCGGCGTGGCAGGAAATACAGGCGCGGGCACGCTGAAATCGCCGCGCCACAGAAAATTACTTTGCCTTCGAGCCGGGTCCGTTGGCCTCCGCATAACCTCCGACATTCCCGCCACCCAGCGAACCACCGAGGACCATGACACTGTCGAACGCAATCGCCGGCACCGTCGCCACCGCCTTCGCAGCGCGCCAACCGCCGGCTTCGTAGGCGGGCAGGGTGTAAGGATCAGATTCGCGCTGGTCCGTGATGAGGGTGAAGCCCCGTCCGCTCGCGAGCAATCGCGCGCGCATTTCGCCCAAGCCCGCCGGCGGCGACAGCTTTGCCAGCTCGGTGGAGCACGGCAGCAGCTCGATTGGCTTCAGTCCATTCGTCACGCTGGGTTCGACGAAGACCGGCTTTTGCCCGGCGAAAATTCTCCGCGCATTCGGGGCCAGATAATAGGCGCGGGCGGTGGCGGGGCCAGTTCCACCGCGCGCCTCGGAGTAGCGGACCAGGACATCCTGACCGTCGGCGCTGCGGAACAACGCGAGCTGCGGAGCCTCGGCGGCGCGCCACCAGTGCGACTCGCGATAATAGTCTTGGACGGCATGGGTCACGCAGCCAGTGGAGATGACCGCGAGGAGAAGGGCGAAACAGAGTGGTTTTTTCATGCGCCATTTTCTAGCCCCGCGCGCGTCGCCACCGTGAATCGAAACAATTGCGCGCCCATCAGTTTCGGCAATGCAGCGGCCCGAGGATTCCCCAGCCTGTCGGGTCGTGCTCCCGCCCCCCCGGCGCCAATGCCAAGGTAAACCTACCTGCAAGTAACCCGCCCCGCCCTCACCCGCCCCGCGCCGCCGCCGCGCCGGCTTCCGCCGCCGCGATCTGCCGGGTGATCTCGAACGCCAGGTCGAGCGCCTGCTTGGCCGAGGCGCCGCTCACCTTGGGCGTCTGGCGTTCGCGCACGCACTCGACGAAGTGCGCGAGCTCGAGTTTGAGCGGTTCGTCTTTCTCGATCGGCACCGGTTCGCGCACGATGCGTTTGCCGGCGAATTCGCTGACGATGGTGCTGTCCCGCGCTGCGAGCAGTTTCTTGAGCAGCGAGCTTTCCTCCTCGCCGTCGCGCGCGATGCGATAGATGAAGCCCTCCTGCGCGCGGTAATCGAGCGAGATGTAACTGGGCTGCGCGCCGCCGCTGAAGACGCGAATCTTGCGCATCCGCTCGGGACTCACGCGGCTGGCGGTGAGATTGGCCACGCAGCCGTTGGCGAAACGCAGGCGCGCATTGGCGATGTCCTCAGACTTGCTCAACACCGGAATGCCCACGGCATCCACGCCCACCACGGGCGATTTCACGAAGGCCAGCAGCACATCGAGATCGTGAATCATCAGGTCCAGCACCACGCCGATGTCGGTGCTGCGCGCGGGATACGGCGAGAGCCGGTGCGTCTCGATGAAGCGCGGCTCGGTCGCCACCTGCTGGAGATAGGTGAAGACGGGGTTGAAGCGCTCGACGTGGCCGACCTGGAGCACCAGGCCGCGTTGCTGCGCGAGTTGCACGAGTTCCGCGGCCTGCGCCGTGTTGTCGGTCATGGGCTTCTCGACAAGCACATGGCGGCCGAGCCCGAGAAGCTGGCGGGCAAGCTCGAAGTGCGTGGTCGTGGGCGTGACGATGCTCAGGGCGTCGCTGGCGGCGGCGATTTCCCCGAGCGAACCGAACGCGCGGACGCGATGTTTCTCGGCCACGCGCGCGGCGTGCTCCGGGTTCACATCGTAAATCCCGACGAAGTCCACCGCGCCCGCCGCAGCCAGCGCGGCATAGAGCCGCGCGTGTTCCTTGCCCAACGAACCAGTTCCCAACACGGCGACGCGAAGCAGTGATGACATGCTGCGGCGTATCAAACGCCGGATGCGCCGGAATGCAAAGCCGCGGTTTGCGGGGGAAAGAGTCGCGGTACCGCAGGCGTCCCCGCCTGCGAGTTCGCGGGGGTCTCACCCCGAGTCGGTCCGGGCGGCGAGACGCCGCCCGAACTCGCAGGCGGGACGCCTGCGGTACCAGCGTCGGGGCAGTGCCCGGAGGCACGTTTGGAGCGTGGACCGCGTAGCCGCCGACGTGAGGAGGCGGACGACCCCGAACACCCACCGCTCCGCCTCGTCACCTCGGCGGCTACGAAGTCAGTGCGTAGGGCGTGTCTGTCCGCAGCGCGCCGGTTGCGCGTACGCACGGCCCGCGGCGCGCTGAGGATAGACGCGCCCTACCAGTAACCGACCCCCAGGCCGCCGCGGCCAAATCTGCCGCCGGAACATTCAGCGGACGCGGGAGGCGGCAAGTTCTTCCACTCGCGGGCCGGAGAACGCCGTGGGTCTCGCAGTTCTCCAGCATTTTCCGCCCGGCACACGCACTGCTAACTATTTCAGTCGCGAGTTTTAACCAATCAATCCGAGCCTTTATATGTCCGCCAAAGAAGCCATCAACGTCGAGAGCGCGTGGGAAAAAGTCGTCGCCAAATATCGCGAGGTCTGTGTGCTGCGACGCGAATCCAAGCTGGCCGAGTCGGAACGGGTCTTGAAAGACGACCTGCCGGGGGTGATCGCCGCCTGGTCCGCCGCGAATCCCCAACCCATCGCCGCCAAGAAGACCGAACTGGAGGCGATGTTCGCCGTGGAACGCAAACGCGTGGATGAAACGCGGATGCTGCAGCGGATGCTTGCTGCCCAGATGAACGAACAGATGCTGCCCGCCATGCACGCGCGGGTCGCCGAGGAAGTGAAGCACCTGTTCGCCGAACAGATGCGCAGCTTCCAACTGGCCGCCAGCGCCGAGAGCAAAGGTGCCGCCCGCGCCGTCGCCTCCCTGACCCCCGAGAATTTCACGGCCCCGCTGAACAACGCCCCGCTGGGTCTGCCGCTGCCGTCCGCAATGCCGACACGGCGCAAGCCCAACTTCAATCTGGCGCGCGCGGCCTGAGCCTGCGCACTGGCTGCGTACCGCAGACTTCCAAGTCTGCTGTATCGCGGGTTTCCAAACCCGCTGACGGTTCAGCCACCCGAAACGCCCCGGCTTGTCGGACGCGCTCGAAACCCCGCGGCCGCTGCCGATTTAGAAATCGGCGATACAGCAGGTTTGGAAACCCGCGCCACAGGGCGGTGCGCCCCCGGAGCGCGGCTGTGTCGCCTAGACCAGCCGCAGCACGTTTAACACTGCGCACGCCGTGATTTTCTGTGATGTGTCGCTCCCAGCACAACTGCCGCGGCTGATCCCGCGCCGCGCGGCACACAGCCGCGCTCCTGCCCGGAACTTCCCCCTTTTCTCCCCCCGCCCAGTGTATAGCGTCGCGCGCTATGACTTTACGGGAAGAAATGATCCAGCTCGCGCGCCAGGCCAAGGCCGCGTCGCGCGAACTGGCACGGCTCACCACGACGGAAAAGAACGACTGCCTGCTCGCCATGGCCGACGCGCTCGAGCACGACCGCGCCGTCATCCAAGCCGCCAATGCCCTCGACATGGCCGCCGGACGCGAGGCCGGCCTCTCGGGCGCGATGCTCGACCGGCTGCTGTTGGATGACAAACGCGTCGCCGCGATGGCGCGCGGTCTGCGCGAAGTGGCGGCGTTGTCAGACCCGGTCGGTCGCCTGCTCGACGAACGCGTGCGGCCCAATGGCCTCCGGTTGCGCAAGGTCTCCGTGCCCATCGGCGTGGTGGTCATCATTTACGAATCACGCCCGAACGTGACGGCCGACACGGCCAGCCTGTGCCTGAAGTCGGGCAACGTCGTGATCCTGCGCGGCGGTCGCGAGGCGATGAATTCCAATCGCGCCATCGCGGAGATCATGGTCGAGACGGCGGCGCGCGAGATCGGCAATTTTCCGAAGCACGCCATCCAGGTGGTGCCGACCACCGACCGCGAGGCGATCAAGGAACTGCTCTCGCTCACCGAGTACGTGGACCTGTGCATGCCGCGCGGCGGCGAGGGTTTGATCCGCGCCGTCAGCGAGTGCTCGAAGGTGCCGGTCATCAAACATTACAAGGGCGTCTGCCATGTTTATGTGGATGCCGACGCCGATCTCGCGATGGCCGAGAACATCGTGCTGAACGCCAAATGTCAGCGCCCCGCCGTCTGCAACGCCGCCGAGACGCTGCTGGTGGACCGCGCGATTGCCGACCGTTTCCTGCCGCTGATGGCCGTGCGCCTCGGCGAGAAAAATGTCGAGCTGCGCGCCGACCCCGCCAGCAAGGCCATCGTCCAAGCGACCATCCCGCACGCAAAAATCACCGTGAAAGAGGCGACCGAGCGCGACTGGTTCACGGAGTACAACGATTACATCCTCAACGTGCGCGTGGTGGACGGCGTGCGGGCGGCGATTGACCACATCAACCACTACGGCTCGGCGCACTCGGACAGCATCGTCACGCGCAGCGAGACGCGCGCCCGGCAGTTCCAAGCGGAGGTGGACTCGGCGGCGGTTTACTGGAACGCGAGCACGCGCTTCACCGACGGCGGCGAGTACGGCATGGGTGCGGAAATCGGCATCAGCACCGACAAGATCGGGGCGCGCGGACCGATGGGTCTCGAGGAGTTGACCACCTACAAATGGCTGGGCGACGGGACCGGGCAGGTGCGCGGGTGAACGAATGCCGACGGCGATGGAGTTCTTTTTTGAAATCCTCTTCCAGTTCCTCGCCGAGATATTGATCCAGATTGTTGGCGAGTTCCTCGTGGATTTCGGTCTGCGGAGCTTGACGGACAGGCACACGGCGCGGCGGCATCCCGTGCTGGGTTTCCTCGGCAGCGTCATGCTCGGGGTGATCGCCGGACTCATCTCGCTGCTGCTGTTCAAACACCAAATCCTCCACGGCCCGGCGCTCCGGGTGACGGCGCTGGTGCTCGTTCCGCCGTTGGTGGGTTGGGCGATGTCTGCGTTTGGAAAATGGCAGGCAAAACGTGGGGGCGAACGCGCGGGGTTGGAGCGTTTCCTGAACGGGTTCGGGTTCGCCTTTGCCATGAGCCTGATCCGCTTCACCTTCGCCAAATGACCGGCGCGGAGCCCCGCGGCGATCAAAGTTTGGAGTCGCACCCGTGACCCGCCAGTCGCTGCCGGAGCCGACGTGTGGAGATTCCGAGTCTCTCAAAAAAAGGGGCGGCAGGAGACAGAAGAGCTTGGCTGATTGGGACCACTCTTTAAGTCGTGTGCGTGGCATAGACGGAATGAGTGTGGGGTTCACACCCCGTTAACGCCTGTCTTACAATCGGTGGAGCGGGTGCCCCCGGCGCACACGCCGCGCTCCTTGGGTTGCAGCCCCGCCACCCTGGGTTCATCGGGTCGCTGTGGTCTTCTTTCCCGTTCCACCTGAGTCGAAACGGCTCCGATCCGGCCAACGTACGGTTGCACAAGTGGTGTCGCAGGCGAGGACGCCTGAGCTATCCCGGTCTCGACCCGCGCGCCCTGCCACCGCTGCTCCGCGATTTCCCGGCATTTTTCCAAACTCCGCTTGCCTTCACCGCCTTCGCGTGAAAACTTCCGCCACCTTTTTATGGGACACGTAAAACTCCACATTCCCGGACCGGTCGAAGTCAGCGCGAAAACCTTTGCGGCCTTCTGCCAGCCGATGATCGGCCATCGCGGCCAGGGCTTCAAAGACCTGTGCGCGAAGATGCAACCGCAGTTGCAGACGCTGCTCGCCACCAAGCAGCTCGTCTATCTCAGCACCTCGTCGGCGTGGGGCGTCATGGAAGGCTCGCTCCGCAACCTCGTCGCCAAGAAGGTCCTCAACTGCATGTGCGGCGCATTCTCCGACAAGTGGCTTGATGTCTCCAAGCGCTGCGGCAAAGACGCCGAGGGACTCCAGGTGCCGTGGGGTTCGCCCATCCGCGCCGAGGCCATCGACAAGAAACTCGCCACCGGTCAGTTCGACGCCCTCACGCTCATCCACAACGAGACCAGCACCGGCACCATGAGTCCGCTGCCGGAGATCGCCGCGCTGAAACAGAAATATCCCGACGTGATGTTCATCATCGACGCCGTCAGCTCGATGACCGCGACGCCGCTGGCGTTCGACGCGCTCGGCATCGACGTGCTGCTCGCCGGCACGCAGAAAGCCTTCGCGCTGCCGCCGGGCCTGACCGTCTTCACTGCCTCGCCCGCCGCGCTCGCGAAGGCCGCCACCGCCAAGGACCGCGGCTATTACTTCGATTTCGTTGAGTTCCAGAAAAACGCGCAGGAAAGCATGACCCCCAGCACGCCGAGCATCAGCCACATCTACGCGCTCTCGAGCAAGCTGGACGAGTTCTTCGCCGAAGGTCTGGAAAATCGCTACGCCCGCCATCTCCGCACCAACGCCATGGTCCGCAACTGGGCGACCGGCCACGGTTTCACCCTCTTCCCCGAACCCGGCTACGAGTCCCTCACCCTCACCTGCGTGAACAACGGGGCCAAACCCGGCGGCCGCACCGTCGATGTCGCCAAGCTCCAGAAGTCGATGAAGGACCAAGGCATCCTGATCGACGGCGGTTACGGCAAAATCAAAGGCACCACCTTCCGCATCTCCAACATGGGTGATGAAACCGAGGCGAGCATGACCCCGGTCATCGCCGCGCTGGATCAGTCGCTGGCGAAGCTGTAAGTGGAGTCCCCGGAGTAGAGACCAAAGCAGAATTGCCGGTGTCCCAAGGTTTGGAGTTCCGCGTTTACGCGGTTCGGACGTCGTGCGACCAGCGGACCGCGTAAACGCGGAACTCCGAACCAAGGACCGCGCGGCTCAAGCAACTTTCCAAACAGGCTCTCTGTCTCATCAAGCCGGTTCGCCCTCTCATTAGCACCCGGCTTTAGCCGGGTGTTTAGGCCCCACGAATTACCACAACCGCTTTAGCGGTTTTTGGATTATAGAATGCACCAGTTCCATCTGCCGAAGCCGTTGAAACGGCTCTCCGATTCCAATCGCGGCGACACCCGGCTGAAGCCGGATCTCTGTTTAGCGCCAAAGGCGCGGACTTATACCAGCCTGGGGCAACGCCCCAGGAAGCGAGCCATTTACCATTTGAGCGCTGAAAGCGCGGTCCATCGCGGGGACAGATCATCCTTCATCACGAAGATGGAACGGGCTTTCAGCCCTGAATTCATTGGCTGGCATCTGACCTGGGGCGTTGCCCCAGGCTGGTATGAGCCGCGCCTTTGGCGCTAAACACTTACGAAGCCGGGCGCTAATGAGAATGACCGAACACAGACAAGAGCTTCCAGTTAGCTCTGAGCGCCCATTTCGCCAAGAGCCTGTTTGAAAAGTCCATTGAACCGCGAGGAACTGTGGTTGGAGTTCCGCGTTTACGCGACCCGGTGTTCGCACGTCACCTGAACCGCGTAAACGCGGAACTCCAAACCGGGGTTATCAAACAGGCTCTAAGGCGTAACGATGCAGTGAGGGCAACCGGAGCGCGGCCTTTAGGCCGCAGAAACGTCCATTCGCAGCGACCGTTCCCAGCAACCCGAACCCGTACCCCCACTCACTATTTTGCGAGGCGGAAGCGATCGTCTGAAAATTCGTTCCCCCTCGACAGGACGCACGTTTCTGCGGCCTGAAGGCCGCGCTCCTGTTGCCCTCACTGAATGGTTACAGCTAAGGCGTCCTGAGCCGGAAATACCGCGGCCCGCCGGAGGGATCGATGGGGAGAATGATCTGTCCGCTGGGCAACGTGGCGAGATTGGTCACCACCGTCCATACCGCGCCCGCACCCAGCGTCGGCGATGACTCCAACACAAATCCCGTGGCCTCCGGCGGAAAGGTCAGCGCCAACCCACCGCCGCCATTGGTGGCCCGAGCAAAGGTAAAGGCCGGGCGAATGATCGTCAGTTGCGCCTCGGAACTCACCACGCTGCCAAACGCGTTTGTCACTGCCACACTATATCGCCCTTCCTGCACCGGTTGCACCCCGGCAAGGCTCAAGGTAGCCCCGGTCTGCCCGGGCAGAGCCACCTGATTGAACAGCCATTGATAGGTGAAGGGCGGGTGGCCAAGCAGTTGTACCCCAAACATGGCCGTCGTGCCCAAGGCAACATTCTGATCCTGCGGCGACACGCGGATAAACGGTGCCGGGTTCACGCCCACGAACGCCTTTTGACTAAGTGCGACGCCCGCGGGATTGGCGACGATGACAAAGTACTCTCCCGCTTCGTTGGTAGTCACATTAGGCACGCGCAAGGTCAGGTTGGTGGCACCCGGAATGTTCACCCCATTGAAACGCCACAGATAACTCAACGGCGGCGTGCCCGCAGCATCCGCGCGCAAGTTCAGATCCTCACCGACATAGAGCTGCTGATCCTGGGGCTGCAAGGTGACGACCGGCACACCGAGGACAGTCAGCACGGCGTTGGAACTAAGTACCGCACCGTACTGATTGGTGACAAATAGAGAATAAACTCCCGCGTCCAGTGGTCCCGCGGCGTTCAACAGCAGGTTCACATTGGTCGCGCCGGGAAGATTGGTTCCGTTCAGCCGCCACTGATAAGTTAGTGGCTCCGGCCCGCCCACCGTGGGTGCGAACACAACCGTCACACCCTCACCCACATCCTGGGGCAGCGGCTGCACACTGATGAGCGGTCCTTGGAGGAACACCCGATTATCCCCCAGCTTGGCGACAAAGAAATCCTGCGCTCCGCTGGTGGTGAGCGTCTGCGCATCCAATACGATGGAACTGGTCAGGTCACCCCCCACGAAGACATTGCCGCTGGAATCCACACCCACTCCCAAGCCGAACTTGTCGCCCGCCCCGCCCGCCGAGCGCGCCCAGACGAAGTCACCCACGGTGTCATATTTCGCGACAAAGACATCGTAAACATTGGTGCTCGGTGTCACTCCCCGGCTGCTGAAGGTCGCCGGGCCGACGAAGCTGCCCACGATATAGGCACCGCCGGCGGCATCCACCGCCAGGCCACCCATCTGCTTTTGTGAAGCCCCGCCGGTCTGCCGCGCCCACAACACATTGCCGCTGGCATCATATTTCACGAGGACGCCCTCGCTGTTGGAAGCTTTGAACAGGGTGTTGGTGCCGATGGTGACAGTCGCCTGGAACGTTCCGGCGACGAAGAGATTCCCCCGCGGATCCAGCGCGAGGCCTGACACTCCATCTCTTCCCCCAGCGCCGAATTGCCGCACCCACGCAAACCGCCCGCTGCTGTCGAGCTTGGCAATGAAGGCATCCGTCTGTCCGACACTGGTAAGTTGCAGGCCGCCGAACGCCACCGTGCCGCTGAAGGAACCGCCGACATAGACATTGCCGCCGCCATCCACGCGCACGGACGACGTCGTGGTCGATCCGCTGTAGCTCGTCACCCAGACGACAGTGCCATTCCGATCATACTTCGCGACAAATCCCTTTGCTCCGGCGGCCAGGACGGTGGTGCCAAAGCTCAAGACAGCCGAACCGTCACCCGCCGTGTAGCTATTTCCCGATCCGTCCGCAGTGACGGCCGTGCCGCCGGTCCGAATCCACACTTCGTTGCCCGCACCGTCGTACTTCGCCAAGAACGCGCCCGTTCCATCGGGGTAATACTGCTGGCCAAGAAATGAGATATAGCGTTCGCACGTCCCCGCGCCAAACACATTGCCCTGCCCGTCCACCGCCACGCCTGTACCGTAGTTCACATGAGGTAGTCCGCTCGAAGCGCGCCGCAGCCAGACGACCTTGCCGGACGGATCAAGCTTGCCGAACATCGCGTTGCGGGTCGTGGTGGCGGTGAGGACATTGGTTCCCACGGTCAGATCACCCCGATACATCGCCGCGAAGTAACTATATCCCGACGGATCCACTGCCAGATCGCCGAACGGATCGTCGCCCGCAGTGTTACCGCCACCCGAAACTCCCCAAGTAAAGGTTGGCGCGGTATCCAGCGGCGTCACCACGACATTGCGGAATTGCACCCGCGAGCCGTTGTCCTGAAGTAGAATTGGCCCCGCCGTCGGACCTTCGGCAATGCGACCGCCGGCGGTCGGACCAGCAATCAGGACGTCATCTTGCACTACCACGCCATTCAACACGACGGTCGCATGGGCGTTTCGCACCTTGGTGTTCCCGTTCCATTGGGGCGCATGGAAAGTGATGTCGTAAACCTGCCACTGCCCCGGAGCCAGACAGGCGTTCACCCGTGGCGGAGTCAGCCCCCAGATGGCCCCGCAATCGTTGGCGCTGGGCACAGTCACACCGAAGGAGTCAAAGATCTGAATCTCATAGCGACCCTGGACATAGACACCACTATTGCCACGAGTAGGTCCGACCGGGTCGCGCGGGTTATTGGGCGTGCGAAACTCCAGGTGTAGTTTGAAATCCGTGAAGGTCTGGGTGCTCTGAATGCTCCCGGTCCCCGGCACGACCTCCAGAATATTCGGCGCGACAATGGGCCACTGCACCGGTCCGCCGCCCACGGACGAAACAAACTTGGAAGTATCCGTGCCATCGAACAGTACGAAGCTCGGCAGCGGCTCAAAGACCTGGAGACCCGCGACGGAACTGGTCACTGACCCGCGAGCATCTCCCACCACCGCAAAGTAACCGCCGGACTGCGCCGGCTGGACGTTGTCCAGTTGTAGGTCGGCCGCGATGGCGTTGGTGATCGGCACTCCATTGGACAACCATTGATAGGAAAACGGCGGCGACCCGACCGCGCCGACACTGAACCGGGCGGTCCCACCAATGGCGATCACCTGACTGACCGGCTCACTGATGATGGCCAGCGGCACGAACACCGTCAGCGCGGCATCCGCACTGACCGCCAATCCGAGACTGTTCGTCACTACGACGGAGTAATTGCCCGCCGCCGCGAGTGACAGTGACGTGAGTGTGAGACTCTGGTTGGTTTTGCCCGGCATCGCCGCGCCGTTGAACCGCCACTGATAGGCCAACGGCGCATCGCCGAGCACGCCCACGTCGAACGTCACGCTGCCCCCGACCGGAGCGGTCTGCCCGCGCGGCTGGGCGACAATCACCGGCCCGCCGATAAAGCGCAGTTCGGCGCCCACGCTGCGGGCAACCCCCGCCAGATTGGCGACCACGACACTGTAGAGACCGGCATCCGGCACCTGCGCGCTGGCGAACGAGAGGCTCGCATTCGTTTCACCCGGCAGGTCGGCGCGATTGAACCGCCATTGATACAGCAGCGGTCCCGCACCGCTGGCTGTCACCTCGAAACTCACCGGGCTGCCGAGCGCGACCACCCGGCTCGCCGGCTGCGTCGTGATCGCGGGCGCTCCGGCGATGCTCAGGACAATGTTGGAACTCACCACCGCCCCGCCGGGATTGCTCACCACGACCTGATAGTCACCGGAATCAGCTGCCTGGATGTCAGTCATCCCGTAGTTGGAATTCGTGGCTCCCGGAATATTGACTCCCCCTTTGCGCCACAGATAGCTCAGCGGCCCCGGCCCGGTGGCAGTCACAGAGAATACCACTGAACCACCGAGGGTCGCCGTTTGGCTGGGGGACAGGCTGGTAATCACCGGCAGCGGATAAAACACTGTCAGGGTAGCATTCCCGCTCGCCACCGAGCCGGACGGATAAAGCACACGAACCGCATAGGTCCCGGCATTGGTGAAGGAAGCGTTGGGGATGGTGATCGAGTTTGCGGTGGACCCCGGAAGATTGATGCCATTGAAAGTCCATTGATACCCCAAAGGCGGAGTGCCACTGACTCCAACCGAGAAGGTGGCCGTCGTGCCAGCCGTGACGGTCGTGTCCACGGGCTGGGTGGTGATGCCACTAGTCGTGGAAAGCTGACACTTGTCACCACCGGCAAAAAATAGAGCCTGAACCTCGGCCGCAGTTAGGGCGCGATTATAGAGGGCGATGTCATCCAACAGCCCGGAAAACGGAGCTTGAAAGCAATCGCCGGCCGTTCCAATTCGAAGCGGAGCGGCGTTGGGCGCTCCCAGCGGCCCGGTCGCCGTCGCCACAGACTGGCCATTCAAATAGAAGGTGTAGTTGGACCCGTCGAAGGTTCCCACCAGGTGAGTCCACACATTCCCCGGCAGGTCCAACCCCGTGGTGACAATATTCGCGGGTCCCACACCACCGATTCCCAAACCCTGTTGCAACGTGACCCGATTGAGAAACATCTGATAATTCGCCGTGTCGCCCCCGCCCGCGCCGAGACAACCAACCCGCTTCCCGAGCAGGTGCATCACTGACGCATTGGTGCCAGTTCGATAGGCCCACAGTTCGATGGTGATCGGACCGTTCGTGGCAAAATCCAACGTCGGATTCGCCGGCACCCCGATGTAATCCGTCCCGCTCCCGCTGAAGCTGAATGCCATCCCCCGCTTCCCCGGCGCATAAGTGACCCCGCCAATGTTCAGTCCGTGGTTGTTGCCGACCGTGTCATTGGCATTCCCGTCCGCCTGCCACCACGCGATCATGTTGGGTGGCGGCGAGCAGGCGCTGTTCCCGGTAGATTTGGCCTCGCTGCCTGGGTTGCGAAAGAGGAAGTCAATCTCCGTGTCGGCCAGGGCGCGGTCGTAGATTTGAACGTCGTCCACCAGACCGGTAAAAAAGGCCGTCGGAACATTCGCCACATTGGCCCCGCCAATTAGAAACGCCGCCGCGTTCACAGCAATGGGGGAACTGGCGATGCTGCCTTCCAGCGGTGCCCCGTCCACATAGATGGTGGTGTTTCCCGACGGTCGATAGACGCCGAGGATGTGATGCCAGTTGCCATCGTTCACGCTGGTGGTGGAGACGGGCACGTCAACGATCGTAAAGCCGCCCGAGGGAATGGTCCGGGTGCCGGCGTAGAAGAACGCGTGATCGGCCCCGTTCGCTATCGTCGTGTGGTCAAAACCGAGAATGTAGCCGTTGGCGGTGTTGGCCTCGTGTTTGCTGAGGAAATTACCAAACCCAGGGGCGGCTCCCGGAGCCGTTTTGATCCACCCGGACACCGTGAAGTCTGAGCTGCCCAGCATCAGATTGTTGCCCATGTTCACCAACCCATCGGCGGCTTTGTCCAGGCTCATGGCGTTGCCGGCAATGCCGCCCGGCACGAACGTCGCGCCGGCGGCCGAGAGAGTGCCGTGATTCGTGCCCGCGCTGTCAAATGCCGTCGGGCCGCCGACCTCGTCGAATTTCCAGTGGGCAATCGGACCCGTTGCTGACACCGGTGCGGCTTTCGCCTCGCTGCCGGGAGTGCGAAACAGAAGATCTATCTCCGAGTCGGAGAGTGCGCGGTCATAAATCTGCACGTCATCAATCAATCCGGTGAAAAGGGCCGTGGGAGTAACACCCGATTGCGTGCCGCCGATAAGAAAAGCCGCCATGTTGGGGATGAAGGCTTGGGTCGGTTTCGCGTCCTCCGCCGGCGCGCCATCCACGAACATCCGCTTGGTGCCGCCAACCTGCACAACAATGATGATTTGATGCCAGTTGCCATCATTCACAGCCGTCGTCGAGATTGGCGTTTCGGCCAACGTGACGGGGGTGATACCAATGCCGCCTTCGTAGAACAGCGCCTTGCTGAGGGGTGTCAGCGTCCCGCCGTCGCCATTCACCATCAGCGCATACCCGTTGCGCGTGCCGCTTAGGTGCTTGCCCACCACCACCAAAGGGACTGTGACATCACCCGGAGCCGTCTTGACCCAGGCCACGATGGAATGGTCGCCACTGGTCAGGCTCAGGACGTTTCCCATGTCCACCAATCCATCCGCAGCCTTGTCCAGGCTGATGGCGTTGCCGGCAATACCGCCGGGCACGAACGTCGCGCCCGCGGCCGAGAGGGTGCCGTGATTCGTGCCCGCGCTGTCAAAGGCCGTCGGGCCGCCGACCTCGTCGAATTTCCAGTGGGCGATCGGACCCGCCTGTCCCCGCGCGTGGGGCGTCGGAGCCAGCAACAGCAGCAGCAATCCGAGCGCCGCCAGGAGCGTCGGTAAGTGAGATCGCCGGAGAGCAACAGGGGAGGTCATAAGAAGTGGTTTCAAACTCGTTTGGCGCATTGGCGTTATTGGGTATTGCTGGGGTGGACGTTGCCGCAAGCCGCCGGGTAAAGTCAAACCCGGTAAATCCCTAGAAAGAGCGCTTTCATTCGACTCCGGAAGCGGGGGCAGACCGGCGAACGGCGGGGTAGCCGCCCAGCCGAATACTCTCCCGCTCATCGGCATGTGAAAGCCCGCACTCGTAACAACCAGATACCGCTAATTTGCCATCATAAAGGTCCCCTGAAGCCCCGGCTTTTCCCCGCCGAGAAGAGAAAATGGAAGCCGGGAGTACATGCTATTTCCGGCACAGGTGCATCGGGGCTAGCCCCCATAAGCGCTAACTTAACAAATCCTTGACCCGAGGAACGCGGTTGCGGCTGGCTTCGGCCAGATCCCGTTGGATGTCGCCCCAGTTGGCCAGGCAGTCGGAGATCGAGAGGGCGGGCCAGAGGGTGTCGCGGAGCAAGTTGAGCAGCACCTCCGCCTCACGCCAGAAACTCCGGGGGCGGGTCTTGTTCCAGCCAGCGTCCGCCCCAAGGGGAAAAATCCGCCGCGTGGCGTTGCATTTTCTCGGTCAGGAGGGCCAGCAGCAGTTTGCCGTAAATCCACGCCCGGCTGGAGGCGGGATCCCGTTTGGGCAGATGCCCCACGTCCCCCAGGGACTTGAGGCGTTTAAAGGCCAGTTCGATTTGCCAGCGCACCCGGTACCATTCCAGCACTTCCAGATCGGTGAGCACCTCCGGCTCCACCGTGGTCAGCACCACGATCCACGCGCTGTGCTTCAAGGTGACCGCACGCAGGGTGGTTTGCTTGCGCGAGGCCCGGCGTTTGAGTTTGCGCCCGGCCAGCGCGGCGGCTTCCACGCTTTTGCGCCCGGCGCAGAGCCGCGCGGGGATTCGTTTACGCGTGCCCGGCGCGGCCGGCAACCAGACCGGCAGCCCGCCGACTTGCCCGGGCGCGGTCAGTTGTTGGAGCCAGTCCAGCAGCACGACCGGCTGGCCGTCCGCGTGTTCCAAGGGGGTGTTCTGATCGTTGAGGCGTACGATGACCCGCCCGCCGCAGCGATGCACATGGTCGACGCCGGCCAGATGGCTGAAACCGCGATCGGCCAGCAGGCAGTCACCGGGCTGGACGGGAAAATACTTGAGCGATTCGCCGTGCCCCGCGCCGCGGGCCGGGGTGAGCCGGAAAAAATCGCACTGCCAGGCGGGCACCCTCAGGCTGTAGAGCACGTGCCACTGACTGCCGGTGTCGCCGGGTTCTTGAATCAGCGTGCTGTCCACCAGGCGCATCCGCAGGCCCCGATGGGCCGGCGGCAGCCGCAGGCCGCTCTCCGCGAGCAGGCCCGCGCAGAGCGCCTGCAACCAACCGGCCGAACCACGCAGTTTCTTGAGCAACGCCACATCGGACATGGTGGCCCAACCCGCCGCCTTGGCCACCACCGACGTGGTCCGCAGCGAGCAGCCATGCCCGATATGGAGCAGCAGCGTGCGCAGCAGATCGCCGACCGACGCGGCCCCACGCAGGCGCCGCACCGCCCCGGAGCTTTTGGCCAGCGCTTCCCAATTGGCCGGCAACAGGGTGAGCACATAGTTCCAATTCCCGTCCGCGAGTTCTTGCTTGATCATCAAGCTGCATTCATTAAGCACGATGCCGCGATGAATCAATTGTTAAGTTAGCGCTTATGGGGCTAGCCCCCAAGAGTTACGGGGTCCGGAGCCGGTAATACCTCGGCCCACCCGCTGGATCGATCGGAAGCACCAATTGCCCAGTCGGTAACGTCACCAAGTTCGTCACCACTGTCCAAACTGCACCCCCACCCACCGTCGGCGAGCACTCCAGCACGAATCCCGTCGCCTCCGCCGGGAACGTCAGTGCCAAACCACCGCTGCCATTGGTTGCGCGGCTAAACGCGAAGGATGGACGCATCACGGACAACTCACCCTCCGCACTCACTACTCCACCAAAAGCATTGGTTACCGCCACACTGTATCGACCAGTATTGGTCGTGTTCACGATGGCCAGACTCAGGCTCATGTTAGTCTCTCCTGCCAAGTTCGCACCGTTGACGCGCCATTGAAACGTAAAGGGAGGCTCGCCCAGCATTTGCACTCCGAACGTTGCCGGCGTCCTCAGCGGCACTGTCAGGTTGCGCGGTGGGTCCAACACAAACGGAGCCGGATCAACCTCCAGATAGACCTTGTCCGTGAAGGCCACCCCCGCTGAATTGGCGATGATCGCACGGTATTCGCCCGTCTGGTTGGTGGTTAAGTTCTGCAATCGCAGCGTTGGAGTGTCGCCGCCGGGAACGTTGGCACCATTGAAGCGCCACAGATAACTCAAGAGTGGCGTCCCGGTCGCCGCCGCGGTGAAACTAACCTCACCCCCCACATGCGCCCGCTGGGCCTGCGGCTGCTGGGTGACTACCGGTTCGACCGGCAGTGTCACCGTCACCGTCACGGTCCTGCTGTCCGTGCCCCAACTGTTCGCGGCAGTTATCGAAAACGTGAAATTACCCACCGCCGTCAAAATTCCCGAGATCAGCCCGGCGATCGGATCGAGCCTCAACTCGGCAGGCAGGCCCGTGCTCAGGTAGGTGGTTGGCGCACCTGTAGCCGTGACCTGATAAGTGAAGGTTTGCCCGACGACCGCGATTGCGTTCGTGGCGCTGGTGACCACCGGCGCCGGATGCAGGGCCACGGTCAAAATAATCGCCCGCGAACCGGCTCCCGAGGCATTCCGCGCGCTCAGCGTAACGCTGTAGCCGCCGACTTGGGTTGGTGTGCCGGAAATCACCCCGGTAGCGGTATCTACTGACAGACCGACCGGAAGGCCGACGGCATCGAAGCTGGAGGGCGCAGCGGTGGCCGTGATCTGATAGGTGAACGCCTCCCCTAAGACCGCGGTTGGCGAGCTGGAACTGGTAATGACTGGCGTATTGCCCGGGTCCACGGTCAGAGTCAGGGCCAGCGTCCCCGTCCCCGTGGCATTTCCCGCTCTCAGTGTCACTGCAAAGGTGCCGCCCTGATTAGGTATACCGTAAATCAGACCGGTAGTCACATTGATGAACAACCCCCCGGGCAGGCCGGTGGCACCGTAACTCGTGGGGATGCCATTGGCGACGATCTGATAGGCAAAACTCTGCCCGGCCACGGCCAGAGCGGTGCTGGGGCTGGTTATCACGGGGCTCCGATAGTACCGCACGCCTTTGCGAATGCGCCGGCCTCCCCCGTCCAGAATCCAGAGGCTGCCGAATGAATCCAGTTGGCCCCACGCCGGGGTGTCAAAAAGCGGTGACAGACCGTCACGATAGCCCTGGGTTCCGCCGGCCAGGGTGGTAACTACATTGGTGCTGCGGAGGCGGCGCAGGGAGTGGTTGACGGTGTCCACGATGATGTAGTTGTTGGGCCCGCTAAAGGAGTCGTACACCATGCTTCGCGGGCCGTCGATCACCGAACCAAAAAATGGGGAAAAAACACCTCCGAAACCAGCGTTTCCGGCAGTGCCATCGCTGGTTCCAAAACCGCTACCTGCTATCACCCCCGCATTGCCGACTTCGCGAATTTCTGTGAGGTTCCCAAGTCGGTGTGCAAAGAACCGCACTGAGGAACTGCTATTCGTAGCGAGCGCCCGGATTGGCCCGCTTGGAGAAAACGTGGGAGAGTAGCTTGGGTTGTTGAGCTCATAGATAGTAGAGGAGTTTCCTATTGCATCCACGGTGCGGATGCGAGGACCATCCAAGACTAGGAGCAGCCCGCCGGGGCCATTAATCAAGTAACTCAGCCCGGAGTAACGGCTGTTGACCGGCAGGCCATCCGTGAAGCCGGGGACTTGGGCGGCTCCGCTCAGGGTGGTCACCTGTCCACTGGGAGTGATCTTGCGGAGGGTGTGATTGCCCGAGTCGGTCACGTAGATGTTGCCAGTGGCATCCAAGGCCAAACTGTGCGGAGCGTTGAAGCGGGCGGCTCCGCGCACGCCGTCCAGCACACCGCTTAGGCCGGCAAAACCCGCCAGGATTTCGAACACGCCGTTGGTGGCATTGATCCGGGAGACCACCTGTCGCTGCGGCTCCGCAAAATAGAGCCAACCATCCGTACCCACGACAAACGAATTGACCGCACTGGGGATGCGGGAGGAATCCACCACCGTACTAAAGTTGAATTGCGGGTCATCTACAGTGACAAGCAATGAGATAGTTGCGGACGTTGTTGTCCCCAAGTCATCGTAAACCGTCACGGAATAGGAGGCCGAATCGCGGATTTGGGTATCACCAGTGACAAGGTAAGTTCCGTTGGTGTTTGTTTGGACGGTAGTGTTATTGCGTTTCCAATCATATCTAGTGTAGTGTCTCCGAATTGACTATACATAACAGGTTTTGGCGATAAACTCACGGCATGGCTCGACCCATTCAAACCCTGTCCCTCACCCCCGAACAGCGATCCGAGCTGCGACGGCTCGTCAATCGGCCCACCGCCTCGCAGCGGG
>CAMAUZ010000066.1 GCA_945861535.1 Akkermansia muciniphila | reverse complement strand
ATAGGGTGATGGCGGGGCGAATGTTGGGGGGGATTCTGCGCAAACACCAGGAAAGTCGCGCGAAATGATTCCACATTCGCACCCGCAGAGAGCCGCCGAGACCAATGTTTACAGGCCGATGAATCCATGTCGGCCCGTCACTAATTACTAATCACTAATCACTAATTACTTTCCCCCTCCCCGCCTAGACCATCCCCGCCCGCTTGCGCACAATCCACTCGAGCGTGAGCAGCAGCGCGATGGGGACGAACCACCAGTAGCTCTGCCAGAGCACGGTTTCGGTCTCGATCACGCGGCCGTCGCTGAGCGGCTTGAGGAGGTCGGCGAGGGCCGCGGTTTCTTCTTCGCGGAAATAGGTGCCGCCGGAATGAAAGGCCATCTGGCGCAGCAGGCGCTCGTCGCAGTGGAGCGCGCCGAGTTCGCCGCCGGTCTGCGCCGCCACCGTGAACTGCGTGCGCGCTTTCATCTCCGCCTCGAGCAGCCCCTCGACCTTGACGCGGATTTCGTATTGTCCCGGCGTCAGCGGCATGGTGCGGGCGCGATAGGTGCCGCCGTTGCTGTCGTCGGCCGCCAGCGGCAGTTCGCCCATCTTCTGGCCGTCGCGATAGATGAGCGCCACGGCCTTGGCCTGGAGCATGGACTTGCCCTCCTCGTCGCGCACGCGGACGCGAATCTCGGCCGTCTCGCCGGGCTGATACGCGGGCGGGCCGGAGTCGAGCGAGACGAATTTGTCCTGCACGGGAAACGGCGCCTCCATCATCCACTTCGAGACCTGGTTCCAAAACCGCGTGTGATACAGGTCGCCGACGTTGTAACGCCAGCGCCACGATTCATCGGAGCCGGCATACAGCACGCGGCCCGCGCCGAAGCGGCGATACACCAGCGCGGGCACGCTGCGCTCGCCCAGCACCGCCTCGAGCAGCACCTCGGTGGCGGGCAACGCCTGCGCGGGCGCGACGCGTTGCGGGCCGGGCAGCACGCCCCAGATTTCGGCGTTCTGCTGCGAGCCGGCCACCAGCGAGAGGGGCGCCTGCGCGGCGCCCACGGCCTTGAATCGCCACCGGACGGCCGTGCCCTCGAGCGCGGGGCCTTTCCACGACACCGGAAACAGCGGCCCCAGCTCGCTCTCGGCGTAGCTCGAGAGCTGCTCCTGCCGGCCGTCCACGAAGATGATCCCGCCGCCGCGGCGCTCGACGAACTCGCGGATCCAGTCCAGCTCGGGGCCGCGGATCTGCCCCGGCGGCACGTCACCGAACACGATCAGGTGATACGAAAAGAGCGCCTCGCGATTGCCGGGAAACTGCCCGGCCCGCGGCCCGCGCGACCACGGCTTGGCCTCGCCGCCCGCGCCGGCGAGCAGGGCGTTGACCTCCCAGCGCTCGTCGCGCTCGAAGAGATTGCGCAGGTAGCGAAATTCCCAGCGCGGCCGGCCGTCGAGCAGCAGCACCTTCGGCTTCTGCGTCATCGCGTTCAGGCGGAAAACGCGGGTGTTGTTGTTCGTGTTTTTTTCGCCCGGCAGCACGGGCACGGACACCTCGAGCGCGAGGCCGAGGCTGGCGTATTGCAGGTCGCGATCCTTCGCCTTCATCTCCGCCTCCACGAAATCCTTGATGGAAAAATCAAACGGCACCGAGCGCTGCGAGCGCTGTTCGGTGGTGAGCGATTTTTCCCACAGCGTCTTGCCGCCCGCGGCGATGCGCAGCGTGAAGGGTTCGCCCGGCGGCAGGTCGTCGCGCAGCATCACTTCGCCCCGCAGTTGCGCGTCGGCGGGCACGGTGTCGGGCGCCTTCACGTCGAGGACGGCCAGATCGCGCGGCGGCTGCGTCGCGCCCACGCCGACGGTGTGCAGCGGAATGCCGCGCTGGCCGAGCATCTTGGCGACCTCGAGCGGCGACGAACCCGCATTGTGTTGGCCGTCGGAAAAGAGCACCACGGCGATGCGCTGCTTGGTGTTGCCCTGCTCGACGACCTCCGCGACCGGGCCGCCGAGATCGGTGGTGGCGTTGGTCGCGGCGTAATTCGGAAACGCGGTGGGAGTCTTGTTGCCGGCCGGGTCCGCCTTGCCGCCGCCGGGCCACCAGAGCATCTGGCTCTTGCTGCCGGCGAGCGATTGCAATTCGACATTGTGCTGCGCCGCCAGCCGTCCGAGCAGCGGCTCCTTGCCCTGCAACAACAGCGTTTCCAGCCGCTGCCAGCGCCGCGATTTGTCGAACTTCTCGACCACGGAAACCATCTTGGCGTCCTCGGCGGGAAACGATTTTCCGAGCAGGGCCGTGAAGGCGGCATTCACCTCGCGTTCCCATTCCGCGGCGACGCGCGCGAGGGTGGCCAGCTCGGCCTGGGCCTTGCGCACGTTGGCGGCGCGCGTGGCGGCGAGGCGCGTCGCCGGCTGGAGCAGGTCGGTGCGGAAGGGCTCGAGCTTGTCCTTCGCCTCGGGCCAGGTCGCGGCCGGGATTTTTTCCCACGCCACGAGCGTCTCGCGCAGGGCGTCGCGGAATTCATCCACCGCCGTCCGTGCGTCGCCGAGCTGGGCGGCGGTCGCGATGTTCTGCGCCCGCGCGAGGCCGGCGGCGACGGGCTTGAGCGAGACATCGAAATTGCCCGCGGGCAGCCAGCCCAGCGATTGCGCGCAGAGCATTTTGCGCGGCAGATCCATTTGTTCATCGGTGACATCGAGGCTGCCCGAGCCGTCCACGAGCAGGATGATCCGCGCCAGTTCCCCGACGGTCTGGCGGTGATGCAGCACGGGACCGGTGAGCGTGAGCACGACCACGAGCACGGTGAACGCACGGAGGCTGGGAAGAAACCAGCGGAGAAAGCCGCGGCGGTCGCGCAGTTCGCGCGAGTACAGGAGATACGCGACGACCGCCAGAGCCAGCCCGAGCGCCAGCCCCGTCGCCAACTTCCAGTCACCGATGAAATGCAGTTCCGTCAAAAAAAGCGGCCGCCGCACCGGCGCGCCGGGCGCCGCGGGCGGAGTTCGGCGCGGAGCCTAGCGGGACCCGCGCGCGAGTCGCAGTGTAAAATTTGCGGCGGGCGGGGAAATGGCCGCAAAGAACGCAAAGAGGCGCAAAAAGGGGAGAGTGTCCGATATTGGCCCGACGCTCGGCAAATCCGAGGACGATGGTAGGGCGCGTCTGTCCTCAGCGCGCCGCAGAACCGTACGAACGTCGCGGCGGCGCGCTGGGGACAGACGCGCCCTACCCACTGCGGGTCTTCGTTTCCACCGCCCGCTGCGCGGCGCTTTTGGCGCGGGCCGGCGGGCGCGTGATCCATTGTTGCAACAGCAGTTCGCCGAGGAGCAAGGCGAGGACGGTCCAGAGCAGCGGACGCCACAGTTCGGTGCCGAAGCGGCGCTTGCGATCAAGCACTTTCCAGTCTTTCCACGATTTCGCCATTTCCGCACCCATGCCTTTGGCGAGAGCCTGTTGCTCGGTTTCCTTGAGTTGTTCGAGGTCGGATTCGAGGCGGGAGGTGCTAACGACGAAGTGAATCGTGGTGCCGTCCGGCGGGTTCAGGACGTAGAGGCCGGGGCGCTGGGTGCGGGTGAATTCGACCATGCTGCGCGAGCCTTTGGCGGTCACGGTCAGCTCGTGCTTCTGGCCGGCGGGATCGGTCAGGTAGGCCTTGCGCCCGGCCTCGAGGCGCGGGAGGAACGCGGTCAGCGGCTTGCCGACCTCGACGTTGCGCGGCGGGAAAACGGTCGAGGCCAGATAGGTGACGATGCGCTGCATGAGCGGCAGGTAGGCCGAGCGCAGCGGGAGATTTCCCCAGTCGGCGTCGCACGCGGTGGCGCACTGGATCACGCGGCCTTCGCCGTGTTTTTTCTCGACCAGAAACGGGTCGCCGCTGGTGAGTTGCGCCAGCACGCTCACCGCGGACTCGCGACCGGGGCGCGTCTCCTTGAGCTTGAACCACTGCTTGATCTCGGCGTCGGCGAGCGAGCCGTTGCGCGGATCGTTGAACATCTCCAGCGCGGCGTGGGAGTAATGCTCGCCGACAATTTTCGCGCCCGGCACGGCGGGATCGAGCGAGCCGGCCAGCGCGTTGATCGGGAGCGGCAGCAGGCCCGGCGCGGCGAGGGATTGATTGTACCAATCGGGTCGCACGCGGTCGCCGCCGAAGAGCAGCAGGCCGCCGCCGTCGCGCACATATTCGTTGAGCCAGTGAACCTGCTGGTCGGTGAGATGGCTCACGTTGGCGAGCACGACGACGCGGGTTTGCGCCAGCGACTCGGCGTTGAACTGCGCCGGCAAAATCACGCGCGTCGTGATGAGGTCGGTGAGGTCGGCCTTGGTTTTGGCGTAGGGCTGGAGGGAGATTTCGAGGAAATCCGTCTCGCTCCGCAGCACCTCGGGATTGGGATCGCCGTTGAGGATGAGCACGGGGACGCGGTCCCAGACGGGCACGGAGGCCTGGAGATAATTGTCGGCCTGAAGCGCGTCGGCATCCACGCGGATCTCGAGGACGTGCGAGCCGGGGGACTCGAAGACATGCGTGAACAGCACCTTCTGCTGCTCGCGGACGCCGAGGTTGATCTGCGACACGGTGCGGTTGGTGCCATCGACGCGGAATTCCACCCGCAGCTCGGGATAGGTGCGCTCGCCGTAATTTCGAACCGTGGCGTGCAGTTGCATGGTCTGGCCGACGCCGAACACGAGCCGCGAATAATCAAGCGACTCGACGGCGACGTTGTCGGTGCCCTCGGCGCCGGCGTGGATGAAGGTGAGGCGCGGCTCGGGCTTTTGCGCGTGCAGCAGTTTCGCGATGCGGGCGCGGGCGGGCGAGTCGTTCTCCGACCAACTCACGCGCTGGAAATCGCTCACGACGATCAGCTCGCGGTAGGGGTTGTTCATTTTCTCGAGCAACGCGGCGGCGGTCTCGAGGGACTCGGGCACGTTGGCCGCGCCGTAGCCGGCATCGACGTCTTTGAGCAGCTTTTGCAGTTGGTCGAGGTCGGACGAGGGCGCGGGCAGCAGGGGCGTGACGCCGCCCGCCATCAGCAGGACCGACGCGTCGGAACCGCGGCCGATGCTGGCGAGGATGTTGGTCGCATCGGCGCGGGCCTCGGTGAAATTGGCGGTGCCGCCGCCGCTGAAGTCCATCGAGTAGCTGTTGTCCAGCAGCAGCACGAGCGAGCTTTTCGCCGCGCCGAAAAGCTGGCTCGCGCCCGTGAGCACGGGCCGCGCGAGGCTCAGCGCGAGCAGCGCCGGGATCAGGCAGCGGAGCAAGAGCAGCAGCCAGTTTTCAATTTGCAGCCGGCGCTGGTGGACGACGAACGCCGTGTCGATCAGGTGCATCGCGCCCCATTTCACGATCTTGAAACGGTTGCGGTTGAGCAGGTGGATGATGATCGGAATCGTCGCCGCGCCGATGCCGCCGAGCAGGATGAAATTGAGAAACGTCATGCGCGCGCGAACCGGCGGGTGAGGTACTGCGCCAGCGCGTCGGCGTAGGGCTGGTCGGTGAACATGGTCACGAGATCAATCCGGTGGCGGTGACAGCCGGCGGTGAGTTCGTCCTGGAACTTGCGGAAATTTTCGAGATACACCGCGCGGAATTGCGAGGGGTCGATCATGCGATGGCGGTCGGCCTCCTCGAGCGATTCGAAGCGCGTCCATTGCTTGAAGGGGAACTCGGCCTCGTCGCGGTCGAGGACTTGAAACAGGAGAACCTCGTGGCGCGCCGAGCGGAAGTGCGCGAGCGCGGCGACCAGGTCCTTCACGTCGCCGAAGCCGTCGGTGAGGATCACGAGCAACCCGCGCCGTTGGATGCGCAGGACGAGGTCGTGAAAAACGCCGGCCAGACCGGTTTCGCCGCCCGGCTGCGCCTTCTGGAGTTCGTCGAGAATCGTCTGCAAATGCGGCACG
Source organism: Akkermansia muciniphila (assembly GCA_945861535.1). Lineage (GTDB taxonomy): Bacteria > Verrucomicrobiota > Verrucomicrobiia > Limisphaerales > BJHT01 > BJHT01. The sequence continues at coordinate 41,559 of CAMAUZ010000066.1, read as the reverse complement.
CTCGAGCGCGGCGGGATGTAGCGGCGCACCTTGGTGTCGAAGGTGACCATGCCGACGCTGTCGCGCTGTTGCAGCATGAGATAGGCGAGGGCGGCGGCGAGGCGCGCGGCATAGTGGGCCTTCGAGAGGCCCTTGCCATTGCCGCCGGCGTAGGCCATCGAGCCGCTCAGATCGAGCAGCAGCGTGGTGCGGAGATTGGTCTCCTCCTCGTATTCGCGGATGTAGTAGCGGTCGGTCTTGGCGAAGACCTTCCAGTCGAGGCGGCGGATTTCGTCGCCCTGCACATACTGCCGGTGCTGCGCGAACTCGACGCTGAAGCCCTTGTGCGGCGACTTGTGCAGCCCCGAGAAAAACCCCTCGACCACGAGCCGCGCGACGACCTGCAGGTTCGAGATCTTTTGCAGCTCGGCGGGCGTGAGGAAGTCAGCGACGTGGGACATTCGGGGGACAGGAGTCAGGGCGCAGGAGACAGGAGGCAGCAGACAGGAAGGGGAAAATCATGATCGAACAGCGGCGTCATGCGGCGTGAGCGCAGTCATTGCCGACTCTTCGCATCCGGGTCGGTGCTGAAGACAAAGGGCTTTCCGCCGAGGAGCTGGTCGGAGGTGATGCTGGGGGCGACGAATTTTTCGATGTGCTCGATGACGAGGTCGGTGCCGCGGTAGTGGTTCACGTTGGGCCAGCGGGCGGGGTTGTACATCGAGTCGGTGAGGTCGCGCATCAGAACCACATGCTTGCCGTTCTGCGCCATCTGCCGCAGGCCGAAGGGGCGGCCAAGGACGCACATGTTTATGTGAACGCCGAGGAGGATCACGTTGGTGATGCCGCGCTGCTCAAGGAGATTCCAAATCTCGACGCCCGAGTCGGAGATGGCGTCGTGATCCTTGATTTCCAAAACGTCGATCTGGCGCTTCCACGGGGCGCGGGGATTGCGGCCCAGTCCGGCGAGGTGTTTGGCCCACGCGGCGTGCTCGACGAGATCGTCGTCCTCGCCGCCGTCGGTCTGGTCCACGGGGTATTTTCCCTTTTCCTCGGCGGGGATTTTTTTGCACCACGACGCGATGTCCTTGGGGAGATTGGCGGCTTTGGGCGCGGTCTGCGCAAGCTTGCGACCGGGGTGGTCCTTGTAGAACTCCATGCAACTGCTCGGCGCGTGAATGATGAGGGCGCCGGCCTGGCGGGCGGTGGTGAGCACTTGGTTCACGCGGGGCGCCATCTCGGTCTCGCGGGTGACGGCGTTCTTGCAATGGTGCAGGTCCCACATGTCGCAGACGATGATGGCGGTGCGGCGCGCATCCCAGGTCTCGGGCGTGGCGGTGATTCTGTACTGGCCGCTGTCGGCGGGTGATTCCACGCGCTTTTGCAGGGTGAATTTAAGGGCGGCGGTGGGAGGAATCTCGGCGGACACCAGCGACAGTGCGAGGAGGCCGACGGCCACGGCGACGGTCATGCAGCGGAACCGGAGACGCGGAGCAGCGGGAAGGCGCGGATTCATGCGGGGAACCATTGCGTTCGCGTGTCGGGATGACAAACGGAAACGGCGGGGAAGGGGGAAGGGAAGCTCAAAGCTCAAAGTACAAAGCTCAAGGGAAGGTCCGAGGATCAAGGGGGTTCGGGCTCGGCTGAATTTGGAAACGGCAGGTGGAACCACGAGGGGCACGAACGGAAAAGGCATTGCGGAACTGGGAGTGGTCATCGGGAGGAGGAGGCAATTGGGTGCCGGCCAACCGCGATCCTGCCTTTTTTTGGGGCTTTTTGTCTCTTTCTGGGTTCGCCACGACCGCATTTTTTGGGCTTGGAGTTTGGCTCTTCCCTTGAGCTTTGAACTCTTTGAGCTCTGAGCTTTGCCGCCTCCGCTCGGCACGGCGGGAGCGACCGTGGCTGCCGTTCACCGCCAGTGTCCGCCGTGGCGGTGGTAGCCGTGCGGGCCGCGGGACCAAGAGGGGCGCACCCAGACCGCGTGTGGATACGGCGGCGCGAGCCAGTGGCCAGCGACCCAAAGCCAGCGGCCGTTCCAAATCCATTCGCCATCGATCCACACGTAGCCGGGGCCGGGCGCGACGACCACCGTCTCGACGCGGGGCGGCGGCGGTGGACCGGCGACGACGACCTGATCGGGCGGCGCGTTGCCGGCGCTGGGCGGCGGCGTGTTGATCATGGCCTCGACGACGCGGTCGCTGACGCCGGCGTTTTTGAGATCGATGAGATCGGCGCTGCTGAGCTGGAAGGAGGTGCGGGTGCTGCGAATCTGACTGAGGATCACGTCATCGCTCACGCGCGCGGTGGCGAGCGCTTTCACGTCGGCCACGGACAACGGGCGGCCTTGATCGACCCGCGTGTAGGTCTGCGGTGCCTGCTGCTGGAGGCGGGCCTGGGCGTCCCGATCCATCGCATTGCCGATCAAACCGCCGGTGACCGCGCCCACGGCGCCGCCGATCAGGGCGCCGGCTCCGGCGTTTCGTCCGCCAATCACCGCGCCGGAAGCCGCGCCGATGGCACCGCCGGTCAGCGTTCCAGTGCCCGTGCGATCGGGCGTGCCGTAACGGGTTGCGCAACCGGTGAGCACGACGACCGAGGTCAGAAGCAACAGGGCCAGAGAGGTCGGTTTCATGAGGTGATTCTCAGGTTCCCAAGTGTGCCCGTCAAACTTGCCGCTCGTGAACCCGGCGCGTTTCCGCCGTCGGTTTATCCGACCTTCTTCCGCAGTGCTTCGGCGACGCTGATGAACGCCTGGCCGGGCGCGCTGGCCGGGGCCGCGGCGGCCACGGGCTTGCCCGCGTCACCGCCGAGCCGGATTTCGGTGAAGAGCGGGATTTCGCCGAGGAACGTGATTTTGCGCCGCTCGCATTCGGCGCGACCGCCGCCGTGGCCGAAGATTTCGATGCGCTCGCCCTGCGGCGTCGTGAAGTAGCTCATGTTCTCGACGATGCCGAGGATCGGGACGTTGACCTTCTCGAACATCGCGATGCCCTTGCGCACCACGCCGAGCGACGCTTCCTGCGGCGTGGTGACGATCACACCGCCATCGAGCGACACCGTCTGGCAGAGCGAAAGCTGCGCGTCGCCTGTGCCCGGCGGCAGATCGACGAGCAGATAATCGAGCTGGCCCCATTCCACCTGATTCACGAATTGCTGGATCGTTTTCTGAATCATCGGCCCGCGCCAGATGACGGGCTGATCGCCGTCGAGGAGGAAGCCCATGCTCATGAGTTTCACGCCGTGATTCATGGGCGGAATCAGCTTTTCGGCCTCGCTCACGTGCGGGCGCTGGTGGATGCCCATCATCAGCGGAATGCTCGGGCCGTAGATGTCGCAATCCAGCAGGCCGACCTCCGCGCCGAGATTTGCCAGCGCGCAGGCGAGGTTCACCGAGACCGTGGACTTGCCGACGCCGCCCTTGCCGCTGGCGATGGCGATGACGCGGCGGATGCCGGGGATGCGGTTTTGAATCGCCGCCGCGGCCTGTCCGGGCGCGCCCGCCGTCGCGCCGGTGGTCACGCCAACGGGGCGGTTCACCTCGATGACCGCCGCGGTCACGCCGGGCAGGGCCTTCACCACCCGCTCGCAGTCGGCCTTGATCAGCGCCGCCGCCTCGGCGCTCGGCGAGGTCATCTGGATCGCGACGCTCACCGCGCCGTTGCCCACGGCGATTTTTTTCACCAGCCCGAACGACACGATGTCGCGCGAGTAGCCGGGATATTTCACGGTCTTGAGGGCGTTCAATACTGTCTCTTCGTTCATCATGTAAAAATTCCCGAGGTTGTTTCTGATTGAGCGCAGCGGGGAAGCTCACGTCGTCGCCGAACGCTCGCCGCGGCCGCGCGGACAGAGCACCGAATCCACCAGCCCGCGCTGAAATTCATCCCACAGCGGCGACAGGTCGCGCAGCCGCCGGACGGCCTGTTCGAGGAGCACCACGGCGTCATCGACATCGGCCGCCGTGTTGTCCCGGCCGGGCGAGAGCAGGATGTTGCCCTGCGCCAGTGAGGGGTCAAGGCCAATGGCCGCCAGCACCGGCGGCACCTTTTCCGCGCGGCTCACGCAGCTCGGACCGCTCGCCACGGCCACGCCGAGCGTGTCGAGCAGCAGCGCCAAACCTTCGCCTTCGGTGAACTCGCAGCTCACGTTGAGATTCACCGGACTGCGGCGCGGCCCCGGCTCGGGACCGTTCAGGCATACGTAGGGAATGCGCTCGCGAATCTGCTCCCACAGCCGCCGTTGCAGCGCCGCCGTGTGCGCCTGGCGCTCCGGCAGTTCGCGCCGCGCGACTTCCGCCGCAACTCCCGCGCCGACGATGGCCGGCACATTTTCCGTGCCTGCGCGACGGCCGTCTTCCTGCCGTCCGCCGTGCTGGATGCCCGCGAGCCGCGTGCGCTGGTTGCGGTAGAGCACGCCGACGCCTTTCGGTCCGTAAAACCGCTGCGGCGACAGCGCGAGCAGCGAAATCCCGAGCGCCTGCACATCCAGCGGCAGCCAGCCCGCGCTGGCCACGGCATCGACGAACAGCGGCACGCCGCGCTCGGCCGTGAGCGCCGCGATTTCCGCAATCGGCTCGAGCGTGCCGAGGTCGTGGTTCGCGTGATGCACCGCGACGAGGATCGTCTCATCCGTCAGCGCCGCGCGCACCGCTGCGGGATCGACCCAGCCGGTGGCATCGACTTTGACCCGCGTGCAGGTGAAGCCCTCGCGCGCGAGCGCCGCCACGGAATTCAGCACCGCCGGATGCTCGATGTCGCTCACGACGATGTGTTTGCCGTGCCGCTCGTTCGCCAGCGCGCCGCCTTTGATCGCGAGATTCACCGCCTCCGTGCCGCCCGAGGTGAAAATAATTTCCTCCGGTAATTCCGCGTTCAGCAGCGCCGCGAACTGCTCACGCGCCCGCGCCAGCGCATCGCGCGCGTTCAGCCCGAGATGATGCGGCGACGCCGGGTTGCCGAAGTCCCCGCGGAAAAACGGCAGCATCGCGTCGAGCGCCTCCGGCAAAACCGGCGTGGCCGCCTGATGATCGAGATAGATTTGCCGTTTCATGTCCGTTGGCTCCGTGCCCGCGCACGGAGGCGCGATCATAGGGACCGCGCGAGGCGAGTCAAACGCCGCTCCCGGAGCGCGGCGTTCACGCCGCATCGGCCGCCGAACGTCGCAGCGTGTCCGCACCCGCGCCGACGTGTGAACGTTGAAGCGGCATAAATGCCGCGCGCCTCGGTTTCCCTCGCCTCGTTCGGCCCTCACGGGACGAGGGAGGCGGAAGCGCCGCGCGATTCGGCGGTTCGTGTCTGGACTTTCGCAATAACTGGCAACCCTTCAACCTCCCGCCCCATGCCCACTCCCGCCCATCAGCATTTGCGGACCGACCCGGTGATGGCCGCGATCATCGCGCGCATCGGCCCGATCGACCTCCAGCCGCGCCGGCTCCCGCCGTTTCAAGCCATCGTGCAGGCCATCGTTCACCAGCAACTGAGCGGGAAGGCGGCCGAGACCATTCTGCGGCGTTTCACGGAACTTTTTACCGGCCCCGCCTTTCCCAGCGCCGAGACGGTCGCGCGCATGGACCTCGAGAAACTCCGCACCGCCGGACTCTCGCGACCCAAGGCCGGCTACCTCCACGATCTCGCGCAGAAGACGCTCACCGGTGTCATCCCGTCGCTCGCCGAGTGTGATCGGCTGGACGATGCCGAACTCATCGAGCGCTTCACCTGTGTCAAAGGCGTGGGTCGCTGGACCGTCGAAATGCTCCTGATTTTCAACCTCGGACGGCCCGACGTGCTGCCCGTGCTCGACCTCGGCGTGCGGCGTGGATTCCAGATTGCCTACCGCAAGCGCCAGCTCCCCGCGCCGGAAGCGCTCCAAAAATTCGGCCGTCAATGGGCCCCGCACCGCACTCTCGCCGCCCGCTATTTGTGGCGCGCGGCGGACGAACCCACCGCGAAGAACGGCTGACGCGCTGCGGCCTGCCGCGCGCGCCGCAACCCGCGTGGGCGGGCCGGCGATCACCACATTCCCAGATAGCCCGAGGGAACGCCGCCGATGCTCCACGCATTCGTGTGCGCCGTCATCGCGTCCATCTTTTTCCAATTCACCGAGCCATCGAGCAGGCCGACATTGCCGCCGTCGGAGCCGAGCTGGGCGCAGGTCTGGCCGCCGCTCGGTTGGACCCAGCCGGTCTTGTTGCCGAAATAGCCGGCGCGGGTGTGGGGGACGACCGCCCAGTTGTTCGCCGAGGGCTGCGTCCAGTCGTTCATGTCGTAGATCAAGGTCAGGTTCGGATCATCGGTGAGGGTGTTCGGTGACACCCAGTTGGTGATGGCGGCGGCTGGCACCTGGTAGCCGCCCAGATAGCCGTAGCCCAGCAGGTAACATCTGGCGGCGGCGTTGTAGCCCAGCTCGGTCTGGGTGGGATTGCTCAAGGTGCCGAATGTCCCGGCCCCGAACGGATAGGGCAGGTTGGGACAGACCGCGAACCGCTGCGAACCCACATACTCGAGCAGCGCCAGGCCCGCCGACTGCGACAGCCAGACGGTGTGCGAATAGTTGTCGCCCAGCCGTCGGCCGCCGAAAATCATCTGATTGTGATCGTCGGCGTAGAGCAGCGCGGTGACGGAAAACTGGCGGATGTTGTTTTTGCAGGTGGCGCGCCGGGCCTTTTCTTTGCCGCTCGACAGGACGGGCAGCAGCATTGAGGCGAGGATGCCGATGATGGCGATGACCACCAGCAGTTCGATCAGGGTGAAGGCCTGCGGGTCGCGTGGGGCGGCGTGTTTCATGGTGGTAATAAATTGTGTCCCGCCGCATCCGGAAGCGGGTCTCGGTTGGTCGCGACTCGGGTGACGATCTCCCCGGCGGAGGCCGCGCCACGGCTCGCAATCCGGGACAATGAGCGCATGGGACCGCAATTAATTCAGGCAACTCCGGCTGCCGGTGTGCGTGCTCTCCTTTTCTCCCACCGGATGGGAGGCGGGGAACGCGGGGACGCGCCCGGGGTCTGCTCGAGGCGAATCAGGCTGGTGGCCTTTCATCCTAAAAACGGCGGTTCAACCACGGATGGACACGGATAGGAACGGGAATTTCCAAACCGTGCCCGTGCAATCGCAAATGCCGAGAGCACCACAGAGTTATGAGGAACACAGGGCGGCTCAGGCCAATTGCCGTTCTGAACAACGTCTGCCCCTACTTTTTCTCCGCCGTCCGCGCCGTCTCGCCCGCGGATTTCAGGAAGGCGAGGAGGTCGAGGATTTGGTCTTTGCTCAGGAGGTTCAGCAGGCCGGCGGGCATGATCGAGTTGGGCTGGGGTTCGCGGCCGAGGATTTCTTTCTTCGGGAATTTTTGGATGAGGTTTTCGGCGGGGCCGGTCTGGATGGTGAGGGTGGTGGCGTCTTCGCTCACGAGAAAGCCGGTGAAGGGATCGTCATTGCCGGCGGGCTTGAAGGTGTAGGCGCGGTAGCGGGGTTCGATGGTGGTGGAGGGTTCGAGGATTTCGCTGAGCACGGCCTGGGCATTGCCTTTGTATTTGGGGAAAACGCCGGTGAGTTCGGGGCCGTAGAGGACGCCTTCCTGGCCGGCCTTGTGACAGGCGATGCAGCCGACGGAGGTGAAGAGTTCCTTGCCGCGCACGAGGCTGCGGCCCTCGCTGAGCGTCGCGAGGTCGGGGGCGAGGTCGCTAAGTTTCCATTCGGTGATGACCGGGGCGGCGGGTTCGGGCGGGGCTTTGGCGAGATAGTCGTCGAGGTCGGGGACGACTTTGAGAATGCCGCGCATCCGCTGCCAGTGGCCGGGGAAGGTGCAGGCGTAGGGGAAATCGCCGGGCGTCGCGGGCGCGGTGACGCGGACGCGGGTGCTCTCGCCGGGGTTCACGAGCTTGGTGGCGGCGAGGATTTTCGGCGAATCGGGGACGTACATGCGGCCGGTTTTGTCGGGCGTGGGCGGCATTTTCTCGGAGGCGGCACCAATTTCATCGAGCGCGCCGGGTTGGGCGAGGAGCCAGTTGTGCGGCATCACGTCGCCGTTTTCGAAGACGAGTTCGAAGGGCTTGCCGGCCTCGACGACGATCAGAGTTTTGTCGAAGAACATCTGCTCGATGAGCGCGCCGAGGCGGATGACACGCACGCCGAGACCGCCGAAGGCCTTGCGCAACGGGACGCCCTGTGCTTTCGGGAGCTTGAGCGCGAGGTCGGTGCCGAGCTGGGTGAGATCGAGGAAATCGTTCTGCGTGCGCTGATCGTCGGGGACTTGCTTGGCCTGTTCGAGGAGGGCGTCGCCGAGATCTTTGAGCGCGGGCGCGGGCCATTTGTCCTTGGGCAACGCGAGCAGCGCGCGGGCGACGACGGGGACATCGGTGCCGCTGGCGACGAGTTTGCCGAGCGCGGCGAAGACGGCGGGCTCGTGGCCATTCATGCGGCCCGCGGCCTGAATGGCGGCGCGGCGGAGGGCTTCCTCGGTGTCGGGCTTCAGGAGGGTCTCGAGCTTCGGAAAAAAGGCGGCGCGGCGCGGGGCATCGGAGACGAGCAGGAGCGAGAGGAAGAGCTGCTCGGGGCCGGCGGGTTTGTCCTCGGCGAAAGTGAGGAGGGCGTCCGCGGCTTGAATGCCGGTGAGCGCGGCGAACGCGGCCTGGCGCGCGGCGGGCGGGCCGTCGGTGCCGGCGAGTTCCTCGAGGGCGGCCTGTTGTTTTTTCAACGCGTCGGTTTTTTGTGCGAGCAGGAGCTTGGCGAGTTCGGGGAGCACGCCGGGGCTTTTCTCGGGATCGAGGCGTTTCAGGGCGGCGAGGATTTCGGTGGTGGCGTCGGTTTTGTTGATCGTGGCGAGGGCGGCGAGGGCTTCGTCGCGGATTTTCGCGGCAAACTTCGGACGGCCAAGGATGGCCTCGAACACCGGCGCGAACTTGGGATGTGTGGTCTCGCGATCGACGAGGAGAAGCTGCTCGTTGGACAGGCGGCCGAGCTGGTAGGCGACGATGCGCGGGTTTTTGTCGAGGAAGATGATGGGCTTCTCGACCTTGCCTGATGCGGGTTTCTCCGCGTCGTCACTTTGCGCGCGCGCGGGCTGCGCGGCGGCGAACAGGAGACAGGCGGCGAGGAGGAACCGGAGAAGCAGGGGCGGACGGCGTGCGAAATCGTTGTTCATGACGGGCGGAATATTGGAGCGGCAAGACGCGGTTGCCAATGGCAGAAGGGGCAGAGGCAGGCAGAACGGCGAAGCCCCAACCCGCGGGGCGCGACCGGTCCCCGGTCGCAGTGGCAACGGAGGATCCGGAGGGGGCTGGCGTTGTCGCAGGTGCGGGGCCGCTGCGGGCGGGGACTGCCCGCGCGCCGAAAGCCTTGCGGCGCGCGAGGATTTTGCTGGTTTGTCGAACAGCGGTGCGGCGGAGTTTTTGTTTGGAGTCCCGCTGCTGGCGGACCCTGCTCGAGATACTCCACCATCCGCCGAAGACGCGCGGCCGCCTCCGCATCAAGCTCCTCGTTCACGCGCAGAAAATTCGGTTTCGGCAGTGCCGGCAGGATTTTCCCAAGCTCATTCATGCCGCCGAGCTGATGCTGGGAGTCGAAATTGGAACGGAGGAACACCGCGACCGAGATCATCGGATGCAGTTCCGCCACCGGGTGGGGATACGGATCGGGCAGGTCGCGGCAGCGCCACGGGTTGTCCGCGCACTGTGAGCGATGGAAGCCATGACGTTCCACATGGCGGCTCAACGCGTTTCGCCGGTGCGGCAGCGCTGTCAGCGCCGTCGAAACAAGGGAGGCCAGCAATCGTGGGCAGACGATTGGGAACAGGAACGAGGAGTCGGGGGCGCCCCGAGTAGTGGTTCATGGTCACGGTGGCCCCCTGCGGTCGCGGGGCAGGCCGGGCGGCGGGGGCTGGTTGTAAAGTCCGGGGCGGCTGGTCCACACGCGTCGCCCGAGCGCGAGTTCGTCCACGGAGAGCTTCCCGTCCCGGTTGGAATCCATAAACAAAAGCACATACCACGATGGCCGGCTGGAGTGATCGTCCGCCAGCGCGGGTTCGCGCCGCCGCATCTCATGAAACTCGGTGGGGTTGAACAGTCCGTCGCCGTCGAGATCGTAGTTTTTTCGCAGCCGCTCCACCTCCGTGCTGGTGCGAGTGTCGGCCGCGATTTGGGCCGCCCAGAACGCGGCATCCAGCACCGCGCGGGCACGCTCGCTGGCGCTCAGGCGGCCGTCACTGTCGGTGTCATGCTGACGGAAGAAATCGGGTCCGAGCCGCGCCAGTGTGGCCCGTTGCGCCGAGTGTGCGACGGCCAAATCAGCGGCCACAGTGGCCCAAGTGTGAACCGGCTCACGGCGCGCGAGTTCGTCCCAGGCCGCCTGCGCTCGCGCGGGATCGTCCAGCCCGAGAAAGTCGTGGCCCAGGCCCACCAGGAGCAATCCTTCCACGTCGAGCTGGGCCAATGGCGTGGCGGAGAGTCGTGTGACGACTTCGGCGGCGTTACCCCGGTGGAAGGCGGCCACGATCTGGCTGCGGGGATCCAGACCGGATGCGCGCTTCCGCCACGCGGCTTCATCGTCGGCATCCAGCACCCACTGGTCGCGGGGACGGCCGAGCACGGCGGCTTTGGGCAAGCGAACCAGCACCGGCTGGCCCGGCTGGCTCGTCTGGGCGCTCAACCCGGCCCATAGATGATTCGCATCCCCCGCCAGCGCCTGCACCGGGTGGGGCAGTGTGAAACGCCCGGCCCAGCGGCTCGTGGCGGGATGCCAGACCAGCACATCGGGACCACAGGCAACCCAAAGAAACTCACCGTCGCTCGCCAGCGCCGTGACGGCTCCGGGCAGCGCCGCCGGGCGTATGTCTGAAGGGCCGATCTCCATGGCCAGCCGCCGGGTGCGCTCGGCGAGCCAGCCCCGGAGCGCGGGACCAAACGGTCCCTCGGGCATCCGGGCCGGGCCCCAATAATAACTAGCCCAATACCCCACGCCTTTGTCGGATTTTTCGGATATCGGGGCAAGTCCCCGAGGCAAACCGGCCACCGGCCAGTGCGAGAGCCGGAGCGTGGCGTAGTCGAGCTGATGCAGGCCGGACTTCTCGCCCACCCACAAGCCGCCGTCGGCAGCGGCGGCAACGCAGATTTTCGGCAAATTCGATGTGGCTGAGTTTAGGACTGCGGGATGCGCGGACGGAAAACGCGCGCCCAGTTCCAGCCATTTGCCGGAAACTGGATCGCGGAATGCGGTGGCATCGTATCCCCCAACCACCGCCCCACTCCCGACCCCGATTTCCCCCGGCGGGACAAAGACATCGGCAACGAATCCGTGGGCTACCAACTCGCTCCCGACCGGAAAAAGGTTTGGGTTGTTCCACAGTCCCGGCCACACGCGCGGCTCGACTCGCCACGATCGTCCGTCCCCCATGTCGCAGCCGTAGATTTCACCTTGGCCGGAGACATAGAGGCGGCCGCCCGCGATGACCGGCGCATTCACTTGCGCGAGGGGCAGTCCCTCGCGCAAGCCGAAGTTCGTCCACTGTCCGTCCGCGAGCCGCCAGCGGCTCAACTGCGGGCCGCCGACCCAGAGATGGTCTCCGTGGACGAGGAAACCACCTTGCAACCGCTCCTTGGAAATCTCCGCCACGCGCACCGCCTCCGTCCGGCCCCGCGCCAGCTTCCACAGGGAGAGTGTCCGGATGCGGGGCGGGGTTGCGGAGAAGCGCAAGTTGGAGGGAGCTGGTGGAACGGAATCACTGGGTTCCCCTGCCAGCGCCCACAGGGTGCCGTCGCTGGTCAGCGCCAGTTGGTGAACCGCCACGATGTTTTCGTCGCCGGGAAAGCGGATCATCTCCACCGGCGGATCGCAGCGCGCCACCTTTAAGACCGGCAGAGCCAGTTGAAAGAGCGGTGGCGACACGAACGCCAGATTAGTCGCTGCAGCGGCAGGCGCGGGCGCGCTGGGAACCGGCGCGGCAGGACTGGTCGGCATCTTCGCCACGGAATTCGTCGGAGCCATCGCGGGTGGCGGAGCGAGGCGTTCCAGCCAAACCTGCTCTCCGCCCGGTTCGCCCGCGGCGGCGAACGCACGCTTCAACTGGGCGGCGTCCAGCCTTCCGCTCAAAGGCTGTCCCGGCGGGAAAAGCCGCGGCTCCAGCAGGCGCAGCAGCCGAATCCGGTCCGCCGGCGTGAAGGGCAGGTCTTCAGTGAGAACCCGGTTGGCCAGGTGCCATTCCACGCCGCCCAGCGCGAGACCGGAAACTCGATAGGCTGCCGTGGTCGTCATCGGTGTCGCCTCCAGCGGCCCGTCTTTGAGGTATTCCACGACCCGCTGGAGCCGCGCGACATACTCCGCACCATACTCCTGCTTGAGCCGTAGAAAATCCCCTTCCGGCAAAGTCGCCAAATCGTTCACCACCGACTCCCGATAGTTGGCGCGCCCTCCGCGGGCGACGATGGGGCGGTAACTCGCCGCGAGGGACAGGCGCTGATGCAACTCTTCCATGGTCTGGAGATACGGTAGCAAAATATCGAGGCAACGCTGCGGCTGGCCCTTGCATTCGGGATGCTGAAAGCCAAACCGCTCCACGTACCGGCCCCAAGCGTCGCGCTGCCGGAGCAGCGTCGTCAGCGCATTCGTCGTAGTGGGCGGCAGGTTATGCTTGATCCGAAGCAGCCGCTCATGGGCGTCGGCGTTGAGTGGATCGAGGAAACAGCCCACCTCGTGCAGTCGCGCGGAACGGACCTCCACCGACGCACTCCAGTACGGTCGGCTTTGGAGCCTCAAGCGAGCAAAGGTGACGCAAGCGGGACCCTTTGTCGGGATTCCCATGGGACGCACAATCCGCATGATCATTTCCGCCTCGGTTGCGATCATCCCCCGCACGATTTCCTCCCGTGCGGTGGCATCGGGTTCGCCGACGGCGGGTGCGTGAATGGCGTCCACTGTGCGGGCCAACAGTTGTTCAAGGACGGCATGGACACGCCCGGCAGGAAAGGCGGTCACACGCGATGTGCCGGCCGGGTCCGCCACGATGGTTTCGCGCCACTCCTGCGGTTTGCCGCGTCCGTTCCAGAGCCGCAGAATGAGTTCCAAGCCGGCGGGCACGGGCGGTGGATTGCCGGTGGGCGGTTCAATCCAGCGGGCCTCGCCCCAGAGATAGAGGTCCGCCACTTTGCGCCAGGCTTCGAGGTCGGTTTCCACCAGTCCGGATAGAATGAGATCGGATTCCGGCGTGGCCGCCGCGATGCGCGGGAAGCGCAGCACGCGAAAGCCCTTTCGCGCGCTCAGTTCGCTCAGGCCGGCGAGGAACTCGCGTGGGATCACTTCCAGCGATTCATCCCGCGGGGGCCAGATCGGCGTCTGGAAAAATAGCGGCGCCACCGTCTTCTGGCCGCGCGTGCGTTCCAGATACGCCCGCGTCTCCGCCAATGCTGCGCGCACACCGGCGACCGCGAGCTCGACGGCCCCGAGGGCGGGATCGGCCAGGCCCGCGGCCGGCAGGCTCACGCGACGCGACGCCAGCAGGTCGGCGCGCTGCAATTCGATGATCTCCAGATCGAGCGCGTGCTCGGTGCGGTTGGTCACCACCAAGCGACCCAGCACGAGCAGGTCGGCGCGCAGGCCGCGTCCGGCGCGAATCGAATCGCCACGCGTCACGCCCGCGCCGAGCAGTTCCAGCTCGCGCCGCACGCGCTCGTGCTCCTGCCGCTCGACCCATTCCAAATCCGGCGTGGCGGTGAGCCGCGCCTGCACCAGCGCGGTGAAATCCGCCGCCGCCCGGGTGGCGGCGAACGAGTCCTCCGCCGGGGCGAAATTCAACAGCGCCACGCGCCGGACTGAAAGCGGCGGCGCGGCGACCTCTGCGGCGCGCATCGGCAACAGTGCCGCGGCGAACGCGAGCACCAACGCGAGCGCAACCCAAGGAGCGCGGCTGTGTCCCCCGCGGACCAGCCGCAGCGGGACCGAACCGTCGCGAGCGCCCGTTGGAATCAGCGGCGTCCCGGGCGGCCAACCGGCTGCGGCTGGTGCTCCGCGCACACAGCCGCGCTCCGCGCCGCCTGCCGAGCGCGGCCGGTTTCCAGTGGCCAGCGGGCGGTTCATGGCCGGTGAACTACTTCACGAGCTTCGGCGCGAGGCGTTCGGCGAGGTCGGCGCCGGCGGTTTGCAGGGCGGTCTTGGCGGCGATGTGTTCGGCGAGGTCCACGCCCACGCTGGTCTGGCGGTCCACGAACAACGCACCGGTGGCGGTGGCGCGGATTTTCAATTCCACGCGGGCCTTGCAGATTTGCAGGTTGCCCTTGCGCGGACCGCGTTCGCTGAAGGCTTCGCCGAGAATCTCGAAGTCGGGCTTGGTCGTGGACTTGGCGTCCACGAGCGTGAAACCGCACTCGCGCAGGATCAGGCCGATCTCGGTTTCCGCCGCCGGGTCCACGGCGGGCGTGCCGAGGTGGACCTCGGGAATCCTCACCAACACGCTCGGACGCGGGCCGTCCTTGAGGGATTTCTTCAACGCCGCGAGCCGCTCCTCGCGCGTGCGGACTTTGGCGACGAGCATTTCGCCCTTGGCCGCGATGGTCTTGCCGATCTTGCCGGCGAGGTCGGTGGCGAGATCCGAGAGGGAGACCTCGGCGTTGCCGCGCGCGATCTCGCCGAAGACGCGGCTGGTCTCGGCGCTGATGATCTTGGCGACGGCGAGGGTTTCATTGCCGGCGCGGAAGACGCGGCCGGTGACGAGCACTTTCGCGCCGGTGAGCTGGCCGACCTTGGCGGCGGTCTCGGCCTTGACCGTGCCGGAGAGGCCGAGTTCTTGTTCGCCCAGCGCCTTGTCCAGCTCGGCGCGTTCGAGCGTGACGAGGTCGCCCTCGGCGGAGAGGAGGGCGTTGAGAAGGATGGCGATCTTCGGGCCGGCGTCGCGCAGGCCTTCGTCCGTGGCCTCGAAGTTGAACACGGCGACGGTGAGCGGCGGCGCGGCGGCGAAGACGGGCGCGCAGAGGAACAGGGCGAGGAGGGTGGTGGGGAGGGTTTTCATGGGTGGGTGGAGTTTGGGGTTATGAATTTCGAATTACGAACTGCGAATGATGAATGGGGACGCGGAAGAGTGGCGATGTGGGGCCGCAGTAGCGCGGGACATCCGCCCGCCAAGATGCGATTGCGCAAGGGTACCGCAGGCGTCCCGCCTGCGAGTTCGCGGGGCGTCTCGCCCCGAGTTGGTACGGGCGGCGAGACGCCGCCCGAACTCGCAGGCGAGGACGCCCGCGCCACCAGAGGCCAGCGCATTGAGCCACGGCGGATTGTCGGTGGTGAGTTCGGGAATCATTGGGCAGTGGTGTCGATTTGCGTGGGTGCTGACAGGGCCAGTACCACGAAGCGCAGCAACGCGAGCTGGGCGGCGGAAGAATTTTCCAAATCGGCGAGCGTCGCGGCGGGGGCGAGCACAACGGTTCCGCGACCCAGGCTGAGGCGTTCGATCAGCGGCGGCGGGGGCGGGGCGATTTTCGGCGGCGGACGGAACCAGATCAGCGGCAGGCCGTCCTTGGCGCGGGCCAGCGCCGCGGCCTCGAGGCGGGGTTCGTCGCCGTCGATCGCGGGCTTGGAAGTGACCAGGGCCAGGCGGCCGCGAAAGCGGTTCCAGCTTTCGGCGCTGTGCAAATCGCTGATCGCAATCTTGCGTGCGGCCAGCGTTTTGCGCAGCAGCCCCGCGTCATCGGCCAGACCTACGGGCTGGTCCCCGACGAGGCGCTTGAGCGTGTCGAGCAGGCTGTCCGGATGCACCCACAGCGTGGTCACGCCGATCACCTTGTCGTCCGCCGCGAGCCAGCGCACCGCGAAACGCGTGGACGCGCGGAGCTTCGGAAACTCAATCGTCGCGTTCTCCAGCACGGTCTGGCCAGGCTGCAGCGCGAGATTCTTCCACGCCCGCGGGCCGCCCACCGGCACCGCGGTGGCCGACGTGAGCTGGAGCAATTGCACCCGGAGCGCGACATGCACGATCTCCGTCGCCGGATTCCGAAACCGCACCTCCACCGCCCGCGCCCCGTCCGCAAACACATGCTGCACCGACGTTGTCGAGACGACCTCGAGCGCCCGAGCCGAGATGCCGGTGAAAGCGAACACCACCAGTGCGAACCATACACCCGCCTTGGAAACACGCCGTGATGCGGGATGCGGGATCGATGTCGTGGGCTTCCGGTTCATAGGGCCTCCGCGAGTGCGGCGGCGCGGATGCGGTAGCCGGTGGCGGTCTGACGGGGGCGGCTGCTGCTCCACGCCAGCCGGTCCCCGACGACCAGAACATTGCCCCGCGCATCGGCCAGAATCTCAAAGTTTTCTCCGTTCAACGCCACGCGCTGTCCGCTGTACGTGATGAAGCGGCGGCAGCTTCCTGCGTGGCAAATTTGCACCAGCAACGGGGCGGAAGCGGGTGGGCGGCCGTCGGTCGCCAGTACAAGTTGGGCGCCTTGCTCGTCGAATTGCACGGCTTGGAGCCGGTCGGGAAACAAGGCGGCCAGCTCCTGATAAATCTTCCGGCTCTGAGCGAGTTCCGCCGCGGTAAACCCGCTTTCGCGCTCGCGCCAAAAACTGATTAGGAAGGCCGCCACCACGCACGCCGTCGCTAGGCCAAAGCTCCAGCGCCACCTGGAACGACGGCGCACCAAGGGCATCGGGTGCGGGACCGGGTTCCGCAGGCGCCGGATGACGCGCGCGGGAAATTCCTCCCAATACTCCGGGGATCGTACCGGCACCCGGGCGCTGCGGAGCACCGCGTCGAGAGCAACGTCGCGCGGTATCATCGGTGCCCTCCGCCGTTGCGCGCTTCGGCCAGAAGCGTCCGCAATTTCCTCCGCGCCATGAAAACGCGCCACGAGACGGTCGTTTCCGCGCAGCCCATCGCGCGCGCGGCCTCGGCGTGGTTCAGGCTATCATAAACCGTGAGCACGATGGCGGCGCGCTGGGCGGGAGTGAGCTGGAGCAGGGCCAGCTGCACCTGTTGCGAGAGTTCGCTGTTTTCCGGTGCCGGAGCGTCGCGCTGCTCGCTCCAGTCCTGCTGCACGGAGGCGCGCCGCGCGGCCCGCGTGCGCCAGTTCAGGCAGCGGTTCACGGCGATGCGGTAAAGCCACGAAGAAAAACTCGCCTCACCCCGAAAGCCGTCGAGCTGCGCCCACGCCGCGATGAAGGTTTCCTGCGCGAGGTCTTCCGCGTCGGCAAGTGAGCCGGTCATGCGATAGGCGAGCGTGTGTATCATGCGTTGATGGCGGCCGACCAGCCGCTCGAATGCCGCCGGATCGCCCGTCCGACTGGCGCGTATCCATTCCCGTTCGTCATTCGTGTCGGCCATGCGGCGTTGGTTTTGCTGGGTAGGACAAGCGGCGGGCGGAAATCCTTTGGGGAATTCCGCAAACATCTGGAATGCCAGACTTGAACCACGAACGACCACCCCGCGCGAAGCCGTAACCGGCTTGCCGCTCTTCAGTTCTTCCTCGTGATCGGTGGGAGTGCCAGCGCGGACACGACGGCCACCGATCGCTCCCAGTCGATGAATGCCGCCGGTGGAAGCGCATCCTTGGAGCAGACCTGCTGCGGATTCTCGCTCACGGTATCCGCGTTTCCCCGCGAGCCTGCGGCATTTTCACCCGCCGGAATCGCGGCGCACGGCCCCGACGACCTTCGCGGCCAGCTTGCGCAGGCGGAGGGCCAGGCCCAGGGAGCCGCCCAGCAAGCCAACGCCGATGAGGGAGATTTTCTGCCAGTGCATGGGCGGACGGTAGGGGAAGCGCGCGGAGGGATGGAAGCGATAAAGGGGGTTGGGAGGGCACTTCCGCGCACCGCCCCCGTAGCGCAGGTTTCCAAACCTGCTGTATCGCCGATTTCCAAATCGGCGGCGGCCCCGGGGTTTCGGGCGCGTATGACCAGTCCGGACGCTGCGGGCGACCGTACCGACAGCGGTTTTAGCACCCCGCGATACAGCAGGTTTGGAAACCTGCGCTACGCTGGGCGCGTGCGCGGGCATGCCGCCGCGGGTGCCGAGACGTCGCCGGGACTTGCGGGCGGGCCGCCCGCGCTCGTGCGCCTGAGAGCGCACTGGAACAGCAGGGTGCGAGTCTCTGTCTGGCTGACACTGAAGGCCAGTAGCTGAACGTAACTGCATCGGGGCGATACCCCTGGGTGGAGAGCAACGGGAAGCGAAAGACTAGCCCGTAACAAAGGCCGCCGATTGTGGCGGTCAACGTGAACTCGATTCGGTCTGCGGTTCTGGCGAGTCCTCGAGCGACCGACGAAGCCCGAACGAAATAGAGCTGCCAGCGCTGAGGGAGTGGGTGCGGCTGGTGGAGAACCGTGGATGGTTGGAGATGGAATGGTCGGAAGTTCTGGTGGCGTTAATCAGGGAACCACGGCTGGCGGCGACAAACGAGCCGGTCGGGGTCAGAGCGTCCGTAGTAGCTGAGAAGCGGGTAACGACCGTGGAGCGAAGGGACGTAGGAAAGTGGTGGTGGGGCTGGACACAAGCTGCTCCTGGAAGGGTTCGGATAGTGCCGCAAGGCTTTGCGTCCGAATGCGCCGGTAAACCGGGCTGCCGCGTGGGTTTGGGATCTGCCAGTGGACCGCCCTGAAAGGGGTGAGCGGGTGGGCAACCACTGCGCGGCTGGTGCGACGCCTTCGAGCGCCTCGCGTCGAGTGCCTGAGCCAGTCCAACGCGAGACCACTGACCGGAAAGCCGGATGCGGGAGAACCGCCAGTCCGGTTTGGGTGGGAAAGGGCGGGGTGAAACCCGCCTCCTACCTACATCGGGTGAGGCGGCGGCCGCGGCGGTCGTAGGTGTGGGTGACGCCGGGGGTGAGATTGTCGTCGTAGTTCACGGACGCGAGGTCGCCGGCGGGGTTGTAGGCGTAGTAGGTGGTGATGCCGCGCGCCCAGGTGCGGGTGGCGAGGCGTCCGGCGGCGGTATAGGTGTAGGTCGGCCCCTGGCTGTCGGCGTATTGTTTGGAGAGGAGGAAGCCGCGCTGGGCGGAGTAGTTCCAGGTGGTGAGGGCGGCCCCGGTGTCACTGGCGAAGTTGCGCCGGTTTTCATGGTCTTCATGCGGCCGGCGTGGTCGTAGGTGTATTCCACGGGGTAGGTGCGGGAACCGGAGGTGCGCTGGCGTTCGCCGGTGGCATGGTAGGTGTTGGTGACACTGGTGCCGTCGGGCTGAATGGTTTTCCAGGGGCGGCTGAGAGTGTCGTAGAGGGTGGTGGTGGTTTGAGGGCCGCCCGGCGAGCCGCCGGACGGAGCAGGCGGGCCGCCTGCGCTCCCCGGGGCGGGGGTGGTGATGGAGAGGACACGGTCGGCGGAGTCGTAGGTGTACCCGGTGGTGCCGGTGCGGGCGTCGGTGACGGAGGAGCGGCGACCGTGGGCGTCGTAGGTGTAGGTGGTGGCGGAGAGGGTCTGGGCGCTGGGGGAATAACGGGTGACGGAGGTGACGTGGCCGGCCTGTTGGACGGTGACGGTGTAGGTGCCGTCGGGGGCGGTGTTGGTGGTAAGGCACTGGCCTTCCCCGAGACAGACGCGCTGGCTGGTGTTGGTGAGACCGTAGCTGGCCTGCGGGGAACGGAGGCCGTCCACGGAGGTTTCGCTGACGCTGGCGAGGGTGGGGGTGTCCTGGCCGTCGGTGTTCCAGACCCAGCTTTTCGGTGCGGCGGACATTCACGCCCGTCCACCGGCTGGACGCGCCGACGCTGCGCACGGTGCGGGTGACGCGGTCGGTGCCGGCGAGGTCCATGACGCCATTCTGGTCAAGGTTCACGGCGGTGTACTCGAGTTCCCCGAGGGCGTTGTAGGCGTAGAGGGTGGTGACGCCATCGGGATCGACCTGTTTGGCAAGCTGTCCGAGGGCGTTGTAGTAGGAGGTGGTGGTGCTGTTGTCGGCGGTGACGGTCTGATAGTTGCGGCCGAGGTAGTCGGTGTAGGATTTGGTCCATTCGGCGGAGTCGGTGCCGTTGGCGAGGAGGGGGATGGTCTGGGTGGAGGGACTGTTGCCATCAATCCCATGGACGTAGCGGACGCCGTGGACGGCGGTGCCGGTGAGGCGTTCGAGGGTTCCATCCAGGTTGTGGGTCTCGATGCGGGTGCCGCCGTTGGGCTGGGTGGTGGTGTGGGTGACGCGGCCAGCGGCGTCGTGGCTCTCGGCAAAGGTGGTGACCTGGCCGGCGGCGTCGGTCTGGGTGACCGGATGGCCGGCGAGATCGTAGGTGGCGGTGCCGAGGGTGATCTGGGAGCCATCCGACCCGAGGCGCACGGTGGCGGTGACGCGGTGGGTTTTGCCGAAGGGGTCGTATTCATAAACCGCGGACAGGCCGTTGCCATCGGCGGCGACCAGCGCGGTTACGTTGCCGTTGCCGTCAAACGCAGGGAAATGGGTGATGGCGTCTGGCGTCTGGCGTCTGGGGGGAACGGAGAGAGACGGACAGCAGGCCGCCGACGCCGGCCGCACTCCACGGGCGACCTCGGTGGTAGGGCGCCGCTGTCCTCAGCGCGCCGGTGCGACGTCCGTCCGACCCGCGGCGCGCTGGGGACAGCGACGCCCTACCGGGCGGGATCCCCGGCGTTTCGGTGCGTCTGAAACTGGAGTTGGAAAATTGCGAGGAGCGACTTCGTAGCCGCCGAGGTAACGTGGGGGAGCAGGCGATGGCCGTGCGGAAAAACCCCGGTCGCGACGGCTGCAAAACTCTGTCGCATATGCGACAGAGTTTTGCAAAGCGCCCTGTTGAAAGGGCTTTTATGGATTCGGAATTCCGCGCGGAGGGCGCAAAGGGATGGCGACGGTTGGAGGGTGGGTGGCTGTCGGCAGCTGATTTCTAGGGGAGAAAACGTGAGGGATATTTGAACCTCCCTGGTCCAAACACGCGCGCCGCGGGGAGAAGGTTAGAGACTCCTCACGTCGCCTCCTACAAGGGACGGTCACGGTTTCGGCAGCGGAGGGAAGGCGGGCGGGGCGGCGGCGGGTTCGAGGCCGGGGGGCAGCGGGGGTTCACCGAAGCCGGGCGGGAGCGGGGGAAGTTCGGTGACGAAGTCGCGCCAGGTCTCGCGTTCGCCGGGCGTGAGGGCTTGCCAGCGGCTGGCGCTGCGGAGGAACTCGGCCTGGTCGCGGGGCGAGAGGGTGGCGAATTTTTGCAGGGCATCCATGCAGAGCGTGCGGAGCGGTCCGGGCAGGTGGTCGAGTTCCTGCATGAGTTGTTCGAGGCTCTGGCGCTCGGTCGCGGGCAGGCGCTCGAGGGCGCGCGCACGGTCGCGGTCGTTGAGTTCAAAGAAGCGGCGGAACTGCTCAACGGTGGTTTGCCGGGGATTGCGGGTGATGGAAGGAGCGCTCGCGGATGCGGGTGTGGCCGCGGGTTGGTGGGCAATCGGCACGAGTCCCGGCGGCAGCGGCGGGGTGGCGGGACGCGAGTAGTAATGGATGACAGTCTGGCTGCTGCGGGCCTCGGATTGCAGGCGCGGCGGCAGTTGTTCGAGATTTTTCAGGCGTGGTTCCAGCACGGCGCGCTCGGCGGGCGGCAGGGCGGCGAGGTAGGTGGCGCGCTGGCGGGCGTCGGCGGGGAGGAGGTTTTTGAGATGCCAGCGCATCTGGGTGGCGTTGAGACGCAGTTCGCGCTCGGCGGGGGCGAGGGCTTCATATTCGCGCACTTTGGCGAGCAGGAGCGTGCGCTCGGTGGCGGGGCGGGAGGCGAGCATCGGTTCGCGGTCGGCCGGTGCGGCGGTGAGCAACTGGCGGAAAAAATCCACGGGCGTGCGCGGGGGCGTTGGTGCCGTGATGACCGCAGTGACCGCAGTGACTGCTGCGGTGGTCGGTGCGGCGGGAATCTGGGCCATTGCGCTGGCCAAGCCGCAGCTCGCAACGACGAGAGTCGTGATGATTTTTCGGGTGAAGTTCATCGCGCGAATCCGGGTTCGAGGGCCGCGAGCAGTTCTTCATCGACCCAGCGCGTGGGCACGGCGCTGAGGCGTTGGATCGGGTCGAAGTCTTTCATCAATTTCAAATCGGGCAGGCGCGCGGCGAGCGAGACTGCGGCGGCGCTGTGGGCGAGGGTGGAGCGCTGGCGGGTGCGGATTTGCTGTACGGTGAGGGTGCCGAGGCTGAGGACGAGCGCCGCGGCCAGCGCGGGTTTGAGCCAGCCGTGGGCGGGCCAGCGGGCCAGCCACGAGCGGACGGGACGACGCTCCGCGGCACGCGTCTCGGCGTCGATGCGCTCGA
Source organism: Akkermansia muciniphila (assembly GCA_945861535.1). Classification (GTDB taxonomy): domain Bacteria; phylum Verrucomicrobiota; class Verrucomicrobiia; order Limisphaerales; family BJHT01; genus BJHT01. Next base: position 19,400 of record CAMAUZ010000066.1, on the reverse strand, counting down.
GGACGCGGCCGGTGAAGTTGGACGCGACTGGCACGGCCGGGAGGCGGCGCACGCTGCGGCGCAGGTGCAACTCGAGTTCCCACGCGGCGCGCGCATCGGGCAGGGCGGCGAAATGCGCGTCGCGGCGGCGCAGTTCCTCGGCGGTCAGGGGACGCCGGAGGGCGGCTTCGAGGAGTTGTTCGCGGTCGGCTTCGTTCATGGTTGGCTCTGGGTTAAACGTTCGCGGGCGGGGAAAGTTGCGTCAGTGCTCGGCCGCTTCCCACACACCGGTCTGGAGGTACGGTTTGAGCCGTTGTTTCAAGGTTTCGCGGGCGCGATGGATGAGCGATTTGGTGGCGGAGAGCGAGACGCCGAGGATTTTGGCGATGTCTTCGTAGGGGAGTTCCTCGCGTTGGAAGAGCAGCAGGGCGGTGCGCTGGGTCTCGGGCAGATCGGCGACGGCGGCCTCGACTTTCAGTTCGAGTTCATCGACGAGCGCCAGTTCGTCCGGCGTGCGGATGCGCGGGTCGGCGAACTGCGGGGCCGAGTCGTTCTCGGGGTCGAGCGCCGGGGCGTCGAGGGATTCGGTGCGGTGGCGCGAGCGGCGGCGCAGTTCGTTGAGGCAGCAGTTGCGGGCGATGGTGAAGAGCCACGCGGCAAAGCGCGCCGTGGGTTCGTACCGTTCACGCGCGCGGTAAATCTGCACGAACACGCTCTGGGCCACGTCCTCGGCCTCGTCGGCATCGCGCAGCGTGCGGGTGACGAAGTTTAGCACCGGCTGCTGCCACGCATCGACCAGCTCGGCAAACGCGTCGCGATCGCCGCGCTGGATGCGCAGCATTAGCTCGGCGTCGGGGTCGGGTGGTGGCGGTGTTTGCAAGGGCGCTGAGTGTAACTAAACCGGACGGGGGGACAAGTTGCGCGGGGAGCGGAGGGAGCGGAGAGAAGAGAGAGAATAGAGAAGAGAGGAGAGAAGACGGGGGCAGAGCAGAGGATGGAGGGCGGGATTCGGGGAATCTGAAATCGCCAATATCAACTCTGAGATTTCAGAACCCGGAAGATTTCCATCCTCCACTTGCTAGCTTCTCTCCTCTCTCTTCTCTCCCCGCCCTCCCCCGCGCCGCTTGCCTCGCCGCGTCGCTTGCCCCTATGGTCCGCCGCTCATGCCGCGCCTGTTGGAAAAAATCGAAGCCAGTGCCGCCAAACGTCTGCCGTTGCCCGCGGGGCGGAAGCCGTCGCAGGAGTTGGCGCGGTATAAAACGTTCCTCAAGGTCGAGAGCGCGCGGTTGAAAATCCTGCATCGCGCGGGCGGCGGCGGGTTGGAGATTTGCCACGCGCGGGCGGCGGTGATGGACACGTTGCTGCGGTATCTGCTGGCGGATTTGCAGAAGGACCTGCCGCTGGGGACCGCGAAGACGCCGCCGCCGCTCGCGTTGGTGGCGACGGGCGGCTATGGCCGGGGCGAGCTTAATCCGCACAGCGACATCGACATCATGTTTCTGCACGTGGGCGACATGGTGTCGGCGGGGAAGGCGCATCCGTATCTGGCGGCGTTGGTCGAGGGGATGCTCTATCTGCTGTGGGACATCGGGCTGAAGGTCGGGCACGCGGTGCGCGGGGTGGAGGATTGCGCGGCGGTGGCGAACACGGACATGCAGTCGAAGACCTCGCTGCTGGAGGCGCGGCTCATCAGCGGTTCGGCGGAGTTGCTGGAGCGGATGAAACGTGTGTTGCTGGCCAAGAGCGTGATGGGGCGCGAGGACGAATACATCGACGCGCGCATCACGGATCAAACGACGCGGCGGGCCAAGTACGGCGGCTCGGCGTGCATGCAGGAACCGAACCTCAAGAACGGCTGCGGCGGGTTGCGCGATTATCAAAACCTGCTGTGGATGACGTTTGTCCGGTACCGGGTGAGTTCGCTGAAAGAGCTGGAGCAGCGGGAGATGATCAATGAAAGCGAGCGGCGGCAGCTCGAGGCGGCGTATGATTTTCTGCTGCGCACGCGCAACGAGCTGCATTACCTGCTGGGCCGGCCGGCGGACGTGCTGACCAAGGATGTCCAGCCCGGCGTGGCGTATGCGCTCGGGTACACGAACCGCTCGCCGAGCCAGCGGCTGGAGAAGTTCATGGGCGATTACTACCGGCACGCCCGCAACATTCATCTCATCACGCGCGAGGTGGAGCAGCGGCTGGCGTTGCTGCCGCGGCCGGGGCGGTTCCCGTATCTGGCGCAGTTGCTGCGCGAGCGGCGGAAGCGGTCCACGGAGCAGGTCGTGGATGGTTTCAAAATTGTGGGCGGCGAGATTCATGCGGGCGCGCCGCGGGTGTTTCGTGACCAGCCGCGGCGGTTGCTGCGGCTGTTTCTGCACATCCAGCAGCGCGGGCTGAAGCTGCATCCGGACCTCGCGCAACTGGTGCGGCGCAACCTGGTGCTGGTGGACAAGGAGTTTCGTTCGGACCCGCATGCGGCGACGACGTTCCTCGAGATTCTCAGTCAGCGGGGCAACGTGGGCGGAGTGCTGCGGCTGATGCACGACGTGGGGTTGTTGGGGAAATTTTTGCCAGAATTCGGGCGGCTGACGTGCCTGGTGCAGTTCGAGTTTTATCACCAGTACACGGTCGATGAGCACACGCTGGTGTGCCTCGACAAGCTCGACCAGTTCTGGTCGGCGGGCGCGCCGCAGCACGAGACGTATCGCGAGATTTTCCAGTACATCGAGCGGCCGCATTTGCTCTACCTGGCGCTGCTGTTGCACGACGTGGGCAAGGCGGACCACACCGGCAAACACGAGGCCGTGGGCGTGGAACTGGCGGGGCGGGTGGCGCGGCGGCTGGGGTTGTCGGCGGAGGCGACCGCGACGCTCAAGCTGATCATCGAGCATCATGTGTTGATGGCGGTGATTTCGCAGCGGCGGGATTTGGAGGACGCCCAGGTGATCCGGCAGTTCGCCGCGGTAATCAAGACCGAGGAGGAGCTCGCCATTCTCGCGTTGCACACGGTGGCGGACTCGCTGGGGACGAGCGACAAGCTGTGGAACGGGTTCAAGGATTCGCTGCTGCTGACGTTGTATCGCAAGACGCGGCAGGCGCTGAAAGGCGGCGTGGAGCAGGATCGGGGCGAGGAGAAACATCGCGAGACGCTGCTGGCCGAGGTGCGGCGGCTGATGCCGGGGAGCTTCAGCGAGGATGAATTGCAGGCGCATTTCGCGAACCTGCCGGCGCGCTATTTTCAGATCAATTCGGTGCGGCAGATTTTCACGGACCTGACGTTGTCGCATCAGTTTATGCGGCTGCAGGTCGATCTGGATGGCAACCCGCTGGCGCCGACGATCCTGTGGCACAACGAGCCGGACCGCGGGTACACGATGGTGAGCATCTGCACGTGGGACCGCGGCGGGCTGTTCAGCAAGATCGCCGGCGCGCTGACGGCCGCGGGGTTGAACATTCTGGCGGCGCAGATTTTCACGCGGAATGACGGGATCATCCTGGACACGTTTTTTGTGACCGATGCGCGGACGGGTTTGCTGGCGAACAAGGTGGAGCGCGAGAAGTTCGAGACGGTGCTGGAGAAGGCGCTGACGGAGGGCGTGGATTTCACGAAGCTCGTCGGCCGGCAGGCGGGCCTCAGTCCGCTGTATCAGTCGATGGAGGGCGAAACGATCCCCACGACTGTCACGGTGGATCCACAAGGCTCGGCGGATTACACGGTGATCGATCTCCAGACGGAGGATCGGCCGGGGATTTTGTACGCGGTGTCGCACGCGCTGGCGGACCTGCGGGTCAACATTGCCTTGGCGAAGATTTGCACGGAGAAGGGCGCGGCGATGGATACGTTTTACGTCACCGAGCTGGAGGGCGAGAAGGTCGAAGGCGCGGCGCGCATCAAGGCGGTGGAGGAGAAAATACGCGCGGCGCTGAAGGGGCTGGCGTAGGGGCGGGGTTTTGGAAGCTCAAAGCTCAAAGCTCAAAGCTCAAAGAATTACCAAGCACCAAGCTCCAGGGACGGCGCAAGCAGTTTTGATTCTGGCGGAGGTGTGGTCGTTTTCCGGCGGATACAAAGATGGAGAAGACCGGTTTTGCTGGGAGGCTTTGGCCTTGGTGCTTCCCTTGAGCTTTGAACTTTAGCCTCAGACATCCTGACCTCACTGGGGGATGGAATCGAATCTCGGGAAAGTTCCTGATACCATCCGCTGGAAATCCAACCGGCTTTCATCGACTCACGCGGGTAAAATAGGCCGGTGTGGTATCAGGACAAGCTCACGCCATTTCCCGCCGGGTCAGGATGTCTGAGCCTTGGAGCTCGCTTGCGTTTTCTCGCGCACCAACAAAGCGCCGAACTCCTTTGGTCACCGCTGTCAGGATTCGAGGATCGCGATAGCGGTGGCGTATTGGGCGGTGTGGCTGAGGCTGAGGTGGAGGCGGGCGGCGTGGCGCTCGAGCAGGAGTTTTTGGCCGCCGTCGTGGAGGATCACGTGGGGTTCTCCGGAGGGGCGGCGGGCGATCTCCATGTCGTGCCACGTCAACTCGCTGCCGATGCCGGTGCCGAAGGCTTTGGAGATGGCTTCTTTGGCGGCGAAGCGCGCGGCGATGTAGGGCGCGGGATTCTTGTAGGAGAGGCAGTAGAAAATTTCCTCGGGGCGGAGGATGCGGCTGAGGAAGCGTTCGCCGAATTTGTCGTGCGAAGACTTGATGCGGGAGATCTCGATGAGGTCGATGCCGGTGCCGAGGATCATGGGATCAGGAGGGAAATATTAACCACGGATGGACGCGGATGGACAAGGATGGGGAAGGGGAATTTGCGGATGGGCGGTTCACTTTGGCAAAAGGCGTTGGTAGTGTTCGCCCGTTTCCCGTCCCGGAGGGACCCCGAAGGAGATTAGCCGGGGGCAAGTCCGCGCCAGCGGACGCCGCCCCCGGAAACCGTGCCAAGTGGCCCGGTGTCCCAGCGGGGCATCGAAGAAAAGGCCGGGAATGCAGGCTGATCGCTGGCGGCTCGACCGGGCCGAGGGGAAGAGCGGTGGCGGAAACGCTGCGGCGCGGGCGATGCGAAAAATTTCTTCGATGCCCCGCTGGGGCATGGCCTGTTCGGCGTGGTAACCGGGGGCTGCGCCCGCTGGCGCGGGCTTGCCCCCGGCTAATTTCCTGCGGTGTCCCTCCGGGACGAAGAGCCGAGGGTCGGCGACAATTCTCCGGTGGGCTGCTGATCGCCAGCACCGCGGCAAAATTCTCGCGGCGCAGGGAGAATCCGAAGCCCTGTATCAATCGTTGCGAAAGTTCGTGCTGGGACCGTTGTCGCAAGTAGCGCGTCCGTCTCCCTCGCCCCGTGAGGCACGAACGGGGCGACGGCCGGGGAGAGGGGTGCCGCACTATTGCGTTTGTTCTCGCCGTGGCGGAGGGCCTCCTCTCCCCAACCCTCTCCTCCGTTCCGAACGGAGGAGAGGGAGCCGGAGGTCCCGGTGCGGACGGCACGAACTTTCGCAATGACTGATAGAGCCGGGAAAAACCGATGCTGGCGTTCTCCCTCACCGGGTGAATTCCGGACCGGCCGAGTTCCCGTTCCCATCCGTGTACATCCGTGTCCATCCGTGGTTGAAAAACGGTTTTGAAGTTCACGCGGGGCCGCGTCAGCCGCGGTAGCCTGCGAGCAGCGCGAGCATTTCGGTGACGGCCTGGGTGAGGCCGACGGTGATCGCGCGGCTGATGAGGCTGTGGCCGATGTTGAGTTCGACGAGGTGGGGCACGCGGTGGAGGGTGGCGAGGTTTTCGTAGTTCAAGCCGTGTCCGGCGTTGACCTGGAGGCCGAGGGCGTGGGCCTGGCGCGCGGCGGCGATGAGGCGCTGGGTTTCGCGTTCGCGGGCGGTCGGGTCGGCGAAATGTTCGGCGAACGCGCCAGTGTGGAGTTCGATGAATTCGCCGCCAACCTGCGCGGCGGCGGCGACCTGCGCGGGATCGGGCGCGATGAACAGGCTGACGGGGATGCCGGCGTCGGTGAGGCGCCGGCGGGTTTCGCGCAGGGGCGCGAGCTGGGCGACGACGTCGAGGCCGCCCTCGGTGGTGACTTCCTGCCGGCGCTCGGGGACGAGGCAGACGATGTCGGGTTTCAGGCGCAGGGCGAACGCAACGATCGCGGGGGCGTTGGCCATTTCGAGATTGAGCCGGGTGCGGATTTGTTCGCGCAGGCGGAGGACGTCGCGGTCCTGGATGTGGCGGCGGTCTTCGCGCAGGTGGGCGGTGATGCCGTGGGCGCCGGCGGCCTCGCATTGCAGCGCGGCGGCAACGGGGTCGGGTTCGCCGGTGGATTGGCCGCGGTAGCGCGCTTCGCGAACGGTGGCGACGTGATCAATGTTGACGCCGAGTTTGAGCATAGTCGGTCAGCGCGGGGGCGGGGGAGTTTTTGACGGAGCCGCTGGCGTGGCTGGCACGGACGGAGCGGGGACGGCGGGCGGGCGCACGCGCGTGGGCGGAACTCCCGGGACAGGTGGCGCAGGGGCGTTGGTGGGTGACGGCGGGAGCAGGGACGGAAAATTTTCGCTGCCCAACCATTTCGCCAACTGGACGAGTTCAAAGCCGGTGAGGCCGAGATGGGATTTGCGGATGAACTGCAGTTCGCGCGCGTTCTCGAGGGTGACTTCGGTGATGGTGTTGCCGAGATGGGGCGTGATGACGTCGAGCCACGGCTGGGTGGGAATGGCCGTGGTTGTGGGCAGTGCGGGCGCGGTGCCCAGCATGGCGAGGAGCGCATTCATCTGCCGCCATTGGGCGAGGCGGCCCTCGGTGATTTCCCAGTCGTAGTAGAAGAGGTTGCTGCGCGCGGTCAGACGGGCGAGCAGTTCGGGCGGCGGGGGATTGGTGTTGGGCATCTGCGGCACGAGGCCGGCCATGGTGCCGGCGAGGAGGAAGTTGTCTCCGGGTTCGCCGGCGGGCCGGAGGAAGGGCGCAAAGATGGGCAGGCCGAGCCAGACGGCCTCGAGGCCGTTGGTGGCGACGCGCACGGCGCCGACCAGCGCGGGGATGGTGTTGGTGGTCATCGCGGCGGCGAGGCGCGGGGCGAACTGGCGGACTTGGTTCGTCGCGTCGGGCACCGGCAGGGCGGCGAAGGTTTTGAACGGAATGTCGTTGTGCGCCCAGACGAAGAATTGTCGCAGCGGAAAGGGGACGGCCAGTTTCTGAAGGACCGGATGGCGGCGCAGCCACGGCTCGAGGCCCTGCACGGCGGTGAAGCTGAGGAGCGGGTCTTGCAGGCTGTTGGTCGGGAGCTGCCACGGCTGCCAGTTCCACGCGAGCGTGTCGGGGAAGCGCAGGCGCGCGACGGTGCGGAGGCTCTCGCCCTGCGCGGCGACGGTGAGGGCGACTTTCGGGAAGTCGATGTACTCGGGCAGCGGCCACCATTTGCGCAGCGCGGGCAGGTCGGCGTCGAGGGCGAGCAGGTAATCGGACGCGGCGGGCAGCGGGCGGCCGGTGGCCTTGAGCTGGGCCATGACGGCGAGCCAGGGGCGGCCGTCGCGCTGGAAGTTGAAGACGGACCACTGGCCGACGCGCATGTAGGTGTAGAGGCCGGAGTGGTCGTTGCGGCCCGCCTGCCACCCGGTGAACGCGGACTGGTAGGTGAGCTTGGCCGGAGCGGCGGTGCCGGCGTGGGTGAGGAGCGTGCGGTATTTGGTTTCCCACCCGGGCGCGGCGGCATCGGGCAGTTGCACGGCGACGAGCCATTCTTTGACGAGGTCGGCGGTGGTGCGGACCTCGATCAGGGACTCGTGTTGGAGAAATTCGGGGAGGAGCGATTGTAGGGCCGCGGCGGGTGCGGGGCTGTTGGTGGGATTGAGGGCCGGGCCGAGCATGAGGAGTTCGGCGAGGGGGCCGGCGGATTTGGCGATGAGTTCCTGCTGGAGCTTGGTGGTCTCCGGCAGCGCGAGGATGGTGCGGAGCTTGGTGGCGTTGGTGGCGGCGTTGATGTGGTTCAGGCCGACGAAGTGCCAGCGGAAGGTGACGTCGGGAACCGACTGGGCGCGGATGCCGGGCGCGGTGCCGCCACAACCGCAGGCGACGACCAGCCCGAACCAGAGAAAAGATAATGCGGACTTGCTCATTGTGCGGCGTGTGATTGCCAAAGATGCGGCGCTTTGGCAAACGCAATCCCGGAAAACGCGGGGGAATTCGGGACGCAGTTCAGTCCCGGGTTTCGCGGACGATCGGTGTGTGGGCGCCAAGCGGGTGACGCAGCGCGAGTTCCCCGGCGAACGGTGCGACCGGAGCAGAATTCGCCGCTAGTGAGTTCTCGGGGCGGCTTGGCCTGAGTGGGGACGACGGCGAGACGCCGCTCGAACTCGCCGGCCAGGAGGTCTGCGTCACCCAGTCCGCGGGGGCGCATCTCAGTTTCTTGGACGCAGTCTGGTGTCCACGCTGCGGGTGTGGGGCAGGCATACTTGCCTGCCAGTTCGCGGGGCATCCCTGCCCCGTGTTCCGTCGTGGTGACCATCCCGCCGCCGACCGATGGGAACGGGCGGCAAGATGCCGCCCGAACTGGCAGGCTGGAAGCCTGCCCCACAGTCCCGGCGCATCCGGGCTCCTGGTCATCCTTGCGAGATGGCGCCAACGCGCACCGATCGTTGCAAGGAACTGGGATGCGCCCGTCCGCGGCAGCTCGCGTCTTTTCCCGTGGCACGCGGGGGTGTTGTGCTATCGTCGCGGGCCGCGCGCGGGCGGGTGTCTGGCGACATCGGCGGCGTGCGGGGATTTAATTTCATGAGCAGAATTGTCGGCATTGATTTGGGGACCACAAACTCGCTGGTGGCCACGGTGGATTCGGGCATTCCGCTGGTGATCGCGGATGCCGACGGGCAGCGGCTCACGCCGTCGGTGGTGCATTTTCCCGGCGCGGGCGCGGCCCCGACGGTCGGGCATCCGGCGAACCGGGTGCGCGTGATTCGCCCGGCGGAAACGGTTTATTCGGTGAAGCGTTTCATCGGGCGGCGCGGCGCGGAGGTGGCGCGGGAGGAGCTGACGCTGACGTATCCGGTTGCGGGCGCGGGCGCGGGGCCGGTGACGATGCGCCTGCACGGGCGCGACTACACGCCGGAAGAAATCTCGGCGGAGGTGCTCAAAAAATTGAAGGCGGATGCGGAGGCTTACTTTGGCGAGGCCGTCACGCGCGCGGTGATCACGGTGCCGGCTTATTTCAACGACGCGCAGCGCAATGCGACCAAGCACGCGGGCGAACTGGCCGGCCTGACGGTCGAGCGGATCGTCAACGAACCCACGGCGGCGGCGCTCGCGTATGGGCTGCTGCGGCTGCGCGAGAAATCCAAGATCGCGGTGTACGATCTCGGCGGCGGGACGTTTGATCTGTCGATTCTCGAACTGAACAACGGCGTGTTCCAGGTGCTCGCGACGAACGGCAACACGCGGCTCGGCGGGGATGATCTGGACCGGCGGGTCGTGGATTTCCTCGTGGCGAAAATCATCGCGGCGGGCGGGCCGGATGCGCGCGAGGATTTGCCGATGTTGTCGCGCATCCGCGAGACGGCGGAGACGGCGAAGATTCGGCTCTCGACGGATACCGAGGTGGAAATTCCGCTGCCATTCCTGACGCCGACGTTCAGCTTCGCGGGCCGGTTGCGACGCGAGGAGTTGGAGGATTTGACCCGCGATCTCATTGCGCAGACCCGCGCGCACTGCCTGCGTTCGCTCGGCGATGCGAAGCTCGAGGCGAAGGATTTGGACCAGGTCATTCTCGTGGGCGGACAGACGCGAATGCCGCTGGTGCGGCGGTGCGTGGGGGAGTGGTTTGGCTGCGCCGAGTTCGAGGAGACGCGCGGGGATCTGCGGCTGGGCGCGGATTATCACCAAGCCAGCGGGCCGATGTTGAACACGTCGCAGAATCCCGACGAGGCGGTCGCGCTCGGGGCGGCGATTCAGGCGGAAATTTTGTCGGGCGGTTTCAAGGACATTCTGCTGCTGGACGTGACGCCGCTGTCGCTTGGGATCGAGACGTTTGGTGGGCTGATGAACGTGATCATCCCGCGCAACACGACGATTCCGGTGAAGGCGGGCGAGCTGTTCACCACGGCGGTGGATGGCCAGCGCAGCATGTTGATCCATGTGCTCCAGGGCGAACGCGAGCGCGCGAAGGACAACTGGAGCCTCGGGAAATTTGACCTCGAATTTGAGGCCGCGCCGCGCGGCATTGCGCGCGTGGGCGTGCAGTTCGAGATCGATGCCAATGGCATTCTCCATGTGCTCGCGCGCGACACGAAGACGGGGCATCAGAAGATCGTGCCGATGAAATCCGCCGTGGATGTCGATGACGCGGCGGTGCAGCAGATGGTGGAGGAATCGGTCGAGCACGCCTTCGATGACCTGAAGGCGCGGCAATGGATCGAGGCGAAACTGCGCGCGGAGGAGACGGCGAAGGCGACGCGCAACGGGCTCGGGGAATGCGGCGCCGAACTGTCGGAGGAACAGCGTGCGAAGATCGAGACGGCGCTGGGGGCGGTCGAAGCGTTGCTCGCGGCGGAGGATGCGCAGACGAAGATCGGCGAGCCGGCGAAGTTGAAAGCCGCCAACGCCGCGCTGGATCAGGCGACCCAGCCGCTGGCGGAAATTTTGATGGACCGCGCGATGGAAGCGCTACTGCGGAAGCGGGGGATCATCCAGTAGGGCGGTTTCGTCCGCGCGCACGTCCTTTGTAGGAGTCGAGGTAACGAGGCTCTAACCTTTTCTGCGAGAGAAGTGGACTGGGTTTTGGGGGCTGACTTGGGCGAGACTTGTGGGACGGGAACTTGGTTGCAGGGCGCGGTGGTGGGTGTTTTGGGGCGGGCCGCTCGTGGAAGGAGTTTAGAGTCTCGTCACCTCGACTCCTACACGGGGCGGGAGCGGGACGACGACGCAAAAAAGCCCGGCGAATGGCTTCGCCGGGCCTGGCTGAACAACTCAATTTCGCGCGGTTTAGAAAACACTTTCGCCGACGGTGATCGTGTCGTCGGGCCTGATTTCAAAGGGCGCGGACTTCTGATCGCGCGCCATGGATTTGGCATTGAGCTTGAGGATTGTCCGCTGGCCGTTTTCCACGCGCACGACGGTCACGCGGGTGGGTTCGCCGATGCGGGTGTAGCCGCCGGCCAAGGCGAGCGCCTGGAGCAGGTTCACGCTTTCCTCGTTCGGAATCTCGAAGCTACCGGGCTTCTGCACCTCGCCCATCACGGTGAAGCGCCGCTTGGCGTAATCGACGACGGTGAGGTTGACCTGCGGGTTGACGAGGAAGCGGCGGTCCAGCGCTTCGCGGATCATCGCTGTCGCCTGGTCCACCGTGCGGCCCGCCAGCCGGATGGTGCCGATCAAGGGCAAGGTGACGTTGCCGTCCTTGTTCACGCGCACCCGGGAATCTAGCTCGGGTTCTTGGAAAACTTTCAGGTCCACCACATCGTTGGCGCTGAACACATACGATTTGCTGGGGCCGGAGAGGCGCGGGTCGAACGAGGTGCTGGGCGCGCTGCGCGGCGTCGGGACGAAGGCGGTCGCCACGGGGCGGGGTTGCGTCGGCGGGGGCGGTGGGGTGGAAAACCGGAGGTTTTCGGGCACGGGCACAGTAATGGGGGGTGGCGGGGACGTCGGCGCGCCGAGGCCGGAGGACAGGCGCGGGACCGGCGGTACGGGCGCACTGTAGGCAGGAACGGGTGCGGGAGCTGTGTAGGCAGGCGCGGGCGTGCTGTAGGCAGGTACGGGGAAGGGAGCGGGTGCGACGGCGGAAATTCGTGGCGCGGCCAATTCGGCGGACGCGGTCGGAGTCGGGGTGGTGATGCGCAGCGGGGTGGACGTGACGACCGGGGCCGTCGCGAGCGGCGCGGAGGAAGCCACCGGATAAGCCGACACGGCTGGCGGCGTGATCGCGCCGCCCGAGGTTGCCGCCGGCCGCTTGACCACTCGGGTCGGGTACGTCGGCGTAGCGAGCGTCGCGGACGAGGGCGCGGGGACGGTCACCGGCACAGGATCAAGAGTGATCGACCGCGGATTGACGGGCGCTTTCGGGGGCGCGGTGTCAAAAACATCCGGGATGCGCGTGTTGCGGTTGACGATCGCCTGCCCGGAGGCGACGTCGGCGGACAACGCCAGCAGGCAACCCGCACTGACAAGAAAAGCAATATTCATAAAGCGCGTTAGGCTTACCACGGAGCAAGGGGGATTTCCAAAGATAAAACCGTGCGCGCGCGAACTGCGGGGCATGTCGAGGTGGGGTGGAGACATCGGTTGGGTTTCGTGGCGGGGATGCCGGGCGCCGGGGATCCCCGGCGAAGTGCGCGCGTTGGATTCAGTGCAACGCCTGGCCGTAACCATTCAAGCGGAGCGGGTTCTTCGCCGCCGGGGTGCGAACCGCCGACGGAACGCAGCCGCCGACGGGCGGAGGCGGATTACCCCGCCGTTTGGGGGAGTCGCCTCGTTACCGCGGCGGCTGCTTTTTTCACCAGTTCTTCGGGCCACAGAAAAGCGGATGCGCAACTTGCGGCCGAATTCCTGTGCGGACCTTTCCGTTTCTTCAAAAAGCGGGTGAGGCGAGGCGTTCGGGTGGTTTGGGGTCGTGTCTTTGGGTGGACGTTTCGGCGGCCTGAAGGGCACGCTCCGGTCGCCCCGATGGCATAGTTACGATTTGATATGAACTTGGAAACGGCAGTCGAGTTAAACCACGAAAGACACGCGAGCTACGAAAAGCCTGAAAACCAAGGGCGGAAGCGTGGTTGCCCGACATGCCGATAACTCACCCGCCAGATGACAACCCCCGATTCCGCCAGCCCTTCCCCGTTCGTGGTTCCGACTGCTTTTTCCAAGATGAAACCAGATTCCCCCATCACCGCCGTCAGTCTGGATGTGGGCGGCACGTTGATCGAGCCGCGGCCGTCGGTCGGGCATGTGTATGCCGAAGTGGCGGCGCGGCATGGGGTGCGGGCCGCCGATCCGGCCGCGCTCAACCGGCGGTTCCGTGAGGCGTGGCGGAACAAGGGGGATTTTGATTTTTCCCAGGCCGCGTGGTTCGTGCTGGTGCGGCAGGCTTTTGCGGAACGGGCCGGGGAACTGCCGGAGGAGTTCTTTCCCGCGGTCTATCAGCGCTTTACCGAGCCGGATGTGTGGCACGTTTTTGCAGATGTGATCCCGACGCTCGATGCGCTGGCGACGCAGGGAGTCAAGCTGGCCATTGTCTCGAACTGGGACGAGCGCCTGCGCCCGTTGTTGGCAAACCTGCGGCTGCACAGTTTTTTCGAGGCCATCGTCGTGTCGTGCGAGGTGAAGTTCGCCAAGCCGTCACCGGTGATTTTTGAATTGCTCGAGCGCCGGCTCGGGCTGCCGTTGGGCCGGGTGTTGCACGTCGGGGACAGTCCGGCGGAGGATGTCGCCGGCGCGCGCGGAGCGGGACTGCACGCGCGCCTCATTCGCCGCGGCGCGCCCGCGATTGCCGGCGAGCAACTCGCTTCGCTTCTGGAAATTCCGGCACTGCTCGGGCTGTGAAAACAGGGCGCGTCTGTCCTCAGCGCGCCGCCGGACGTTCGGCCCCAACCGCGGCGCGCTGAGGACAGACGCGCCCTACCTATTCCTCCCTCGCGCGCCTGCGAATAAGGGTCAATTACTCGCGGGGTAGGCTCGCTTATACTTTTGGCGCACCGGTTGACGTTTGGGGGTGTGGCGGCCAAAGATTAATGCCGTGAGCAACGGAAAATCCTCCACCACAGAGCCACTGCGGCTCCGGCAGGCATTGCCGCCAACGCCCCGGTCGCCCGGTTCTGGGCGCGGTACGGCGCGGCGTGGAGGCATGGCTTGAAGCCCCGTCGCCGCGCGCCACTTTCTCCATGAAACTCCTCGCCGGACTGTTCAACTCTTCCCTCGGGAAGAAGCTACTCATGGCCCTCACCGGGGCTGCGTTGCTGCTGTTTGTCATCGGCCATCTCGTCGGCAATTTGCAGATCTTCTTCGGTCCCGAGGTGCTCAACGCCTACGGCCACTTTCTGCAGAGCAATGTTGAAATCATCTGGCCCGCGCGCCTCGGATTGCTGCTGACCGTCGCGCTCCACATCTGGTCGGCCATCCGGCTCACGGCGGAAAATCGCGCCGCACGCCCGATTCCCTACGCCGGCAATCCCGCGCCTGCCGCCGCGACCTATGCCTCGCGCACCATGATGATGAGTGGTCTGATCGTCGCCTCCTTCATTGTGTATCATCTGCTGCACTTCACGGTGAAAACGCCGCAGGTGAATTTCGCCGGCGAAGATTTTCACAAGCTCACCTACCAGCTCGCCAACGGCACGGAATGTCACGACGTGTACGCGATGATGATCGCCGGTTTCCGCCAGCCGCTCGTCGCGGGCTTCTATCTGCTGGCGATGTTTCTCCTCTGTCTGCATCTGAGCCACGGCGTGCAGGCGGCTTTCCATTCGCTCGGTCTCAAAAACAAAGCCTGGTCGCCGGCGCTCAGCACGTTTGGCTACGTCGTCGCGGGCGCGATTTTCCTCGGCTACGCCTCCATCCCGCTGGCCGTGCTCACCGGCATCGTGCGCTGAACCTGAACTGACCCGGCCTGCCCCGAACCATTTTCCGCGGCTGACAAACTCCATGAAACTCGACGCCAAAATTCCCGCCGGCCCGCTGGCTCAAAAGTGGGACAAGCACAAGTTCGAGATGAAGCTGGTGAACCCCGCCAACCGGCGGAAGTTCGACGTCATCGTCATCGGCTCCGGCCTCGCCGGCGGGGCCGCCGCCGCCACGCTGGCCGAGCAGGGCTACAACGTGAAGTGCTTCTGCTTCCAGGACAGCCCGCGCCGCGCCCACTCGATCGCCGCGCAGGGCGGCATCAACGCCGCCAAGAATTACAAGAACGACGGCGACTCGGTGCAGCGGCTCTTCTACGACACGATCAAGGGCGGCGACTTCCGCGCGCGCGAAGCCAACGTGTACCGGCTCGCGCAGGTCTCGGTGAACATCATCGACCAATGCGTCGCGCAGGGCGTGCCGTTCGCCCGCGAATACGGCGGGCTGCTTGACACGCGCAGCTTCGGTGGCTCGCAGTTGCAGCGCACGTTTTACGCGCGCGGGCAGACCGGGCAGCAACTCCTCCTCGGCGCGTATCAGTCGCTCTCGCGGCAGATTGGTCTCGGGAATGTGAAAATGTTTTCGCGCACCGAGATGCTCGAAGTCGTGGTGGCCAAGGGCCAGGCGCGCGGCGTCATCGTGCGCGATCTGGTCAGCGGCGAGATCACCGCGCATTCCGGCCACGCGGTCGTCCTCGCCACCGGCGGCTACGGCAACGTTTTCTTCCTCAGCACCAACGCTAAGCTCTGCAACGTCACCGCGACCTGGCGTGCCTACAAAAAGGGCGCGTGCTACGCGAACCCCTGCTACACGCAGATTCACCCGACCTGCATTCCCGTCAGCGGTGAGCATCAGTCCAAGCTCACGCTGATGTCCGAATCGCTCCGCAACGACGGCCGCGTGTGGGTTCCGAAAAAGGCCGCCGATTGCGACAAGGACCCGAAGTCGATTCCCGAAAGCGACCGTGACTACGTGCTCGAACGGAAATATCCCAGCTTCGGCAATCTCGCGCCGCGCGACATCGCCAGCCGCGCCGCGAAGGAAGCTTGCGACGAAGGCCGCGGCGTCGGTCCGCTCATTGATGGCAAGCGCCTCGGTGTTTATCTCGATTTCACCGACGCCATCGCGCGCTTCGGCGAGGCCAAGATTCGCGAGCGCTACGGCAACCTCTTCGACATGTACGAGCGCATCACCGGCGAGAACGCCTACCAGCAGCCGATGCGCATTTATCCCGCCGTGCATTACACGATGGGCGGCACCTGGGTGGACTACAACCTCATGTCCACGCTGCCCGGCCTGTTCGTCGCGGGCGAGGCGAACTTCTCGGATCACGGCGCGAACCGCCTCGGCGCGAGCGCGCTGATGCAGGGCCTGGCCGACGGCTATTTCATCCTGCCCTACACGGTCGGCAATTATCTCGCCGCCAATTATTCCGCCGCCAAACCCGAGACGCTCAGCACCGCCGCGCCCGAGTTCAAGGCCGCCCTCGCCGCCGTCAACGAGCGCCTCACGCGCCTGCTGAAGATCAACGGCCAGCGCACCGTGCTCAGCTTCCATCGCCAGCTCGGCAAGATGGTCTG
Source organism: Akkermansia muciniphila (assembly GCA_945861535.1). Lineage (GTDB taxonomy): Bacteria > Verrucomicrobiota > Verrucomicrobiia > Limisphaerales > BJHT01 > BJHT01. The sequence goes on along the minus strand of CAMAUZ010000066.1, from coordinate 3,270 downwards.
GGACAAATGCGGCATGGCCCGCAGCGAAAAGGGGCTGAAGGAATTGCTCCGCGACATCCCCGCGCTGCGCGAGGAATTCTGGAAAAACGTGAAGGTCACCGGCACCGGCGAAGAGCTGAACCAGGATCTCGAATACGCCGGGCGCGTCGCTGATTTTCTCGAGTTCGCCGAGTTGCTCGCGCTCGACGCACTCGAGCGCAAGGAGAGCTGCGGCGGCCATTTCCGCGTCGAGTATCAGGACCAGGAAGGCGAGGCCCAGCGCAACGACGACGACTTCTGCCACGCCGCCGCGTGGGAATACGCCGGCCCCGGCAAGCCGCCGATTCTCAACAAGGAACCGCTCGTGTTCGAGGACATCCACCTCGCCAAACGCAGCTACAAATAAGCGCCCGCGAAATCGCATCCGACCGGGCACCCAACGAACACCGACGCGCGGCACTCAACATTTTCACCTGACATGAACCTCACTCTGAAAGTCTGGCGGCAGAAAAATGCGGACGATCCCGGCCAGTTCGAGACCTACGACGCGCCGGGCATCATCCCCGACATGTCGTTCCTCGAGATGCTCGACGTCGTCAACGACCAGCTCATCGCCGCGGGCAAGGAACCCATCGCGTTCGACAGCGACTGCCGCGAGGGCATCTGCGGCACCTGCTCGCTCGTCATCAACGGCACCCCGCACGGCGGCCAGAAGGCGACCACGGCGTGCCAGTTGCACATGCGGCATTTCAGCGACGGCGACACCATCACCATTGAGCCGTGGCGTGCGCGCCCGTTCCCCGTGCTGCGCGACCTCGTGGTGGACCGGGGCGCGTTCGACCGCATCATCCAGGCCGGTGGCTTCGTGAGCGTCAACACCGGCGGCACCCCGGAGGCAAACGGCCTACCCGTCCTCAAAGACGATGCCGACCTCGCGATGGACGCCGCGCAGTGCATCGGCTGTGGCGCGTGCGTGGCCGCGTGCAAAAACGCCAGCGCCATGCTCTTCGTCTCCGCCAAGATTTCCCACCTCGGCCTCCTGCCCCAGGGCAAGGTCGAGAAAGACCGCCGCGCCCTGAAAATGGTCGCGCAGATGGACCAGGAAGGCTTCGGCAACTGCACCGTCACCGGCTCCTGCGAAGCCGTGTGCCCCAAGGAAATCAGCATCAACTTCATCGCGCGGATGAACGGGGACTACGCGGTGGCACTGCTGAAACAGGGGGCGTGAGTGGCGCTGTGTTCACGGTCGATTCACGCGGCACGAAGACGGCAGCCGGCATCGACTTGCGCCGTCGTCGGAAACTTTGGGAAGACTTCTACGACACGCTCCTCGTCGAGTCGCGCGCACACGAACTCCGCGAGAACCTCGACTCCGTCAAACTCCGTCTGAAACTCTTCAAGGCACGCCCCTCGTCTCGCCGAGACACCGCAGGAAATTAGCCGGGGGCAAGACCGCGCCAGCGGACGACGCCCCGGTCACCTTTGCAAAAAATCTCCCTGCCCCGGCGGGGCATCGTAGAATCTTACCACCCACCGCGTGTCGGGGGCTTTCACGAACCGGAGCGCCGAGCATCGCTCGGCAAGAACCCGCCGCAGTCGTCCATGCCGAGCAATGCTCGGCGCTCCGCTGCGGTTCTCGGCCATGATGCGTGTCAGGCCATAGTTGTTCGTGGGCCTCTCCAAGAACTTCCGGGGCGTGGCCGACAGCCCGGTGGCACCGCCCTCTCATTCTGGAGTACGGGATTAATTCGGCGGCTGCTGCTGCTTGCTGCTCTCCGCGAGCAGCACCGCCGCGGCGATGGTGTTCACCGATTGCAGGATTTTCTTCGCCTCGCCGGTGTCGGCAATTTTCAGGCGGAAGTTTTTCTCCAAGGCCACCACCAATTGCAACGCGTCCACCGAGTCCAGACCCAGTCCTTCCGGGCCGAAGAGCGCCGTGTCATCGCCCAGCTCGGCGGCGCTCACCTGGAGCATGAGGTTGTCCACGAGCATCAGTTTGATGCGTTGTTTGAGGTCGGTTGGGTCGGGCATAAATTCGCGGGCGACGGGCGCCCGGCGGAGGCAACCTGCGGCGCACACTCCCGCCGGACAAGGGAAAACCCGCGGCGCGCAGCCCCGGAGCGCCGAACTCCCGTTCGGCACGCTCGGCCAATCCGCACCCGCGCGCCGATTTGGAAATCGGCGCTCCGCACCAGGCCCGATGCGCCCCTTCACCGCGTTCCCGCCGGCTAAACTCCTCCCTGAAATTCCCACTCCGCCGCCCGCCCCGCGCGCGCTCACGGCGCATTTTCCACGCGGATGTTCTGCAACTCACTCACACCCAACTCGAGCAGCGACGCGTTGTAATAGAGTTCCAAACGCTTCTTGCCCACGGGCGAACCGGCGCGCAGCCGCTGTCGGTCCAGCTCCTCCAGTGACAAAATATCCAGCGCCACCGGGTCCGTGCTGAAGCGGAGCTGATTGAGCGCCGTGGAATAATGCAGCAGCGACCGGTGCTCGCCGAAATACTGGCAGAAGATCGCGTCCACCACGTTCAACACCACGCGGTCGGCCACCGGCACCATCGCGAAAATTTCCGGCACCGCCGTCGCCAGCCGCTCGGCATCGACCTCGAAGCGATGGCTGTTGTCCACGCTGCCGAGCGCGAGATTGACCAGCGCCCCGGTCACGCCGGCGCGGTTGTGATTCAGCAGCGGCGTCACATTGATGATCTTGGTGATGTCCCGGGTGAGCAGTTTTGTGACAAACGATTTCCGACCGATGAAACCGCCCTGCCGCCGGAATTCGAGATCGCCCCAGATCAACTGCCCGATGAACGGCGATTCGTAAAACTGGCTCTCGTCGTAGCCCGCTTCATTCGCGCCCTTCACCCGCACCCCGTGACGCGCGGCCAGCTCGAAATATCCTGCCGCCCGCAGGTCCGACTCGTAGCGATCCCAGATCACGATCTGCCGCGCCGGATGGCCCGCCGCGAGCAGGCTTTCCACCAGCGCCGCCACCACCGCCGGGCGCGTCCCGCTGGCCGGACCGGGATTCGAGTACACCTTGAAGCCGACCACATCCTGCGGCGCGACCAGGCTGCGCCACGCGGACGTTGGGTCCGCCTTGCGCGTGACCGCCAGCAGCCCGCGCCGCACGAGATTCCGCACCACGGCGGGGTTGGCAGTAAAAGTTTCCGACGCCCCGGCATCCTGCACGATGACGACGCGCGCCTGCACCTGCGCCGCCGCCACGGGGCGCGGCGGCTCGCCCGCCGCCGCCACGGGGCGCGGCGGCTCGCCCGCCGCCGCC
>CAMAUZ010000065.1 GCA_945861535.1 Akkermansia muciniphila | reverse complement strand
ACTCCGCCAGGAGCGATGCGCCTAAAAACGGAGAATTTGGGTGATTTATCCGTCGCCGGAGGAAAAATCCGTCGCGCACCGCCTGCGCACCCCCTCCGCGTCGCGCCCCGTTTCCAAAAACGCGCGTTTTCGGCCAGACACTAATTACTCCGCCCCTCCGTCTCATCCATCCGCGCCAGGTAATACGCGAGTTGCGAAAGCCACGGCCCCAGCCGGTACTCGAGCGCGCTGGACAGGCCGATCGGGTCGCGGTTGGCGAGCCGTTCCTCGATGACGGCTTGGATCGTGGCCAGTTCGCGCCAGTGCGCGGGAAGGCGTTTGCCAAGGTCGCCGGTCGTTTCGCCGGTGCTGACACCAAGGTCGCGGATGAATCCCAGACCGAGGATGGGGGCTTTGAAATCTGGCGCGAGTTCCCACCAGATGCGTTCGACGATGGGCCAGTCATTGATGAGCACCAGCCACTGCGCGGCTTCGACGCGGACCTGCAGGGCGAGCGTCTGCGCGCGGGCCACGCGGATCATCTGCCCGCCGAGATCGCCTGCGCCGATGCTGCTGGCCTGGATGCTCGCGAAGTTTTCTCCCATGCTCTCGACATCGGCGGCGCTGGCGGCGAAGCCATCGACAAAAAACGCGAACAGCACCCGTTCCTGCGCGGCGGCCAGGCGTTCGATGTGCGCGCGGATCGCCTTGAGGTTGTGCTGGTCCAGCAACGGGATCCGCACGGGCTGGCCGTCGAGCGTCACCAACGCCGGTGCGGTGCGGGCCAGTCGATTTGCAAGCTTGTGCATGGAACAGTCATCGGAACAACGGGCGGGAGCTTGAAGCGAAACTTTGCGGATGCAGGTTCGTGGCCGAGGATTGTGGCTGTCGTAGCCGCCGACGAGAGGAGGCGGACGAGCTTGCAGCGAACCCCACGAAAATCCGCCTCCTCACGTCGGCGGCTACGGCGTGTCGGCGGGCTTCGCTCCCAACCACGCCGCCGCAGACTTTGCGGCGCGGGTGCCGGTGGCGAAGCAGCCTTGCAACAGGTAGCCGCCGGTCGGGGCTTCCCAGTCGAGCATTTCGCCGGCGACGAAAACGCCAGACAGCTTTCGGAGCATCAGGGTCGCGTCGGTTTCGCTCCAGCACACGCCGCCGGCCGACGAGATCGCCTCGGCTATTGGGCGCGGGCCGAGGAGCCGGATGACACAGTGTTTCACCTCGCGCGCGAGCGATTCGGCATCGGTCCACGGCTGGCGGGCGAGGATGGCCGTCGCGGCGTCGCCCAACCGCCAGCGAATGCGGGCTTCGTTCAAATAATCCCGGCGCACGGATTGCATTTTCGCAACGAGCTGGTCGGCGGTGAAGGTCGGCTTGAAATCAATGGCGATGGCCGGCTCGGGCATCGCTCGCAGGGCCGCGCCGAGTTGATAAATCGCGCCGCCCTCAAGGCCGTAGCGGGTGATGAGCAACTCGCCGACGGCGGTGACGGCGCCCGCGCGGACGTGAAGATTCTTCAGCGGCTGCCCTTCGGCCCGGGCGAGGACTTCGGGCGCCCAGGCGTGTTCCCAGCCGCAGTTTGCCGCGGCCAGCGGATGGTGGGCGATGCCGAGGTTGGCGAGTATCTGGGTCCAGCCGCCATCGGAGCCAGTTTCGCCCCAAGACCCGCCGCCGAGCGCGAGGATGACCGCATCAGCCGTGGCGGACGCGTCATTGGCAAAGCCGAGCCGCCACGGCGGGCCGGGCGCGAGCGTGGTCCAACGATGGTTCATGGCGAAGCCAACGCCCTGTATCCGCAGGCGCTCGACCCAGCGACGGAGCAACGGTGCGGCCTTGAGCGCCTGGGGATAAACGCGGCCGCTGGTGGCTTCGAACGTTTCCACTCCGAGTTCCTTCGCCCACGCGCGCATGTCGGCGGGCGTGAAATCGGCGAGGAGTCCGCGCCAGATTTCCGCCGGCTGATCGGGACCGGTGTAGCGCGTGATGAAGCGCTCGAGCGGCTCGCCGTGCGTGAGATTCAGACCACCCCGGCCGGCGACGAGAAACTTCCGGCCCACCGATGGCTTGCCGTCGTAGAGCGTGACTTGCAAACCCGCCGCCGCCGCCGCTTCCGCCGCCCGCAGCCCCGCCGGACCGCCGCCGATGACGGCGAGCTGGGAGTGGGATTCGGTTTGGGAAGCCGTGCGCACGCGAAGCAGAACTGCTCCGGAACGTAGTGAGCAGGCGAGGCGCGTCAATTGTCCGGTACCGCAGCCGTCCCGGCTGCGAGTTCACGGGGTGTCTCGCCCCGTGTTACTTCGGGCGGAGGGACGCCGCCCGAACTCGCAGGTGAGGACGCCTGCGGTACCGGCGCACGGCGACCATGATCCTGAGTTGTATCTATGCAGCGGAAACCGATGTTAAAACCACAGCGACACGACCAACACAGACTGGCGGAGCCGAACCCCAGCGTAGCGCGGGCGTCCCGCCCGCAGCGGCTTCGCACCTGCGACGACACAGGAAAATCCAAGCGCCATGGGGCCGGTGTTGCCGTTGCGGCCGGGACGGCCGCGCTACGCTGGTTGCGGCGGCGCCACCCTGTGTTCATCGTGTCTCTGGGGGCAAGACTTCGGCTCGACTGCGTAGATACAGCTAGGTTTGAGCTTTGCCCGCGCCATCGTTTGGCTCGCGCGCGGCGAAGGCGTCGAGCAGCGCGGTGTGGATGCCGCCAAAACCGCCGTTGCTGAAGACGCAGATGACGTCGCCCGGGCGCGCACCGCTGACGATGTGCGGCACGATGACGCCCACATTCGGCAGGTAGGCGGCGGGTTTGCCGCCGGCGCGGAGGTCGCTCATCAGTTGCGCCGGATCGAGCCGCTCGGTGGGCGCCAGCAATTCCAACCGCGCGACCTCGGCGACCACCACGGCGTCGGCGAGGGCCAGCGCCTCGGCGAGTTCGCGCTGGAAAACATTGCGTCGCGTCGTGTTCGACCGCGGCTCGAACACGGCCCACAGCGGCCGCCCGGGAAACTTCAGCCGCAGCGCCCGCAGCGTCTCGCGAATCGCCGTCGGGTGATGTCCGAAGTCGTCCACGACCGCCACGCCGTCGCGTTCGCCGCGGACCTCCATGCGCCGCCGGACGCCGGTGAACGTGTCGAACGCCGCCTGGATTTGCACATCGCTTACGCCGCAATGCCGCGCGCAGGCGATCACCGCGAGGGCGTTGCGCACGTTCAGTTCGCCCGTCATTCCCAGCGCGAAACGCGTGCCGCCGACGGTGAACTGCGACGCCGCACCGCCGAGGTCCAGCTCCACCGCGCGCGAATCATTCCCGTCCGCCAGGCCGAAGCGCCGCACGGGACAAAACTTCACGTCCAGCAGCGGTGCGAGGTTCGCATCATCCCCGTTGGCCAGCACCAGGCCGTTGCGCGGCACGATCTGGATCAGCCGCCGGAACGCCGTCTGCACCGCGCCCAGATTCTCGAAAATATCCGCGTGATCGAACTCGAGATTATTGATGATCGCCACCTCCGGCAGGTAGTGGACGAACTTGCTCCGCTTGTCGAAAAACGCCGTGTCGTATTCGTCGCCCTCGATGATGAGCCACTCGCTGTCCGTGAAGCGCGCGCCCTGCCCGAGATTGCGCGGGATGCCGCCGATGAGAAAACTTGGGTTTAATCCGCTGTGCTCAAACACCCACGTCAGCAGCGATGTCGTCGTGGTCTTTCCATGCGTGCCGCTCACCACGAGCGAACGCTTCCCGCGGATGAAAAACTCCTTGAGCAACTCGGGCAGCGAGCAGTAGCGCAACCGCCGTTCGAGCACCGCCTCGGCCTCGACATTGCCGCGCGAAATCGCGTTGCCGATCACCACGAGGTCGGGGCGGTGTGCGAGGTTCGCCTCCGCATAGGGCGTCAGCACCGGCACGTTGCGCTCCGCGAGAAACGTGGACATCGGCGGATAAACATTCTGATCCGAGCCGGTGACACGATAGCCCAGTTCGAGCATCGCGACCGCCGCCGCCGCCATCGCCGTCCCGCCGATCCCGATAAAATGCACCGACTCGATTTCCGAAATCATGCGCTGATGATGCGACAATCCGCACGGGAGAGAAGGATTGAGTGGGGCAGGGGTCGTCATGGGCGTGGCGCACGTTTTCCGGCCGGCTCGGCGCACGTGCATTGTGGTGGGGCCGTGGGGGCGCGGAAACCCCCGGACACGGCGCGGAAGAGTTTTCTCTGAAAACGGAAATTCCCTCCGGCCGACGCGGGTTTAGAAATCTGCGACACAGCAGGCTTGGAAGCCTGCGCTACGTCCGCCTCACGCCAGCGCCCGCTGGATCACCCGGCCCGCTACATCCGTCAGGCGCTCGTCGCGGCCGCTGTGGCGGAAGGTGAGGCGCTCGTGATCGAAGCCCAGCAGATGCAGCATCGTGGCGTGGACATCGTGGACGTGCGTCCTGTCCACCGCCGCGCGCAGGCCAACGTCGTCGGTCGCGCCGATGACGGTGCCACCTTTCACGCCGCCGCCCGCCAGCCACATCGCGAAGCCGTGGGGATTGTGGTCGCGGCCGTCGGTGCCTTCGCTCATCGGCATCCGTCCGAACTCGCCGCCCCACACGACCAGCGTGTCATCAAGCAACCCGCGTGATTTCAAATCGCGCAGCAGCCCCGCCACCGGCAGATCGCTCTGCGCGCACAGGCGCGAGTGGTTCTCGTTCATCTTCGAGTGGCCGTCCCAGCCGTTGGTGTCGCCGCAATACACCTGTACGAAACGCACACCGCGCTCGGCCATGCGTCGCGCCAGCAGGCAGCGCAGGCCAAACTCCGCGGTCACCGGATTGTCGAGACCGTAGAGCTTGCGCGTCGCCGCGCTCTCGCCGCCGACGTTCACCACGTCGTGCGCGTGGCTTTGCATGCGGAAGGCGAGCTCGTAACTGGCGATGCGCGCGGAGAGTTCGCCGTCCTGTTCGCTCGGCGCCAGCGACTCGCGATTCAACTGGTTGATGAGGCCGACCGTCGCCTGTTGTTGCGCCGCGCTGATGCCGGCGGGTGTGTTCAGATGGAGAATCGGCGACGCCCCGCCGCGCAGCACCGTGCCCTGATACGCGGCCGGCAGAAAACCGTTGCCCCACGCGGGCGCGCCGCCTTTCACCCAGCCGGCCGGGTCGGGCATGACGACGAACGCGGGCATGTTTTGGTTTTCAGTACCCAGGCCATATGCGGCCCATGCGCCGAGGCTCGGTTTACCCATGAGGATCGAGCCGGTGTTCATCATGTACACCGATTCCGGATGCGTGACGCTGTCGCCGTAACAGCCGCGCAGCAGGCAGAGGTCGTCCGCACACGACGCGAGTTGCGGCAGCCAGTCGGAGATTTCCATGCCGCACTGCCCGTGCGCGCGGTAAGGCCGCAGCGAGGGCAGCAGCTTGTTTTTCGCCACGTTGCGCCGTGTCTTGAAACTGCCGAACGACTCGGGAATCGGCTGGCCCGCGAGGCGGACCAACTCGGGCTTCGGCTCCCACAGGTCCACGTGACTCGGCCCGCCGGACATGAAGAGGAAGATGACGCGTTTGGCGCGCGGGGCGAAGTGCGTGGGCTGCGGGGAGAGGGGGTTGGCGATGCGTGAGGCGTGAGGCGCGATTGCGGGCGCGGCATCCTGGGCGAGCAACTGGTCCTGCTTCAGCAAAGACGCGAGCGCGACCATGCCGAGGCCGCCGCCGGCGCGTTCGAGGAATCGGCGGCGCGACGTGGGACGCGCGGCGGGGGCGCTGGGACCGGGGCACGGCGAGTTCACCCGAGCAGCTCCTTCTTGTAATCGCTCGTCGGGAGACCGTAGCCCGCGCGGCGCTTGGCCAGCGCGGGCGCGATGATCTCGGCGCGCGGATCAATTTCGCGACCGAAGATGATGGGCCAGAGCCGGCGCGTGTTGTTCACGAGATCGGAGGCATTCTCCTCATCGAAGCTGGGCCGGAACAAATCCACCGCCATCTGCAATTCATGAATCCTCTCCGCCTCGGTCGGATGCCCGGTCTTACGAATGACCACGCGAAAGGCCTCGAGATCCTTTTCCTCCAGCCGGTTCAGCTTGACGATGAGGATGTCGATCGGGTCCTGGAAAACGAACGTGCAATGGCCATAGACCACCGTGGTCGCCCGCGCCAACCAGTGCGGGCTGGTACGGAAGTTGAGACCGGAACAGACCTGAATGTAGAGATCCGCCTGCCCCTGCGCGGCACCGATGGCATTCACCCACGGCTGCAAATCCTCTGCGTCGCAGAACACGTCCACGTCGGCACTGATGAGTGTCCGATCCACTTGGATTTGAATAGGAGCCGAGCCGAAGACCGTTATGCGCCAGGTCCGGTCCTGCGGCAGTGTGTCCGCGAGTTTGCAAAGGAGCTGGCCGGCGGGAGTTGCCAGGTCAGTTGAATTCATGGAGGAGGCTGCGGCCGTTGCGTCTGCGGGCCGAGATGCTGTGATAGGCTTGATCCAGCAACCGGTTCGTCACCGCCGGATCGTGATAAAACCGCTCCGCCAGCGCGCGGTCGCGGGCGTTCCACGGCTGGTTCGCCGCCTTTTTCAGGAGTAGTCGTGCGGCGATGCGCGCTTTTCGCCAACTGGGTCCGGGCTTCGGAAACTGCATGGCTGGTTACTAACTCAAAACGCCCTGACAGGCTAGCGTGAAACCCTTCCTAACTCCCGTAGCCCTGGCTTCCGGTCGGAGTTTTCAGGTCAGGCGGCGCGCTGAAGTATGCTTCCACCATTGCGTTTGATGGCTTTGAAATTTTTCATGGCCTGGTCAATCAGTCGATTCGTCACGCCCGGATCGTGATAAAACTGCTCCGCCAGCGCGCGGTCGCGTGCGTTCCACGGTTTGTGCTCTTTCTTCAGCAGCAGCCGCCCGGCGATGCGCGCTTTGCGCCAGCAACGATTGGTCTTGGGTTCCATCGGCGGAGATATTACCGGCTCACTCATTTCGCGGAAGCCACGGCCTATGGCGCATACACAAACTCATTCAGATTAAAGAGCGCCCGGCAGAACTCGGTGAGCGGCGACTGCTGGAGAAACTCCGCCGCCACCGTCTGCTCCCGCTCCGTCGGCACACGCCCGAGAATCAGCCGATACGCCAGCAGTACCCGCGCGCGCGGTTCCTTCGCCTCGTGCTCCAACCGCGCCGTCACCGCGCGACTGGCGGCGAGCACCTCGTCGGCATTTAGCAGCGTGAGCGACTGCGGCGCGGTGGTGCTGCGGCCGCGCTCGGGGCAGGTCAGGTTGCTGTCCGGTGCGTCGAAGACTTCCAGGAAGGGAAAGCGCAGATTCCGCTTGGCGAAAATGTAGAGGCTCCTTCGGTCGTGCTCGCCCGCGTCCGCCGACACATTCCAGCCTCGCGCGCCTTTGATGGCATCCGCCGGTACAGGCGGGAATACGCCCGGCCCGCCGACCTTCGGATTCAATCGTCCGCTCACCGCCAGCAGGCTGTCGCGGATGATTTCGCCCTCGAGGCGGAGGCGGCTCATGCGCCAGAGCAGAAGGTTCTCGGGGTCTTTTGAATTCGAAATTCGGAATTCAGAATTCGGACTTTGCGCCGCCTGCCGATACGCCGCGCTCGTCACCATCAGCCGGTGCAGTTGCTTCAAACTCCACCCGCCCGCCACGAACTCGCTCGCCAGCCAATCAAGCAACTCGGGATGCGACGGAGCCGCGCCGCGCGTGCCGAACTCGCTCGGCGTCGCCACCAGCCCGCGCCCGAAATGATGCTGCCAGACGCGGTTTACGATCACGCGCGCCGTGAGCGGATTCTCCGGGCTGGCGATCCAGCGCGCGAGCTGCGCGCGCGGACCGCCAGGCATGTCAACCTTCGCGGACGCACCGGGGAGGACCTCCGGAAAACCCGCCGCCACCAGTTCGCGCGGCTGGTTGTAATCGCCGCGATGCAGAATCCGGGCGCTCGCCGGAACCGCGTTGCTGCTCGCCAGCGTCAACGCCGTCGGCAGCGTCGCCGGCTTGGAGAATCTCTTCACCGCCTCCGCCAGTTGCCGCCGCCGCTCGCGGTCCGCACCGCCCAACGCTGCGACCAGCTCCTTCTCCGTCATCGTCACCGCCGCCGCGGTCTCGAACACCAGATTCGCCTGCGCGGCCGTGCGCTGTTCGACCGGCGTGTTATGTGCCTCGCGAACTTCCGCCGGCTGCTGTGCGAGCTTGGTGGCGCGCAGCTTTTCCCGATACGGCCCTTCAAGCGCCGCGAGTTCGCGCACCGCCGGACGCGCCTGAATCTCCTTCGTCGCCCTTTCGTTCGCGGCCCGCTCCTCCGCCGTTGGCACCGGCGTATCGCGCCGGAACGACGCCGGCATGAAGAACGCCTGCAACGCGAAATAGTCCCGCTGCGCAATCGGCTCAAATTTGTGATCGTGACACCGCGCGCAGCCCATTGTCAGCCCGAGAAAAACCGCCGCCGTCGCGTCGGTCATGTCGTTGAGCGTGTTGAGGCGGCGTTGGATCTGGTCGGAGCTGTCCGTCATGTCCGGGCCGATGAGATTGAAGCCCGTGGCGATCAGCGCATCGGAATCGCCCGGCCAGAGTTCGTCGCCGGCGATCTGTTCGCTCACGAAGCGGTCGTACGGCTTGTCCGCATTGAGCGAGCGCACCACGTAATCGCGGTAGCGCCACGCGTTCGGACGCGTCACGTCGTGCTCGAACCCCTCCGTGTCCGCGTAGCGCGCCAGGTCCAGCCAGTGCCGCCCCCAGCGCTCGCCGTAGTGCGGCGAGGCGAGCAGCCGATCCACCACCTTCGTCCACGCCACCGCGGAAGTGTCGGCAAGAAACGCGTCCAGTTCCGCCAGCGTCGGCGGCAGGCCGATCAAATCCAGCGACACGCGACGTAACTGCGCTTCCCTCGTGGCCGGCGGCGCGAACGTCAGTCCGGCCGCGTGCAACTTCGCCAGCAGAAACGCGTCGATGGAATTGCCACCGGCGAATGCCGAATCGCGCAACTCCGGCACCGGCGCACGCTTCACCGGCTGAAACGCCCAATGCGCGCGGTCGATGTCCGTGATCGCGAACTCGCGCGGCGCGGCCCCGGCCGTTCCCGCCGCCACGAACACGAGCAGGACCACACCGACAAAAAATGGAAGACGACGCGATTGCATTTCTCAAAAAACGATCCTGCCAGCCGCCCCCACCGCCCGCCAGCGCAACCTGCCAGCGCCCAAACCCTCCCGTGCATTCCGCTGCTGTTGGCGTGAGCACGCGAGTTCGAAATCTCGGTGGGAACCTGTCGGCGCGCGGCGTTCACACCGCTTCACCCCCAAACGTCACACCGTGTTCGCATCCGCACCGCCGCTCCCCGATGAAGCGGCGTAAACGCCGCGCTGCCTCCCGATTCACTTCCAGGCCGTGGCGAGAGGCGCCCGCCAGCAATTCGCGCGGCGATGCTCCTCGAAGGCACGGTTAAGCGCCCTTTTCAAAGAAAGAGGGGCACCACGACCGGCTAGCTGTCTCGAAGCGTTGTGTCTCCAGTCGCAGGGCGAGTCAACAACCTGCGCCCCATCCGGATCTCCACGCCCGCTTCAATTCCCTCCGCCAGGTCAAACCCCCGGGGCGCAAACATGATGATTGTGGAGCCGTGCTGGAACCAGCCCAGCTCCTGGCCTTTGGAATAAGTTGCGTCACATGCAAGCTCCTGCGGCCCGGTATAGCGCGGATGAAAGAGTTCTCCCAGACAATGCAGCCGGACACTGGCCACCAACACCGCGGCCACCGCGACCAGGGCAAACGTCTGCCCGCCGGACGGCAGCTCGCAACGAATGGCCACACGTTCATTCTTGCAAAACAATCGCTCCACGCGTTTGAGGGCAATGGGGTTCACGTTCCACGTATCGCCGGAGATATAAGTAACGTGGCCGACGCGGCAATCGTAAGGGGCATGAAAGCGGTGATACATGTTCGAGCGCAGCCGGAGCGTCGCGTAACACCCGTCCGCATATTTTGCCGATTCGTCACCATTTCCGAACAATTCCGTCACCGAATAGGGAAAGCCTTTGGCTTGAAAAATTTGCTGCCCTTGAATCCGGCCACATTGCCCCACGATGGCGTCGCACGGACTGGTGAGCGCGCAAGGATCGGGGTCAATGACCCGGGCTCCCGGTTTAAGCTCCCGGGTGAAACAGTCATGCACGCTCGTAAAGTGCTCCTTTTTGGCATCACTCAGATCCAGGTCGGTAAACAGCTTCCAGGCGGACAGGGACAGATCGCGCACCACCGGCAGCTCGATCTTGCTATACCAACCCATGAACCGGGTCGCCAGGACGCGGGGAATCCGGTTGGTCAGGAGGAAATTGAGGTCCTCCTGTTGAAAAATCCGATCCCGAAGACGTTTGGCATTCATAGGTCCAATCTGAGACTGAATGCACCCCCAGCCCCCATGACTAGCAACCCCGACAAAACATGACGAATCATGAGCTGGTAATAGGTGCCCTGGTGGTCGGAGCGGCGGCAGTCATCCTGCCCCGAGTCAGGCGGCGTCTGGAACTCTCGCGGGCGAAGCATCGCTCGCTCACCGGCCACTCCACGATGGCCAAGCGGTTCGCATCCTTGGTTCCAGGTTACTTCTACGGACCGGAAGAATTCTTCAACGCGGACAGTGCTCCCAAGGACGTGGTTGGGCGGCGTAAACGCGGATTTCAACGTCTCGCAACCATGCTTCGCGAACGCTGTCCGAAATCGCTCGCCCTCACCGCCCAGGCCCGTGAGAGCATCTCGGACCTGCAATTCACGGGCGCCTATCGGGTGCCCTTCCAATTCAGTCCCTACTGCCGCGAACATCTCCAGATAGGTGCTTTTGTAGAGTCCGCCCACGGCGTCACCGTCGAAGATCTCGACGGCAATCAATATTACGATCTCACCGGCTCTTATGGCGTGAATGTGTTCGGGGTGGACTTCTACAAGGCCTGCATCCGCGAGGGCGCGGCCCGGGCCGAAGCACTCGGACCGGTCTTGGGATCGTATCACCGCTGCGTGGCCGGCAACGTGGAAAGGTTGCGGGTTCTTTCGGGCCTTGACGAAGTCTCCTTTCACATGTCGGGCACCGAGGCAGTCATGCAGGCCGTGAGGCTGGCCCGGTATCATACCCGGCGCTCGCATCTGGTCCGGTTCTGCGGTGCGTACCATGGCTGGTGGGACGACGTTCAACCAGGTCCCGGCAATCCGGCCTCCCCCCGCCACACCTATACGCTCGAGGACATGGACCCGGCGGCCCTGCATGTGCTTCGAACCCGCACTGACATAGCCTGCGTGCTGGTCAATCCCTTGCAGGCCTTGCATCCGAATTCGGCCGCCGCCGGTGACTCGACCTTGGTGGACAGTGGTCGCAAGGCCGCATTCGACCGGCCCGCTTACACGCGTTGGCTCAAGGCGCTGCGCGAAGTCTGCACGGAGCGCGGTATCATCCTGATACTCGACGAGGTCTTTGTTGGCTTCCGGCTCGCGCCACGCGGGGCGCAAGAGTATTTCGGAATCCAGGCTGACCTGGTGACTTACGGGAAAACCATCGCGGGCGGACTCCCGATCGGGGTGCTGTGCGGACGCCACAACCTGATGCGCCGGTTCAATGCCGAACGTCCGGCCGACATCTGCTTTGCCCGCGGCACCTTCAACTCTCATCCCTATGTGATGACTTCGATGGCGACATTTCTGGAACAGGCCGAATCGCCCGAGATCCTTGCGCTGTACCGGAATCTGGACGCGACCTGGAATGAGCGGGCGGAACGATTGAACACCACCTTGGCCAAGGAAAACCTCCCTGCCCGCGTGGTGAACCTTTCGACTATCTGGACGGTAGTCTATGAGCAGCCTTCTCGTTACAATTGGATGTTTCAGTTCTACCTTCGTGCCCAGGGACTGGCACTAAGCTGGGTTGGCACCGGCCGGTTTATCTTCAGCTTGAATTATACGGACCAAGACTTTGCCGAGGTGATGCAGCGGTTCGTGCTGGCCGCGCGAGACATGGTTGAGGATGGTTGGTGGCAGCCGAACCCCGCGCTGACCAACAAGGCGATCCGACGCGGGATTCTTCGCGAGATGCTGCGGCATCGCTTCGGCTGGTGACTCAGGCAGGCGACGAGCCGCGATGTTTTTCCCGAACGTGATCCATCGGGTCAATCAACTCGCCGCGCAGGAGGTAGAGCGGGGCTTTGTGGTAGAGTTTGATGTCATTGAAAGGATCGGTGAGAATCTTGGTCATCCACACCAGCCCGGTCTGCATGTCTTGCAGGAAAAACAGATGGATGGTTCGGAACACCAGGCCACCCGCCCCTAGCCACAACCACAGAATCCCCAATGAGTGGAGGTAGTTCTGCCAGGTTCCCGTGGTTTCAAAGAGACCGAAAAAGCTGCGATTAAAATAGAGCGTGACCGGAAGCAATGCCCAGAGCGTCATCAACACGACTTTGCGTCGGAGGTTGTATCCCAGCTTGATGTCTTCCTTGTGTTCGTGGGTGGCCTGATTTACCTCGTCATAGCACCGGGGTTCAAAGAAGAAATGCCCGCTCTGGCGGCTGGGCATGGCAATAAACCAGGCGATGAGAGCCGCCCAGGCAGGCTCGAAGAACAGGCAGGCATACGCGACCACGAAGCTGATTGCGCTGATGAAATGCAGCGACTGGTTGATGCGGCTATGGTGATAGTATCTGTGATCGTCCATTCGTTGAGTGTGGAGGCATTGCAGGAATTTATTCATAGCTGGCCTGTTAATGTTGCTGAAACGGTTGCCGCAACCGGTGGTGGTCGGCGGCCTGCGGGATCAAATATCTAGGGGGCGGGTTACGCGGGCGTGTCAGCATGGAAAACTCGGTGAAACAATCCGGTCCGGGAGGCCGGTCGTTTGGCAATTGTCACTCGCGCGGCATGAGTTTGTGACTCGTTCACGCAAGACTTTCGACATGAGCTACCCTGCTGTGATGGAGCCAGTGCGAACCGAATACCGGATTGCCAAAAGGCGCCTCCGGCTGGCGGTGGTCACGGAAACCTTTCCGCCCGAAGTCAATGGTGTGGCCCAGACCATCGCCAAGGTGGTCCAGGGGCTGCATCGGGAAGGACACGAGCTTACGCTCATCCGACCAAACCAGGTAGTGCCCGCCGCAATGCCATCAGACTACTGCTTTCGCGAGGTGTTTGTCGCGGGGGTGCCGATTCCAAGATACGGGCAGCTTAGGATGGGACTGCCTGCGATGCACCGGCTCACGACACTATGGCGGGCGCAACGGCCCGACGTGGTTCACATCGTCACCGAAGGCCCCTTGGGACTGTCAGCATTGATTGCTGCGCGCCGGCTTGGCATTCCCGTGTGTTCCGAGTTTCGCACCAATTTTCATTCCTACTGCGCGCACTATGGATTCGGCTGGCTCGCCCGTCCCATCATTGGTTATCTGCGATGGTTTCACAACCGGACCCGATGCACGATGGTTCCCACCTCCGGGTTGGCCGCCGAGCTGGGGGCCAAGGGCTTTGCCAATCTGCGCGTCGTGGCGCGGGGAGTGGACACCCGGCTTTTCGATCCTGCCAAGCGATGTCAGGCGCTCCGGGATTCTTGGGGGGCTGCTCCGAACTCACTGGTCGTGATTTATGTCGGGCGACTCGCGAGCGAGAAGAACCTTTCTCTCCTGTGCTATGCCTTCGAGAAGATTCGCCGGGAGCGACCTGAAAGCAGACTGGTCTTTGTCGGCGACGGTCCCGCACGAAAGGATTTGGAGCAGTGTTGTCCCGACGCGATTTTCGCGGGCAATCAACGCGGGAACGAGTTGGCACGCCACTATGCTTCCGGGGATTTGTTTCTCTTTTCCAGCCTTACCGAGACGTTTGGAAATGTAACTCCGGAGGCGATGGCCAGCGGTTTGGCAGTGGTCGCTTATGACCATGCTGCGGCAGGGGAGCTTATCCTGTCGGGCGTAAACGGAGTGCTGGCCCGGCGGGGCGACGAGATTCAGTTCCTCGAAATGGCGGCGCAACTAGCCCGCCGCTCGACGGACTTGGCGGGGATGAGACACCGGGCACGCCAATCCGTCTCGCATCTGAACTGGCCGAGGATTATCGAGGACATCGAGACGGTTTACACGACGCTTGATTGAGAATCGATTTCTCGCGGAAGCGCTGCTTCGCGATTGCCTTTAAGAACGGCGGCCACATATCCGCAGCCACCGTCTCGACGGCCTGCTTTTGCTCCGGGGTGAGCGTTTCCCACCTCTGCTTGACCGCCCCGCGGCCCGCTCCTCCACCAGGTGGTTTCCCTCGCAAACTCGTTTCCTTCATCCGAACGCCGACTTAGGCGCTATACTCCCCGTACAACCTAATTGGCGGGCCGTGGAATTTGGTGGACTAGGGGAATCAGTGCAGCTCCCGGCAGGCGAAGAGTTGGATGGCGTGGATGACGCGGCCCTGGTCGAAAACTTCGCGGCGGCCGAGGTCGGTGATGGTGGCGAACTCGGCGCGGAGGCGTTCGGGCGGCTGGGCGTCGGGACTGTTGATCCGCATCAGCCGGGCGTAAATGGCGTTCTGACCTTTGCGCTGCCCGTAGTTCTCCCAGAAGTAGAACTGGTTGTCGGGGTGGT
Organism: Akkermansia muciniphila; assembly: GCA_945861535.1. GTDB lineage: Bacteria > Verrucomicrobiota > Verrucomicrobiia > Limisphaerales > BJHT01 > BJHT01. The sequence continues at coordinate 32,971 of CAMAUZ010000065.1, read as the reverse complement.
CGGTGGATTGATAGAAAACGAACGGCTCCGTCGTCACGGCGGCGCGTGCTTCCGGCAGGTAAAATGAGATCAACGACGTGACCCCGTAGTGCGCGCCGATGATGAAGACAGGTTTCCCTTCCGCTTGCAGCTTCTCGCGTTCGAGGCCGACGAGCCGCGCCATTTCGCTCCAGCCCCGGACCCGCGTGATCGGATCGATCGGCTCGGGCAGCGGCCGGCCTGCGATTTTCTGCGCCAGCTTGCTTTCATGGATGAGGACGACAATTGGCAGGGTCACAAGCAGGCCGGCGATCAACCAGCCCCGGACCCGGCGGCAGCCCTCGCGCCAGCGCGCGTCCCAGTAGAACACCATCAGGAGAAACATCGGGAGCACGGCGGGGGCGATCCAGTTGGGCAGCACTCGGGTGCGGAAAGTGTACAGCCAGTAGCCGAGGAACAGCGGGAAACCCATGCTGAAGAGATAAAGCCACAGCGGCCGTTCACGGAAGCGCCGCCAGAAGGCGATGCCGGCCCAGAGCGAGGCGACGAGGAAAACCGGATTGAGCAGCAGCAGCTCACCCGCCAGAAAATCATTGCAGTATCGGAGCGTGAACTGCCACGCGCTGGTCAGTCCGGCGCGATCCTGTAGATGGACCGCCGTGGCCCAGCCGTGGTCGCGGTTCCACAAGTACACGGGAACGAGCGCGAGCAGATTGATGGCGAGCGCCAGCCACGGGCCGGGCTTCCGCAGATGCCGCCTCGCCGGAGGCCAGAGCGCGAAGAAAATTGCCCAGCATGCGAGTTGGAACAGTTCGGTGTATTTGCTCAGGAAGCCCAGGCCCATCCACACGCCGGTCCACGCCCACAGCGCGAGCGAGTCGCGCTCCATCGCGCGCCAGCCGGCCAGCAACGCCGCGGTCCAGAAGAGCACCGAGAGCGGATCAACGGTGAGCAGCGTCGCGCCAACGGCCATCAGCGGCGTAACGGAGATGGCGGCGATCAAGCAGCAGGCGGCACGGCCGTTGAGTTCGCGGGCGACGAAGCGCAACAGCAGCAGCGACAGAATGGCCGCGATAATCGGGGAGAAAAACCGCACGCCAAACGCGTTATCGCCCCACAGCGTGGTGCCGAGGAACTGCGTGTAGGCGATCATCGGCGGCTTGCTGTAGTAGGAAAGCGCAAGGTGTTTGGACCAGTGCCACTGGTAGGCTTCGTCCTCGGACAGTTCGATCCGGCCCGACGCGAGATACGCGAGGCGCACGGCCAGCAGGACGAACGTGAGCAGGTATCCCAGCCGCAGCCAGTGCAGATCGCGAAGCTCCGCGGAGTCGGGCCGCAGATCGTTGAGTTTCATGCTGAATCGGAACACCGTCGCGCGCGGTTTCGGCACCCGCGGGGAATGGTCACGCCGCCCGCCTCAGAAGTGGAAGGAAAGGCCGGTCACAAAATGGTGGATGAGCGGCACAAGCTGAATCGAACCGCCGGGGATGGTCTCGTTCAATATCGCCAGGCTGCATTTGTATTCGGTGAAGAGGGACCAGTGACGGCTGAGTTCGAAATTCAAGCCTGCCAACGCTTGGAAGCCCGGCCCAGCCAGTTGGTATTCATTGAACGCGACCCCGCCGACCGTCGATTCGACATGGGGCAAAGCTACGCCAATGCCCGCGCCGACATACGGCTGCACGCGCCCGAGGAATGTTTTGCCCCGCTCCGCGAGGAACCAGCGGTACAACACGTCGGCCGTTAAAAAATTCAAACCATGCGAATTGTTGAATGCCGTGATCGTGTTCGCCACCGGCTCGGCGGCAGCCACCGGCAACCCGGCACGATAACCGGTGACCTGCCGGGTGGCGGCGGTCTCGAGGTAGATTTTCGCATGGAAGAACTCCAGTCCGACACCCCACCCCGATCGCTGCTCCTGCGGAAAATACGCGAGTCGTGCCCCGTAATAGAGCGGCGCCTGAAAGTCCCGGCCCACAAAGCTCGCGTCGTGAATCGTAAGGTCCGTGCCCCCGGGCTGGCGGACCCGCACATCGGCGTTCTGATCGATCGTCTTACCAGTAAATAGCGAGACGATCATCTCGGCGCGCACGACGGCCGGGCCGCTCAGGAGCGCGGCGAACAGCAGGCAACAACTGGCCGGACGGACGCCCAGCCGAAGGGGCGAGAGCATGATTTGATGGATGGTTTTCATGATTGAGTTCTGAACCGCGAAAACGCTAAAAGCTGCCGGCGGCGAGAGACAAGGAGAATGCCAAGGACCACGTGCGCAGCGCCCCAGATTTGGCGGTTCGTTTCCTGAAATTAACCAAACCGCCACCGCCGGGTCATCGCTCGGCCAGACCATGTCCCCAATGCAAGCGACCAACCTCGGCGCGGTTCGGACGATCGGAGACGGCGTGGCAACTCTGCGCTGGCGGGCCTTGCGTCCGCCGGTGTTCTTTGCGTGGGCGGCAATTCTCCTCCTCACGGTCGCGCTGGCGTTCGTGGGCGATGCCCCGATCGACGCCTGGGTCCGCGCCAATCCGGATTCCCAGTGGAAGCCACTGGCGTGGTTCGTGACGCGTTACGGCGAGTGGTATTTTCTCCTCGCGGCGGCGTTGGTCGCGTGGGGCGCGGCCGTGTGGTGGAAGCAAGGTCGTCTGGAAACCCTGGCGCTCGCGATGGCATTGACCTGTGGAGCCACCGGGGCGACGGCGACCCTCATCCGCTCGGTGAGCGGACGGACTCGGCCAAACGCCGCCACCGCGCAAGGCTGGTACGGGCTGCACCACAATGGCTGTTGGAACATCGGGCGCTCGGAATTCAACTCGTTTCCCTCAGGCCATGTCGGCGCGGCGGTCGGATTTGTCATGCCGTTGATCCTGGGAACGCGTCGCGGACGTTGGCTGGGAGTAGGCTTCGGCCTGGCCATGGGCTGGGCACGTGTCTTCACTGGTTATCATCACCTGTCGGATGTGGTCGTGGCCACGATCATCGGCGTGGCCGGCGGTTGGCTGATCTGGAGGCGCATGGAGTCGCGACTACCCGCCTCGCTCGCGACCGGACCAAGGTCCGGTTTCAGCCCGCTCGCCAGAACTCGGGCGACTGGCGGGACACCCAAATAGCGCTCGCTGACTCGCGGCGCGCCGATCTCGCCGGCACGGCCTCGGCCGTTCCCGCCGCCACGAACGGCAGCAGGACCACACCGCCGGCCAATGGCAGACGACGCGATTGCATTTCTTAAACCCGATCCTGCCAGCCGCTCCCGACGCCTGCCAGCGCTACCGGGCCGGCCGCCGGACGAAGCTTCTCGCGACCCGGCCGCCGCCGGCGCGCGGACGGCCCACCCGCGCTCGCGAGGAATCCATCGGCGGGAACGCGTCGCGGTGGCTCAGTGCGAGGCATTCGGGCGGAAGAAGCCGGCGATGCACGCGGGGCTGCGGACGCAAATCTGCACATGGTCGAGGCTGCGGAGTCCGGCAGTGGGATAGAGCGGCCGGCCCTCGACGAAGAAGCCGCTGACGGTGTCGAAGGGAGGGAGGTCGCCCTCGCTCCGCAGCTTGTGCAAGAGATTCATCACCGCACAATCGAGGAAACGAGGTTTGCATTCGATTCCTTTGTTCTTAGCAGGTGGGTCGCGCCGGTCGTCGCACTGTTGGAGGTAGTCGAGGTAGGCCTGTTGAACCAAGCTGGCTCGTTCCGGGTCGATGAGATTCAGGCAATTGCCCAAATTGATAATGGCTCCAAGCACGGTCGGACGACTGATCGGTCCCTCCGGTCGCAGCTTCATCTCCTCAGCCCAGCGCATCGCTCGCGCGGGACTGTCTTCCCAAAAATACACACCATGGCCGAGCCAGTCGTAGGCGTTCTGGCTGGGACGCAATGCGCCACAATCCAGAACCATTCGGAGCGTGGATTCGTCGCAGCCGTGATAACCGAAAACAATTCGGGGTGTTCGCATCAGCGTCAGCGGAACTGCTTCTTAAGTTTGCCGGTCTTGGTGTACATGCCGGTGCCGATCAGCAATTTCAGGGAGTAGGCCGGGTCTTTTTTGCTTTGGCTGCGGTTCGCTTCATGGCCGCCAGGCAGAGTTCCGTGTCACGTTGAGCGGCGGTTTTATAGATGATCGCGGTAGGTTTCATGGGGCGGGAATAAGTTCGCGAGCGGGGCGAGGGCAAGGCGGCAACCTGGCTGCGGGTCTGCGGCGATGGCGCCTCAGTGGCCACCGTCGGGGCCGCAGTGGGGGCATCGGCCGGGTCACGGGACTGCTTCTTGAGCTTGCCCGCCTTGGTAGAAGAACGAGGTGGGTTTCATGCAGCGAGAATCAAACCGCGGGGAGTGTAGGGAGGGCGGCGACGCGGTAACAAATGGTGCAACGGGCGTCGCGATGTGGTCGGCGGAAACATCTGTTAAGCGGGATCGTGTGGGGATGTGCGCCGCTGCCGATGTGACCGGAACGCGCACTCACGCCGCCTTCAGGCTCATTCCTTGCCCGCACGGGATGCGTCGAACACCTCCGGCTTTACCCGGAACTCCGCGATCACAACCTCCTGCACCGCGAGCGTGAAATTGAGCTCTTTCGCACCCGCCTTTGGCCGATACCCGAACGTGTATGATCCACCAATGCGGCTGGCACTGGCGTTGGTGACTTCGCGACCTTGATCGTCCGTTACTGCCACGACCGTGAGCCGTTTCCGCTCCAATTCAGGCGAGATTTCCACCTCGAGAACGTAGCCGATGCCTCCCATATGCCGCGATCCCAGACGACCGGCTCCGTTCCGCAAACCCAGCACGCGAACTGAGTGGCCAAGACGGCTGGTGGACAGGTTGGTCTCGGTAATTCCATCCACGGCCGGTAGGGCCAACCGCTTAATCTCCACCAGTTCGTTGGTTCCGAATGCGCCCTTCTCGTTACGTCTCAATTCCACCCGCAAATCCCAGGCAGCCTCATTCGGCCACAGATAGGGATCCCAGCGGATATTAACATACCCTTCGCCGACGAACGCGGACCGGGGACGGTTTCGCGCGACGTTGCCCGTCGCATCCCGCACCTCGATTGCATCGGGAACCCACGCCGCGCTGGGGATGCTCCGTTCCGTCACCCCGAACTCCGCGCGAGCCATCGACTCCTCGTCCGGGCGCGGCGGGCCGGGCGGATCATCGCTGTTCACGCCCACCAGCAAGCGCAGAAAACGGATTTCCAAATCTCCCTGCTTCACCACGGCGGGGGCGGCGCTTGGAGTCCACTCGGGATATTTCCGTCGCACCGGGTTCGCCATTTTGAACTCCGCAACCTGCTGTCTCGGTGTGCCCGATCCCGCTTGGTACACCCGCAGCTTCATGGTTGCTCCCCGGCGTGGAAAAGCCGTGAAACTTCTCCCGAAAACCACCGGCTCGCCTCCCCAGTTTCGTTCTGCACTGGTGATGCCGGTCGCCGGCACCTCCATCCCGTGCTCGTCCGCCAGGCCAAATGTCCACCTATCGTTCCCGTGTGGTCCTCGATTATCCCACAGCAGCCAGACGCCGAGGGTGGGTTCACTCGAAGTCATTCTCAACTCGTTCCCGATCCCTAACGCCCATTGAAATCTCATCGGCAGTGTCATCGCAAAACGTCGCCATCCAGATTCTTCCCACGCATGCTCCGTCCCGTAACTCGCCCCCGCTAGCCGCAGCGTCGAGCCATCCGGCAGCGTCACCGTCGGCGGGTTTGCTGTTCTCACTCCTTGCGCCACCTGAAAGACGATCATCGCTCCGAACAGCGTTGCGAGCACCACGATTTCAAGTTGTCGTCGCCTCCACATCGGTCGCGAGTTTTGAAGCAAGCCGGCGGCGAGTTTACGGCAAAGCGGTTTCCGTGATCCCGATGGGCGTATTTCAGTTTGTTGCAACGACCGGTGCGCGGTGGCGCACTCCCGCGCGCCCGACCAGGCGTGCGGATGTCCAGATGATGTGGGGCAGGCTTCCAGCCTGCCGGTTCGGGCGGCATCCTGCCGCCCGTTCCCAGCTGCCGACCGCGGGCAGGTCATCGTGTGGGAACACGGGGCAGGGATGCCCCGTGAACCGGCAGGCAGGGATGCCTGCCCCACGGACGCGACGAGGCGGGTTGGTGCGGACGAACTACGGCAACTGAATCTCCACCGTCGGCTCGGGGGCGTTGGGGTCGGGGCGGTGCCAGGTGTGGCTGGGGGTGAGCTTGAGGGTTTTGAGAACCTTTGGGAGCGCGGTGGGTTGGGCGGCGGCTTTTTCGGCGACGGCTTTGGCGAGGTTCACGGCGGCTTCGGCGGCGGCTTTTTCGGTGGCGAGTTTGGCGGCCAGTTTGTCGGCGGCGGCGCGGGTGTCGGCGATGGCCTTGGTTTTGGCGGCGACTTCGGCGGCGGCTTTGGTTGCGGCCAGGTTGCCGTCGGTGGCGGCCTTTTGCGCGAGGGCTGAGTCGGCCGCGGCTTTGGCGGCAATGGCGCGGGCTTCCATCCATTTGGCTTCGGCGGCGGCGCGCGGGACCACGTCCTTGGGGAAAATTTTCACCACGGCGGCGTGGGCGGCGAGGACGGCTTTGGCTTTTTCGGCGGCGTCAGCGGCGGCTTTTTCCGCGGCGAGTTTGGCGGCGGCGGCGGCTTGCTGGGCGGTGGTGAGCGCGGTCGCGGCGGTGGCGGCGTCGGCTTTGGCTTGCGTCCACGCGGCTTCGGCGGCGGCCTGGTCGGTGACGGCTTTGGCGGCGAGTTTGTCGGCGGCGGCGCGGGCGTCGGCCAGGGCCTTCGCTTTTTTGGCGGCGTCTTCGAGGTTGTAATCCACGTCCGCCTTGAGGGTGACGCTTGATTTCATCGCGCCGGGCAGGCGCGTCGCGAGGGTCCACACGCTCAGCGCGTATTCGGGCGCGGGGACGATCACGCCGTCCTCCTGCATGCGCCAGGATTTCACGACGAGCGGGGTGAGCGACTGCGGCAGCGGCGTCAGGCCGTCGGAGCGCAGCGGGGCAGGGGAGTTGCGGATGTTCAGGTCGGTCACGTCGGGCAGGAGCGGCACGGCGGGATTGGCGGTGACGACCTCGACGTAGGCGCCGGAGGGGACGGCTCCTTTCACGCCGATGACGAGAAATTCGAGCGCCTCAAGCGGCTCTTCGCCGCGCACAATTTTCGGCTTCACCGACGAGGGCGTGAGCGCGACCTGCTCGGGGCGGATGTTGCAGTTGAGCATCGTGAGCGAGCTGGAAACGAGGTGGAGCACCTTGTTCGTCACGGCGTTGGTGACGGTGATGCTGGTGAGCTGGACCTTCGCGGCGGCCAGCGAAACGGCGGTGATGGCGTGGTCGATCAACGTGTCTTCCGCGCTGCCGGTCAACGTGCGGAGGCTCATGCCGGTGTGGCAATTGCGGAGGATGTTTTGTTTCAGCATCGCGTTGCCCGTGTGCCACGAAATGCCGGTGGCGCAGTCCTCGATGAGATTCCCGGTCACGCTGCACTCGCCGGCGCTGAGGGCGATGCCGATGGCGTAAGCGCCGTAGATGCGGTTGTCGCGGACATCGGCGAGCTGGCAGACGCTGACAGACAACGCGGAGGGGCGGACCATCGCGGCCTTCTGCGCGCGGAACTCGTTTTTCACGATGGCCGGCGTGTCGCAGTGGGCGACGCTCAGGCGGCCGAACGCGGTGAAGCGATTGCCGATCACGTTGCAACGTTCGTTCGGTTTCGCGCCGGTGTTGTCGATGCCGGTGATGCTGACGGAAACGTTGTCAAACTGCGCGTGCTGCAAATCCACCATCGTGCGCGCGACGGCGGTGAGTTCGGCGGGCGCGGGATTTTTCTCGCCGGGCGCGACGGGCGAGACGATGGCGACGTTGCGTTTGCCGTCGGGGAGATTGGGACGACCGACGAGGAACAAGGAAGCGCCGCGTTGGAGTTTGAAGATGCGCTCGGCGGGCTCTTTGGCGACGAGGCGGAGTTCCATGCGGTCCGTGAGGCCGGGCGCGTGCATCTTGATGCTGCCGTAGGCTTCGATGAGACCGTTGACGGAGAGCGTGCGCGGGCCGAGGCCGGACTGGAAGGCGAGGTTGGAATTCGCATCGAGCAGCAACTGTTTGCACGTGGGCTGGTCGGTGTCGTCGCGGTCGAAGAGCACGGTGTCGCGCGCGGCGATGACGGCGTCATCTTCCGCAGTGGGCACCACGCCGCCGTGCCAGGTGGCCGCCTCGCTCCAACGCCCGCCGCCGAGGCCGTTGGAGTGGATTTCTTTGGCGCGCAGCCGGGGGGCGACGCACACAACAGCGAGAACGAGGATCAGCGGGAAAAGGTGTTTGGTCACAGAGGGAAGGGGGAGTTGAACCACAGAGACACGATGAACACAGAGCGGCGGGGCCGCAAACCAAGGAGCGCGGCTGTGTCCGCCGAGGACCAGCCGCAGCGGCCCAAAATCCTCGGAGGTACCCGTTGGAATCGGAGGCGTTCCGTGCGGCCAACCTGCTGCGGCTGGTGCGCCGAGCACACAGCCGCGCTCCGGGGAAAAACCTCGCGGCGCGCGAGGATTTTGCTGGGTTGTAGTACAGAGCGGCGGGGACGCAACCAACGCGGAGCGCGTGGGGCGGCAAGGGCGGAGGCAAAACTCTGACAGCCTACGCAGTGAGTACGCGGCACGCTCGCCCGGCCGACGCCCAGCGTGGGGGGCGGGACGCCGCGGTTCGTGAGTGCGGCCGAATTTGGCAGGGGAATTTGGGGCAAGGGAATGGGAAGGGACGAATTGGGTGCGGGCTGAACTGGCCGTCTGTGCGACCGTAAAATCCTCGCGGCGCGCGAGGATTCTGAAGAGTTGCAGGACAGAGAAAGACAACCAGCGCAGAAACTCTGTGTTCATCGCGTCTCTGTGGTTCATGTCTTCGGATCTTTGGCCGGGGTTGCGTATCACGGTTCGACTTCCTCCGCCTCGATGAAGCTGCGCAGGGAGTCGCTTTGGCGGTCGCTGACGGGGAGGATCTTCAGGCCGTCGATTTGCACGGTGCCGGTGTAGTTGATCAGTTCGAGTTTGAGCAGGGCGTCGGGGGCGAGCGGGGTTTTGATGCGGATGCCGGCTTTGCGCCATTGGCCGTAGGAGGCGCGGTCGAGGGCGATGAGGGAATGGTCGGTGGGGCTGGTGGCCGGGCCGTCGGCGCCGGCGAACATCCATACGTTCACGTAGCAATATTGATAGGGTTCGAGGCTGGTGTTGCCTTGCTTGCGATACCAGAACTCGACCCAGCAGGTGCTGCCGGGTTGCACGTTGCGCAGGTCCTTGAGGTAGGTGAAGCCGCCGGACGCGACGGTCGGTCCGTCCATGCCGAGCATCGGGAGGAACGCGGTGCGGCCGCTGTTGCCCGCGGGTTGGGGTTCGCCGGGTTCGAAGCCGGTGGTGAAGCCGCGGAAGGTCGTGCTGGCGGCGGCGGCGACGGCGTTGGTTTTCGCGGCGACGGCGCGTTCGGCGCGGGCTTTTACGACGTTGTAAGTGGGCGCGAGTTTTTGTTGGGTGAAGTATTCGGGAAAGGTCTCGCGCAGCTTTTCCAGCCACGCCTGCGCGGTCGCGAAGTCCTCCTGGCGCAGCGAGCAGTCCGCCAGCCCGTGCAGCGCACGGTCGCGGAAACCGGCCCACTGGCGGAGCTTGAGCAGCACTTCGTAATGGCGGATGGCGTCCTCGTAGCGGCCCGCGAAACGGTCGGTCTCGGCGCGGAGGAAGCGGTAGAGGCCCTCGAGTTTTTGCTCGGGGAATTCGAGTTCGAGGCGCTCGAGCAGCAGTCGCGTGCCGCGCACGTCGCCGGTGCGGAGTTTCTGTTCGGTGATGCGCAGCAACGCGCCGCGCTGGATGGCTTCGCTTTGTCCAGTCGCGGCGAAGCGCTCGCCGCCGAGGGATTTTGCGAGGCGGTAGCGCTCGGCGGCGGCGACGAGGTCGCCGGACTGCGTGTAGAGATCGCCCCAGTGAATGGCGGCTTCGCGCACGGCGGGGAGGTTCAGGGTGCGATGATCTTGGATGATGCTTTCGTAGAGTTGCGCGGCTTTTTGGAATTCTTTGAGATAATTCCACTGGAGGTCCGCGCCGGTGAGCAGCACGGCGACTTTCAGGGTCGGGACTTTGCCGGCGGTCCGCAGCGCTTCCTCCATGAGTAGCATCGCGTCGGTGCCGCGGCCCTGGCGGGCGAGGGCTTCCATCAAGGTGGTTTGCAATGCGACGCGACGTTTCACATCGAGGTCGGGCTGCGCGAGGAGATGGCGCGCGAGTTTCTCGACGAGCGGCCAGCGGTGCGGCTGTTCGGAGACGAGCAGGAAGTCGAAGGCGGAGTTGAACCGTTGCGCGTCCCAGCCGCTCCAGTCGCTGGCGGAGAGAATCTCGACGGCGCGCCCGAGCGAGTGCGGGCTGGTCGGGGTCGGCACGGTCCAGACGTAGATGCGCTGCGTGACGGGCGGCGCGCCGGCGCCGGCGTTGAGCGTGACGCGATATTCGCCGGGCTTGAAATAAACGTGCGTTGGCGAACGGCCGGTGGCGCGCGTGCCGTCGCCGAAGTCCCACTGGATTTTCGCCGGGTCGGGCGCGGTACCGTGGGACTCGAAGCGCACGAGATGCAGCGACTGGCCGGGCGTGCTCAAGGTGTCGTCCACTCCCCACGCGAAGGTCTGGGCGAGCGCGCCGTTCGCGCCCTCGAGGCCGGCGACTTCGGCGCGTGCGGCGGGCGCGAACATCGCGGCGGGCACGGCGGCGGCGGCGAGCTTTTTGTTCACCGTGTCGCGCTTGAGGTAGAGCGTGCAGTTGGCGCGATTGGCGGCGGGGCCGCAGACGTGGTGGACCTCGAAGGAATGCACGCCGGCGGTGAGTTCGACCTCGCGCCACGCGGTCGCGGGGATGCGCGTGACGAAAGCGGCCGCGCCGGTCTGCTCGAAGACGCGGTTGGTGTTGATGAAGAGGAACGCGGCGTTTTCCGCGCCGACGTAGAATTTGTAGGAGCCGTCCTCGGGGATGCGCAGGAAGCCGCGGTAGGACGCGGCGAAGTTGCGCACATTGTCGGGGCGAGCGGGGTTCACGTTCTGCACGACCTGATCGACGAACGCGTTGCCGATGACGGCCGGGCTTTGTTTCAGGCCGGTGACGACGTCGGCCCAGCTCGCGATGGAGGTGCCCGCCCAGTTGCGGAACTCGACGGTGATGCCTTCGGGGAGCGGGGGCGTGTTGGGGTGCGGGGCTTTCGCGTTGCCCGCGTAGGCCCAGTAGCTCGGGTCGGTGCCGCTGCGCGGGAACTGGATGAGCGTCTCGCCGTCGGGCTGATGCGAGAGGACGGCGACGGGCAGCACGCGGCCGTCCTGGGTCTGCACGCAGATGTCCGCGCCGTCGGGGCGCAGCCAGCCGGCGGCAGGGAGGCGGGCGAGGACGGATTTGGTGAGCGTTTTTTCGTTGGTGAAATCGCCGAGCATCCGCAGCGGAAAACGCACGCGATAACCGGGAACCCACGCGGGCGCGGGCAGCGGCGCGGCGGGCGGGGCAGGGGAGGTGGCCGTGGCGGGGGCGGCGGGAGCGGCGGCGGCTGGTGCTTTTGGGGACGGCTTGAGCGCGGGCTTGGCGGGGAGCTTGGTCGCGGCGGGCGCGCCCAGCGTGGCTGCGAGCAGCAGCAGGCTGAACGCGAAGAATTGGGTCCGACTCATAAGTGATGCGACGCGGTAACGGATGGCGACGGGTGCGGCGGACGTTGGCGTTGTCGGCGGGGGCGCACCAGTCTTTTTCGTAGCGCAGACTTCCAAGTCTGCTGTGTCGCGGGTTTCCAAACCCGCGGACGGTGGCTTGTCGGAGACGCCTCGATTTATGCAACGCGTCCGTTACTTCGGAGGGTCCGCCGATTTGGAAATCGGCGATACAGCAGGTTTGGAAACCTGCGCTACACGGCGGCGTGCGCGCGCCGTTATCCGCGTTTTTGCGCGAAGACGAATTGGTTGGAGGTCTGGAAGCCGAGCTTGCTCCAGAGCAGGTCGAGGACGAAGAACGAGCCGGAGACGGGCAGGTTTTTCAGGTAGAGAAATTCCCAAAAGGACCGGCTGCGTTCGTTGCTGTTGAGGCCGAGCCAGTTTCTGAAACTGATGATCCAGAAGGCAATCGAGGGCGTGTAGCCGCGGCGGAAAATCTGGTAGCCCGTTTCTTCGAGCAGTCGCACGAGATGCGGCTGGCTGAACAAATGGAAGTGCCGCGGGATGTGGTAGCCGCCCCAGTAGCGGCTCTTGAACAGCGCGTAGTCGAGGCCGCCGCGATTGGGCGTGTCGATGATGAGCAGGCCGCCGGGCGCGAGTTTGCGGAAGACCTCGCGCAGGGCCGCGCGCGGATCGCGCAGGTGCTCGATGAGTTGCCGCATGATGATGAGGTCGTGGCCGTTGTCGCGCAGGGCGCTGAGGTCGGTCTCGACGTTGCCCTGCACCAGCCGGAGGCCCGCGGTCTTCGCCGCCGCCAGTGCCGCCGCGTCGAATTGGAAATCAAGGCAGATTGCCTCGGTGCCCGCGCCGAAGACTTCCTGCAATTTCATCAGGCGCGTCAGGTTGCCGCCGCCGATGTCCACGATGGAGCGCACGTTGACGCCGCGCACCGCGTCGCGCAGACGGCGTGCGTCTTGCACCATTTTTTTCTCCACGACCGCGCCATCGAGATAGATGGGGGAGTTGCAATTGACCGTGTAGTAGGTCGCCGGATAGAGCGCGGGCACGTCCGCCGCGGCGGGCAGGGGATGGATATAAACGTGACCGCAAGCCGCGCAGGCCACGAGGTCCCAGGTGCCGGGGCGGCAGCGGTATTCGAGGTCCTCGCTGCGCACGACCAGCCGCCATGCTTTCTCGTGGCAGATGAGGCAGTCGCCGTTGGTTCCGGTCGGGGTGAGGGTGTTCATGAGCGGGCGGAGGCAGGGCAAAACTTTAAGGCGGTAACTATGCGGAGCGGATGGTTCTGGTGGACCACGGAGATGGGATGAACAAAGAGCGGCAGGGCCGCAACCCAAGGAGCGCGGCTGTGTGCGCGGAGCACCAGTCGCAGCAGGTTGGCCGTGAGGGACGGCTCTGATTCCAACGGGTGCCTGCGTGGTTTCGGGGCCGCTGCGGCTGGTCCTCGGCGGACACAGCCGCGCTCCTTGGGCTGCGGCTCCGGTGCGCTGTGCTCATCGCGTTTCTGCTACTTTCCGGACGGTTTCAACGGGATCGCGCTGGCTTGAGTTTACCCATCCAGTCCGCGAGTTCATCGGGCCGCAGCGGTTCGGTTGGAAGGTACCCCGGGGCGAAAGCGACGTTCAGTTGGGGATGGGTTTTTAGCCGGTCAACTTCGGCTTGTCGGCGGGGTTGGAAGCGGTGCAGTTCCGCCACCGGGGTGCCGCGGCGCTGGAGAATTACGGTTTCGTTGTCTTCTTCGACGGCCTTGACCAGTGCGGAAAGGCGGGTTCTGGCTTCGTTGATGTTGACGGTGATCACGGTGGGCAGGGTTGGGCTGCGTGGAGATTCCGGCAAGTCCGATGATCGGGAACGACTGAAGCGGAGTGTGATTGAAAGCGGTTGCGGCAATTAAGGTGGTGGTAGGGCGCGTCTGTCCTCGGCGCTCCGCGGCCCCGTGTGTACGCGCAAGCGGCGCGCTGAGGACAGACGCGCCCTACCCATCGGCGGTCTTTCCACGCAGCATGAGCCGAGAACCACTTCACATACTTTCAATCTGACCGACCGACGCGGGTGGCATGGTCCCCTGGGTTTTGGTGGCATCGAACACCGCGGAGCCGCGAACGGTTTGCAGAAAAAGGCACGGACGCGCGGCAACGCGTCCCTACCGTGGTCAACTCTCGATCACGTTGATCTCCACCGGCTCCACCTTGACTCCGGTTTTCTCGAGCCATTGCACGGCTTCCTCGACGGCTTCGGACGGGCCGTCGAGTTCGAGGCAGACGATGCCAATCTCGTCCGTGACGCTCGCCTGGCGGACGTTGGTGACGACCGGGAATTTCTGGGACAACTGCCAGATGACGGGCGTGGTGATGAGCTTCGGCGGATACATCAGCCAGAAGCGGCGCGCACGCGGGCCGGCGGGCGGGGCGGTGGCGGCAGCGGCCTTGGTCTTCGGGGATTTTTTCGGAGTGGCCATGGGAGGTCGAGGTTGGGTGCGGGGTCGCATCAGCCGCCGGCGATGGCGGGGATGATGCTGATTTCAGCGCCGTCTTTCAGCGGGGTTTTTTGGCCGTCGAGGAAGCGGATGTCTTCTTCGTTGACGTACACGTTCACGAAACGGCGCACTTCGCCTTGTTCGTCGAGCAAGCGTTCCTTGATGCCGGGGTAACGTGTTTCGAGTTCGCTGAAGACTTCTCCAATCGTCGCGCCAACGACTTCGACGGTGTCGTCGCCGTGGGTGAGTTTGCGCAAGGGGGTCGGGATGCGGACTAGTTTGGGCATAGGTTCAATGAGTGGGGGTCGCTTCGGTTTCGGTGTGCAGCAGGGTTTCGAATTCGCGCAAGTTGGGACGGATTTCGCGGAGCCGGCCGACGTGGCCGACGACGGCGTCCAGGGTTTTCAGACCGTTGCCGGTGATGCACAGGACCGCGGAAGCATTTGCGGGGATGCGGCCTGAGGCAATGAGTTTCTTGGCGACGCCGACGGTCACGCCGCCGGCGGTCTCGGCGAAGATGCCTTCGCATTCGGCGAGCATTTTGATGCCGTCGCGGATTTCGTCATCGGTCACGTCGTCGCTGTTGCTGCCAGTTTCCTTCATCGCGCGCAGGGCGTAGAAACCGTCGGCGGGCGTGCCGATGGCGAGGGACTTGGCGATGGTGTTCGGCTTGACGGGCTTGAAGAAATCCAGCCCCGCCTTTTGCGCGGTGGTGATGGGCGAGCAGCCGGTCGCCTGCGCGCCGTGGACGTGGAACTTGGTCTCGGGCGCGAGGCCGAGCTTCATCATTTCCTGATAGCTCTTGTAGATCTTGGTGAGCAGCGAGCCGGAGGCCATGCACACGACGGTGTGCTGCGGCACCTGCCAGCCGAGTTGCTCGATGATCTCGAAGCCCATGCTCTTGGAACCTTCGGCGTAGTAGGGGCGCATGTTCACGTTCACAAAGGCCCAGCCGAACTTGCCCGCGATCTCGGCGCAGAGGCGGTTCACCTCGTCGTAGTGGCCCTTGATGCCGATGACCTGGGCGCCATAAACCTGCGAGTTGACGATCTTGCTCTGTTCGAGGTCGGACGGGATGAAGACGTAGGCTTTGAGACCGGCGGCGGCGGCGTTGGCGGCGACGGAGTTGGCGAGATTGCCGGTGGAAGCGCAGGCCACAATCTTGAAGCCCAGCTCACGCGCGCGGCTGAGGGCGACGCTCACGACGCGGTCTTTGAAGGACAGCGTCGGGTAATTCACCGTGTCGTTTTTGATCCACAGTTCGCGGATGCCGAGATGCTTGGCGAGGCGGTCGGCCTTGACCAGCGGCGTGAAGCCGACCTGCGTGCCGACGGTGGGTTCGTGCGCGATGGGCAGCAGTTCGCGGTAACGCCACATCGTCTGCGGGCGGGATTGAATGAGGGCGCGGGTGAGGGATTTTTTGATCCGGTCGTAATCGTAGGCGACCTCCAGCGGACCGAAATCAAACTCGCAGACGTGGGTGGCGGCGAGGGGATACTCGCGGCCACATTCGCGGCACTTCAACGCCTTCATGAAACCTTCGTGCTTTTCCATAGAATCTTCCGACGCGCTGTGATCAGGGCGTAAAAACCCCGGCTCATCAGGATGGGAAGAGGGGAACCAGCTCGCGCACTCTTCTCATTTTTCTCCGCGACACCCGTCGCAGACTGGAATTGGCACCTAAACATTGGGGCAGCGTT
This sequence comes from Akkermansia muciniphila, assembly GCA_945861535.1. Classification (GTDB taxonomy): domain Bacteria; phylum Verrucomicrobiota; class Verrucomicrobiia; order Limisphaerales; family BJHT01; genus BJHT01. The sequence goes on along the minus strand of CAMAUZ010000065.1, from coordinate 17,195 downwards.
CCCCAACCGGTTGCCGTGGCGTCACTGGGCCAGTCCCTCAGCCACTCTGAATGAGATTCGTTTCATCAACGAATGCGGATAGGATGATATGTGAGGTGTGGGGTGTCAAAGAATCTTTTGTGTGGAACGGGCGTGCGGGCTTGGAACGCGTTGCGCCGCGCCTCTTGTAGCGCAGGTTTCCAAACCTGCTGTATCGCCGATTTCCAAATCGGCAGGGGCTGCGAAGCAAGAGGCGCTTGCGTCAAGCTCTGGCGCTGCGGGTGTTCGCGCGGCCCGCGGGTTTGGAAACCCGCGATACAGCAGACTTGGAAGTCTGCGCTACAAAGACGGTGCGCGGGCCACAGCGGTCCTGCGTCCGAGCTTCACTGGAAAACCGCGTGCTTGGGATCGCCGCCGGACATGAGGTAGGCGACGAGATCGGCGATTTCGTCGGGCTTGAGCATGTTGAGGAGGCCCTCGGGCATCATCGAGACTTTCGAGGGTTCGATGCTTTTCACTTTGCCAGCGTTGACACCGACCTGTTCGTCGGGGTCGAACATGTTCGTGTTCACCTTATAGCCGTCGCCGCCGAGGTTCACAATGCGGCCGGTGACCTGGGTGCCGTCCACGAGCGTGAGGACGATCTGTTCGTATTGGTCGCTGATGGATTTGCTCGGCTCGACGATGGATTCGAGCAGGTCGCGCACGCTGAAGCGGCCGGCCACGCCGGTGAGGTCCGGTCCCATCGCGCCGCCTTCATTGCCGAAGCGATGACACGCGAAGCACGCGACCGCGCCAAACATCTTCCGCCCGTTCTCGAAGCTCCGGCCCTTGAGGCTTTTTTCCACGACCGGCGCGAGGTCGTTCACGGTCCATTCCTTCACAAACGCGCGGCCGGCGAGGGATTCCGAGAGCAGTTCGAGCGGCGATTTCTTGGGCGGCGTGGACTTGATGATGGGATCAAGCGCGGCCAGTTCGGGCTTGGTCATGCCGACCACGGCGTCGGCGCGCACGTCGTCCATGAATTTGCCGAAATTCGCGCCGCCGCGGTAGCCGGGGGCCTTCTGGAAAAGCCATTTGAAATAGGTCTCGCGCAGTCCGGGCGTCCAACCCGTGCGCAGCAATCGCAGCGGCACGGCGTAGGCAATCTGCTCTTCCTGCGAAGGCGCGGACTGGAGCAGCGCGATGCTCTTCGCCGCCGCGCTCGGGGCCTGGAGATAGACGAGCAACTCGCACAGCATCCCGTTGGCGAGCGGATTTTTGCTCGGGAACCGCGCATCCAGTCGCGCGATGGCTTTCGCCTTCAACTCCGCGGTCGGCTCGCCCATGCGGATGAACGCGAGGCCGTACATGCGGAGCACCTCCAGGCGTTGCGCGTCGTTCAGCTTCTCCCAATCGAACGCGTCCAGCGCGGCGAGCAGGCGCGGCTGCAACGCCTTGTCTCCGACGCGCACAAGCGCGAGCAAGGCGGCGAGCGAGGCGTGGGTTTCTTTTTCAGCCAGCGCTTTCTCGGCCCAAGCCGCAGCGGGCTGGTGCTCGATGGTCGTGCGCGCGGCGGAGCGAATGAAGCGGTCGCTGTGCCCGAGATACGGCCATGCCGTCGCGACGGCCGCGGGATTTTTCACACCGTTGAAGGCCTCGAGCTGATGTCGCAGCGCGCGGGCCTCCGCGCCGGCGGTGCTGGCTTTGGCCGGGGCCGTGGACTCCGCGCCGGTGTAGGTGACGCGATAAAAACCCGACTGCACCTTGCGTCCGCCGACGGCGAAATACATCGCCTGGTCCTGCGGCCGGATGACGATGTCCGTGAGCGGCAGCGGCTGGCCGGTGATGAACTCCTCGAACTTCGCCGAATAGCTCGAACCGCTTGGCGTGAGATGGACAGTGTAGAGTTTTCCGTAGCTCCAGTCCGAGATGAAAAACGCCTCCTGATATTTCGCGGGGAACTTCGCGCCGTAGCCGAAGGTCACGCCCGTGGGCGAGCCGGGGCCGATGTCCACGACCGGCGGCAGCGTGTCGGGATAATGCGGCTGCCATTTGCCCGAGCCGTTGCGCCAGCCCCATTCGCCGCCGCTGACGACGTGGCAGACGCGCGTCGGGCGATACCACGGCGTGTTGAAATCCCACTCCATGTCGGCATCAAACGTGAAGAGTTCGCCCTCGTGATTGAAGGCCGCGTCGTAGGGATTGCGGAAGCCGGTGGTGAGAATCTCCCAGCGCTTGCCGTCCGGATCGGTCTTGGCGATCCAGCCGCGCGGCGCGAGCACGCCCTTCATGAAGCCGCGGCCGTAAATGCGCGGCAGCAGCAAATCCTCACCCCAGAACGGTGGCACATGGCAGCGGTCATTGTCCGGCAGGTCCGTCTGATTGCCACACACCACGTAGATGGATTTCTTGTCCGGCCCGAGCAGCACCGCGTGCGGGCCGTGTTCGCCGCCGGACTCCTGGAACTTCTTCAACAGCTCGACCTTGTCGAATTTGTCATCGCCGTCCGTGTCGCGCACGCGATACAGGCCGCGCCCGCCGTGGGCCTTGTCGTTTACCACGACATAGAGGCTGCCGAAGGCGTAGAGCAGTCCCTGCGCGTGGCCGATGTCGAGTTTGATCTCCTCCACCTGCACCGCGCCGGTCTGGCCGGCCAGCGGCACTGTGAGGCGATAGAGCGGGCCACTTTGATCCGAGACAATGAAGCGCCCGCGGTCATCCACACACAGCGCAACCCACGAGCCTTGGGTGTCCTTCGGCACGTTGTAGAGCAGCTCGACTTTGAAATCTTTCATCACCTTGAGCTTCTCCGGCGCGGTGGCGCGGGCGTGCTGGCCGGTCGTGGGCGTCGGCGCAGCGGCGGTTGCGGCGGCACGGGGTGCGGCCTTCGCCTTGGGCTTGGCCGTCTGCGCGGGAACGGACGACGCGCTGAACAGCAACGCGACTATGAGGAGCGGGAGCAATGATTTCATAAATGGGTCTGGAACCTTCGGGAGTGAATTCAGGTGGTGGCGTTGGTGCAATCAAATTAACTGAATCTGGCGCGTGGTTTTCAAAGCAGGACATGTGCGTAGTTTTCGATACCGGACAAGGGTCCCATCCCGCGTCGGATTCGAGTTCGGTTGTCGTCCCCAATCCAGAAGCGTTGGGCAATGGGTTCGGTCTCAAGCGGGGTGAGGATGCGCGGGATGATGGCCGGCACCGCGTCCCGGTCCTGACGCGCCAACTGCGGAACAATGATTCCGGGGTAATCTTCGGGCGGCCCGTTCTGGGTGTGGGCGAAGGCCTAATCCAGCGTAAAGAGGATGCGCTGCGCGGCCTGCCACAGCCGGGCCATGAAGCGGGCGGCAACGCCGGTTGCTGATGTTTTTATCGGGATCTGGTTCGGGCGAACCCATGCGGATGCGGAACAAGTTCCCGCATTTTGAACCTGCTCGCCATTCCGAATCCGAAACCCAGTTCGGATTGGAGCTAGCCCACCATCACTGCTTCCAAACGCACGAGGCATCCGGAGAAACTGAACTGGGCGCGGCACCACAGGGGATCGCGCCTACGGGTCTGGGCAGTGTCTCCCTGAGCGCATCGTTCCCCCTACACCGGCGACTCCCAGCCTTTGCGATAGTCGGTGCGGATGAATTGATTGGCTTCCGGCGCATTCGTCACGCGCAGTTTTTCCGCGTCCCACTCGATGCGTTTGCCGGCGCGCAGGGCGACGTTACCGAGGAGGACGGCTTCAGTCATGGGGCCGGCGTAGTCGAAGTTCGCCAGCGCCTTGCCTTCGCCTTTGCACGCGGCGATCCATTCGAGATGCTGCGCGGCGTCGTGGTCTTTGTCCGCGCCGGGAAAGCGCGGGAGCGTCTGCGGCACGCTGGCGAAGTCCTCCATCTTCGCACCGGACAGAAAACTGCCGCGGCCCCAGTAGCTGGGCACGTAGAGCGTGTCCTTGGTGCCGATGAGGATGTAGCCGTTGCCGGGAAGAGTCGCCTGCTTCGCCAATGCGGGATCGGGTTTCTTGCCGCCGTCATACCAGGTGAATTTCAACGCCGCGCGCGCGCCGCGTTTCGCAAACTCGTGCGTGATGATCGACCACGCGGGCGCGGTTTCGGCGTTCACGCCGGACGACGTGGCGTCAACTGCGATGGGGTCGCGAAGGTCGAGCGCGAAGAAGGCGAGGTCCATGTTGTGGCAGCCCATGTCGCCGAGCGCGCCGGTGCCGAAATCCCAGAACGCGCGCCATTTGAACGGCACGCAGCCATCGTGAAAATCACGCCACGGCGCGGGGCCGAGCCACAGGTCCCAGTCGAGCGTCTCGGGCGCCGCAATCTTTGCCGGGCGCGCGTGGCCTTGCGGCCAGACCGGGCGGTCGGTCCAGATGTGAACCTCCTTCACGTCGCCCAGCACGCCGGAGCGGATCAATTCGACCAAGCGCCGCGAGTCGGGCTGCGAGTGCCCCTGATTGCCCATCTGCGTCACGATCTTTTTCTCGCGTGCCAGCGCCGTCAGCGTGCGCGCCTCCCAGACGGTGTGCGTGAGCGGCTTCTGCACATAGACATGTTTGCCGAGCTTCATCGCCATCGCCGCCGCATGGAAGTGCGTGTGGTCGGGCGTCGAGACCGTGACGGCGTCGATGTCCTTGCCGGCTTTCTCGAGCATCACGCGGAAATCCTTGAACTGCTTCGCGTCGGGAAACGCCTTGTAGGAAGCGGCGGCGTTGCGCTGATCCACGTCGCACAGCGCCACGATGTTCTCGGCCTTGCAGTAACCGATGTCCACGCGGCCTTTCCCGCCCGCGCCGATGGCCGCGATGTTCAGCCGCGCATTTGCGCCGAGCACATTGCGCGATGAGACAAAGGGAAATGCCACGGCGCCCGTGGCCAGCGCGGTGGTGTGGAGAAACTGCCGACGGTTGAGGGAAGTGTGAGGGGGGCGGGTGGATTTCATGCGCAGCTTGTACCAAGCGAGGGAAGTGAAGACAACCGGCATGTGCGGGGCGGAGTGGGGCAGGCATCCTTGCCTGCCAGTTCAGGGGCATCCCTGCCCCGTGTCTCTGTTTCCGCCGCGCCGCAAGTCCGCCGTGGAAACGGGCGGCACGGATGCCGCCCGAACCGGCAGGCAAGGATGCCTGCCCCACAGGACTCCGCGCCCGCGTCAGTCCACCTCGCCCGCCGCAGCGGCCGCGGCTTTGCGCCCCGCGGCCCGCGGGCCGAACAACGCGGTCCCGATGCGCACCAGCGTTGCGCCTTCCTCGATGGCCACCTCGAAGTCGCCGCTCATACCCATGCTCAGGTGCGGCAGCGGCGCCCCGAGCACTTGCTCGCATTCGGTTCGCAGTTCGCGCAACCGCCGGAAAACCGGCCGCACCTTTTCCGGGTCCGGCGACCACGGGGCGACTGTCATGAGGCCGTGAATCTCGAGCTTGGTCAGCGCGTTGATCTGCGCCAGTTCCGCCAGCAGCAGGTCCCGTCGGTAACCAAACTTGCTCGCCTCGCCAGCGACGTTGACCTCCAGCAGCACCGGCAGCGTCCGGGCTGCTTTGGCCGCCCATTTTTGCAACTCCTGCGCCAGCGCGAGGCTGTCCACGCTCTCGATCATCTGAAACAATTCCACCGCATCGCGGCATTTGTTCGATTGCAGATGCCCGATCAGGTGCCACTGCAAGCGCCCCGGCGAGAGCGGGATTTTCGCCTTCGCCTCCTGCACCCGGTTCTCGCCGAACACGGTCAAGCCCAGCGCCGCCGCAGCCTGCACGGTTTCCGGCGGATGATTCTTGCTGACCGCCACGAGCGTGACGGCGGCGGGATCGCGCCCGGCGCGTTCACACGCGGCGGCCATGCGTTGCTGTACCGAGGCGAAATTTGCGGCGAAGTCCATGCCGTGAAATTACAAGCCTCGCCGGGGACTGAACAGAAATTCCGCCGCGGCGGACGGAGCGCGCTGCGCTCGGGTTGGAGCGCGCCCGTCCTCGGGCGCAGCGGCGTGGAGCGGAGTGCGATGCGGATTGTTCCGCCGCGCTCGTGCGTGCGTGCGGACGCCGCTGCGGCCGGGGACGGCCGCGCTCCGCGGTCGCGCGCTCCGCTGCTTCCGGCGCATTTGCGCACGGTCCCTTGTAGCGCAGGTTTCCCAACCTGCTGTGTCGCTGATTTCCAAATCGGCAGGCGTGGGTGGCGGTGGGACGCACCAATTATTCCAAAGTGCTGCTGGCGGGCGGACGGCCAACGAGTTTGGAAACCCGCGATACAGCAGACTTGGAAGTCTGCGCTTTGGGGGCCATGCGTGGCGCACTCCGTCGCTGCGGCTCCGCGAATTGCGTGTCCACTCCCGCGGATTCGTGCCTCAATCGCCGCGATGTTTGAGCTGTTGAAATCCGATTCGATCACCAAGGCGCGCCTGGGGCGTTTGACCACGCCGCACGGTGCCATTGACACACCCGTTTTCATGCCCGTCGGCACGCAGGGCAGCGTGAAGGCGCTCGATCCGCGCGAACTGGTCGAGATGGGCACGCAGATCATGCTCGGCAACACGTATCACCTGAGCATCCGGCCCGGCATGGAGATCATCACCGCGGCGGGCGGACTGCACCGGTTCATCAACTGGCCGCTGCCGATCCTCACCGACTCGGGCGGCTTCCAGGTTTTCAGCCTCGCCAAAATTCGCAAAATCAAGGCGCACGGCGTCGAGTTCCGCTCGCATCTGGACGGCTCGCCGCTGTTCCTCGGTCCCAAGGAGGCGATGGCCATCCAGCGCACGCTCGGCTCGGACATCGCGATGGTGTTCGACGAATGCCCGCCGCACGGCTGCTCGGTCAAGGAAGCCAAGCTCGCGGTGGAACGCACCATCCGCTGGGCCGGCGAATGTCGCGAGCAGCCGCGCGCCCCCGGCCAGTTGGTCTTTGGCATCGTGCAGGGCGGGTGCGACCCCGCGCTGCGCGGACCGTGTGCCGAGGCCCTGGTGAAAATGGATTTCGACGGCTACGCCATTGGCGGAGTGAGCGTCGGCGAGCCGGAAAATGAAATGATGCGCGCGGTTGAGATCACCGAGCCGTTCCTGCCCGCGCATCTGCCGCGTTACGCGATGGGTCTGGGCACGCCGGCGCAGTTGGTCGAGCTGGTTGCTCGCGGCGTGGACATGTTCGACTGCGTGCTGCCGACGCGCGTGGCGCGCAACGGCACGGCCTTCACGACCAAGGGCACCTACGCCATCAAAGGCGGCGCGGTGAAGCTGGATTTCGGTCCGATCGAGGAAGGCTGCACTTGTTTCGCGTGCGTCAATTTCTCCCGCGCCTATGTCCGGCATCTGTTGAACGTGAACGAAATCCTCGGCCTGCGCCTGGTGAGCATCCACAACAGCCACATGTATCTGAAGGTGATGCAGGACATCCGCGCGCATCTGGCGGCGGGGACGTTTGCGGAGTTCCGGCGCGAGTTCATCGCGAATTACGTGCCGACGCGCAAGGTGCTGGCGGGGCGCGTGGGGACGAAGCTCCAAGAATAAAGCTCAAAGCTCAAGGGAAGGAGCAAGGGCCAAGGGCCAGTTTACTGTGTCCATTCGCCCCGGAGCGCGGCCGGTCCCCGGTCGCAGCGGGTGGAAAGGGGAGAGGTGGTGGAAAATTCCCCGGCGGCTCGGCAAGGGCGTGGCCGCTGCGGGCGGGGACCGCCCGCGCGCCAGCCGCGCGTCGGCGCGCACCGATCAGGAACCCCCGCGGGAGTTTCGGTTAAGCAAACGCCGTCCCGTTCCGATAGGATGAAAATGTTTGCCGCCATTGCCACCGTTCGCGCCGCCGTCCGCGCCACATTTGGGTGGTGTCGGAGCGTGCCCGCAAGGGACCGCCGGGTCGCCTCTGGCGGTTCGGGGTGCGGACGATTTTAAGAAACCGCTTATGCCAGCTTTACCTGTGGATGATCTGAGGCCGGGCATGATTCTCAAAGCCCCGGTGTGCAACCTCGACCGGCAACTGCTCCTCGGCGCGGGGGCGGTCATCGGCGAGCGCCACATCCGGCTGTTTCAATCGTGGGGCGTTCTCGAGGTCGCGGTCCGCGACGCGGAATGCGCGCCAGCCGCGAGCGCCGGTCCGGTCGATCCCGGCGCGGCGGAACTGGCCGATCGCGAGGTCTGCCAGGTGCTCGTGCATCAGGCCATCGACAGCCCGCTGATGGTGGAAGTCCGGCGCCTGCTGGTTGGGCGGAAGCTGCGCCCACGCAATCTCCTGGAGGCGGCATGAAAGCGAGTTCGCCCGACATGATCGCCGACATCGACACGCTGGGATCATTCCCCGCCGTGTATCAGCAACTGGACGAGGCGCTCAACGATCCGAACAGTTCGATCGGGCGGTTCAGTGAAATCATCGAGTACGACGTGGATCTCACGGCGCGCCTGTTACGGTTGGCGAACAGCTCCTTCTACGGTTTTCCCGGCAACATCGAGACGGTGGGGCAGGCCATCACGTTGATCGGTTTGCAGCAGATGCAGGACCTGGTGACGGCCCGGTGCGCGATTGATTTCTTCAAGGGCATCTCCTCGGGGTTCGTGGACATGGAATCGTTTTGGCGGCACAGCATCGCGTGCGGCACGGTCGCGCGCGTGCTGGCGGTGTATCGGCGTGAGGCCAATCCCGAGCGGCTGTTTGTGGCCGGTCTGCTGCACGACATCGGGCGGCTGGTGATTTATCTCAAGGCGAGCGACGCGGTGCCGGAAATTTTCTGCCGTTACCGGGCGGGCGGCAAACTGCTGGTGGACTGCGAGCAGGCGGTGCTGGGCACAAACCACGCCGAGGTCGGCGCGGCGCTGATCCGCCACTGGCGGCTGTCCCCCGCGCTGGCGGAAGCCGTGCGCTGCCATCATCGCCCGCACGACGCCGCGGGCCATCTGGTCGATGCGGCGACGGTGCATGTGGCCGACGTGCTGGCTCTCGCGCTCGAAACGGGGAGCAGCGGGCAGAAACTCCCGCCGCCGTTGCAGCCCGCCGCGTGGAACCGCCTCGGCCTCGCCCCGCTGCTGGTCGAACCGATTTTGAATGACGTGGACGCGCAGATGGAAGACGTGCTGGCGCTGTTTCTCTGAACCCGACCAAGCCCGCGCGCCCCATGATTTCGCTCTCTCACCTTCACCCCGCTGCTCCCGCGCCACCGCCGCCGCCCGGGCCGCAGTTGATGGCCGCGCTCGAGACGTTTCACGCCGAGATTCAGGAGTGCCAGGCCGCCGCCGAGGTGCTCGAACTGGCGGCGCACTGTCTGCTCCGGTTGGGCGGATTCCGCGCGGTGGCGTTTTTGTTGAACGAGCCGCCGGACTGGGATTTTCAAGTGCAACTGGTCCAGCCCGCGGCCAGCCGTGGGGAGATGCAGCGGCGCGTGAACGACGCGATCCGGGCCGGCACCTTCGCTTGGGCGCTCCGGCACAGCCGCTTTGTGCCCGCCACCGGAACGCGGCCCGAGCACCTGGGTCCCACGATTCTCCATCGCCTCGGGACCCGCGCGCGGACGACCGGCATGTTTGCCGCCGTCAGCAGCGCCGGGGCGGACCTCACGCAACCGGCGCACGCCGGCTGGGTGGCGGTGATTCTCTCGAGCGTTTCCTATGCGATCGAAAATCTCCGGCTCCGCGCCGAGGTGCAGAATCACAACACGGAACTGCAGGAACGCGTGCGCCAGCGGACCATCGAACTCACCGAGGCGAACGAACTTCTCAGCCGCGAAATTGCCGGGCACCGCGGCTCGCAGGAAGCGCTCGCGGAGGAGACCGAACGGCTCGGGGTCACTCTGCGGTGCATCGGCGACGGGGTCATCACGACCGACACCGCGGGCCGCGTGTTGCTCCTGAATCCCGTGGCCGAACTGTTGACCGGGTGGTCGCAGGCGGAGGCCGCCGGGCGGGGGTTAACTGAGATCTTCTCCCCGTTGAATGCCGTCCGGCGCGAGCCGCACGCCGGCTTTCTGGAGGCCGCCTTGACCCGCGGCGCGGCGACCGACGTGGCGCAGAACAGTCTGCTGCCGGCCCGCGACGGGCGCGAACGCGTCGTCGCCTTCAAGGTCTCGCCGCTCCGCCAGCGCGCGGGCCAGACCGTCATGGGCGCCGTGCTCGTGGTGCGGGACATGACCGAGCACGAGCGCCTGACCGCCGAGGCGCGCAAGCATCTCCAGATCGAATCGCTGGGCGTGCTCGCCGGGGGCATCGCGCATGATTTCAACAACATCCTGACCGTGATCATGGGCAACGTCTCGCTGGCGGATGAAAACCTGCCGAACCGGGTCGCCGCCGCGGCGAACCTGCGCGAGGCCGCGCGGGCGGCGCAGCAGGCGCGCGAGCTGACCGGGCAGCTGATGAAATTCGCCAAGGGCGGCGCGCCGATCAAAACCGCGGCGCGCTTGCAGGAAACCATCCGCGAGTCGGCGCGGTTCGGTTTGCACGGCTCGCACATCCGGCCGGTGTTCGAACTGCCGCGTGACCTGTGGGCGGTCGAGGTGGACAACAGCCAGATTCATCAGGTGATTCATAACCTCGTGATCAATGCGATGCAGGCCATGCCGCACGGCGGCTACCTGCGCATCCACGCCGTGAACCGCGTGGTGACCGGCCCGGAAAACCATGCGCTGCCACCCGGCAACTACGTGCAGATTTCCGTGGCCGACGAGGGTTGCGGTGTGAGCCCCGAGGCGTTGCCGCGCATTTTTGATCCCTATTTCACGACTAAGAAATCCGGCAACGGGCTGGGACTGGCGATGTGCGACGTGATCATCCGTGACCACGGCGGCCGCATCACCGTCACGTCCGAACTCGGGAAGGGGACGACGTTCCACATTCATTTGCCCGCGACAGACAAGACCCCCGCGGCCCCCGTGCCGAGCGAGCGGACGGCGACCAGCACGCGTCGCGGCCGCATCCTGGTGCTCGAGGATGACGACGCGCTGCAGACGCTGATGGCGGCGATGCTGCAGCGGCTGGGGTATCGCGCCGACTTTGTGGACCGCGGCGAAGATGCGGTGCGGGTGTTTCAAACGGCCCTCCAGCACGGCGACCCGTTTGACGGAGCGATTCTGGACCTGACCGTGCCCGGCAGCATGGGCGGGCGGGAAGCGGTCCGGTGCCTGCGGGAACTGCGGCCCGACTTCCCGGCGTTGGTTTCGAGCGGTTCGGCGCACGATCCGGCGGTCGCGGATTTTCAGCAGCACGGATTCTGCGGTGCCATGACCAAGCCCTACACGCTGGAGCAATTTGCCGAGGCCCTCGGGCGGCTCCTGCCCGCGGGGCGGGTGTGAAGTAGCCGCCGACGTGAGGAGGCGGACGGCCCCGCATCGTTCGCGTGCGTTCCATCCGGCTGCCAACGTACGCTTGCTCACGGGTACCGCAGGCGAGGACGCCTGCGGTACCCGCCCCGCGCCTTCCCCAGCGCGTCGTCCCCGTTCAGCGCCGCACGCCGGGTACGAGATCAAACGCGAGCCGCACGATGATCGCGGCGACGACGCAGAGGAAAAAGCCGCGCACGAAGCGGTTGCCCTTGAGCATGGCCAGGCGCGTCCCGACGAGCGAGCCGAGGACGTTGCACACGCCCATCGGCAGCGCGTAGGCGTAGTAGATTTTGTCGGTCGCGCCGAAGTAGAGGATCGCCGCGAGATTGGTCGCGAAGTTGACGACCTTGGCGCCGGCGGAGGCGTTGAGGAAATCAAAGCCGAACAGGCCGATGAACGCGAAAATCAGGAAGCTCCCGGTGCCAGGTCCGAAGAAGCCGTCGTAGAAACCGATCGTCGCGCCGACGAGCACGGCGTAGGCGCGGCCGGCGGCGGCGCTGAGTTTGGGGGCGTGCAGTTGGCCCCAGTTTTTCTGCGTGTAGGTCCACACGGCCACCACGACGAGCAGCACGAGAATCAGCGGACGCAGGAATTCCTTGGGCAGCACGCTGACCGCGCGCGCACCGAGGAAGGAGAACACAAACGCCGTGCCCGCCGCTGGGAGCACGACGCGCCACTGAATCGGAATGCGCCGGGCGTATTGCACGACGGCGATGCTGGTGCCGCAGATCGAGGACAGTTTGTTCGTGCCGAACACCGCGGGCAGCGACGCGGCGAGCGGCGCGGGGAGGAAGAGCAGCAGCGCCGGGAGCTGGATCAGCCCGCCGCCGCCGACCACCGAATCGACCAGGCCGGCGAGGAAGGCGAAACCGCAGAGGAAGAGGAGGTCCATGGGAAAAAGCTCAAAGTTCAAAGCTCAAAGCTCAAGGGAAGGTGCAATTTCCAAGCTCCAAACGGTCTGGTCGGCCGGTCGGCAGTGGGCGCTGAGACGCTTTGGAACGGGCGGTTGGCACAGATTGGGGCTTGAACATTGGTCCTTCCCTTGAGCTTTGAGCTTTGAGCTTTGAGCTTCACACCTCTGCCGTCGCGGCGCGCGCGGGTTCGGCGGGCATGACGAGATTCAGCGCGGCGACGAAGCCGCGGGCTTTGGCGAGGGTTTCGTCGTATTCGGCCGCGGGCACGGAGTCGGCGACGATGCCGGCGCCGGCGTGAAACCAGGCGCGGCCGGGTTTGCACACGGCAGTGCGGATGGTGATGGCGAGCTGGCTTTCGCGGTTGAAGCCGAGGTAGCCGTGGCAGCCGGTGTAGGGACCGCGGGCGACGGGTTCGAGTTCGTCGATGATTTCCATCGCGCGGATCTTGGGCGCGCCCGTGATGCTGCCGCCGGGGAAACACGCGGCCAGCGCGGCGAAGTGCGTGACCTCGGGACGCAGCCGGCCCTCGACCGTCGAGACGAGATGCTGGACCTGCGGGTAGCGTTCGAGGCGCACCAGTTCGGGCACTTGCACGGAGCCGTATTCGCACACGCGGCCGAGGTCGTTGCGCAGGAGGTCGGTGATCATCACCAGTTCGGCCATTTCCTTGGCGCTGGTCTGGAGTTCGTAGGTGAACTGCGCGTCGCGGTACGGGTCGTGATCGCGTGGGCGGGTGCCTTTGATCGGGCGGGTCTGAATGTGGGAGCCGCTCAGGCGCAGGAACATTTCGGGCGAGGAGGAGGCGACTTGGAAATCAGCGCAATCGAGAAACGCGCTGAAGGGCGCGGGCGACACGGCGGCGAGGCGCTCGAAGAATTCCCAGCCCGTCCACGGACATGGCGCGCTCAGGCGTTGCGAAAGGTTGACCTGGTAGATGTCGCCCGCGTGGATGTAACGCTCGACGATCGCCAGCCGGTCGAGGAATTCCGCGCGGGTGAAATTGGAGGTGATGCCAGCGGGCAAGTCGGCAACTTCCGCAGCCCGGCGGGAAGGCGGCGGGGACGCGAAGGCCGGCGGGGAGCCGGCAATCCGCTGCTGCCAGAACTCGAACTGCGCCGCGGCCTCCGCCTCGCTCCGCGAACCGTCCACCTGCAAACCCGTGGCGACAATCCACGCCTTGCCGAGGCGGTGGTCGAACACGACGAGACTGGCATAAAAGCCCACATGACAATCGGGCAGTTCGAGGTCGTTGACGGCGCGGCGGGGCAGGCGGGGTTCGACAAAATTTTTCAGGTCATAACCCCAGTAGCCGAAACAGCCGCCGAGCGGAAATGGCAGATCCTGGCTCTCGAACAATTCATAGCGGGCCATCAGACCGTCGAGGATGTGCCAGGGATTGCCGAATTGGGCGTGCCGCGCGCCCCCGTGCTCCAGTTCGCAGCGCGAGCCATACGAACGCAGCGACAGGAAGGGCCGCGCGGTGACCAACGAGTAGCGGGCCTGCGAGAACTCGAACAGGTTCGAGCGCAACAACACCACGCCCGGTTCGCCGGTCAGCCGCGCCGTCAGCGCCTCGGGAGTGAGGTCCAGCGGGATTTCCTGGATGGCAGGTCGCATGGCTTCAGTCGTTGTCGGCGGTCCAGAGCAGCGTGAGCACCGCGCCGCCGCTGCTGACCACGCCGGTGTCGTACTTCGCGGTCGAGATGGGATTCCAGCCCGCCAACTGCATGGCCCGGCCCGTGAAGGTGGCATTGGTGAAATGCCGGCGCGCCAGTGGCAGGGCGGCCCACAATTCATCAACAAATCCGGCGGCGGTGCGCGTGGTCATCAGGCGCCGCCCGTGCGGCAGGTCCTTGGTGAGGATGCGGCGGAGAATGGCCCGGGCCGTGATTTCCTCGATCTCGCGCCATGCGTGGGCCAGGGGTTGCAGGCCGAGCGTCGCGGTGAAGGCGTCCAACTTCTCCGGCAGCCCGACGGGGGCCGCAGCGTCTTCACTGCGGGTGGCGACATACACCTCACCGGCGGTGCGGGCGGACCGGAGCCGGACGGCAAGCGGGGCGATTCGAGTCGGATTCATTGTGATACAAAAAAGGCGGTGTCGGTAACCAACTGTTCGTCCACCGACCAATCCGAACGCAACGGATCAAGACGGCGAATTTTCAACCGCGATTTGTCTAACGGATGGGCGGGGTGGCTGCCATTGGTATCTCTCCGTATTTCTGCGAATTGAGTCGGATTTTTTTCGCCGCCGCCACGCCCTTCTCGGGGCAGTTCGTCTCTCCCGAATCCGCCGATTCAAACGCCATCCTGCCCGCCGCGGCGTCCACCGAACTCCCTCGGCGCCAGTGCGGCAAATGGGTGGCCGCGCGCGGCCTCGGCCGTGGGTTCGTCCGTAGGGTACATCCACGGCCAAGCCTGCTTCCTGGCGGGTATTCCGCCGGGTGGAAGGGCCGGATGTGATGCCAGCGGTTGGGATGGTTCGGCGATCCGCTGTGATTCTTCGTTGGCAAAGCACCACCGAGAAAGGGTCTGCCGTCCCCATTCCGGCTTCAAAACTGCAGCAGCGGTTCGAGCGGCTGGCTGCGTTTGAGTGGGCTGACCAGCGCGAGGTTCAACCGGTCGGGCCGGAAGAAATCCCGCGCGGCGGCGCGAATTTGCGCGGGGGTGACGGCGGCGAGCGCCTGCTTGGTTTCAGCAGGCGGGATGACTTTGCCGTGGCCGAGCAGCGTTTCGCCGAGCCAGTTCATCTGGTTCTCGGTGCTCTCGAGGCCGAGATCAAACTGGCCGATCGCGTAGTCGCGGGCGCGGCCCAGTTCGGCGGCGGAGGGCGCGCGTTCGGCCAGCTTGCGCAACTCGCGCACGATCAGGCGCAGCGTCGGCGCGAGGTTGTCGGTGTCCAGGCCGGCGGCGATCGTGATGTCGCCGGTATCGGCGAAAAAGCTGAGCGAACTGTAGATCGAGTACGCCAGACCGCGGTCCTCGCGCACGATCTGGAACAGGCGCGAGCTCATGTTCTCGCCGAGCAGCGTGTTGAGCAGGCGCAGCGCGAAGCGGCGTTCGTCGTGGCGCGAGCAGGTGCGGATGCCCAGCGCCATCTGCGTTTGTTCGGTCTTGCGGGAGTGCAGGTGGATGACCGGCTTCTGTTGCAGATTCAGCACGGCATCGTACGTGGGGCGCGGGCCGCCCTTCAGTTTTTCGGCGAACCGCTGCAGCTCCCTGCGTCCCTGGGCGTGGGTGACGTTGCCAGCGAGCACGACGAGCGTGGAGGGCGCAATGTAATGATGGCCGAGGAACTGGAGAAAATGTTCGCGTCGGAACGAGTCGAGGGTTTTTTCCGTGCCGATGAGCGGACGGCCGAGGGGCTGGTTCGGCCAGAGCGTCTGGTTCAGCAGTTCGAGCACGTGCTGCTGCGGTTGGTCGAGATACATCGACATCTCCTCCTTGATCACGTCGCGCTCCTTCACGATGTCCGTCGGGGCAAACTGCGAGTGCAGGAACATGTCCGTGAGTACATCAATCAGCTCGGGCAGATGGTCGTGATGCGCCCGGGCGAAGATGCAGGTGTTTTCCTCGGCGGTGAAGGCGTTGAGGTAACCGCCGAGACCCTCGACGGCTTCGGAAATTTTGCGCGGCGAGCGGCGCTTGGTGCCCTTGAAAAGCAGGTGCTCGATGAAGTGCGAGATGCCGCTCAGCTCGGCCGGCTCGTAACGTCCGCCGACGCTCACCCAGATGCCGGCACACACGCTGGCCATGTGCGGCATGGCGGCGGTGGCGAGGGTGAGGCCGTTGGGAAAATGGGAGACTTGGTACATGGGGAAATGGGAGGGGACAGTTTAACCACGGATGGGCACGGATGGACACGGATGGGCACGGATGGACACGGATGGGGGCGCAGCCGAGCACTTCCCGCGGCGTAGCGCAGGTTTCCAAACCTGCTGTATCGCCGATTTCCAAATCGGCAGGAGCCGCTGAGTGCGAAGCGCGTGCGACAAACCGAAGCGTCGCGGACGGGAGGACCGCTCGCGGGTTTGGAAACCCGCGATCCGGCAGGTTTGGAAACCTGCGCGACCGGGGCTGGTGCGCGGGAGGACTGGTTTTCATCCGTGTTCATCGGTGTTTGTCCGTGGTTACTCAGTTTCAACCGCGGGTTCCAAACTCACACAAACCCGCGCGGCAGTTCCTCGGGGATGCCGACGCGGCGCTGGTACTTGAGGATGGTCTCGACCACTTCATCGGGATCGTCGGTGATCGTGACCAGGTCGAGATCGCCGCGGTTGATGAAGTCCTCTTTTTGCATGACCGCCTTCATCCAGGCAAACAGGCCTTCCCAATAGCTCTTGCCGAACAAGATCAGCGGGAAGTGCGGCATCCGGTTGGTCTGCACCAACGTGAGGATTTCGAAGAACTCGTCGAGCGTGCCAAAGCCGCCGGGCATGAAGATGAAACCCATGCTGTATTTCGCGAGGCAGACCTTGCGCGCAAAGAAGTAGTGAAAATTGATCGGGATGTTGCTGTAGCGATTGGGCTTCTGCTCGTTCGGCAGCGTGATGTTCAACCCGACCGAACGGCCCTTGCCCTCGGCCGCGCCGCGATTGGCGGCCTCCATCACGCCCGGTCCGCCACCGGTGACGACGGCAAACTTATGGCGCACCAACTCGCGACCGATCTTCCGGGCCGCCTGATATTCCGGGTCCGCGGGCTTCACGCGGGCCGAGCCGAAGATGGTCACGGCCGGGCAAATCCGGGACATGGCTTCGAACCCCGTGGTGAATTCCGCCATGATGCGGAACACCCGCCAGGGGTCTTCGTGGTGCATTCCACACGTGGCGTTAGTCATGGCGCGAAGCTAGAGCGCGCGGCGGGAAAGCTCAAAGAACAAACCAAGTAGCCGCCGAGGTGGGGTGTGATTGAAAGCGGGTGCGGGTCGCGACGGAGGGGAGCCGATCACCGCCGAGGGCAATGTGGAGTGCGGTGGCAAGTCGGACGCGACACCGCTTTCTCACCGCCTGGCGCGTCCAAAAGCGGTGTCGCGTCCGACTTG
>CAMAUZ010000064.1 GCA_945861535.1 Akkermansia muciniphila | reverse complement strand
GGCCCGGTCAAGCCCTTCACCCACTTCTCGCTGCACGCGGGCGAGTTCCACCTCGTCTGGCCCTCCGCCACCGGCGTGAAGGTGCAGCGCAACACCAGCGCCACCCTCGACGCGGCCGGCTGGACGACCCTGCCCGAGTCCGAAGGCCTGGGCGGTCTCGCCCTGCCCTTCAGCGGCAACCGCGCCTACTTCCGCCTCCTCCGCCAGTAGTCACGGGCGCAGCTTGCGGCCCCCGGAGCGCGGCCTTCAGGCCGCAGAAGCGTGCGTCTTGTCTGGGGCGGGCGAGTTTTCAAGCCACCTTTTTGAGACTCACCAAATAGTGAGTGCTGATACGCGCTCAGCTGGATTGAAACGGTCGCTGCGGGCGGACGTTTCTGCGGCCTGAAGGCCGCGCTCCTTCCGCGCTGACTGCATAGTTACGGCTAAGACTCCTCACCGATCCGACCGATCCCGAAGCGCAACGCAACCTCGGCATCACCCAACCGGTGTTGTGGATGAAATGATGCCAGGTTGGTTTCCAGAGGCGCGTAATCCGGCGATTTTTTCAGCTCTTTTCCGGCGGCGCAGAGCGTTGCGCGTCGCCGCCGCTGCCGCCGGTGCCGGACAGCTCCGTTGTGAAGTGAAGTCCTTATGGTTTGGCAGAACACAGGGCGGCGGAGCCGCAGCCGGCGGAGCGCGGCTGTGTCCGCCGAGGACCAGCCGCAGCAGCCCCGAAACATCGTGGGTGCCCGTAGAAATCAGACGCTTCCCGTGCGGTCAACCTGCTGCGGCTGGTGCTCCGCGCACGCAGCCGCGCTCCGGGAAAAATCCTCGCGGCGCGCGAGAATGTTGCAGGGTTGTAGCACAAAAAGCATTTGGTTCCTCAGCGATATTGGAATCTGTCGCACATTGATCGTATCCTGCGCCAAATTATGAAAGTCCTCCTTAGCCTCGCCACGGTCCTGTTGTCGCTCACCGCGCTGCACGCCGCGAACAAACCCAACGTCCTCTTCATCGCCGTCGATGACCTGCGGCCCGAGTTGGGCTGCTACGGCAACCAGATTGTTCGCACGCCGCACATCGACCGGCTGGCCGCGCGCGGCACGGTTTTCAATTACGCCTACTGTCAGCAGGCCGTGTGCAGCCCGTCGCGCACGTCGTTGCTCACCGGCCGGCGACCGGATGCGACGCGCGTGTGGGATTTGGAAACGCATTTCCGCGTCGCGCTGCCCGACGTGATCACGCTGCCGCAGCATTTCAAAATGAACGGCTATCACTGCGCGGGGTTGAGCAAGATTTACCACAAGGGCTTTGAGGACGGTCGCTCGTGGAACGAGCCGCACTGGTATCCGCAGGGCAAATCCGTGGACACCGATCTGACCGACTACACCAAGCAGATCGTGACCAAACACCCCACCACCGTGGAGGAATACACCAAGGGCGCCTCGCCCGATGACAACGACAAACCCGAGGACCGGAAGAACGGGAAGAAAGGCAAGGCCGGCGGCGCGTTCGAGGTCAGCCCGAAGACCGATGACCAACTGCCCGACGGCGCCACCGCGGCCGAGGCCGTGAAGCGGCTCCACGATTTGAAGGCGAAGGGCCAGCCGTTTTTTCTCGCCGTCGGTTTTCTGAAACCGCACCTGCCGTTTGTCGCGCCGAAGAAATACTGGGACCTGTACAACCCCGACCAGATTCCCGTTCCCGCCTTTGACAAACTGCCGGCGGGTGCGCCGGATTTTGCCGGGCACAACAACAGCGAGCTGCACAATTACCAGGGCGTGCCCGCGGAAAACCCCATCCCCGCCGACTTCGCCAAAACGCTGCGGCACGGCTACTACGCGTGCATCAGCTACATCGACGCGCAGGTTGGCCGCCTCCTCGACGCGCTCGACAAAGAAGGCCTCGCCGACAACACCGTCATCGTCCTCTGGGGCGACCACGGCTGGCAGCTCGGCGAGCATGGCCTCTGGCACAAGCACACGAACTTTGAAATCGCCACGCGCTCCCCGTTGCTCATCAGCGTGCCGCAGCAACAGACCGCCGGGCGGAAGTGTCACGCGCCCGTCGAGTTCGTGGATGTCTATCCCACGCTCGCCGATGTCTGCGGCCTCCCGATTCCCACCGGCCTCGCGGGTACGAGCCTGAAGCCTTTCATTGAGAATCCCGAAGCGCCCGCGACCAAAGTCGCCATCAGTCAGTACCCGCGCAATTCGGGCAAAACCGGCGGCGGCCCCGTGATGGGCTACAGCCTCCGCAACGAACGCTACCGTCTCACGCTCTGGCGCGAGCGCGCCGGCACCCAGATCGTCGCCACCGAGTTCTATGATGAATGGAGCGACCCGAACGAAACCGTGAACCTCGCCACCACGCCCGAGCATCAGTTCGTCATGGCCGCGCTGGCGAAACATCTTCCGCCCGCCCTCGGCGACGCGCCGGCGAGCAAGCCCGCCGCCATCGCGGCCACTCTGGCGGCGGCACCCGCACCAACCGGCACACCCACGCCCGCTCCCGCGACCGCCGCCAAACCTGGCGTCGGCGATTTCGGCACGCCGGAAGAGCGTGCCGTGAAGTTCGACCGGCTCGACAAGGCCAAGGCCGGCAAGCTCACGCGCGAGGAATTCACCAGCCGTCAGTCCGATGCCGAAGCCGCCGGCAAGCGTTTCGACAAATGGGACCTCAACAAGGATGGCTTCCTGAGCCGCGACGAGTACATCACCCAGGGCGGCAAATCGCCGAAGCTGAAGCCGTGACCAGTCACGCGGAGCGCGGCCGTGCGAGTTGATGTGAAGACGTAGCCGCCGAGGTGAGGAGGCGGTTTTCCAGCAGTTCTCGTGGGTTTCATCCGCCTCCTCACGTCGGCGGCTACGTTTTCACACAGTCTGTGAAGGCCGCGCTCCTCTCGTCCTGACTGCATCGTTGCGGCGAAGCGGCGGCGAGGACGACGGCGGACAACCGGCCGCCATCCGCAGGTTGAAATGCCGAGCCAAGTCTGGCTAGAGTGCGGCACCAAACAACCTGTCCCCTCCTCCCACCATGAAACCTTTCCGCCTTCCCAAGGATTACCCCGCGTTTCTCGCCAGCGTGAAAGAGCGCGTGGCCGCCGCCCGTCTCCATGCGGTGCGGGTGGTGAACTACGACATCGTCCTGCTGTATTGGGACCTCGGGCACGGCATCGTCGAGAAGCAGAAGGATCACGCCTGGGGTGATCGGGTCATCGAACGGATGGGGTTCGACCTGCGCCGGGCCTTTCCGGGCATGAGTGGTTTTTCCTCGGCGAATTTGTGGCGGATGAAGCAGTTCTATCTGGCGCACACCACGCCGGAATTTCTCTCACAGGCTGTGAGAGAATTGGGCGGCAGGCTGCGGGCGGGAACCGGATTTCAAAAACTCTCACAGGCTGTGAGAGAATTGGTGGCGCGGGTTCCGTGGGGCCATCATGCGAATCACCTGGCCAAGCTGCGCGACCCCGCGGCCCGGTTCTACTACCTGCGCGCCGTCGGGCAGCTCGGATGGACCCGCAGCGTGCTCTTGAATCAGATCAAAGCCGGCGCCTTCGAGCGTGCCGTCAAAGAAAAGAAGACCCACAATTTCGCTCTGGCCCTACCGGAGCACTTTGCCGAACAGGCCGAAGAAGTGCTCAAGAGCCGCTACAGCCTCGAGTTCATCAGCGCTGGTCGCGCGCTCAAGGAACGCGAACTGGAGGACAAACTCATCGAGCGTCTCCAGCAGTTCATCCTCGAACTCGGCTACGGCTTTTGCTTCGTCGGCCGCCAGTACCGGCTCGCCCTCGGCGGCAAGGAATACTTCGTGGACCTGCTGTTCTACCACCGGTTCCTCAAGGCCCTCGTCGCCTTTGATCTGAAACTCAACGGCTTCGAACCCGAGCACGCGGGCAAGATGGATTTCTACCTCAATGTCCTCAACGCAACCGAACGCGCCGTCGATGACCGCCCCTCCATCGGCATCATCCTGTGTGCCGAGAAACACGACATCGAAGTCGAGTTCGCCTTGAAGACCAAAAATAATCCCATTGGCGTCGCCGAATACGAACTCAAGAACCACCTCCCGGCCAAATTCAAAGGCCGCCTGCCCACCGCCAAACAACTCGCCGACGCCATGCGCGAGGCGCTGCCCTGAGGAGTGACGATGGAGCCAGCGCGGGCGGCGCGCAGCGTTCGGGCCGTAGAAACGTGCGGTCGGTGGCGGGCGGGCAAAGTCCCGGACCGTCTTTTCGGACTCGCAAAAAGGTGGGTGACGGGAGACCTTCGGGTTGTTTGCGGCGGTCGTTGCGGGCGGTCGTTGCGGGCGGTCGTTGCTGCGGCCGGAACTGGATTTCAAAAACTCTCACAGGCTGTGAGAGAATTGGCGGCCCCACAGCGATGGGACACCAATGCCAGCATTCTGCCCGCGCCTCGCAGTCGCCTCCCCGGCTCCGCAGTGATCACCACTTCCAAAAAAACTCCGCCGATGGAATGGCCAAGTTCGTGTTGCGGCTGCAACTCGAACTTGACCAGGCGGGGTGAGGTTGCTGCTCGAAATTCAGTTCTCCGGACGTCGGCCTGGGATTTTCGTCCGCGGGGCGAGGGCTTCCCCGACCCACATCTTCGCCCCGGAAAACCGTGAAACGAAGCGACCTGCCACCAGTCCCTCCCGCATGAAATTCCCGCCGCTCCTGCTGTTCACGCTGCTCCTGTTGCCCCTCGCTGCGACGGTCGGCCACGCCGCCCAACTCCTCGCTGGCGTCGCGCGGGTGGACATCACGGACCGCGCGGCGGGGCCGGTGAACGACCCTTCCTACGTCAAGGCGCTGGTGCTCAAGGACGGTGCCACCACGGTCGTGCTCGTCACGGTGGATGCGGTGGCCATCGGCGGCATCGGGCGCATCGGAAATGATTACCTCGGCAAGGTGCGCACCGCATTGGAGCGGGAGCTGGGCATCCCGCCCGCGAGCGTGCTGGTCAACGCGAGCCATTGTCACAGCGTCGTGCGGGCGGACACCGACGCACTCACGGTCCAGGCGGTGAAGGAGGCGGTGAAAAATCTCGTGCCCGTGCGCGCGGGTGCAGGCCGCGGGCGCGAGGACCGCATCATGGAAAACCGCCGGCTCAAGCTGAAGGACGGCGGCGAACTGGACCTCCGGCGCGCCTACGCGACGCCGCGCGACGAGGACGTGGCGGGCATCGGCCCCGTGGACGCGGAGATTGGCCTGCTGCGCCTCGACCGCGCAGACGGACGGCCCTTCGCGCTGGTTTACAACTTTGCCTGTCATCCCATCCACGGCGTGCCGGCCGGCGGGAACACGGCGGATTTCCCCGGCTTCGCCTCCAAGGTCATCGAGGAAAATTTGGGCGAGGGCGTGCTGGCGTTTTTCGTGCAGGGTTGCGCGGGCGACATCAACCCATCGCTCTACAAAGCCACGCAGCATCCACACGACGCGGAGGCTTACGGAAACCTGCTCGGCCTGAGCGCGCTGCGGGCGGCGCGCGGCATCCAAACCGGCGACGCCAGCCCGCTGCGCGTCGTGCGCGAGGCGGTGTCGCTGCCGCGTGCGGCGGACTACGAGCGACGTATCGCAACCATCGAGAGCGAGCAGGCGCGACTGCTGAAGTCGTTTCGCGGCACGAGTCTGAACTTCAAGGCGTTTCTCCCGCTCTTCCTCCAGCACAAACTCGCGCCCGACTTTCCCGGCTATCACAGCTACGGCTACCTCCACGAGCAGGCGCTGGGCCGCGATGCCCTGGCGAAACTCGATGCCGAGAACCGCGCGAACCTCGAAGCCTACCTGCAAAACCTCCAGGCGATGGAGCGGCTCACGCACTTGCAGGTGAACCTCGCATTGCTCAAGCGCCACCACGCCGAGGCCGTCGCCGCCGGGAACGCCGCCCTGGAGACCGAGATGGCCGGCGTGCGCGTCGGCGACTTCGTGATGGTGACGTTCCCCGGCGAGCTGACCGTGGAACTGGGTCTCGCGGTGAAGCGGCGCGCGCCGGGCAAGTTCACCTTCGTGGCCGGCTACACCAACGGCTACCTCTTCTACCTGCCCACGGAGACGCAGCGGAAGAACACCGGCTACGCGCAGGAAGACTGCGACTGCCTCGTGGCCCCGGAATGGCGGAAGATTTTTGACCTGCGGGCCGATGCGCTGCTGCAGCGGTTGGGCGCGCCGTGAATGCCGGCTTCCACTCCCCCGCGCCCGTCAAATCAGGGCGAAATAACCATTGCCTCACCGGGCGAGCCTGCTAGCTTCCGCGCTCTTTCGCCGGGGCAACGGCAGCGAGTGTCGCTGACTGACGGAGGAGACCAACGGCCTGTAACGCGTCGGGATCGTGTGATTCTGACCGGCCACAACAACACTGAACTGGAATCCCGTCTTCCGCGGGATGGTTCGCCGGACGAGTTCCGGCGCGCTGACAACCATTGGAAGTATCAAGCAATCATGATCACGATCGGCATCAAGGAACTCCTCGAAGCAGGCGTTCATTTCGGACATCAGACCAAGCGGTGGAATCCCAAGATGAAGCCCTTCATCTTCGAGTCCCGCAACGGCATCCACATCATCGACCTCAGCAAGTCCGTCCCGCAGTTGGACGCGGCCTGCACCTTCCTCGCCGGGGTTGTCGCCAAGGGCGGCACCGTGCTCTTCGTGGGCACCAAAAAGCAGGCGCAGTTGGCGGTCAAGGAATCGGCGCAGGCCTGTGGCCAGATGTTCGTCACGGAACGCTGGCTCGGCGGCACGATGACCAACCTCGGCACGCTCAAGCGCTCGCTCAACAGCCTCAAGAAGATCGAAGCGATGGAAGCCGACGGCTCCATCAACGGCTACGTCAAGCAGGAGCAGGCCGCGCTTCGCCGC
The DNA here is from genome assembly GCA_945861535.1 of Akkermansia muciniphila. Lineage (GTDB taxonomy): Bacteria > Verrucomicrobiota > Verrucomicrobiia > Limisphaerales > BJHT01 > BJHT01. Next base: position 40,704 of record CAMAUZ010000064.1, on the reverse strand, counting down.
GAAGCCGCCCGCCTGGTGAAGAACCTGGATGGCGTGCGCAACATGGACAAACTGCCCGACGCGATGTTCATCGTGGACGTCAAGCGCGAGCACAACGCGGTCGCCGAGGCGCGCCGGCTGAACATCCCCATCGCCGCCATCGCCGACACCAACTGCGATCCGAACCTGATCGACTACCCGATCGCCGGCAACGACGACGCCATCCGCTCGGTGCGCATCATTCTCGCCACCGTCACCCAGGCGTTGACACAGGCGAAGGCCGAGTATCAGGCCAAATACGGCCGCGCGAAAAAGATGGAGCAGACCGAAGAAGCGGCACCCGTTGCCGAAGCCACGCCCGCATCCCAGCCTGCGGCGGCACCGGTCCAAGCCTGATCGTTTCACCCACTGCGGCGCCGCCGATCCGGAAGGGCGGCGGCGTCCGCGTTTTCAACCTCTCAGCGACAACCCTCAATCACCTTAATTCCTATGGCCGAAATTAATGCCGCCAACGTTGGCAAACTGCGCGAAATGACCAGCGCCGGTTTGATGGACTGCAAGAAAGCGCTCACCGAATCCAACGGCGATCTCTCCGCCGCCGTGGACATCCTCCGCAAACGCGGCGTCGCCTCCGCCGCCAAGAAAGCCCTGCGCGACGCCAATGAAGGCGTCATCGCCCAGCACATCCAGCCCGGCGCCCGGGCCGGGGTGATCGTCGAGATCAACTGCGAGACCGATTTCGTGGCGAAGAACGATTCGTTCCGCGAGTTCTGCGACGACGTCGCGAAGACGCTCGCGGCCAATCCCGCCGCGGATCTCGAGGCCGCGCGCGTGGCGCAGGTCGCCAAGATCGGCGAGAACATCAAAATCCCCCGCTTCCATCGTATGGAAGTGACCGGGCACGGCCTCGTGGCCGCCTACATTCACACCGGCTCCAAGGTCGGCGTGCTCGTCGAAGTCGGCGCCGGCAAGGACGCCACTGTGGCGAGCGAGGACTTCAAGCAGCTCGTCCGCGACATCACCCTCCAGATCGCCGCCGCCAGCCCCTATGCGGTCTCCCGCGAAAGCATCGATCCGGCGATTATCCAGAAGGAACGCGAAATCGCGGCCGAACAGGTGAAGAACAAGCCGCCGCAGGCCATCGCCAAGATCGTCGAGGGCAAGCTCGAGAAGTTTTATCAGACCGGCTGCCTGATCGATCAGGGCTTCGTGAAACGGAACGGCGAAGTGACCGTGAAGGAACATGTCGCCGCCGTGGGCAAGCAGGTCGGCGACGAGATCACGATCCGGCGATTCGTGCGCTTCCAGGTGGGCGAGACGCCGGCCTCGTAAAATGGCTGTTCCAGCCAGCCAGTAATTCTCAACGCGCCCCGCAGCGGGGCGCGTTTTTTTGTGCCCGCTGGCTCGATCAGTTTATCCCGAGTTAGGTCAACTTACCCCGCCAACGCGCAGTGCGCGCAGGGTTTTGCGCAAATCATGGGGAATCATCAAAGCGCATCTCAGGGTGTCGGCGGAAACGAAACCCGACCTGAGGAGAAAGGCGGGAGTGCGCTCGAGATAGCTCAATGCTCCGCGGGGCGACCAAGGGACAGCAGGCTTCTGGACGGCACGAACAGAGGCGCAAACTGCGGCGCGCCCCGCGTCATTCTGGCCGCGGTCCTCGAAACTGCTCCCACAAACTCCGCGCTCGTTGGTAAAGCGTCAGCCCCAGCGCCAATCGTTCCCAGAGGCGCGTGAAACCCGCCGGCTTGTCGCCCGCCTTTTTGCGCACGAACCAGAATCCCGCCAGCGGGGCCGCCACCAGCAGCAGTGGCCGCAGCTTGCGCAGCCAGCCAGCCCCCGCCTCGAGCCACCAACCGGAGGCGCGCGTGCTGGCCCAGTCCAACGCGAGCAGCCGCCGGTGCAGCTCGCTTTGCAGGAGCAGATTCTGCCGGCGCTCCTCCAGCAGCTCTAGGTCTCGGTTTCCAAACATGCGCGGTCCTTCTTGAGCTCACTAATAGTACCGTCAAAAGCCGACCGGGCCGCCAGCCGCCTTTTCAACGCCCGCCAGGCAAACAGCGTCCCCCCCAGGTAGGCCAGGCTGACGATGATCAACACCTGCATCCGCGCGCTTTCCCAGAACAGGAACACCAGCGTGAACGTGATCATCGTCAGCGTCATCAAGCCCAGCGCCGCCACCATTGCCGCCAGGATCAACAACTCGACCAGCCGCACTTTCTCCATCTGCAGCTCGACGCCGAACAACTCCAGCCGGCTCTGCGCCAGCGCCAGGCCGCCGTCCGCCAGCCGCTTGAGATTTTGGAAAAGCCCCCCCGGGGAGGGCTGCGAGTCGTTCATGGTTCGTGGGGTTGCCTACTTCCGGCCCACCAGCACGCCGATCAACACACCTACGCCGAAGGCGATGCCGATGGATTGATACGGGTGCTCACGGATGACGCCGTCCGCCGCCTTGGCGCCGGCGATGGCCTTGTCTTCGAGCCGTTGATACGCCGCCTTGGCCGACTCCAGCGACGCGTTCAGACGCGCCCGGGTTTCCTTGGCTTTCTCGCTCATGTCGCCCGCCGTGGCCTTGAGAACATCCTCGGCATCGCGCACGACAATGCGCAGATCCGCCATTAGTTTTTCGGTGCTTTCAGCTGTTGCGCTCATAATTCCTCGTTGGTTTTTTGGTTTTGGTTTTCGTTTCGGGCGCGCCAGCTTCGTTGCTGGTCCGACGCCACATTCAGGCTACGCCTGCAGCATGGCGCTGCTTTCCCGATCTTGGCAAACACCAACCGAATCTTGAAACCGGCCCGCGCTCCGGTCCCTTGTAGGAGTCGAGGTAACGAGACTCTAACCGCCATCCGCGCGAGGCCTGCCCCAACCTCCCAACCTCGCGTCGTGAAACCGAACCGGGTTTCCCCAAGGCCGTGCCCAAAGCGGCCCGCAGAACTTCGCCCGCCCCCCGCGCAGAAAAGGTCTGAGACTCCCCACTTCGTCTCCCACAAGCCCGCTCGCAGACGGCCCGCCCCAAGTGTCCGTCCCGAGGAGCCTGCGTCTTCGGGGTCTGCCGCTCACGCCGAGACCAGAATCATGTTCGCGTACTGGATCGGGTCGCCGGTGCGGATCAGGCCGATGGCGTGCGGCACGCGCTGCTTGAAATCCACATGCGGCTCGAAGCGCAACTCCGCGCCGACGCACGCCTTCGCAAACGCCGCACGCGTCCGGCGGTCATTGTGCTCCACGAATTCCTGCGCCATGAAAATCTCCCCGCACTGCCACTGCGCGCGCAACGCCTCGAGCACCTGCAGCACCGTCGGCACGCCGCGCACGAGCGACAGGTCCACGGTTTCCACGCCCGGCCAGGACGGAAAACCCACGTCGGCGATGACGAGGCTGTTGGTGTGCCGCACGCGACAGAGCAGCGACTGAAGTCGGGGGTTGACGATGCCAGCGATAATCATGGGCGGAGAATGCGTTCCCCCCGCACGGAGCGCCACGCGAAACACGTCCAGCCACGCGCCCGACAGGGGCTTCCGGCGGGCGTCTCCGCACGCCGCCCCGTAGCGTAAGTTTCCAAACCTGCTGTATCGCCGATTTCTAAATCGGCAGGGGCCGCTGGGTTTCGGGAGCGTCGAACCAGCCGAGGCGACGCGGGTGGCCGGACCGCCCGCGGGTTTGGAAACCCGCGATACAGCAGACCTGGAAGTCTGCGCTACGTCGGCAGGCAGCGCCGCTGCACCCGGCCTCCGCTTTCCATCCGCGCGCCCCCTTTTTCGCCATGCTGCGCGAAATGAACCACCGCCGGACCGCTCGCCGCCCCGCGGCATTGGCGTCGTGCGGCGGCAAAATCCGCCCGCAGCTCCGGCCGCCAAGTCATCGGAAATCCCGCCAAAGGGCACGCAAACGCCGTCAACCAAGCCGTTTCATCGTCTCCTCGAAAAAATTTCATCCCGCTCATTCCCGCCGCCGAGAGCAGTTGGCACATGGACTGCGCTGCTTCCCCCCGACGATGAAATTGTCTGAACTCAAATCCGCCGGGCACTGGCCCACGCTGGTCACTTCGTTTCTCTACTTCGATTACAGCTTCATGGTGTGGACGCTGCTCGGCGTGCTCGCGAACCAGATCGCCGCGCCCGACTCGCTAAACCTCACCCCGCAGCAGCGCTTCTTCATGGTCTCCGTGCCGATTCTCTCCGGCGGGTTCATCCGGCTCCTGCTCGGCCTGCTCGTGGACCGCATCGGCGCAAAGACCACCGGCATCCTCGCGCAGCTCGTGGTCATCGCCGGACTCACCGTCGCGTGGCTCGTCGGGTTGAAAAATTACGAGGCCACGCTCCTCATGGGCGTGGTGCTCGGCGTGGCGGGCGCGAGCTTCGCTGTCGCGCTGCCGTTGGCGGGGCGCTGGTATCCGCCGCACATGCAGGGCCTCGTGATGGGCCTCGCCGGCGCGGGCAACATCGGCGTGGTCATCGACGCACTGCTCGCGCCCCGGCTCGCCACGGCCTACGGCTGGCCCGCCGTGTTCGGCCTGGCGATCATCCCGGCGGTCGTCGTGCTCGCGACCTTTTGCGTCATCGCCAAGGAGCCGCCGGTGAAATTCACGCCCAAGAAAATCGGCGATTACCTCCGCCTCTTCGCCGAGAAGGACGTTCACTGGTTCTGCTTCTTCTACACCGTCACCTTCGGCGGCTTCGTCGGGCTGGCCTATTCGCTCGGCATGTATTTCAAGGACCGCTTCGGCCTGACCAACTCGCAGGCCGGCGATCTGGTCGCGCTCTGCACGGCCATCGGCGCGCTCGGCCGTCCGCTCGGCGGCGGCATCTCCGACCGCATCGGCGGCATCAAATCGCTGCACATCTACTACTCGGTCGCGTGCCTCGCGCTCATTGCCGGCGGCCTGATTGAAAACCTCGCCTTCAATGTCGCCGCCTTCTTCATCGCGTGCGGCGCGTTCGGCATGGGCAACGGCTCGGTCTTCCAGCTCCTGCCGCAACGCTTCGGCCGCGAGCTCGGCCTGATGACCGGCCTCGTCGGCTGCGGCGGCGGTCTCGGCGGTTTTCTGCTGGCAAACATGATGGGCCAGTCCCGCCAGCACACGGGCAGCTACCTCACCGGCCTGCTCATCTTCGCGAGCCTTTGCATCTTGGCCCTCATCGGTCTGGGACTGGTGAAGAAGCGTTGGCGCACCACCTGGGGCGCCCTGGCCCAGGCCCGCATCTGATGCCGCGCATGACCGCCGATCTTCTGGAAGCCCCAGCCCGTGCGCCAATCCTGCCAACGGACTCCCGGCGTGACGCCGCCGATGTTTCGTGCGCTGCTTCTGCCATGACCAAGCTTGCAGTGCGCGCCACGAGTTGTGTGCTGGCGGCCTCGGAGACGACGCCCGCGGACGATGCCGCCGAGGCGCGCCCCTTTGATGATGGCACCTTTCTCGCCGTGGTCGCCGACGGCATCGGGGGGGCCCATCGCGGCGGCGACGCGGCGCGCAAAGCCGTCGCGACGTATCTCGCCAACTTCCGCAACCGCCCGCGCGCCTGGAGTTCCGCCAAGGCGCTCGAGGAAATCACGCGTCACCTCAACCGCCAATTGCACCAGGAAGGGTTGGCCCGCTACGAATCGCCCGAGATGGCCTCGACCGTCGTCGCCGTCGCGCTCGACGGCGACCGCCTGCATCTCGTCAATGCCGGCGATTCGCGCTGCTACCGCCTCCGCAACGGCAACCTCACGCAACTTTCCGAGGATCACCGCGAGTCCGCCCCCGACCGCGAGCACGTCCTCCGCAAGGCCCTCGGCCTCGCCAACGATCTCGCGCCGCACGTCGTCTGGACCGACCTCGCGCCCGGCGACGTGCTGCTGCTCTGCACCGACGGCCTGAGCGATGTACTGCCCGACGCCGACCTCGCCCGCCTGCTCGCCGGTCACGCCAGCGCACGCACGCTCGTGGCCGAGGCGCGCGAACGCGCCACGCCCGAGACACTCGATGACTGCACCGCCGTAGTCCTGGAGATCGAGGCCATCGGTGCTCCTGCGAGCGGCGAGGCCGAGGCGCTGCCGATTCCCGACCAGCTCAAAGCCGGCGACCTCATCGACGGCTTCACGCTGCGCCGCTCCTTCCGCGCCACCGACCGCATCTGGCTCGCGGCGAAAATGGGCAAGCAATTCGTGCTCAAATTCGCGCCGCTCGAAGCCCGCGCCAACGAGGCCGTGCTCACGCAGTTCATCCGCGAAACCTGGCACGCCACCTCGCTCAAAGCCGACTTCTTCCCCGCCGCGTCCGTGCCCGACGACGCGACCGCCCGCTATTACGCGCTCGAATATTTTCACGCCCCGACACTCGGCCACTGGCTCGCGGAGAATGGCCGCTTCGACACCGCCGAGGCCGTCGCGCTTGGGAAATTCCTCCTCTACGCCGCGCAGTTCCTCCTGCGCCACGACTTCGTCCACGGCGACCTGAAGCCCGAGAACATCCTCGTGCTCGGCGAACGCGGCGCGCTCACGTTCAAGCTCATCGACCTCGGCAGTGTCGCGGAAGTTTTCAGCGTCAACACCCGCGCCGGCACGCCGAGCTACCTCGCGCCCGAGCGCTTCCACGGCGCGGCAGTAAGCGAGAGCACCGAGCTGTTCGCCATCGGCGTCGTGCTCTACGAAGCCGTCACCGGCAAGCTCCCCTTCGGCGAGATCGAGCCGTTCCAGACGCCCGTCTTCCGCGCCCCCCGTCCGCCCAGCCGGTTGAATCCGCACCTGCCGCCATGGTTCGACGCCGTGCTGCTCCACGCCCTCGCCGTGCCGCCCGCCGAGCGTTACGCCGCCTACAGCGAGATGCGTTTTGAACTGGAGAATCCCGAGAAAGTGCAACCCTTCCACCGCGCCGGCGCGTCGCTCGCCGAGCGCGACCCCGTGCTGCTGCTCAAGCTCCTGCTCGCCCTCAGCCTCGTCGTGAACCTGTTGCTGGCCTTCAAACTTTTCTCCCGCTGATCGATGAACGCCTCTCGTGAAACACCCAACGCACCAACGCGCCAGACGCGTCCGGAGCGCGGCGTTCACGCCGCAGAAAGCCACGACTGGAACTGTGCGCTTTCAAACGTTCCAACGTCTCCGCCCAGCGCACGTTCCTGCGGCCTGAAGGCCGTGCTCCGGAGACGATCCCACACCCCACTGCGGAGGTCGCCATGAACGCCCGCAACCATCTCGGCCTCGTCGGTGGCGCGGCGCTCGCGCTCGCCGTGGGCGCGGGCATCTGGCTCGGCTCGCACGGATTGCGACACTTCGATCCCGCCGTCATCGGCTACGCCATCGGCACGCTCCTCGCGGCCTTCGCCGTCGGCTACCGCTTCGTGACGTGGGCCCAACGCCCGCCCTCGCGGATGTATTTCCGCCGCGGCCTGCAACTCCTCTTTCGCCGCGCCAGCGCCGCCCCCCAAGATTCAGCAACGAACATCCCCGTCCACGCTTCAACCCTTCAACCCTTCAACTCTTCAACCTTGCCCCTCGGCGCCGGCACCCTCGGCCACGCCCTCGCCACCAAGTTCGTCACCCAAAGCTTCATCGCGCGCCGCAGCCCGCTGCGCTGGGTCATGCACGTGTGCCTGTCCGGCGGCTCCACCCTCGCGTTCGCCATCACGTTCCCGCTCGTGTTCGGCTGGGTGCATTTCGAATCCCTCCCCAACAACGCGGAAATCTATCAAGTGAAAGCCCTCGGCCTCGCCGTGGACCAGTTTAGCGTCCACAGCGCGAAGGCGTTCGTGATGTTCAACCTGCTGAACTTCTCCGCCGTCATCGTGCTCGTCGGCTTGGTGCTCGCGGCCTGGCGGCGCGTCACCGACGCCGGTGAGCGCGCAACGCAGACCTTTGTCGAGGACATCCTCCCGCTGGTCCTCATCTTCACCGTCACCGTCACCGGCCTCGCGCTGACCGTGAGCTACAAATTCCTCGCCGGCCGCGGCCACGGGCTGTGGGCCGTGGTCCACATGGTCAGCGTGGTCTCGCTGCTGCTCTACATTCCGTTCGGCAAGCTCTTCCACATTTTCCAGCGCACCTGCTCGCTGATGGTGAGCCTCTACAAAAAAGCCGGCGCGACCGGCCCGCGCGCCCACTGCCGCGCCTGCGGCGAGGACTTCGCCAGCCAGATGCACGTCGATGACCTCAAAGTCGTGCTCGACCAACTCGGCTTCGACTACCGCTTCGCCACCACCCGCGGACGCATTCACTACCAGGACATCTGCCCCGCCTGCCGCCGCCGCCTGCTCGCCCTCAATCAAGGAAGGAGCATCGGCCGATGAAATTCCGAATCTCGCATTTCGAATGGCGAATGGGTGGGGGTGCGCGTTCATCCGGGCCATTCGACATTCGACATTCGTCATTCGCAATTTGAGCCATGGCCACCCTCACCCTCACCGACGAAAACTACACCCGCCTCTACGGCCCCACTCCGGCCTACGAGCCGGCCGGTGGCTGGAACAACGGCGAGCCGGACCGGCTGGTGAAGACCCACTGCTGCTTCTGCGGCGTGCAGTGCGGCATCCAGCTCAAGGTCAAAGACAACAAGGTCATCGGCTTCGAGCCGTGGGAGGAATTCCCCGTCAACCAGGGCAAGCTCTGCCCCAAGGGCGTGAAACGGTACCTGCAGAACGAGCACCCCGACCGCCTCGTGGTACCGCTCCTCCGCAGCGAGAGCGGGTTCATCGCGACCAATTGGTACGAGGCCCTCAACGAAACCGTGAAGGGCATCCAGAGCGTGCAATCGAAGTACGGCAAGGACGCCTTCGCCTTCCTCGGGGGCGCTTCGATGACGAATGAAAAGGCCTACCTCAACGGCAAGTTCGCCCGCATCGCGCTCGGCACCGCGAACATCGATTACAACGGCCGCCTCTGCATGGTCAGCGCCGGCGCGGCCAATCGCATGGCCTTCGGCGTGGACCGCGCGGCCAATCCGTGGAGCGACATCCCGCTCGCCAAAGTCATCATCCTCACCGGCACCAACCTCGCCGAGTGCTTCCCCATCCTCACCGACTACGTGTGGCGCGCGCGCGACGCCGGCGCGAAAATCATCGTCATCGACCCGCGCATCACGCCCATCGGACGCACCGCGGATTTCTTCCTCCCCGTGCGCCCCGGCCGCGACAGCGCCCTCGCGAACGGCATCCTCCACGTCATGATCGAGCGCGGCTGGATTGATGAAAAATTCATCGCCGCGCACACGCACGATTTCGACCAGGTCCGCGAGCTGGTGAAGAAATACACGCCGGCCGTGACGGAGAAAATCACCGGCGTTCCTGCGAAGAGCATCCTTGCCGTGGCCGAGGCGTGGGGCACCGCCGAGACCTCGATGCTGCTGCACGCGCGCGGCATCGAGCATCACACCAAGGGCGTCGAGAACGTCCTCACCTACATCAACCTCGTCCTCGCCAGCGGGCGCATCGGCAAGCCCGGCTGTGGCTACGGCACGATCACCGGCCAGGGCAACGGCCAGGGCGGACGCGAGCATGGCCAGCGTTGCAACCAGCTCCCCGGCGGCCGCGACATCAACAAGCCCGAGCACCGCCAGTTCATCGCCGACTTCTGGAAAATCCCCGAGCCCGAGCTGCCCAAGCAGGGCCTCACCGCGTGCGAGATCATCGACGCCATCGAGCGCGGCGAGATCAAGGGCCTGCTCTCGATCAGCTTCAATCCGCTCGTCTCGATCCCCGACTCGAACCGCACGCGCGCCGCGCTCGAGAAGCTCGAGTTCTTCGCGTGCATCGACCCGTTCCTCAGCGAGACCGCGCGCCACGCCGACGTGGTGCTGGCCGGCTCATTGCAAGAGGAGGACGAAGGCACCGTCACGACTGGCGAGGGCCGCTGCGTGCGCCTGCGCAACTCCGTGCCGCCGGCCGGTGACGCGCGCGTGGACTGGTGGATCATCTGCCAGCTCGCCAAGCAGCTTGGCAAAGAGAAGTGGTTCACCTACGCGAACGCGGGCGAGATTTTCACCGAGCTGACGGCGGCCAGCAAAGGCGGGCCGATTGATTACAGCGGCATGACCTACGAGAAGATCGAGCAGAACATGGGCATCTTCTGGCCGTGTCCCGCGCCCGAGCATCCCGGCACGCCACGCCTGTTCGAAGGCGGGAAGTTTCATCACCCCGACGGCAAGGCGAAGTTCCACGCCTACGACTACCGCCCGCCCGCCGAGGACGTGGATGCCGAGTTCCCCATTTTTTACACGACCGGCCGCGTCGTCTCGCAATACCTCAGCGGCACCCAGACCCGCCGCATCGGCGCGCTCGTGGACCAATATCCCGAGCCGCTCTGCGAGCTGCACCCGCTCCTCGCCGCAAAGTTTGGAATCAAAGACCGCGACCTCGTGCGCGTCACCACGCGCCGCGGCGACATGACCCTGCCCGCGCAAGTGGTGAAGAGCATCCGCCCCGACACAATTTTCATCCCCTACCACTGGGCCGGGAAAAAAGCCGCCAACCAGCTCACCAACCGCGCCCTCGATCCGATCTCGAAAATCCCCGAGTTCAAAGTCTGCGCCTGCCGCATCGAGAAGGTCGCGGACGCGCCGGTGAAATCAGCGTCCGAGGCTCACGCTTCAAAATCATCGAGCACCAAATGAAACCCCTGCCGCCCATTGATTCGGAACACCCGAAACCCGCGCTCATCCGTGGTGAGGATGTCGCGCACCCCGATCTTCTCGCTCAGCACGACCAACGAAGCATCGGCAAAATCCATCGGCAGGTCAGCATACTTTTCCATGAGAGTGACCGCGCTCTGAAGCGTGTTCCATTCGGCTGTACCCTCGATTCTAGCGTGAGTTCGGCGGAGAAGTTCCAACAACTTCGCCGGGGCATCGGTTCCCTCGCTGAGCAGGTGCAATGCTTCCGTGATGACGGGCACGGTCGTCCACAAGTGTGGACGTTCACTTTGCAGCGCGGCCGCAACGCGCGTGTGATGGAAATCGGACGGATCAAGCGCGGCGACAAAAGCGCCCGTGTCGGCGATCCAGGTGCTCATTTGCGCCAGTTGCGTTCGCGGAGCTGCTTCCGCCACGGATCGGTGGTTGCCTTGGGCAGCTTCACCGAACCGAGCAGATCGCTGATGTCCTCCCACGCGGCCGAATGCTCGAGGCCCGCGGCGAGGAGTTCACGCGCGACTTCAGACTCGGACTTTTGCTCGCTGCGCGCGCGCTTGCTCAATGCGTCGCGCTGCTGCTTGTCCAACCGGATGGTCAAGGTGGAGTTCATGGCCGCAAGGCTAGTTTCGTGTAAGACAAACGCAAGACGACGGTTGCCAGAGAAGCCGGAAACGGCGGGGCGAACCCTTGACTTACCGGCGGGGAGGCCAACCCTTTGAAACCATGCAAGTTAATCTCACGCCCGAGCTGGATCGGATGGTTGGAGAGAAAGTGTCCGCCGAAAACGAGTCGGATATGGACCGACTGCGCCGCGAGGCCCGGTTGGGTTTCGAGCAGTTGGAAGCTGGGGAAGTTCTCGAACTCACGCGCGAGGAGTTCGTCGCTAAGATTCACGAGCACCGTCACCCTTAGATCACATCGTGCCGCGCTGACTTCCATCCCGCCTGCCGGATTTGTTTCAGCTAGGGACACGCTTTTCTCTGACGGATTCACCACGGGCTTGCTGAGTGTCCCGGAGGGACTCCGCAGGAAATTAGCCGGGGGCAAGCCCGCCCCAGCGGGCGCGGCCCCCGGTGGCGGCGCCAAACGGTCCATGCCCCAGCGGGGCATCGGAGAAGCTTTGGGGATTGGCCGCCCCGCGACGTCACCGGCACCGCTCGCCTCCTCGGGTCAATCGAAACCCCACCACTCGGCCGACATCGCGGACTGTTTCTTCGATGCCCCGCTGGGGCACCGAGCTACTCCCGCCCACTTCCGGGGGCGGCGTCCGCTGCCGCGGACTTGCCCCCGGCTAATTTCCTCCGGTGTCCCTCCGGGACGGCAACTGTGCGGTGACGTGGCGGTGGCGTTCCAAACTCGTTCGATTGCGACTTCGCGGCTCTCTGTCCATGGCGTCTCTGCGGTCAAATCCTCATGACCTCCGACCTCGAATTCTTCATCGACCCCTCGCGCTGCATCGGCTGCCAGGCGTGCGTGCAGGCGTGTGCAGAGTGCGGCACACATCGCGGCGTGCCGATGATTCACCTCGATTACGTGCATCGGTCCTCGGGCGTGCAAACCGCGCCGGTCGTGTGCATGCACTGCGAGGACCCGACGTGCGCCAAGGTCTGCCCCGCCGACGCCATCAAGCAGGACGACAACGGCGTGGTCCACAGCGCCGCCAAACCGCGCTGTGTCGCGTGCTCGAACTGCGTCCTCGCGTGCCCCTTCGGTGTGCCAAAGATGAAGGTGGACTTCGACCTGATGATGAAGTGCGACATGTGTTACGACCGCACCAGCGTTGGGAAAAAGCCCATGTGCGCCACGGTCTGCCCCAGCGGCGCGCTCTACTACGGTCCGCGCAGCTACGTGGAGCAGTTTCGCCGCGAGACGCCGGTAAACGAATTCCAGTTCGGCCGCCAGACCGTGCGCACCAAGGTGAACATGATGACCTCGCCCCACGTGAAAGCGCTCCGCTTCGACGTGGCCGATTTTCTCCCGTGGGAGGCGCTCGATCAGGACCCGCTCGCGCTCGCCCGCGCAGGCGCACCCGATGTCGCGGACAGCGCCGTGTGGGATGACGAATCGCTGCCGGGCACGTCGTGCGGCAGCGGCAACTGCGCCTGCAAACAATCGCCCGCACTCGCGGCGGCCAGCGCCAACTAACAGCCATGACTGAAGCACCCGATTGGAAATCCCAGTTCCCCGTCCGCCAGTCCGCCGAGCACGACGTCTCGCGGCGGCAGTTCGCGAAGGTCGCGTGCTGTTCCGCGCTCGCCGTCGGTGCAGCGTGGGCGTTGCGGGACAAAATTCTGCCCCTGCCGGCCGCGACCGCACCGAAGCTCGTCGCCCGCGTCAGCGACGTGCCCGTCGGCGGCAGCCGACTCTTCCGTTATCCGACCGAGGACCATCCCGCGATTCTCGTGCGCCTGGGTGAAAGCGAGTTCGCCGCCTACAGCCAGGCCTGCACGCATCTGATGTGCCCGGTGCATTACCAGCACGCGAAGCAACAGTTTTACTGTCCCTGCCACGAAGGCTTTTTCAGCGCCCAAGACGGACGCGTGCTCGCCGGCCCGCCGCCGCGCGCGCTGCCGCGTTATCCCGTGGAAATTCGGAACGGCGAAATCTGGATCACCCCTCAAGCGAAGATCGTATGACCCCTCAGAAACAAAAACTCGTCGTCATCGGCAACGGCATGGCCGGCGCCCGTGTCGTGGAAGAAATCCTTAAGCGCGCCCGCGACCGCTTCGAGATCGTGATGTTTGGCGCGGAGCCGTACGGCAATTACAACCGCATCCTCCTGAGCAACGTGCTCAACGGCAGCCAGTCGGCCACGGAGATTTTCATGAACCCGCTCGCGTGGTACGCAGAGAACGGGATCAAGCTCCACGCCGGCGTGAAGGCCACGAAGATCGATCGCGAGCGCAAGGTCGTCATCGGCAGTCCGCTCAAGAAAGAAGCGCTCGCCTACGCGGTGGACGCCGCGGCGGTGCCGGACGCGGCACTGGTCGAGGAGAGTTACGACCACGTCATCATCGCCACCGGCTCGCGGCCGTTCGTGCCGCCGATGGAAGGCTTCGGCGGCACCGGCACGTTTCTGTTTCGCACCATTGATGACTGCGACCAGATCGCGGAATACGCCAAGACCTGCAAGCACGCGGCCGTGATTGGCGGCGGCCTGCTCGGTCTCGAGGCCGCGCGCGGGCTGATGACACACGGCGTCGAGGTCACGATCCTCGAGGCCGCGCCGCAGTTGATGATCGCGCAGCTCGATCCCGAGGCCGGCCAGATGCTGCGCGACACCATCGAGGACATGGGCATCCAGGTGATGTGCGAGAAGATCACGACCAAGATCGTGCGCGAGGATGGCCGCATCAAACGCCTCGATTTCAAGGACGGCTCGACGCTCGCCACAGACATGGTGGTGGTCAGCGCCGGCATCCGGCCGATTGCGGAAATCGCCAGTGTTTCCGGCCTCACCGTGAACAAGGCCATCGTCTGCGACGACCAGATGCGCACGAGCGACCGCAGCATTTTCGCCGTCGGCGAATGCGTGGAGCATCGCGGCAAGATTTACGGCCTCGTCGATCCGATCTGGGAGCAGGCCAAGGTGCTCGCCGACGTGCTCACCGGCTTCAACCCGAAGGCCGAATACCTCGGCTCGAAACTCGGCACCAAACTCAAGGTCATGGGTGTCGAGCTGGCCTCGATGGGCGACACCAAACCGTCGCTGCCCGACGATGAGGTTGTGGTTTATCGCGAGCCGTCGCGGGGCGTTTACAAGAAGCTCATCGTTCGCGACAACAAGATCGCCGGGGCCATCCTGCTGGGCGAAACCGACACCGCGGGCGTGTTGATGCAGATGTTCATGGCGAACTCCGCCGTGTCTTCGCGCCGCGCGGACTTGCTCTTCGGCAGCGCCACGGGCGCTCCCGTGTTGAGCGTGTTCGACCTGCCGGACCACGCGCAGATCTGCAATTGCAACGGCGTCACCAAGGGCGCGATCAAGGAAGCGATCATGATTGGCAAATGCCACTCCGTCGCCAAGGTCGGCGGCTGCACCAAGGCCGGCCTCGGCTGCGGCTCGTGCAAGGGCCTGGTTGCCCAGCTCATCGAGGCCTACGCGGGCGAGGTGGTCGATGACGCCAGCGAGCATTACTACGTGCCCGGCGTGGCGCTGGAGAAATCGCAGCTCGTCGCGGAGATCAAGCGGCTCGGCCTCAAGTCCGTCAGCGCCGTGTTCCGCGAGCTGGCCGGCGGCAAGGAAGACCCCGCCAGCAAGGTCGGCCTCGCGTCGCTGCTGAAAACCCTCTGGCCCGGCGAATACGACGACGAGCGCGACGCGCGGTTCATCAACGACCGCGTCCACGCGAACATCCAGAAGGACGGCACGTTCTCCGTGGTGCCGCGCATTTACGGCGGCGTTACTTCACCCGCGGAATTGCGCCGCATCGCCGAGGTCGCCGAGAAGTACAACGTGCCGATGGTGAAGTTCACCGGCGGCCAGCGCCTCGACCTGCTCGGTGTGAAAAAGGACGACCTGCCGAAGATGTGGAAGGACCTCGGCATCCCGAGCGGCCACGCCTACACGAAGAGTTTCCGCACCTGCAAGAGCTGCGTCGGCACGGACTTCTGCCGCTACGGACTCGGCGATTCCATCAAGCTGGCGCAGGAGATCGAGCACCGCTTTCAGGGCATCGAGTCGCCGCACAAGATGAAGCTGGCCACCGCCGGTTGTCCGCGGAATTGCTCCGAGGCGTACGTGAAGGATCTCGGTGCCGTGGCCATCGAGGGCGGCCTATGGGAAATCTACATCGGCGGCGCGGCCGGCGGCACGATCCGCAAGGGCGACCTGCTCTGCACGGTGAAGAGCCACGACGAGGTGCTGAAGCTCATGGGCCGCTTCATGCAGTATTACCGCGAGCACGGCAAATACCTGGAACGCACCTACCACTTCGTCGAGCGCCTCGGCATCGAGACGATCCGCATGATCGTCGTCGAGGACAGCGAAGGCATCGCCGCGCGGCTCGACGCCGCCATCCAGCAGGCCGTGGACGCCTACAAAGACCCGTGGCAGGAGGCCGCAGTGCCAGCGTACCCCGGGCAATTCAGCGCGCCCGAACTGGCCCAAGTGCTGGAAGTGGCGGAGAACAACGGATAAACGCGCCATGGAAACCAACCCGCACCTTGCTGCTGTACCGCAGGTTTCCAAACCTGCTGTGTCGCCGGTTTCCAAACCGGCGGGGCGTCGGCTGGGCCGGGGGGCCTCGAAAGTTCCACGCTCTGCGGGTTTGGAAACCCGCGATACAGCAGACTTGGAAGTCTGCGCTACACGACTCTCAGGCAACGGCTGAACACCCCATGAACACCCCGAACACCCGCACGATTAATCTCGGCAGCCTCGACAAAATCCCCCTCGGCCAGGGCCGCAGTTTCCAGGTCGAGGACACGCAGATCGCCGTCTTCCGTCAGCGCGATGGCAAGCTCTTTGCCACGCAGAACGCCTGCCCGCACAAGCAAGGCCCGCTCGCCGAGGGCGTGGCCGGCGGCGGCAAGGTCATCTGCCCGCTGCACTCGCATAAGTTCGATCTCGCCACCGGCCAGGGCAGCGAACCGCACGAGTGCGTGAAAACGTACGTCGTACGCGAGGCCGGCGGAGAAATCCTGTTGCAACTCTGACCGCGCCCCGCGCCCGCCTCCGCGTCATGCCGCCGCCTTTCGATCAAACTCGATTCGCCAATGCCCTGCGGCGTTTCGACGAGGCGAATGCCCGCGACCCGAACGCCGAACTGGTCGGCGGCGTGGCGCGCCCGCGCGAACTGGTCTATGCCGAACGCCTGACCGCCTGGGTGCTCCGCCTTTGTCCCGACGCCTCCGAAGCGCTCCGCCTCGCCGCGCGCTGCCAGCATCTGTGCCGTTGGGAAAGCCCGCGCAGCCGCCACCCGATGGACCGCGCCGGCTACCTCAAGTGGCGCGCGGAATTGAAAAAATTCCACGCCGCGAAAGCCGGCGAAATCCTGCGCGAAGTCGGTTACGACGAGGAGTTGATCGCCCAGGTCCAGGCGCTGAATCTGAAGAAAAATTTCCCCGCCGACCCCGACAGCCGCGTCATCGAAGACGCGCTCTGCCTGGTCTTCCTCGAGTTTCAATTCGCCGATCTCGCCGCCAAGACCGACGTCGAGAAGGTGGTGAACGCCCTCCGCAAGTCGTGGGGGAAAATGTCCATCGCCGCACAGAACGAGGCCCTCCAGCTCTCGTTCGGCGCGCGTGAAACCGCGCTGATCCAACGCGCACTGCTGAACCCGTGATAATCAGCCGTATCCCGCTGTAAACCCATGCCGCTCCCGGTTCCTTACCTGCCCAACACCGCGCCCTTCACGCCGGAACAACGCGCGTGGCTCAACGGCTATCTCGCCGGCCTTTTCGGCGATGCAAACGTAGTTGGCGCTCCGTCCGCGTCAGCCCCCGCCGCGCCCGCGCCGCCGCTGGAACCGCTGCTCGTGATGTTCGGCTCGCAGACCGGCAGCGCCGAGGGACTCGCCAAACGTGTCGGCAAGGAGGCCGGCAAGCACGGCTTCGCACCGCGCGTGCTCGCGCTCAATGATTTCGCCAAAGCCGAACTGCCCGCGGCCGCGAAGCTCGTCATCATCTCGAGCACCTGGGGCGACGGCGATCCGCCGGACAACGCGGTGAGTTTCTGGTCGTGGCTCAGCGCGGAAACCGCGCCCCGCTTGGATAATCTCCGCTTCGCCGTGCTCGGTCTGGGCGACAAAAACTACGCCGAGTTTTGCGGGGCCTCGCAGAAGTTCGATGCGCGCCTCGAGGCGCTCGGGGCAAAACGCCTGCTCGCGCGCGGCGAGTGCGATGTTGATTACGAGGCGACTGCCAAGGCGTGGGTGGAGAATCTCTGGCCGGTGCTGCGCGGTTCAGCGGGGCAGGCGAGCGGAGTCGCCGTCTCGCCATCGCCAGCGGTCAACGGCAGTCACGACGCGAGCGGCGCGCCGGTCACGCCCACCTACACGCGCGCGCATCCCTTCCCGGCGCGGCTGGTGACCAATCGCAAGCTGAACCGCAGCGGCTCGGGCAAGGAGGTGCGGCACTTCGAGATTTCCCTGCGCGACTCGGGCCTGACCTACGAGGTCGGTGACGCGCTCGGCGTCGTGGCGCAGAACGATCCGCTGCTCGTGTCCGAATTGCTCGCCGCACTCGGCTTCACCGGCGAGGAGCAGGTGAAAACCTCGGCCGGCGTGGACGAGCCGATCCGCGACGGCCTGTTGCGCGACTACGTGATCACGCATGTGCCGCCGCCCTTGCTGCAGGCCTTCGCAGAGCGCGGCGGCGATCCGACGGTGAAGGCGCTGCTCGACCCCGCGCGCAAGACAGAGCTGGACGCGTGGCTTTACGGACGCGACGTGCTCGACCTGGCGCGCGCGCTGCCGCGGGCGCGGTTCACGGCCCACGAGTTCGCGGGTTTTCTGCGGAAGTTGCAGCCGCGCCTGTACTCGATTTCCTCCAGTCCCAAGGCGCATCCCGGCGAGGTCCATCTGACCATCGGCGCAGTGCGTTACGAGGCGCACGGGCGCCAGCGTGGCGGCGTGTGCTCCACGTTTCTCGCCGACCGCGTGGTGGTGAATGAAACGCCCGTGCCGGTGTTCGTGCAGACTTCGCACGGCTTCCGCCTCCCGGCCGACGGTGACCGGCCGGTCATCATGATCGGGCCGGGCACGGGCATCGCGCCATTCCGCGCGTTTCTCGAGGAGCGGCAGACCGTCGGCGCAAAAGGCCGCAACTGGCTTTTCTTCGGCGACCAGCGGCGCGCGTCGGATTTCTATTACGAGGAGCAACTGACCGCGATGCAGCGCGCTGGTTTTCTCACCCGGCTCGACCTCGCCTTCAGCCGCGATCAGGCGGATAAAATTTACGTGCAGACGCGGATGCTCGAAAACGCCGCGGAGTTGTGGGCGTGGCTCGAGGCCGGCGCGCACCTCTATGTCTGCGGCGACGCGCGGCGCATGGCCAAGGATGTCGATGCCGCGCTGCACGAGATGATCGTCAAGGCCGGCGGCCGCACGCCCGAGCAGGCCGAGGCTTACGTGCAGGATTTGAAAACGGACAAACGGTATCAACGCGATGTGTATTGATTCCCAACGCCGAAATGGGGAGAGGAACGCCCGCCCGCCGGGGAGCGCACGCGGCCCGCGTGCCGGTTTGGGCGGCCCGCCCAAACCGTCGTTCCCCGATCTGCCATCTCTTCGGCGGGGAAAAGTTAGTGGTACGAGGTTTTCGGCGGGCCGCCGAAAACAGCACGCCAGCGGCGTGCGCTCCCCGGAGCGCACGGCTGCACCCGTCGTTTGCCCGACCCTTCAACGCCTCAATCCGCACCTCCGGCACTCGCGGTCGGGCCGCCCGCGCTTCTGTCCAATTCTTTAATTCCCATGCCCCCCACCCTTACCGAGATCGCGGGTCAAAAGTTGAACGCCGAGCAAACGAGCTACCTTGATGGCTTCTTCTCCGGGCTGCGCAACCGCGGGTTCACGTTCGGGGAGGTCGAGCCGTCGCCAACGCCCGCGAGCGGACGCGCGGCACCGGCGGAGCTGGAGGATCTGATCCCCGAGGAACGCCTCAAACGTGAGTCGCATCCGCTCGATTCGTATCCGCTCCTGCTCCAGCACGCCGCGGCGAATCAGGCGCCGGACAAGGACAACACCTTCCGGTTCAAGTGGCACGGGCTGTTCTACCTCGCGCCGAACAAAGAGGGTTTCATGGCGCGCCTGCGCATTCCCGGCGGTCAGGTGCGGACCTTTCAGTTGCGCGAACTGGCGCACGTCGCGCAGCAGTTGACCACCGGCTACGTGCAGATCACGAACCGCTCGAATCTCCAGCTCCGCCTCATCCAGCCCAAGGACGCGCCCGAGGTGCTGCGCCGCATCCAGAGCGTCGGCCTGCACTCGCGCGGCACCGGCGCAGACAACATCCGCAACCTCACCTGCAACGCGACCGCGGGCCTTGATCCGGCCGAGCTGATCGACACGCTGCCCTACACGCTGGAACTCGGGCAGATCATCATCAACCACCGCGAGTTCTACGACCTGCCGCGCAAGTTCAACATCGCGCTCGATGGCGGCGGCCTGATCGGCAGCCTTGAGGACACCAACGACATCGGCGTGAAGGCCGTGCGCGTCACCGAGGCGCAGGGCGCGGTCGCGGCGGGCGTTTATTTCCGCATCGCCCTCGGCGGCGCGACCGGCCACAAGGCCTTCGCGCGCGACCTCGGCGTGTTGGTGAAACCGGATGAAGTCCTGAAGGTCATCGCCGCCCTGGTGCGCGTGTACATTGCGAATGGCAACCGCACCGACCGCAAGAAGGCACGCCTCAAACACCTGCTCGAAACCTGGTCGCTGGCGCAGTATCTCGCCGAAACCGAAAAGCTCCTCGGCTTCCAACTGCTGCGCACGCCCGCCGATCTGAAATTTGAAATCTCCAATCTCAAATCTCCCGCGATCCCGCATTCCCACGTCGGCGTGTTTCCGCAGCAGCAGCCGGGCCTGAACTACGTCGGCGTCGCGATTCCCGTCGGCCAGATCACGCCCAAGCAGATGTTGCGCATCGCGGACCTCGCGGACCTTTACGGCAGCGGCGAGGTGCGCCTCACGGTGTGGCAGAACCTCATCATCCCGAACGTGTCCGACACCTATGTCGAGACATTGAAAAAGGCGCTGGTGAAAATGGGCTTCGACTGGCGGCAATCGAATCTGCGCAGCGGCTTCGTGGCCTGCACGGGCAACAGCTATTGCAAATACGCCAGTTCGAACACCAAGGGCCACGCGCTGGAATTGATGAGCCACCTCGACAAACGCGTGGCGCTCGATGTCCCGGTGAACGTGCATCTCACCGGCTGCGCGAACTCGTGCGCGCAACATTACCTCGGCGACATCGGCCTGCTGGCGACGAAGGTGAAAGTCGCCGGCGAAACGCTCGAGGGCTACCACGTCTTCGTGGGCGGCGGCTTCGGCGCGCACGCGGCGCTCGGGCGGCAGGTGTTCTCCAGCGTCTCCGTCGCGCAGCTCAAGCCGCTGCTCGAGAAAATGCTCCAGACCTACCTGCGCCTCCGCCAGCCCGGCGAGCGTTTCCAAACCTTCGCCGCGCGGCATGATCTGAACGCGCTGCAGGTGCTTTTCGGCGGAGAGGGGTGAACCGTGATCCGCCGGTTGCGGAACCGCGAAACAGTTGAACCTGGAAACGGCAGTCGGGTTGAACGACGAAAGACACGAAAGACACGAAAAGCCCGAAAAAAAGGGGGGAAAGCGTGATGGCTCGACTTCCGAACAACCCACCCGCCAGATGACAACCCCTGATTCCGCCAGCCCTGCTCCTTTCGTGTCTTTCGTGGTTCCGACTGCTTTTTCGAGGTTGAGAACCACTAACCGGCACTAACTGGCACTAATGGGAACCCGCCGATACCGCATCCGCGGCGTGCAGTCGGGTTTGGTTTTCCATTAGTGCCGGTTAGTGCCGGTTAGTGGTTTTTAATCACGAGTAGCTGGCCAACGCCGGAGGGACGGTGATCGATCGTGTATGAAAACAAAAAACTCCGGTGGGGTTGCCACCGGAGTCGCGACCGCCAGGGAGGCGGCAATTCAAATTTTGGAAACGGCTTAATTGGCGCCCTGATCGATCCAGGCGCGGATGAGGCCGATCTGTTCCTTGGTGAGCGGCTTGCCTTTGTCGGCCGGAGGCATCGCATCGTCTTCCACCAACCGCGCGACCGCGTGAACGAGCGGGCTGTCCACGCCTTTGCCGGGGAGGACGGATTTCCCGTTTTCGCCGCCCTTGAGGGTGGCCGCGAGGCTGTCGAGGCGGAGCTTGCCCTTCTGCTTTTCCGCGCCGTGGCACTTGAAGCAGGCGGCATCGAAGATCGCCTTGATGTCCTTGTCGTAGGTGACGCCCTTCTTCGTGGAAGCGGGCGGGATTTTGCTCGTGTCAACCTTGCCGGCGGCAGAGGCCAGGAGGGCCATGCCGGTCAGCGCGCCAATTGTTACGGTGAAGATTTTATAGGCCATAATATTGCAATTCAGTTGCGGCAGTAATTTGCCGGTTGGCAGACGTGAGTTGGGAAAAGTGCATTCAGGCGCGGGCTGGCGGGCAGTGAGGGAGGAACGGCGGGGGTGGGGGAAGAAGCTCAAAGCTCAAAGTTCAAAACTCAAGGGAAGGACCAATTTCCAAGGACCAAGCGGCCCGCATGCGGTGTCGTGATCGCTTGCCCGGCATCCACGCAACATCGAGGTTCAACGATACCCCCATTGTTCCTTGGAATCTTGGCCCTTCCCTTGAGCTTTGAACTTTGCCCTTGGAGCTTTTTTCCTTCACTCCGCTCCCGGCGGTACGAACACCACCGTGGACTGGATGGCGTGGTAACACTGGCAGCCGGAACTGGCCTCGACCTGCACGATCACGCCGCCGGCCGGGATGATGTTGATCAAGCAGCCGGGCCGCATCCCGGTAAAAGTCATCAGCGGCCCGCCGCTGCCGGCGTCGCGCATCACCGTGTAACCGTCGCGATAGAAGAGCATTCCGGCGGAAGCGGACATCTGGCCGCACGCGCCGTTGGCGGGCACGACCCACGGCGTCGGCCCCTTCGGTCCGGGTCGCAGGATGCCAGCGCCGGTGTGGAGATCGTACGCTCGCGGCCGGCCGATGACACGATCTCCGACCAGCACCGGCCGCACGCGATTTCCGATGGCATGATTCCACAATTGCACGCCGTCGGTGGCGGACAACGCCAGCGCGCGGCGTTCGTCCTCGTCGCCCTTCGGTTTGCCGTAAGCGCTGTAAACTCCCGCCAGCAACACCACGCCGTCCTTGGCCGTGAGGCACAGGCTCCCGGTCCAACTGCCGCAACCGCTCAGGTCGTGATCGCGCGCCCACACCGGCTGTCCGGTCGCGAGATCCAGCGCCACGACCGTGCGCACATACGGTGCCGGCGGGCCGAGCGGCCGGGGTTTTGGCTTCGCTATTTCTTTGTAGGCCTCGGCGACGGTGAGCACTTTCGGGGCGACCGCCTGTCCGCGGTGTTCGACCAGAAAAACTTTGCCGCCCTGAATCGCGATGGTCGCGTTGCGAATCGCGGGGCTTTCATAACGCCATTTCAATTCCCCCGTCCGCAGGTCGTAGGCAAAAACGGCGGCGCTGAATTGATAGCCCGCCGACGCGCTGCCCACGAGCAGATCGCCCTCTGCCGCCACGTACGACCACGCGCCATTCGTTCCGCCCGGCCGCGCCGGCACGGCGTAGGACTTGCGGGTCGCGCCGGTGGCAAGGTCGAGTTGGTGACACCCTTGTTCGGCGACCACAAACAGGCCGTGGGCCGACACCGCGAGGTTCCCGCAGTCCTGCGTGATGTCGAGCCGCTCGGCCCCGGGAAACTCGCGCTCCCAGTACGGCAATCCGTTGTACGCATCAAAGCTCAACAGCAGCGGCGTCTTCGTGAGCTGGTGATAACCCTGCACAAACATGCGGCCCTCGCGCGACAGCGGCGCTTCGCTGCGGCGATGGCGGTCGTGCATTTTGTCCGCGCCCGGCTCGCCATACCACAGCACCTCGGGGCGACCGCGCACGCGCTCGTCGTCGGACGACGCGGTGTTGCCCGCGTCGGCATATTGATGCGTCCAGTCGCGTGCGCCGGGAAGGCGACCACGAACCAGTTTCGTCCACGCAGCGGCGCTTCCGAGCTGGGCGGCGCTCACGGTGCCCGCCGCGGTCCACGCCGCATCCGGCGCGCCCGTGCCCGCGAGCAGCACGCCGCCGGCGGGCTTGAGCACGCGCAACACCTCGCGCGCCGTCACGGTCCCCTGCCCCACCGCCGCCGGGTCCACCACGACGAGATTCGCGAAATAAGGCGGATACGGCAGACCGTTCGTCGCGGTGGCCGACACCAGATCCACCACCACTTTCGCGCCGTAAACACCCGCCGACGCCAACGCCACACGCGCCGCCGCCGCCCTCGCCGGGTCCGATTCCAGCACATGAATCAGCAAGCCCGTGCGCCGCGCGAGCGCCTCTGCCAGCCGCGCGCCATCGCCGCCAATCACCAGCCCGTAGCCGCGGATCACCCCGGCCGCTTGCACGATCGCCTCCGCCTGCGCGGCCACGTTAGCCCCCGCCGCGTCCGCGGGAAACGCCGTCGCCGCCGGCTTCATCGCCAGCCCGGCGGACGGCCCGTTCCCGAAGCAATGAATCCGCCCGCTGTCCGTGCTTACCACCAGCCGTCCGTTCGCAACCGCCAAGCCCTTCGCCAGTCCGGCCACCTGGCCCGTCCACACCGGCATGCCCGTCGCGACATCCAGCGCCACGACCACGTTCGAGCCGCCCACAAACAGATGCGCGCCCGCCGCGATGATCGTCTGCAGTTTCGCCGCCTTGTAGCTCCAGCGCAGCGCGTCCTTCGGCATCGCGCCCGCCCGCACGGCCTCGCCCGCTCGGGTGCGGTCAAAGGCCGTGACCGCATTGATTCGCTCCGCCGTGTTGCGGCCATAAGCCGGTGGCGGCTGGCCGGTCAGCCGGTAATACCGGTCGCGCGTGGCCACCAACTGCGCGGCCTCCTTCCACGTCGCCACATGCGTCCCATCGGGCCGATAGCAGTGCAGTTCATTCTGCGAGCCGAGATAATACAGATCATCCACCAGCACGCCGTAGTCGCCGCTCACCACACCCTTGCTCGCCACCACCGCGTACGCCTTCACCATCGACCCGCGCAACGCGCCGTCCGCACGCCCATACGCCAGCGGCGCAGTGCGACCGCACGGCACGAAAAGCTGGTCCGCCGTCGCGAGCAGATACCCCTGCGGCGCCAGCGCGACCGCCGCCTCCGTCTTGGCCACCGCCGCCGATTTCCACAACTGCCGCCCCGTCGCCGCATCGAACGCCACCACCGCCGGCTCCCGCGCCGGAAAAATCCCCGCGCCGCAATACGCCACGCCGCCGTCCACCAGCACACTCGTGCGCACCGGCCACAGCGACATCATCCGCCCCGCCCCGAGAATCCGCGTCGTCCCCGCCCCCGCCCGCGCG
This sequence comes from Akkermansia muciniphila, assembly GCA_945861535.1. Taxonomy (GTDB): domain Bacteria; phylum Verrucomicrobiota; class Verrucomicrobiia; order Limisphaerales; family BJHT01; genus BJHT01. The sequence continues at coordinate 16,082 of CAMAUZ010000064.1, read as the reverse complement.
CTCCACACCAGCCGCCCGTCGGCTGCCGCGACGCAATAAACGAACCCGTCATCCGACCCCGCATACACGCGCCCGCCCGCCACCGTCGGCGCCAGCCGCACCGGACCCTCCGTGAAAAATGTCCAGCGCCGCGCGCCCGTCGCCGCATCCACCGCATGAATCCCGTGGTCCACCGCCGACCCGAAATAAACCGTGTCCCCCGCCAGCGCGACGTGCGTGGCGTCGTCAAACGCGAGCTTCGGCAGCTCCGTCCAGCCCGCCTGCGGATTCGGCCACGCGCGCGTCGGTTCGGCGGGCGGCGTGTAATTCCACAACTCCGCCAGCGGCAACGTCAGCGTCTCGCGCGACACCCCGCTGCGCGCGGGATCGTGCATGAACGTGGGCCAGTCCTCCGCGCGCACCACGGTGCAAGACAGCAGACTGATCAGGAGGAAAGCACCGGGCGCTCGCCGTCCGAACACGGTGGCAAAGATTTTTTGAAATGGGGCTGGGTTCACGCTCGCAGCGTGTGCCACGCCCGCCGGACCGTCAACCGCCGTCCCCCTCTGCACTGCAATCCAGCAAAACCCTCGCGCGCCGGGAGGATTTTACCGCTGCCGGGCCGCGGGCAGGGGACTGAAGAATAGTTGTCAACGCTTTGCTCTTCGTCCCGGAGGGACGCCGCAGGAAATTAGCCGGGGGCAAGCCCGCTGCGCGGGCGCGGCCCCCGGTTGCGCCGCCGAACGGGCCATGCCCCAGCGGGGCATCGAAGAAGTTTTTGGCGGCGGCGTCCCCGCAGCATTTCCGCCACCCCTCGTCGCCTCGGGCCATTTTCTGCGATGCCCCGCTGGGGCACCGAGCCAACCGGCACGGTTTCCGGGGGCGGCGTCCGCTGAGGCGGACTTGCCCCCGGCTAATCTCCTCCGGCGTCCCTCCGGGACGAGGACCTGGGGTCCCCCATCGCGGCGCGGATGCAGTGCGGAGGTCGTCGAAATATTCCCTCGCTCCCTTTCCATTTCATGCGCTGCGACCGGGGACCGGTCGCGCTCCGCTTTGGTTGCAGCTCCGCCGCCCTGCGCTCTTTCCCTCTCTGCGGTGTTCTGATGGCGACCTCAGACTTCACGAGTCGTCCAAAAGTACACCGCAGAGAACCAAAACGCGCGTCCGCTTCCTCCCAAGATCGACACCGCCGCGCCGCGTCCGCACACTCCATCCCACGCGCCCGCACCTGCCGTGAACCCATCCAACCTCAAGCCCTTCCTCCAAGCCTGCCTGGTCGAGCTTGCTTTGCTCGCCGTCGCCGCAGTGGCGGCGATAATCACGAGCCGCGCGCCCCTCGCCGATCTCCACTGGAATCTGCGCGACGCCTGCGTCGGGGTGGTCGCCACGGTGCCGCCGCTCGGCGCGTTTTTCTGGACCCTGAAGTCCCCCGCCGCGCCCTTCGCGCGCATCCGGCAATTCCTCGATCACACCCTCCGCCCGCTCATGCGCGACTGGTCGCTCTGGCAGCTCGCATTGATCGCCGCCATCGCCGGCGTGAGCGAAGAGGCCCTCTTCCGCGGCTTTCTCCAAGGTTGGTTGCGCGACCACCTCGGCTTCATTTCCGCGCTGCTCCTTGCGAGCGCGGCCTTCGGACTCGCCCATCCCGTCACCCTCGGCTACGCCCTCGTCGTCGGCATCATCGGCCTCTACCTCGGCCAGCTTTGGGAACTCACCGGCAACCTCCTCACGCCCATCATCACCCACGCCCTCTACGATTTCGCCGCGCTCGTCTGGTATCTGCGCACCCCGCCGCGCCCGTCCGCTTAAGGCGCCGCCAATTTCTGCTCCACGCCGAAAATCCCATTTCGCTCCCACCCGCTTCCGCTATCGTCGCGCCGTGACGCGCATCACCGACCCGCTCCAGAATCTTCCGACGCTCAACCAAGTCGCCGTCCCCGACCTCTGGCAGCAGCAGGCCGTCGCCGCGTTGCGCGCGGGCCGCGACGTCATCGTCCACGCCCCGACTGGCGCGGGCAAAACCCTCATCTTCGAACTCTGGTCGCAGCAGGGAAAAAATCGCGGCCAGGCCATCTACACCGTCCCGACGCGCGCGCTCGCCAACGACAAACTTGCCGAGTGGCGCGCCCGCGGCTGGAACGTCGGCATCGCCACCGGCGACCTCGCGGAGAATCTCGAAGCCCCCGTCCTCGTCGCCACGCTCGAAACCCAGAAGAGCCGCCTCATTCGCGGCGAAGGCCCGGCCCTGCTCGTCGTGGACGAATACCAGATGCTCGGCGACCCCGACCGCGGCCTGAACTACGAACTCGCCCTCGCCCTCGCGCCGCCCCAGACGCAGCTCCTCCTCCTCAGCGGCAGCGTCGCCAATCCCCACGACGCCGTGAAATGGCTCCAGCGCCTCGGTCGCCAGGTCACCCTCATCCGCCACGAGGAACGCCCCGTGCCGCTGGAAGAGATTTTTTCCGACTCCCTGCAATTTCACATTCCCCAGGAAGTGCGCGGCTACTGGCCCCGCTTCGTCGCCAAGGCGCTTGCCGAAGACCTCGGCCCCATTCTCATCTTCGCCCCGCGCCGCAACGCCACCGAACAGATGGCCGCTGAACTCGCGCGCAACCTGCCCACGCCCAATCCCCTCACACTCACGCCCGAGCAAAAACTCCTCGTCGGCGACGACCTCGCCCGCCTTCTCCGCAGCCGGATCTGCTATCACCACAGCGGCCTCAGCTACGCGGCCCGCGCCGGGGTCATCGAACCGCTCGCCAAGGCCGGCCAGTTGCGCGTCGTCGTCGCCACCATGGGTCTCGCCGCCGGCATCAATTTCTCCCTCCGCAGCGTCGCGCTCGCGGGCGATTCCTACCGCCGTGACTACCAGGAATTTCCGCTGCGTGCCGACGAAATCCTCCAGATGTTCGGCCGCGCCGGCCGCCGGGGCATTGATGAAATCGGCTACGTCCTCGTTACGCAAAACGACCTCCGCCTCCGCGACGGCCGCCCCTGTCACCTCGCCCGCGGCGGACTGGTGGACTGGTCCGCGCTTCTCGGCGTCATGGCCCTCGCCGCCGACAACGGCCGCGAACCCTTCGCCGAAGCCGTCCGCGTGCAGGACCGCCTCTTCACGACCAAACCCATCGTGCTCGGCGTCGAGGAAGCGCTGAAAAATCCCGCCGCCCCCTGCGGCCTGATGACCGACGCCGAGCGCGCCCGCCACGTCCGCCACCGCATTCGCCAGATCCTCAACAGCCGCGGCGAATGGCAAAACTACCCGCCCGAACTCGACACGCCCGTCAGCCAGGTTTTCATCACCAACGCTCCGGCCACCGCGCCACCCCGGAGCGCCGAGCATTGCTCGGCCGGACGCGAGACGAACGATCCCAGCCGAGCAATGCTCGGCGCTCCAGATCAGGAGCGCGGGCGGCCCGCCCGCAGCGGCTCCAACGAAACCACGAGCCACGAACGCTCCAGCGCCACCGCAATGGTACGGAGCGCCGAGCATTGCTCGGCCAGGCGGACCACCAGCGAAACGAGCCGAGCAATGCCCGGTGCTCCGCCTCACGACCACGCCGAAAACCCCGATCCCCTCGCTCCGATTCCGCCGAGATCGACACCCGCGCCAGCCGAATCCACGCCGACCGCCGCCCCCGAATCGCCTCCGCCCCCGCCCCTCCCCCTTCATAATTCATCCCTCATAATTCATCCTTCCCTCCGCCCCGCGCTCACCGAGCCAGCCGCGCTCGAAAAAATCGGCACCGGCGGCATCTGCCTCCTCGCCGAAACCGAAGGTGTGAAAACCTTCGGCCGCGCCCAGACCGTCGCCGACCTCCTCCCCGACGACCGCGTCGTGCTCGCCAAATGGGCGCGGCGCGCGACCGGCTGGAAAGGCCGCAACAGCTCGCTCGCCGAATGGCGTGAAAAAATCGAACCCCTCGTCACCGCGCACCTCGCCAAAGTCCGCACCCCCGTCGTCCGCTTCGCCCATCACCCGGACAAAATCGTCGCCCTCGTCAGCGTCGCCCAGCTCACCCTCCGCGTGCCCGTCGATGCCCACGGCGTCGCGCTCTGGCACCCGCCGACGCGCATGGTCGAGCCGCCCGACTGCGCGCGTTGTCCGCACGTTCCCATCTGCACCAAGCTCTCCGCCGCCACCGGCGTCGCGATGCTCTGGCGGCGGCTTGGACTCGTCGATGCCGCGGGCGCGCCCACCCGGCGCGGCCGCGTCGTCAGCCGGTTTTCACAAGGCGATGGCCTCGCCATCGCCGTCGCGCTCGAGGACGAGCGCTACCCGCTCAAAGACTTGATCTACGACCTCGCCGACCTCGACGGCGGCTTCCGTTTTTGCGGCGAAGACAACCGCTGGGGCGGCCGCCTCGCGATGGTCTGCCAGTCGCACTTCGGCATCCAAAATATTCCCGGCTACCTTGAAAACGGCGTGCCCCCCGGCTACGGCGCGGGCGCGGAAAACATCGTCGCGGCCGTCCACAAAAACCCGCTCGACAAAACCCGCTGGGTGTCGCCCTTCGTCGGCGTCGGCGACATCGACCGCGTCATCATTGAATGGCGCAGCCTGCTGCGCCAAACCGCCCACGCCCCGCCCCTCGAGTGGCCGCGCTGGACCGCCTTCCAGGCCCTCGCCCGCGCCATCCTGAACCAGACCGAATCCCCCACCCTCACCGAACTTCCCCCGCTCGAATACGCCCAGACCAAACGCATCGACCACCGCCTCATCCTGCGGCGGCACTGAGCCGCAACCATGCAGTCGGAGCGCGGCCTTCAGGCCGCAGAAACGTGCGGCCGGTAGAGGAGGCGCGAGTTTCCTGACGCTCTTGTTGAATCACCAAAAGGTGGGTGACGGGAGGCGTTGGGGTTCTTGGTGACGGCGGGTACGGGCGGACGTTTCTGCGGCCTGAAGGCCGCGCTCCTGCCGCCCCGATTGCGAGCCGCACGACGGCCGTTTGGAGTCCCGCCTTCAGGCGGCGGACGCTCCGAACGCACGCAACGTGACATCTTGCCCATCGCACTCCTTTCAACGTCCCGCCGGCTGAAGCCGGGACTCCAGACTGGCGGCGGCGGGTTGGAGCGCCATTCCGTGCGCGGGGCGCATCGGCGCACTCCCCCGTAGCGCAGGTTTCCAAACCTGCTGTATCGCCGATTTCTAAATCGGCAGGGGGCCGCGGAGTTTCGGGCGCATGTGGCAAGGCGAGGCGTTGCGGGTGGCCGTACGGCCCGCGGGTTTGGAAACCCGCGATACAGCAGACTTGGAAGTCTGCGCTACGGGAAGCCGCGCGCGGATACGCCCCCGCTGCGCGCCCCCAACCCGAAACGAGATTTGCGCCCGCACCGCCAACAGTTAAGACTTTCGTCCATACGCACGATGATTGGTTACAGTCGCACCTCCGCCACCATGCCGCCCACCAAACCCAGCGCCGCCTTCACCCTGCTGGAGCTGCTGCTCTCGATTGTTGTCATCGGCCTCCTCGCGTCCTTGCTGCTGCCCACGCTGAGTCGCGCGAAGAACAAAAGCAAAACCGCCAAGTGCCAGGCCCACCTGCGCCAGATCGCCTTGGCCGCGCAGCTCTACGCCGACGAACACCACGACACCTACGCGCTGCTCGTCAAAAACGGCCGCACCAACGGCCTCGGACTCTACGCCAACAGCGGCTTCACCTGGTGGACCAGGCAAGTCACCCCCTACGTCGGCAATGCCAAAGTTTTCAAATGCCCCGCGCAAAAGACCGACTACGGCCTCGGCATGAACCACAGCGAAATCGGCCTCTGGAACACCGGTCGCACGCGCCTCCCGGACGTGGCCCGTCCCGCTGACACCGTCGTCTTCGCCGACTGCAACACCGGCGCCTACGTGAACACCAACACGTTCCTGTCCACCAACGTCCTCGGCATCGTCTCCACCGGCCTGACCAACCGCGCCGCCGGCACCCTCGCGATTTTCTTCCGCACGCCCAACCACTCCTGCCAGTTCCGCTGCGCCGGCGGCGCGCTGTCCGCCCGCCACAACAACCGCCTCAACGCCGCCTTCCTCGACGGCCACCTCGAAACCACCACGTCCAAGGACCTCGGCATGCAGTTCGCCAACGGCCATCCCCGCGCTCGCTGGGATAAAAAGTAAAGCGCCCAGCCGGTGCCAAACGCCGTATCAGTCCTTCCGAAAGTTCGCGCCGTCGGCACTGAGGCTTCTGTCTCCCTCTCCGCCGTTCGGAACGAACGAGAGGGTCGGGAAGAGGAGGCGCGCGACAAGGTTGGACCGCTCGCGATGGTGGAGCACCCCTCTCCCCGGCCCTCTCCCCGTTCGTGCCTCACGGGGCAAGGGAGACGAACGCGCTGCTTGTTACAACTGTCCCGGCACGAGCGTTCGCAACGATTGATAAGCGCCAACGGCGCGCGACGTTCACGCCGCTTCACCTCCCAACTGTCGTGCCGCGTTCGAACCCGCAACGGCGCGTCCCGCGGAAATCCCGGAAACGGTTTGGCAGACGAATGGGGCAGGCGAATGAAAATCAGAAATAGGGCTATTCCCTTGACTCAACCGACAGCTACGCCCCGACGTTTTGACCGCCAACTGTGCTACTTGCGGTGGCCAGGTCAACGCGAGTTGAGTCAATGGGATGTCCCCACTTGTCTTCATCTTTTACCGCCCATCTTTTACCAAAAACCTCTCCGAAATCACCCTTACGAACAGTCGCCAGGCCTTCGCCAAGTGATCGCCCATCGGCTGAACTTTTCACAATCACGGGGCTGCTGGTCCGGCTCGACGAGTTGGCGGCGCAGGCAAGCGAACTGATCCAGCGCCCGATCCTGAAGTGAGGGTAAAAGATGCGGGGTAAAAGATGGGAAAATTCTGCTGTTTTTCTGAGCTATGTTTTTGCCTCAGCCGACAGCGACGCATCCAAATCTATGCAGGCAACGGCGCTATTTGTGGTGGCCAGATCAACGCGCGTTGAGCCACGGGAATGGCCCAAATCAGAAATTCGGCTGCCCGCATTCGTCTGCCGTATCGGGTTCCCGGCCGAGCGTTCGATACCGCCCACCGCCTTGAAGTCGGACCGCGCGTTTCATTCGTTCCGGCCAGCAGTATCCCTCGCCACGACACCGCCACAGCCTCCCGATGCCCACCGCTTCCCCGCCCACCAATTACCAATCACCAATCACTGATTGCTCCCCTTCCCCCGCTCCGCGCCCGCAATTGCCATCGCCCCGCCGTCGCCCTAATCTGCGCCGCAATGCCGGAAACCAACGCCGCAACGGCCACCACCACCGCCACGACCTTCACCTGGCTCGACTCCGTGGACGTCGCCTTCGCCGCCATGCTCGCCGCCATCCGTGCGGCCACACGGTCGGTCAGGCTGGAGTTCTACATCTTCGAGGCCAGCCCGATTGGCGATGCGTTTCGCGACGCCCTCGTGCAGGCCTGCCAGCGCGGCGTGCCGGTGCAGGTGCTGATCGACGCCTGGGGTTCGCCGGACCTCAGCGACGACTACTGGCGCCCCTTCATCGCGGCCGGAGGAAAATTCCGCTGGTTCAACCCCTTCAACCTCTCGCGCTTCGGCATCCGCAATCACCGCAAACTTCTCGTGTGCGACGACCGCACCGCCTTCGTCGGCGGCTTCAACATCGCCCCCGAATACCAGGGCGACGGCGTCACGCGCGGCTGGCGCGACCTCGGCCTGCGCCTCGACGGCGGCCTCGCGCTCGAACTCGGGCGCACCTTCGACGAACTCTTCAATCGCGCCGAACTGCGCCTCCTGAGCATCGACCGCCTGCTGACCCTGGTGCAACCCGGTGCCGCCCCCGCCCCCGCCGCTGAACTGCTCCTCACCGGGCCCGGCTTCGGCAAAAATCTTTACCGCACCGCGCTCGCCCGGGATCTGAGCCACGCCCGCGAAGTGCAGATCACCTCCGCCTATTTTCTGCCCACCTGGCGCATCCGCCGTGCCCTGGGCAAGATCGCCCGCCGCGGCGGCAAGGTGCAATTGCTCCTCGCCGGCAAGAGCGACGTTGGTCTGGCGCAAATGGCCGCGCGCAGTTTTTACCAGCGTTTGCTCCGGGCCGGCGTGGAGATTTTCGAATACCAGCCGCAGATTCTCCACGCCAAATTCGTGCGCATCGACGATGCCGTGTACGTCGGCTCCGCCAACCTCGACACCCGCAGCCTGCACATCAATTACGAGCTGATGATCCGCGTGCAGGACCGCGCGCTCGCCGCCGTCGCCGAGCAAAGTTTCCAACGCGACCTCACCCACTGCCACCGCATCGACCCCGCCACCTGGGCGCACTCCCGGGGTTTCCTCGACAAACTCAAAGAGGCCGTCGCCCGCTTTCTTCTCGCGCGCGTGGACCCCTACATCGCCCGCCACCAAATGCGGAACCTGCGGTGAAAAAACGGCGCGAGGAACGAAGCCCAGCCCGCACTCCGAAATTGGGGGCGCACACGCGCCCGCCGGTCCTGTGGGGCAGGCTTCCAGCCTGCCAGTTCGGGCGGCATCCCTGCCGCCCGTTTCTTTGGCGGAGGTGCGGTGCGGCCGGGATTGGAACACGGGGCAGGGATGCCCCGTGAACCGGCAGGCACGGATGCCTGCCCCACACCCACTTCCCGCCCCATTTTTCTGCCTTCGTTTTTCTGCCGTCCGCCCCCTCCGCGCCGCGTGAATGATTTATGCCTCGGGGCGTCCGCCGCCGTTGCACACCGTGGCGGGACCGGTTAGAAGTCCCGTGCCTGATGACAGCCCACACCTTCTCACACCGTGTTTTATTGGCCGCCGGACCGCTGGCGGCCCTGTTTTTGACCGCCTGCTCCCGGCAGGAGATCACGGTTTACACCGCCCCCAAAGACAAGCCCGCGCCGGTCGCGCCGGCGGCGATGGGCGGTCCCCCGATGGCCGCGCGGCCGCGCCCCGAGGTGACGTGGACGCTGCCCGAGGGCTGGAAGGAAACAGCGCCGGGCCGTCTGGGCGTGGCGGCGTTCAATGTCGCGGGCGCGAGCGGGAAGGAAGCGCAGGTCTCGATCACGCCGCTGCCGTCGCTGGGCGGACGCGAGGCCGACATCGTGAACATGTGGCGCGAACAGTTGGGACTCGCGGCGATTCCGGCGGAGGACGCGCTGAAGCAACTCGCGGCGGTCGAGGTCGCCGGCGAGGCGGGGAAGATGTTCGAGCTGGCCAATCGTCCCGAGGGTGCGACCGGCACGGTCGGCGTGGTGACGGCGTTTGTGCATCGCTCGGACGCGAGCTGGTTTTACCGGTTCTCGGGCGATGCCGAAGTGGTCACGGCGCAGAAGCCGGCGTTCCTCACGTTTCTGAAATCCGTGCGCGTGAAAGAAGTCGCCGCGGCGGCACCCGAGGCCGGAGCCGACACGAGCGGTTTCAAGTGGGAAGTGCCGAAGGCGTGGAAGGCGGCGGCGGCGGGACAGATGCAGGTGGCCAAGTTCGCAGTGCCCGAACGCGGCGCGGCGAAGGCGGATGTTTCCGTGAGCATTTTCCCGAGCGACACCGGCGGGATGCTGGCCAACGTCAACCGCTGGCGGCGGCAAATCGGGCTGGGCGACGTAAGCCAGGCGGAACTGCCAACGGTGGCGACGCCGCTGGATTCCAAACTGCCCGGAGCAATGCTGGTCGATGTGACCAACAACACCAAACGCCTCGTCGGCGCAATTGTGCCGCGCGGCAGCCGCTGGTTCTTCTACAAGCTGATGGGCGACACCGAGGCCGTCGCACCGGAAAAAGAAGCGTTCGTGGGCTTCGCCAAATCGGAACCCTGAGCCGTGTCTATGCAGTCGCCAATGCCGGGAAAACCACGGTGGCACGATGAACACCGAGCGGCGGAGCCGCCCCCGGAGGAGCGCGGCTGTGTCCGCCGAGGACCAGCCGCAGCGGCTTCGAAAGCTCGCAGGCACCCATTGAAATTTGAGGCATCCCACGCTGCCAACGCGCTGCGGCTTCTCTCCGCGCACACAGCCGCGCTCCTTCGATTGCGGGCGAGCCGCGCGCCGTTTCACGACCAGCACCTCATTTCTCCGCCCACCGCCCCACCCCGCCGCACCCATGATTGACACGCTTTGGAAAATTCTGACCTCGCTCCGGCTCACCGTGACCTTGCTGGCCTTCGGCATCCTGCTCGTGTTCGTCGGCACGGTGGCGCAGGCCGATGAGGGGCTGTACACCGCGCAGTTGCGTTACTTCAAGCACTGGTACGTTTTCGGCATCACGATGTTCGGCAAGCGCCTGCCGGTGCCGCTGCCCGGCGGCTATCTCATCGGCACGTTGCTCGTGCTCAACCTGGTGCTCACGTACATCAAGCGCTTCAAGTTCAACACCCGCACCATCGGCATTCACCTCACGCACATCGGCATCATCCTGCTGCTGGTCGGCCAGTTGGTGACGGATATTTTTTCCCGCGAAAGCCAGATGCGTTTTGTCGAGGGCGAGAGCCGCTCGTTCTCGGACAATCCGATGGATTACGAACTGGTCTTCCTCACCGACGCCGACGCGCAGAACCAGAAGGTCGTCGCGATCCCCGAGGCGCGGCTGATGCGCGAGGGCGAGGTGCGGCATCCCGAGCTGCCGTTCACCGTGAGCGTGAAAAGCTACTGGAAGAATTCCGAGCCGGCCTTCCGCGCCCCGATGCAGCAGAACGATCCGCCGCAGGCGTCGCAGGGCATCAGCAAGAATTTCGATTTCCGGAAGTCCGCCGTCACCGCGAAGATGGAGGACAAGAACGTCCCGGCCACCCTGATTGAGCTGACCGGGCCGAACGGCTCGCTGGGAACGTGGATGGCCTCGGGCTGGAGCGCGGACGAGGTGATGTTGACGGCGCTGCGGCGCGGGTGGGAACGGCAGTTCGGCGCGCAACTGGCCGGCAAGGTTTTCTCGCAATTCACCGAACCGCAGACGGTCGAGGTGGGCGGCAAAAAATACACGCTGGCGCTGCGGCCGGAGCGTTACTACCTCCCGTATTCCATCACGCTGCTCAAGACCACCCACGAGATTTATCGCGGCACGGACATCCCGAAAAATTTCCAGAGCCGCGTGCGCATCGAGAATCCGCGCACGAGCGAGAACCGCGAGACGGACATCTTCATGAACAACCCGCTCCGCTACGAGGGGCTGACCTATTACCAATATCAGATGGGGCGCGACGAAATCGACGCCGCGCGCGGCACCAGCACGCTCCAGGTGGTGCGCAATCCCGGCTGGCTCACGCCCTACGCGGGGTGCGTGCTCGTGGCGGCCGGACTGGTGTTCCAGTTCCTGATTCATCTGGTCGGATTCATCAACAAGCGCAAGGCCGGCGCGGTCAAGGCCGCGGCGTAATATCGCTCCCGCGTTTCGGCGCGGCGGAGCGTCAGTCAATCATGCTTATGAAAAAGAATGCCCCGTGGATTCTGGTGGCGGTGATGGCGGTGTGGTTCCTCGGCAACCTGCGGGCGCCGAAGGAAACGGACTTCGCGCTCACCGAGTTCGGCCGGCTGCCGCTGGTGTTCAACGGCCGGTTCCAGCCGATGGACTCGCTCGCGCGCAACTCGCTCCTGCAGATTCGCGAGAAGCAGACCATCAACCTCGAGCCGTGGAAGGAATGGTACGAGAAGCCCGTCGTCCTGCCCGCCGTGAACTGGCTCGCGACCGTGATGATGAACCCGGAGAAGACCGACGGCTGGCCGGTGTTTCGCATCGATCACCCCGAGTTGATCGCCCTGCTCAAGCTGCCGGCGAAGGGCAAGGAGCAGCAGCAGGACGGCAAACATTTTTCGTGGAACAACATCCAGCCCGCCATCGAGACGATGGAGAAGGAGAGCAAGCGCATCGGCAAGACCGAGCAAACCAGCCGCACGCCCTTCGAGCAGGCGGTGATGAAACTGCACACGCGCCTCATTCTCTACATGCGCCTCAAGAACACGCTGCAACCGCAGGACGCGCGCGACTGGGCGCGGGAACTGACGGAATTCGAGACGCTGATCGGCCCCGGTGTCGCGGCGGCGCGCGCGCAGCAGGCGGGCAAGCCGTTTGATCAGGCGGTGTTCGACCGCTTCCTCGGCTTGATGCAGCGCTTTGATGCGATGGCGCGCTTCGAGCCGCCGCTGGTGGTGCCGCCGCATCACGACGACCGCGCGCGCGACGAGTGGATGCGCATGGGCGACGTGCTGATCGAGGCGGCGCGGGGAGAAAAACTGCAGCCGGCAGCCAAGGCTTACGCGAGCATGACCAGTGCATTTCGACAGGGCCGTTCGGCGGATTTCAATCGCGCGGTGCAAGACTATCGCGCGTCGCTTGCGCCGCGGTTTTCGCCCGAGCTGACCAAGGCGTCGCGCGAGCATTTCTTCAACCGGATGCAGCCGTTCTACAACTCGATGGTGATCTACGTGCTGGCGTTTTTGCTGGCGTGTTTCTCGTGGTTCAACCTCTCCGATGGGCTGCGTCGCTCGGCGGCGGGCTTGATCGTGCTGGGGTTTGTCATTCACACGACTGGCCTGATTTTCCGCATGTGGCTCGAAGGGCGTCCGCCGGTGACCAACCTCTACTCGTCCGCGATTTTCATCGGCTGGGGCGCGGTGGTGCTGGGGATGGTGCTCGAGCGTTTCTTCAAGGATGGCATCGGGTCGGTGGTCGCGTCGGCGGTCGGGTTCATCTCGCTGATCATCGCGCATCACCTGTCGCAGACCGGCGACACGATGGAAATGATGCGCGCGGTGCTCGACACGAACTTCTGGCTGGCGACGCATGTGGTGGTCGTGACGCTCGGGTACGCGAGCACGTTCGTCGCGGGGTTCCTGGCGCTCGTGTACATTTTGCGCGGCGTCTTCACCCGTACGTTGAGCGCGGAGACGGGCAAGGCGCTGGCGCGGATGGTTTACGGCATCATCTGTTTCGCGACGCTGTTCAGCTTCGTCGGCACGGTGCTCGGCGGCATCTGGGCGGATCAATCATGGGGGCGCTTCTGGGGCTGGGATCCGAAGGAGAACGGCGCGCTCATCATCGTGCTGTGGAACGTGCTGATCCTGCACTCGCGCATGGGCGGGATGATCCGTGAGCGGGGTCTGATGAACATGGCCATCGTGGGCAACATCGTGACGAGCTGGTCGTGGTTCGGCGTGAACATGCTGGGGATCGGCCTGCACAGCTACGGCTTCATGGACGCGGCGTTCTGGTGGCTGATCACGTTTGTGGCCAGCCAGCTTGTCATCATGGGCCTGGGGCTGTTGCCGGACCGCTTCTGGGCGAGCTTCAGCGGCAAGACCGTGGCGGCGAAAGGGCCGGCTGGCAGCGCGGAGAAAACGGCGCCGCTGGCGGGGAAGAAACCGACGCCGGCGCAGGCGTGAGACGGATCGCAATGAGCCGTCCCCGTAGCCGCCGACGTGAGGAGGCGGATTGGACGTCGTGGGTGGCAGTCCGCCTCCTCACGTCGGCGGCTACGGGGGATTGGTACCGCAGGCATCCCCGCCTGCGAGTTCGGGCGGCGTCTCGCCGCCCGTGCCAACTCGGGGCGACACGCCCCGCGACCGCGCAGGCGGGACACCTGCGGTACCGGTGCGCGACTGCACGTTGGCAGGCAGATCGGGCGTCGCGGGTGGTCGTCCGCCTCCTCACGTCGGCGGCTACGAGGTTTGCTTTTCCTTCCCTGACGTGATGGCTGCTGACGAACCACGTTTTCCCGCGGGGCTGCCGAACGTTTTCGCGTTCGCCATCTTCAACGCGCTCTCGTTTCAGATCGTGCTGGGCGGACCGATGGTGCTCTACGCCAAGTCGCTCGGGGCCAGCGCGACGGTGCTGGGGATCATCACGGGGATGATGCCGCTGCTGGTGATTTTCCAGATTCCGGCGGCCAAGCATGTGTCGCGGGTCGGCTACAAACGGTTTGTGTTCGCGGGCTGGGGGACGCGGGTGGCCTTCATCTTCGCGATCGCGCTGATCCCGCTGGCGAGCGGTTTTCTGGATGGCACCACGCGGCTCGTGCTGGTGATGGCGGTGCTGTTTGCCTTCAACCTCTCGCGCGGCATTTCGAGCGCGGCGTGGCTGCCGTGGATCACGACGCTCGTGCCGGAGGCGTTGCGCGGGCGCTATCTCACGCGCGAGGCGGGCTTCGGGAATCTCGGGAGTTTCGCGTCCTTTCTGCTGGCCGCGCTGTATCTGGGCAACGAGCCGCACGCGTGGCAGTTCGCGGCGTTGTTTGGATTCAGCGGCGTGATGGGCGTGGCGAGCCTCTATTTTCTCAAGCGCATTCCCGAGCCGGAAATGCCGGAGCAACAGGGGCAGACCTCGACGGAGCCGGTGCCGTGGCGCGCGATCGGTGGTTATCCGCCGTTCCGGAAACTGCTGCGAATGAACGTGGCATGGTCGGTGGCCAACGGCGGGTTGGGAACGTTTGTCGTGGTGTTTCTGAAGTCCGTGGCCGGCATGTCCGAGGGCCGGGTGTTGCTGGCGATTTCGGCGTCGTTCCTGGGCGGACTGGCAAGCCTGGCGCTGCTGGGGACGCGGCTGGATCGCGTGGGCAGCAAGCCGATCATCACGGCGTCGCTGCTGGCGTGGTTCGGAATCGCGGTCGGCTGGGTGCTGCTGGCGGCGCATGTGTGGCCGACGCCGTTCTGGCTGGCGTGTGCGCTGCAATTCTTGATGGGCCTCGTGGGTTCGATGGTGGGCCTCGCGAACACGCGCCTGGCGATGGCCATCGTGCCGCCGATGGGGCGCAACCATTTCTTCGCGCTCTTCTCTGTGGTGGGGAGCCTGACCCTGGGCGTGTCGCCGATCGTGTGGGGCCTGCTGATCGACGCGCTGGCGGCGGTGCATCACGTCCGGCACGGCTTCGAGGTGAACGCGTACAGCCTCTTTTTCGCCGGCGTGGCGGTGACGTTTCTCGTGACGCTGTGGTATTGCCGACGGCTGGATGAACCGCAGGCGGCGAGCCTGGATGAGCTGCTGCGGGATTTGTTGCAACAGTCGCCGTTGCGCGAGCTGATGCGGTTCTGGCCGCGGGGGTGAACCGCCATCGGGCGGGAGCCAAACCACGAACTGAAAAAACCACTAACCGGCACTAACCGGCACTAATAAGAAGGACTGACTGGTTGCGCTGCCCGGGTGCGGCATTACTTGGTTTTCATTAGTGCCGGTTAGTGCCGGTTAGTGGTTTCGAATCCTGCATCCTGTTTTTGCGCAACGCTGGCCGTCAGAATTTCGTCACCGTGAACGGCGCGTCGAACCAGAGGCCGTTGAAGTCGAGCTGGAGTTCGGGCGGTTCGAATTCGCCGGTGACCCAGAGAATTTCGTTGCGGGTCTGGAGGAGGCCGAGGGCTTCGGTGAACATCTCGGCGTCGAGTGTGAGGATCTGGTAGCGGTTGCGGCGGAGGTCTTCGCGGGCCATGGCGCGGAGGAGGAACTCGGTGTCGGCGGGATCGCGTTTCATCACCCAGATTTCCGCCTCGGGGACTTTGACGGCGAGCTTGTTGAGCTTGCCGGTGCCGCAGTCGGCGCACTCGATCCAGAGGCGCGGGCGCAGCTCGTAGTCGAGTTCCACGAGGTCGGGGACGAAGGGGATGTTGTCGTTGTGCAGATTGGGTCCGAGCTGCAAACGGGGTCGGTAGAAAAGCAGGAACGCGAAGAGCTTGAGCAGCACGTGGGCAGGGGTTTCGGTCACGTCCCGCCCGATGAAAATTCGTTCGGGCAGTTCGCGTCGCCGGTCCTGGCTGGTGAGGGTGAAGCTGTATTTGGCGCTCAAAGCAGGGCGGTCAGTGACGTGGGGTCGGCGAGGGTGATTCAGGAACGGGAGGCGGCGGGGAAAGGAGCAAGCTCAAAGTTCAAAGCTCAAGGGAAACACCAAGGGCCAAGGACCATGCGGACACACCTTGAGCTGCTAGCCCCTTCCAGCCGCATTAGCGCGGTCAAGTCCTAGTTAAAACTTGTCACATGTTTTTTTAGAATTTGATTGGAGAATTGGCGGCTGGATCGGGGTGGAATTTTTTTTGGCGGCGGCGCCGCTGGATCGGGTACCGGCCGGAAGGCCGGCCTCCGCTGTCCGCCTCTGTCGGGGTGCGGCGGAGCGGCGGCGAGCGTAGCGAGCCGGCGCGTAGCCGCACCCCGGCAGAGGCGGACAGCGCGCTCAATTCAAAA
>CAMAUZ010000063.1 GCA_945861535.1 Akkermansia muciniphila | reverse complement strand
CCGCCAGGAGCGATGCGCCTAAAAACGGAGAATTTGGGTGATTTATCCGTCGCCGGAGGAAAAATCCGTCGCGCACCGCCTGCGCACCCCCTCCGCGTCGCGCCCCGTTTCCAAAAACGCGCGTTTTCGGCCAGACACTAGTTACGGCTCAGTTTCCTGCAACCTCCGGCAGGCACGGGTGCCGGACTCGAGGAAACCTGCGGCGCCACGCGCGCGGGTGCAGTGGGGCAGGCATCCTTGCCTGCCAGTTCGGGCGGCATCCCTGCCGCCCGTTTCCATGGCCGCCCACCCCCGCCGAACTGGCAACACGGGGCAGGGATGCCCCGCCAACTGGCAGGCAAGGATGCCTGCCCCACCCGGCGGGCGCGGACGCCATGCCGCGGGCAAGAAACTGAGCTGCACCGCGAGGATTTTATCCGGAGCGCGGCTGGGTGCGCAGAGCACCAGCCGCAACAGGTTGGCCGCAGGGGACGCCACTGATTCCAATGGATGCCAGCTCGGATCCGGGGCCGCTGCGGTTGGCCCGCGGCGGACACGGCCGCGCTCCGGCTGCGTCGTTACGATCAACCGGCGATCTTTTCGCACGGCTCGCCTTCGTTGAGCGTGGGGCGTTCGGGGCGGCCTTTGTATTTATAGACCAGGCCCATGTTATCGAGGCCGAGCAGCCAGAGGATGGTGGCGTGGAGGTCGTGGACGTGCAGGCGATCTTCGACGGCGTGCAGGCCGAGATCGTCGGTGGTGCCGATGGTCTGGCCGCCGCGCACTCCGCCGCCGGCGAACCACATGGTGAACCCGGTCGGGTTGTGGTCGCGCCCGTCGCCTTTCTCACTCATCGGGGTGCGGCCGAATTCCCCGCCCCAGACAACGAGGGTCTCGTCCAGCAGTCCGCGGGCTTTCAGATCGCGGAGCAGCGCGGCGACGGGTTGGTCCATGCTCGCGCAGAGGGAGCCGTGATTTTTCTCCATGGCGGTGTGCGAATCCCATTTGCTGCCCGCCCCGTGATAGACCTGCACGAAGCGCACGCCGCGCTCGACCATGCGGCGCGAGAGCAGGCAGAGGCGGCCCATGTCGGCGGTTTCCTTGCGGTCGAGGCCGTAGAGCTTTTTGGTCGCGTCACTCTCGTTCGCGAGGTCCACGGCCCCAGGCGCCTCGGCCTGCATGCGATAGGCGAGTTCGTAGCTCGTGAGACGGGCGCTGAGTTCGGTCTGGTCAGGAAAGCGCGCGGCGTAGCTCCGGTTAAGCTGATTGATGAAATCGAGCCGCGTGGTCTGCTGTCGCGGCGTGTGGGAAGGCGGGGTGTTGAGATTGGGAATCGGCTCGCTGCCGCCTTGGAGCCGGATGCCCTGATAGACGGCGGGCATGAAGCCGGCGCTCCAGTTGCGCGGGCCGTTGACGACGCTGCTTTGGTTGTCCTGCAACACGAGGAAGGCCGGCAGGTCGGTGTTTTCGGTGCCCAGTCCGTAGCTCACCCACGAGCCGAGGGACGGCCGGCCGCCAAGGATCGAGCCGGTGTTCATCTGGCAGACGCCGGCGCTGTGATTGATGCCATCGGCCCAGCACGAGCGAACCACGGCGAGGTCGTCGGCGCACCGAGCGATGTTGGGGAGCCAATCGCTGATCCACAGGCCGCTCTGGCCGTGTTGTTTCCAGGTGCGTTGGCTCGCGAGCAACGGTGCCTTGGCCTCGCCCATCGCGGTGATGACGGAGCCGAAGCTGTCGGGCAGGGGCTTGCCGGCGAGTTTGTTGAGCAGCGGTTTCGGGTCGAACAAATCGAGGTGCGACGGCCCGCCTTCCATGAAGAGAAAGATGACGTTCTTGGCACGCGCACGGAGCTGGGGCTGCTTGGCAATGAGCGGCGATGGCGCAGCGCCCGAGGCGGTGCTGCCGAGCAGGCTTTGCAGGGCGATGGCACCCAGCCCGACGCCGGAGCGAAAGAGGAAATCGCGGCGCGACCGGGCGGGTTCGTAGCGATGGCAGCGGGGGTCTTGCATGAGGCTATTCGGTGTAGAGAAACTCACTCGCATTGAGCAGCGCGTGGCAGAAGTCCGTGAGGGCCGCCTGCTGCGGCGTGAGGCCGGCAGTGGCCTAGGGCGTGGGGCGTTCGAGCGCATGTCCATGCGGGCCGGAGTCGGCGAAGACATCGGGCTTCGCCTCGAAGCGCCAGTAGCCGAGCGTGGTGTCGCTCACGGATTCGGAGGTGTAGAGCATGCGGTCGGCGGGCAGCGCGACGCTGGAGAGCCGCACGTCATCAATGGCCCCGTGAAACGAATGCGGCTTGGTACCCGAACGCGCCGCGAGCGTGAGCGGCGTGGTGTTGCTCCAGCCGCCGGTGACCTCGTGCTCGACGCCGGCGGTGAGCAGCGGCTCGTCATCGTTGGAAAGGTCCTTCAGCGCGAAGAAGACGCGGCCCGGCGCGGCGGCGGTCGCGGGCGTGACGGCGGCGGCGACGAAGTACGGCTTGTTCATCTGCACGCCGAGGTCGGCGAAGATGGCCGACTCACCGTGGTGCCCGTCGCGATGCGTGCCAATGAGTTGCAGCGCGAGCGTGAGCGGCTTGCGCCGGCTTTGCTGACCAGTGATGCCGAGCGACCAGCCGGCCCCGGTTTTGTCCCCATTCCACTTGGCCGCGATGGTGCGCACTTCGGCGCCCTCCGCCACGGACCGCGGCACGATGAACGCCTCGAGGGTGAACGCGCCGTCCGCCTGCAGCGCCTTGCTGTCGCTGA
Source organism: Akkermansia muciniphila (assembly GCA_945861535.1). GTDB lineage: Bacteria > Verrucomicrobiota > Verrucomicrobiia > Limisphaerales > BJHT01 > BJHT01. The sequence goes on along the minus strand of CAMAUZ010000063.1, from coordinate 45,777 downwards.
CGCGAAACAGCATCTGCTCGCTGTCGGGCGTGATGCGCGCGGCCTGGCCATCGCGATACGGCACCTTCTCGGGAATGAAGGCCGCCTGGCCGGAGCTGAGGCGTTTCGTGTCGGATTGCGCGGCCTGCTTAGCAAGAAACTCCGTCGCGGCGCGGACCTCGCTGTCCTGCGCAGCGCGGCCAAACGCCAGCCGATACGCGGCCTGCACCTGCGCGGCCGTGTCGCCTGGCGCGGTCGCTTCCAGCCGCGCGGCAAACGCCCGCCCCCGCGCCCGCAACGCCGCGCTGTTCGCGAGCAGCAGCGACTGCACCGGCGTGGTGGTCGTATCTCGCGAAGCGGCGCTGCTGAACCACAGCGGCGCGTCAAAAACATCCGCCAGCGGGTCGCGCGTGTTGCGCATGAAGCGGGTGAAGATCGTGCGGCGCGGGACATCTGGCGTCACGCCGGAGCCGCCCGCTTCGGGGAGCAACTCGCCGCTCACCGCGAGCAGGGCATCGCGAATCTGTTCAGCGTCGAGCCGGCGCGGCGGCATGACCCACAGCAGCCGGTTTTCCGGATCCTTGAGCTTGCCCGCTTCGGGTGCCGGATGTCGGCTGGCGCGCCGATACGCGGCGCTGGTGACCATGAGCCGGTGCATCTTTTTCAAGGACCAACCCTCGCGCACGAAACGGCCCGCCAGCCAGTCGAGCAACTCGGGATGCGAAGGCGGCTCGCCCAACATGCCGAAGTCGCTGGCGTTCGCCGCCAGGCCGCGCCCGAAGTGCTGCTGCCACACACGATTCACAATGACGCGCGCGGTCAGTGGATTCCCCGGCTGCGTGAGCCAGTGCGCCAGGGCGCTGCGCCGGCCGGTGCTGTGCGGCAGGGGCCGGACGGCGAGCGCTGCGGGATCCAGCAACGTCAGCACGCCCGGCTCGATTTCACCGAGGGTCGCCTTTTTCGGGATGAGAACAGGCGGCGCTTATGGACCGACATCCGCGGCGGCAAAGGCGACCGGCAGCGGCGCGGGCTTGTCTTTGCTCAGCGCGGCCAGCTCGCGGCGCAGCGCGAGGATTCGCTCCTTGTCGGTCCCCTTGAAATTGCGATCCACGCGCTCCCAATCATAAACCACCTGCCGCCACGCCAGCGCCGCCAACTGCGCCTCCAGCGGCTCGCGGGCGGACGCGGGCTTGCGGATCATCGCCTGAATGTCGTCGGGAAATCTGCCGACCGCCCCCTTTTCCGCCCGGTCGAGATAGGGTTGTTCGAGCCCCGCCAGCTCGTCGCGCACGACCGCCGTCTGCGCGTTCCACGCCTTCATTTTCTCCGCGTGCGCCGCGATTTCCGCCGCGGTGGCGGCGATCCGGTCGCCCGGCTGGAACGGCGCGAAAAAGGCGCGCAGCCGGAAGTAGTCGCGCTGGAGAAGCGGGTCGAACTTGTGGTCGTGGCAGCGCGCGCATTGCAGGCCGAGGCCGAAGAAGACGTCGCCCGTGGTGTCGGTGAGGTCGTTCAAAATCGCATCCCACTGGCCACGCACATCGCGGGCGTTCCACTCGTAAATGCCATGCCGCAGATAGCCGGTGGCGATGAGGGCTTCGGGGTTTTCGGGAAAGAGTTCATCGCCCGCCAACTGCTCGCGGACGAAGCGATCGTAGGGTTTGTCCTCGTTGAACGAGCGGATGACGTAGTCGCGATAGCGCCACGCGTCGGGGCGATAGTCATCCGCGCGATAGCCGTCGCCATCCGCATAGCGCACGAGGTCCAGCCAGTGCCGCGCCATGCGTTCGCCGAAGCGCGGGCTGGCGAGCAGGCGGTCCACCAGCCGCTCGTAAGCCTGCGGCGCGGTGTCGGCGAGAAAGGCATCCACCTCCGGCGGCGTCGGCGGCAGGCCGGTGAGATCAAACGTGACGCGGCGGATCAGCACCGCGCGGTCGGCCTCGGGCGCGGGGGGCAGATTCTCCGCAAGCAGGCGGGTAAGGACGAAACGGTCCACGTCATTGTGAATCACCGCGCCAGCCGCTGACACCGGCGGCGGCGTCACACCTTTCACGGGTTGAAAAGCCCACCACTGCCGGTCTTCGGCGGTGATGCTGCCGGGTTTGCGGCGCTTCACGCCCGCCGCTTCGCCGCCTTTTTTCTCCGTCGGCCAGGGCGCACCGGCCTTCACCCATTCGGTCAGGACGGCGATTTCGGTGGCCGACAGCTTTTCGTTCTTCGGCGGCATCTGCAGGTTCTCGTCGCCGTAGCGCACCGCTTTGATGAGCAGACTCTCGTCCGGCTTTCCCACGACAATCGCCGGCCCGGTATCGCCGCCCTTGAGCATCGCCGCCACGGAATCCAGCAGCAGTCCGCCTTTGCTCTTGTTGGCGGCATGGCTGTGGCATTTGAAACACCGCTCCTCGAGCACCGCATGGGCCTTGGTGAACGCGGCGGGCACCTCGGCGGCCGGCAACCCTGCGGACCCCAGGAGCACCGCCGCGACGAGGATGGCGAAAAGCGGAGTGAGACGAGAGGCGGCTTTCATGGGGGTGTGATCAAAACGCGATGTTCATCCGCGCGGCGACCCGCCGGGGGCGGCGCAGGGCTTCGGTCATGCGGGCAGCTTCGTCGGCGCCGCGCAAGTCGGGACAGGCGGGGTGCGCTTCCGGCGAGGCGATGATGCCCAGTTCGTGGAGCACATGGGCGGTACTGTGCTTGTAGGCCGATGCGCTCAGGTTCGCATCGAGCCGGAAGACCTGATCCTCCAGCGATTGGAACGCCTCAAAGACCTTGTAAACGCGCGTGTCAAAGCGGCCCGTGCCGGTGGGGAATTTCTTCTGCGGCGCATCATCGCTCAGCCACATGTCTTTGGCCGCGCATATAAGCGGCGCCCCGCTGACGGCCGCGCCGATAAGCAGCGGCAGGCCGAGCTTGATGGCGGTGGCGATGCCGAAGTCGTCGCCGCTGTGGGGTGCGAAATCCAGCCCGAGGTCGCGACCCATCGCCGCCCAGTAAAGGAAATGCGGCTCGTCGAGCGTGCTGATCTTACCACCGACAAACTTGGGATGCAGCGCCAGTTGATGCAGCAGCCACGGACCGAAGGGCCGCGCCCACGGCACAAAGGCCGGTTCCAGTGCGTGAACGATCCCGGGTCGGATGAGCCATTGCGCGATCTCGTAATAGGCGTCGCGACACGGCTCGGGCTCGAGCGCGCTGAGCCACTGCGAGGTCATGAGCATGACTTCGCAGTTGTCGTGCTGTTGCACGATGTCGAGCAGCGGACGATAGCGCTCGGCTTTGAAGGACGTGTCGTTCTGTGCGCCGCGCGCCGTCACGCCGGCGATAAACTTCGCCTGGGGAAACTCCGCGCGGAACCGGCGCAGCACCTCTGCGTAGAGCGCATCGTCGAGATTGAAGATGTAGCCCGTGTCGGCATTGAGCACGACGACCAGCTCGACGCCGTAATGGTCCGCCGCCGCCTGCATCCAGCGGATGCTCGCGAGGAAGCCGTCCCAGTCGGGCTTCCGATCGCGGAACGGCAGCAGCGCCGCCGCGCAGAGTCGCGCTTTGGTCCGGTGGTCGATGAGTTCCTCCTCGCCGCTCCAGGCCCACCGGGTGTCGGGCCACGGCGTCTGCGGCGTGAGGTCTTCGGGTTTGGCAATGAGCGTTTTCATGGCTGGTGCATCGGGGTTGGGTGGACGCGTCTTAGTTTTTGCCCTGCGCGGCGCGCGTGGCTGCGGACCCGCCGTGGGGATCCAGGTGCGGGCCGCTGATCCTGTGGGGCAGGCTTCCAGCCGGCCGGTTCGGGCGGCATCCTTGCCGCCCGTTTCTAGGGCGGACGTGTGGCGCGGCTGGCGCGGGAACACGGGGCAGGGATGCCCCGTGAACCGGCAGGCAAGGATGCCTGCCCCACTCCGCGGTGGGCGAGCCAGGCAGCGTGTCAGAAACCGAGATGCGCCCGGTCGTCTTCACGCGCCGACCTTTTTCTTGATCTCCTTGAGCTGCGCCGCTTCCGGGCGCTGCGTGTAGAATTTGTCGAGCGGATAGCAGCCGCTGATGAGGCCGTTGCGCGGCGCGGTGGTGCAGTCGCTGAAGGTCCGGCAGACGAATTTTTTCTCCACCGGTTTGCCCGCGATGGCATCGGTGAGCATGGCCGGATACGAGAGCACCGCGCGGCCAAGGCCGATGGCGTCCGCCCAGCCCTGGCGCACCACGGCCGTCGCGACCGGCGCGAGGAACTCCTGCAAATACGTGTAGCCCGAGCCGATGACGTACAGCCCCTGCGGCGCGCGCGCCTTCACCTGCCGCACCGCGTCGATCAAGCGCGCGACGTCGATCAGCGGATCATACGCCGGCTGATAGCCGTCGCTGGGCGGGAACGCCGCCGGCCGTTGCAAGTGCGGCGTGTAGTAGGGCGAGCCCGCGCTGGTGTTGAGCACCTTGATGCCCAGTTCGCCGCAGAGCGCGACGAAGGCGAAGGTCTCGGTGAGATCCACCTGCGTCGGGTCGCTCTGATTCACACCGAAGCCGTAGCGATAGGGAAGGTGCGCGGCGAAATCCTCCGGGATGCCCGGTCCGAGCTTGCCCGGCTGCGAGCGCGTGGGATCGGGGCGATGGGGCACCTTGTCGAACAAACTCAGCCGCACGCCGAACTCGATGGGGTTGCCGTCCGCGCGAATGGCCGCGACCAGCTCGCGGAGGATGCGGGTGCGGTTCTCAAAGCTGCCGCCGTATTTGCCGGGCCGCGTGTGCGCGCCAAGAAACTCATGCAGGAGATAGCCGTGGCAGTGCTTGAGATCCACAAAGTCCGCGCCCACCGCCCACGCCACCCGCGCCGCCCGCACAAAGTCGGCGATCAACTGCTCGATCTCCGCATCGCTGAACACCTGGGCGTCGCTCGTGACGTTGAACTTGCGGTCGAGCAGCGGATGCCGGAAGGCCACGCGCGATTCCCAGCGGGCCTTGTCGTGCGGACGGCAGAAGCGCCCGGAATGCGTGAGTTGGAAGCCGATCACGAGATCGTCCGTCGTGCCGTAGCGTTCGGCGTGGGCGCCTTTCAGAATGCCCACCAGTTCCGCCAAGCCCGCCTGATTTTCCTCCGTGATGATGAGCTGATTCGGATTCGCCCGTCCGTCAGGTCGCACGGCCATCGCCTCCGCGCCGCAGATCATTTTCGCGCCGCTCTCGCCGAAACGCCGCCAGCGCCGCCGCATCTCCTCGCTCACGCCACCGGTGGTCGTGCCGTCCCAGCCTTCCATCGGATGAATCACGATGCGATTGCCCGGGCGCTTGCCATTGATCACCACCGCGGCCGGCTCGGCGAGCGGCGACGGCCCGGCCCCCAGCGCCTCGGCGGGCAGTTCGATGCCGAGCGAAGTGCAGGCGGCCTGGAAGTCCGCCAGCGATTTCAAAGCGCCAAGGCGGACGGGAGGAGCGGACGATGTTGTGCTCATGCGAGGGCCGATGAGAGGGGAATTCTTCTAAATGGTAAATCAGTTCTTTCCGTTTATGCTCGCTGGAAATTCCGATGGAACTGTTTCAACTCGAATACTTCCTGGAAGCCGCCCGCCAGCGGAACTTCACCCGCGCCGCCGCCCGGCTGCACCTCGCGCAGGCCGCGCTCAGCGAACAAATCCGCAAGCTGGAAACCGAACTCGGCACCCCGCTGTTCAACCGGGGCCGCCGCGAGACGGTGCTCACCACCGCCGGCGAAACGTTGCGCCTGCACGCCGAGGCCTTGCTCGAACGCGCCGCCGCGGCCCGCCGGGCGGTGCAGGATGTCGCTGGGCTGCGCGGCGGTCGGTTGAGCATCGGGGCCATTCCTTCCGTGAGCGCGTGTTTGCTGCCGGCGGCCATCGCGGCCTTTCGCCAGCGGCACCCGTTGGTTGAACTCTCCCTGTTTGAAGGCACCTCGGAGGCCGTCGCCCAGTGGGTCGAGAGCGGACGCGTAGAATTGGGCGTCGTCCAGCTTCCCACTTCCGGCGGCAGCTTCGAGGCCGAGGTCCTGTTTACCGAGCCGTTTGTTGCCCTCATCGCCGCCGGACACCCGGTCGCCCGGCAACGCAGCGTGAGCCTCGCCAAACTCGCCGACGAACCCTTCGTCTTCTACAAGGGCCGTGCCCGCGACACCGCCCTCGCCGCCTGCCGGGCCGCCGGCTTCGAGCCGCGCATTGCGTGCGAGAGCAGCGAACTGGAGACCGTCCGCAGCCTCGTCGCCGCCGGTCTGGGCATCGCCATTCTGCCGCAACTCGCGACCCGCCAACCCGTCGCGAACTGCGTCGCGGTGCGCCTGCGGGGTGATCCCGTCGAACGCGAGGTCGCGCTGCTCAGCCGCGCCGGCCACACCGCATCGCCCGGCGCGGCGGTGTTTCGGGCGATGCTTTCCGCCGGGTGCCGCGCGCCCTTGTAGCCCAGTTTTCCAAACCGGCTCTGTCGCCGACTTCCAAGCCGGCAGGGGGTGGGCTTGCCGGACGCGTTGCTGGTTTAGCCGTAGCCATGCAATCAGCGCGAAAGGAGCGCGGCCTTCAAGCCGCAGCAGCGCCGGCCCGCCGCGACGGCTCGAAACTTTCCGAACGCGCACCTCAACTCACCATTTGGTGAATCTAAAAAAGCAGTCGGGAAAATTCGATCACCCCATGCAAGACGCACGTTTCTGCGGCCTGAAGGCCGCGCTCCGGTTGCCCGCACTGGATAGTTACGGCTAAACCCAAATCCTCGTCCGCGAGGACATCGCCGCGGCCGGGGACGGCCGCACTCCGGGATCGCCACCCTCCCCTACCCGCCCCAATCCGCCTCCGCCCTAAAGCCGCTTCTCATCCGCGTCGATAAAGTCCGCGAACGTCTGAATGTCCGCCCGCTGCCCGAGGCCGGCCTGTTCCTTGCGCCATTGCAGCCGCGCTTTCACTTCCTCCCCCTCGCGTCCGTAGTTGAGCACCGCCGCGTTGAACGCCGCCTTTTCGGCCTCCGTTTTATTCGTGTGCCGCGCCACCCAGTCGCACACCTGCCCGTCGGTGACGCTGTTCGCCACGACCGCGATGAACTGCTCCGGCAGCAGACCCGCCGCCGCCAGCCACTTCGCATCGAAACCTTTGTACGCGAAATTCTCCTGATAATCCGCGTGCAGTTTCCCGGCCAGATGCAGCCGCACCTTGTCCAGAAACCGCGGCAGATACGCCCAGCCCGCCATCGTTTCCCGGGGACTCCTCGGATAAATAATTTCGCTCATGCACGCATCCTCCTGACCGCTCCGGCCCGCGTCAACTCCGCGCGCCCGCCGGTGCGGTCGCCGCGGCCGCCACGGCCGGTGTGAGGCCCGGCCCGGCGGTCGCCCGCAATTTTCCCCATGCCAGCGCCGCCGTCACCAGCGACAACACCCCGCACGCCAGATAGGGAATCCGCGGGTCCACCGTGAACAGCGTCGCTGCGAAGATCGGCCCCGCGATGCGCGCTAGACTCGCCGCGCTCTGCGCCGTCCCGATGGTCTCGCCCTGTTGGTTGGCCAACGCGAGATTCGACAGCATCCCGAAAACGGGCGCCCGGGTCAGGCTCGAGCCGACCGACAACACCCCGAGCGCCGCGAGCAGCAGCGGCCAGTTCGTCGCGAACGGCAGCACCGCCAGGCTCACGCCGACCAGCACCAGGCTCAGCCCGATCAGCAGCGGCTCCCCGAATTTTTTCACCAGCCGCCCGAGCGGTCCGCCCTGCACGAACGCGCCGACCAGCCCGCAAAACGTGTAGAGATAAACCACCTTGGTGTCGAAGGTGTGGATGCCCTTCACGGTTTCAAAACTCAGGTTGAAATTTTTGCTCACCAGCAGGCCCAGCGTGGTCTCGAAGCAGGCGAAGCAAAACGTCGCGAGGAAAAACACGCCGATCAACATGCCGATCCCCGGCCGCCGCATCGTGGTCATGAAACGCGCGAACCGCGGACGCGTGTCGGCGGGCTCGAGGCCCGGCTTCCAGCTTTCCGGCAGCCGGGCGTAGGCGAAGCAGAAGTTCGCCGCGCAAAACGCCGACGCGATCCAACCGGGCGTGGCGAGGTTGCCGAAGGTCAGCCCCAGGCCGCCGAGCGCCGGGCCAAGAATAAATCCGAGGCCGAACGCCATGCCGATGAGGCCCATTTTCTTCGAGCGCTCCTCGGGTGGCGTGATGTCGGCGATGTAGGCCTGGGCGACCGTGATGTTCGCACCGCAGATGCCCGCGAAAATGCGCGCGACAAACAACAGCACGATGGCCGTGGTGCCCGTCTGCCCCGACCCAATCGCGAAGATCGCATACGAAATCGCCGCTCCCGCCGTGCTGACCAGCAGCACGGGACGCCGCCCGATGCGATCGGAAAGCCGGCCCCACAACGGAGCGAAAATGAATTGCATCGCCGAGTAGGAAGCCATGAGCAGCCCGATGGTCAGGCCGCTGGCTTCGAGGTCGCGGGCGAAGATCGGCAGCAGCGGCAGCACAATGCCAAAGCCGATGAGGTCGATGAAGACCGTCAAAAAGATCACAAGGATCGAGGGTTTTCTCATTTCAAGTGCGCGGACGCTACGGCACGCCTCCGCCAGCGTTAAGGACAAAATGAAAAGGCGGGTGATTCCGCGACGGTTTCAGCCCAAAAGCTGCGGACGTGATGAACCACGACCCGCATGAAACACTTGAAAAAACGGGCTGCGAATGAGGTTCTCGGGGCCAAAAAAACTCCCACGCCGGGTGCGGCCGCGAGTCGCTGCGATGACGTCCCTTTTCGTGTTTTTCGTGTCTTTCGTGGTTCAGGTTCGATTGCTTGGTTCATCCGCTCGGCAGCTTGTCTTGCACGCAAGCGCTCCTAAACTTCGCCCCGTGTTTACGCCTGAACTCGATACCACCGGCATCATCATCGCCTGCGCCAAGTGCGCCCGGAAGAACCGCCTCGCCTACGCGACGCTCGACAAACCAACCCGTTGCGGCGCGTGCCAGGAGCCGCTCGCGCTCCCGCCCACGCCCATCGCCGTGACGGCGGCCAAGCCGTTCTCCGCCCTGATCCTCGCCTCTCCCCTGCCCCTCCTCGTGGATTTCTGGGCCGCCGGGTGCGGGCCGTGCAAAATGATGGCGCCGGAACTGGAGGCGGTCGCGGCTCGCGCGGCGGGACGTTTCTTGGTGTTGAAAGTGAACACGGAAGAAATCCCGTTCCTCGCCCAGCTTTATCAGATCGCATCGCTTCCGACGCTGATCGTGTTTTACCTCGGTGCGGAAGCCACGCGCGCCGCGGGCGCCCAGCCCGCGGCGGCCCTCGAGGCGCTCGTTCAACGCGGCGTACGCGCCGTATCCTGACCACCGCAGCCCCGCCGGAGCGCGACGTAACCGCCGACGTGAGGAGGCGGATTCGCCCGCAGGTCCGCACCCGCCCGTCCGCCTCCTCATGTCGGCGGCTACCTTTTCACACCGGCTCCTCCCGTCACTTCAGCGCCCCGGTGTTTCCGGGCACCGCGCAAACGGCACGGGGCGGTAACGTCGTTGGTGATACCAGGCGAGCGCGAACAGATCCACGAGGCCGCGCCCGAGCCGGTTCCAGACGCCGTACTTGGAAACGCCGGCCACGCGCGGGCGATGATTGACGGGCAGTTCGTGGACCCGCGACCCGCCGTCATGCACGAGCACGGGCAGGAAACGGTGCAGCCCGTTGAACCCAAAAACTCCTTGCAACGACGTGCGCCGGAAAACCCGCAGCCCGCAGCCGGTGTCTTGAAAATCCACGCCCAGCGCCGCGCGCCGCGCCGCCCGCGCGACGCTGGACGACACGCGCCGAATCCAGGTGTCGCGGCGTTTCTGGCGCACGCCGCAGACCATGTCGCACTTCTCCAGTTCGGCGAGCAGTGCGGGAAAATCCGCCGGATCATTCTGCAAATCGCCATCCAGCGTCGCCAGAACCGGGCTGTCGGTGGCTTGAATTCCCGTCCACAGCGCGGCGCTCTGACCGCTGTTGAATCGCAGCCGCAGCCCGCGCACCCGCGCGTCCGCCGCGCAGGCCGCCTGGATTTTCTCCCACGTTCCGTCGCGGCTGCCGTCATCAACCAGCACCAGCTCGAACGACTCGCGCGCCAGCGCCGCCGTCACCTCACGGACCAGCGGCGAGACGTTGTCCGCCTCGTTGAACACCGGCACAATGACTGAAATCCGCGTCGCCACGGGCGGAACCTAGCCACGGCGGCGCGTGGCGAAAACACAAATGTCCGGGGGAGTGAGGCGTGAGGCGTGAACGGAGGGAGCGGGAGGAAGCTCAAAGAATAAAGCTCAAAGCTCAAGGGAAGCTCCAAACCCCAAGGATCAAGGGCATTGCCGTTTCTTGGATCCATCGGTGCGTGAAGGCGCAGGGCAGCAGGAAACACGCGGAAGCAGGTGCGCCGTCGCGGTGGGCCAGGCGTCCTTGCCTGCCAGTTCGAGCGGTATCCCTGCCGCCCGTTTCCATGGCCAACAACCTACAGCGGCACCGGGAACACGGGGCAGGGATGCCCCGTAAACCGGCAGGCAAGGATGCCTGCCCCATTCGCCCGCCGCGCACGCCAGACCGCTTCCACAAAACCGAGACGCGCCCGTTGGCGCTTGGCTCTTTGAGCTTCCCTTGAGCTTTGTGCTTTAGTCTTTGAGCTTCCCCCCCACTCCCACCGCCTCACTTCTTCACCCCAACCTGCGTGAGCACGAAGGCGAAACTGAACGCCGTCTCGCGCAGGAAATCGTAGCGGCCCGACGCGCCACCGTGGCCGGCGGAGAGATTGACCTGGAGCAGCAGCGGGTTCGTGTCGGTCTTGAGGGTCCGTAGTTTCGCGACGTATTTCGCCGGCTCCCAGTACATCACCTGGCTGTCGTGGAAGGAGGTTTTCACGAGCATCGCCGGGTAGTCACGCGCGGCGAGGTTGGTGTACGGACAGTACGTTTTGAGGCGCTCGTAGCCGGCCTTTTCCTTGGGATTTCCCCACTCCTCGAACTCGGTGACGGTCAGCGGCAGCGACTCATCGAGCATCGTGTTGATGACATCGACAAACGGCACCTCGAGCACGGCGGCTTTGCACAAATCGGGACGCTGATTGAGCACCGCACCGATGAGCAGGCCGCCCGCGCTGCCACCCTGAATCACGAACCGGTCGCGCGCGGTGAACTTCTCCGCGACCAGAAAATCGGCGGCGGCGATGAAGTCGTTGAACGTGTTGGTCTTTTTCTCCATGCGCCCCTGGTCGTGCCACGCTTTCCCCAATTCGCCGCCGCCCCGGATGTGCGCCATCGCAAAGATCATCCCGCGATCGAGCAGGCTCAGGATGCTCACCGAAAAGCTCACGTCGTTCGGCAGGCCGTAGGCACCGTAGCCGTCGAGCAGCAGCGGCGCGGTGCCGTCGCGCGGCACGCCGCGTTTGCTGGCGAGCGAGACGGGAATCAGCGTGCCGTCGGCGGCCTTCGCGTGGACGCGTTCGAGCTGGAAATCCTCGGGGCGGTAACCGCCGGGAACCTCGGTGCGCTTGAGCAGGACCGTCTCGCCGCTGGCGAAATCATATTCGTACACCGACCGCGGCGTGATGAAGGACTGATAGCTGTAACGGAACGTCCCGGTGACCCATTCCTCATTGTGATCGCCCGCGAGATCATAGGCGGGTTCGGGAAACTCGAGGCGCTTGGTTGTGCGCGTGTTCAGGTCCAGCACCGTGAGCTGGGGCAGGCCGTGCTCGCGTTCGTGCAGCACGCAGAAGTCGGAGAAAAAATCCGAGCCGGACAACATGACGTTCGGGCGATGGGGAATTTCCTCGCGCCAGTTTTTCTGCGCCAGATCGGCGATGGGCGCGGAGACAAGCCGGAAATTACGGCCGCCCTTGTTGGTCCGGATATAGAAGCGGTCGCCGTGGTGATCGACATCATATTCGTGCCCGGCCTCGCGCGGCAGCACCACTTTCCACTCGCCGTCCGGCTGGTCCGCGGCGAGGTAGCGATACTCGCTGGTCGTCTTGCTGGTGGCGCCGAGAAACAGGTAGGCCCCGCTGCGCGAGCGCCCGACGCCGAGGTCGAACATCTCATCCTTCTCCTCGTACAACAGCACGTCGCGCGGCGCGCCGAGCACATGCCGATACAGGCGATACTGCCGCTTGGCCTCGTCCTCGACGGTGTAAAACAAGGTGCGGCTGTCGGCGCCCCAGGTGAGCGAGCCGACTTTCTCGATGCGGTCGGCGAGCATCTTGCCCGTACGGAGGTCTTTCACCTGGAGCGTGTATTGGCGGAAGCCCGTCGTGTCCACGGCGAACGCCAGCAGGTGGCCGTCGTCGCTCACTTCGGACGCGCCGATGGCGAAATATTTGTGGCCGCGCGCCTCCTGGTTGCCGTCGAGCATCACCTCTTCATTCGCGCCGGGTTCATTCTTCGTGCGGCACAGGATGGCGTACTGTTTCCCCTTCTCGGTGCGGGAAAAGTAGAGGTACTGCCCCTTGGGATACGGCACCGTGCGGTCGGTTTCCTTGATGCGCCCGACCATTTCTTTGTAGAGGGTTTTTTGAAATTTCGCGGTCGGCTTCATCACCGCCTCGGTGTAGGCGTTCTCGCTTTTCAAATGGGTGAGCACGGCCGAATTCGAACGCTCGCGGAGCCAGAAATAGTGGTCCACCAGCACGACCCCGTGCAGTGGCGTGAGGTGCGGAATCTTTTTTGCGACGGGCGGGCCCGGCGGCGGCGCGGCACCGACGACCGTCAGCGTGAGCCAGAGCGCGAACGCCAGGCCCAGAAGCGGGACGAGCGCGGAACAATCACCGGCGAGGGAAGTCTTCATGAGGGCGAGCGGCAAGTTCAATGGAGCCGGACGCTACCGGCACCCGGCGAGGCGTCAATGCGACACAGCGCAGCGCGGAATTCCGAATTGCGAATCGAGAATACCGAATCAGGAACGCACCCGCGCCTCGGTCCCCGTCCGGGCTGTGTGCCGCGGCCGGCGAACGGCTCCCTTTCCAGGAGCCAACCCGCATCTGGGGAGGCGAACGCCAACTCTGTGTTGCATATGCAACATGCAGTTGGTCAGAGGCTTTTTAGGAATTCTCTCGGCGGAGAGCGTTGAATGTGGGTGCGGGCCGCAGCGGGCGGGGCCGCGGAGACTCGTCCTGAACCCGGCGGCTACGGGCGCCACTGCCAGCCCCACGCCGGCCGCCACTCTCGGGCAACATCGGCACCCATTCCCTATCTCCATCCCACGGCGAAACCGTTTTGACACCCAGCACCGCGCCTGATACCAGTTTGATACTGTCATGCCACGCAAGATTCGCCAGCTCATCGCCGACTTGGAACGGGCGGGCTTTGTGAACCGGGGTGGCAAGGGCAGCCACCGCAATTTCGAGCATCCGACCGGCGGCCGCGTGACCGTGAGCGGCCAACCCGGCCAGGACGCCAAGCCATATCAGGAAAAAGAAGTGCGGCGGAAAATCGCCGCGACCGAGCCATGAAACGAAACGAACTCAAGACCAAGGCCGCGCGTTTCACGAAACTCGTGGAATGGAGCGCGGCGGACGGCTGCTTCGTCGGCAGCGCGCCGCCGCTTATCGGCCCGTGCTGTCACGGCGATGACGAGACGAAGGTCTTTGCCGAGCTGTGCCAGATCGTCGAGGAGTGGATTGTGAATCTGGAAGCCGACGGCAAGGCCCTGCCCGCCGCCACCGCGGACCGCCGCCGATACAGCGGCAAGTTCGTGCTCCGGCTGGAGCCGATCCTGCACCGCCGCCTGGCTTTGAAAGCGCTGGCAGAGGGCGAAAGCCTCAACAGCTATTGCGTCAAGGCGCTGACCAAGGCGTGACGCCGGGAGACACCCGAACGCGGCGAAACGGGGAGCGCACGCGGCCCGCGTGCCGGTTTGGGCGGCCCGCCCAAACCTTCGTTCCCCAATCTGCATTCTCGGCCGCAGGAAAGAGTGGGTGGAACGACGAGTTTTCGGCGGGCCGCCGAAAACGGCACGCCAGCGGCGTGCGCTCCCCGGGCTGCCGCGCTGCGCCGGCGCTGCATCACCGCGCTTCCAACTTCTTTCGCGCCCGCTAGCCTCCGCCCGTCATGCCACGAGAAAGCCATGCCCTGCTGGTTGCACGCACCGCGAAGATTATTCGCGGCTTGGCGGCGGCGTATCCGGACGCCCATTGCGAACTGAATTTTTCAAACCCCCTCGAACTGCTCATCGCCACGATTCTCTCGGCGCAATGCACCGACAAACAGGTGAACCTCGTCACCGCCGCGCTGTTCCAGAAGTACCGCACGGCCGCCGATTACGCCCACGCGGACGTGGCGGAATTGGAGCGGGACGTGCAGCGCATCGGCCTCTTCCGCAACAAGGCGAAGAACATCAAGGCGTGCTGTCAGACGCTCGTCGAGCGGCACGGGGGCGTGGTGCCGCGCACGATGTTCGAGCTGGTGAATCTCGCCGGCGTCGGGCGCAAAACCGCGAACGTGGTGCTCGGCAACGCCTATCACATCAACGCCGGCATCGTCGTCGATACGCATGTCGCGCGGCTCGCGGCGCGCCTGGGCCTGAGCCGCGGGAAGGGCGCCGAAAAAATCGAGGAGGCGCTGGTGAAGCTCGTGCCCACCGACCAGTGGGCGAATTTCAGCCACTGGCTCATCTGGCACGGACGTCGTCGCTGCGGCGCGCGGAAACCCGACTGTTCCCATTGTGAAATCAGCCCTCTCTGCCCCAGCGCCGGCAACGTGTGATCTCGCCGCCGCTGCGGAGACCGCGGTGGATTCGGCGGCTGACGCGCGTCGTCGTCTCAGCGCGGGAGCCGAGCGCTGGCTGCTCTGGAACTGCGCGCCAACGGCCCCACCCGAAAACATGGCCGCCGACGAAGCTCTGCTGGAATGCGCCGCGTCACTCGGTTCGCCCGTGCTGCGCTTTTACTCGTGGACGGCTCCCGCCGCGACGTTCGGCTATTTCCAACACTACGCGGACCTCGAGGCCGTGACGCCGCTGCGCCCGCTGATCCGCCGCGCCACCGGCGGCGGCCTGGTTCCCCACGACGCCGACTGGACCGTGAGCCTGACCATTCCGCCGTCGCATCCTTGGTATGAGCTCTCGGCAGTCGCCAGCTACCAGCGCTTTCACCAGTGGGTCGCGGATGCGTTTGGCGAACTGGGCGTGGCGGCGGAATTGTCACCGTGCTGTCGCAAGGAAATGCCGGGGCAATGTTTCGTGGGCGCGGAGAAATTTGATGTGCTCTGGCACGGCCGCAAAATCGCGGGCGCGGCGCAGCGCCGGAACCGGCTCGGGCTGCTGATTCAGGGATCCATCCAGCCGCCGCCGGTGAAAGCGGGGCGCGCCGAATGGGAGCAGGCATTCTGCGAGGTCGCGGCGCGGCAATGGGACGTGGTGTGGCTGCGCTTCGAGCCGGACGCGTCGCTGCGCAAACAGGTGCAACGACTGGCGCGCGAGAAATACGGTTGCGACGAGTACAACCGGAAGCGGTGAGCGCGCCTGCCGCGTCTTTGTGGGAGACGACGTAAGGAAACTCTGACCTCCTTCTGCCCAAGCGCGCGCCTCTCGTGGAAAAGGTTAGAGGCTCCTCACGTCGGCTCCTACAAGAAGGGAGCGCGCCTGGCGCGTCTTTGTGGGAGCCGACGTAAGGAGACTCTGACCTCCTTCTGCCCAAGCGCGCGCCTCTCGCGGAAAAAGTTAGAGCCTCCCCACGTCGGCTCCTACAAAAAGGAAGCGCGCCGCACGGTGCGACGCGCTCTTACTCCCAAGCCGTGCCACCCCTATTCCCCGAGCACCTTTTCCAAGAGCCCGTCCAGCCGCTTGAGCATCGTGCGCGGGTCTTCAAGCACGCCGGCGGCGACGCGCGCGTTGTCGAGGATTTGCTCGGCGACCTGCGCCGCGAGGGCCGAGTCTTTCAGCCGCATTTTGTCGAGGCGCACCATGATCGGATGCGCGGGGTTGATCTCGAAATCATGCCGGGCGGTGGGGAGGGCGTCCTGGTCTTTGCTCAACGCCTTCATCATGCGCCGCATGCCGGCGGTCATGTGCTTGTCGGAATCGACCACCACCGCCGGACTGCTCGCGAGGCGTTTGGAAACACGCACCTCGCCGACCTTGTCGGTCAGCGATTCCTTGAGCCAGTCGGTGAGCGTCTTGGCGGCATCGTCGGACAGCGCGCCTTCCTTTTTCGCGGTGTCTTCGAGATTCAGTTCCGCCTTCTCGGCGTGCCGCAGCGACTTGCCGTCGAACTCGCGGAGATGGTCCATGACAAACTCGTCCCACGGGTCGTAGAGGAAGAGCACCTCGTACTTGCGCTCGCGGAAGACCTCGAAATACGGGCTGCTCTCGGCTGCGGCGCGACTCGGCGCGAGCAGGCAGTAAATCTCCTGCTGGTCCGCGCCCATGCGCTTCACGTACTCGGCGAGCGAGGTCAGCTTGCCCGCCTCGAGCGAGGAGGATTCGAAGCGCAGCAATTTGCCCAGCGCCTCCTTGTGCGTGAAATCCGTGGCGACCCCTTCTTTGAGAAACTTCGCGTATTCCCCGTAAAACTTCTCGTACGCGGCGGCGTCCTTTTCGGCCGTTTCATCGAGGAATTTCAGGAAACGCGACGTGAGCACCTTGTTGAGTTTTTGCAGCAACGCCGTGTCCTGCATCGTCTCGCGCGAGATGTTGAGCGGCAGGTCTTCGCTGTCCACCACGCCCTTGAGAAACCGCAGCCAGTCGGGAAACAGCCCCTTGGCCTTGGCCTGAATGAGCACCTTGCGGCAATAGAGATTCACCTCGGAATCAATGCGGCCCATGCCCGCGCCCTCGAAGTTCCGCCCCGGCACAAAGAGCAGCGCCTGGATGGCCAGCGGCGCGTCCGCCGTGAAGTGGAGGCGCAGCAGCGGCGCCTCGTGATCGTGCCCGACGAACTGGTAGAACTCGTTGTACTCCTCGTCCTTGATCTCGTTTTTGCTGCGCGCCCAGATGGCCTGCACGGTGTTCAGTCGCGTCCCGTTCAGCTCGATCGGGAACGGCACGAAGCTCGAGTAGCGCTTGATGATCCGCTCGATGGCGTGCCCGTGGGCAAAGTCCTTCGCGTCGTCCTTGAGTTCGAGCGTGATCTTCGTGCCGCGCGGGAGGTCGGCCGCGGGGGTGATTTCGTAGCCGCCCGTGCCTTCGCTGGTCCATTGCCAGCCGGATTCATCCGGCGACGCAGAACGGCTGAGCACCGTCACGCGCTTGGCCACCATGAACGCCGAGTAAAACCCGACGCCGAACTGCCCGATCAACCGCGCGTCCGGGCGCTTGTCCTCGGCGAGCTGCTTCAGAAACGCCTTGGTGCCCGAGTGCGCGATGGTGCCGAGATTGTCCACCAGTTCGGCGTGCGTCATGCCCATGCCCGTGTCGGTGAAGGTGATCGTGCCGGCCTTGTCATCCGTGGTGAGCGCGATGCTCACGGCGGCGTCGGGTTGGTGGATCGCCGTGCCGGCGGCCTGGGTGAAGCGGAGCTTTTCGCACGCGTCGGCGGCGTTGGAAATCAGCTCACGCACGAAGATTTCTTTGTCCGTGTAGAGCGAGTGAATGACGATGTCCAGCAACTGCTGAATCTCGGCTTGAAAGTGATGTTTCTCGGTCGTGTTCATGTTGTCGTTTTCAATAATTAAACCGGGCGCGGCGCGTCAAGCGGGCCGTCGCATCGGGACGACCGGGCGGCTCGCGCAAGGAAGCCCTCCCGGTTTACCGGCGGAGCTTGGGTGATTCGTCCGCGGGGTTCTACATCTATTTCGTGGAGCAATTTTCCTCGGGCGCATCCGCACCCCGCCCCCGGAGCGCGGCGTTCACGCCGCAGAAACGTCCACCCGCAGCGAGTGCCCCAAACAACCCGAACGCCTCCCACTCTCCAACCTTTGGCGAGTCGGAAGCGACCGTCCCGAAATTCCCGCCCCCTTCACAGGATGCGCATTTCTCCGGTCGAAAGGCCGCGCTCCGACTGCCGGGTTACCGCCGAGAAGCTGCCGGTCCACGGTGAGTTGCAGCGGCGCGAAGCCATAGACGGTGATGTGAGAGGCGTGGCCGACCGGGAGCGCGGCCACGAGCTGTTGGAGCAACTGGCCGGCGGGCGTGCTCCAGTCAAGCTCCGCGGGCCACCAGTTGGCGGTCGAACTCATGTTTGCGCGGGCCGATGCCCAGAAAATAGAGGGCTTGCTGGATGAGGCGATTGGTGAATTCCGGATCGCAGGCGAGCTGGCGGGCCAACTGTTGCTCGGGGGTGCGGAGCGGGCGGACCTCGCGGCGAAGCAACAGCCGGGCGGCCAGACGCGCCTTGCGCCAGGTCCGGTCGTTCTTGATGCCAGCTTGAATCATGGCGCGGAGGCTACGTTTCCAACCGGCGGGGAGCTATGTTGGAATCCAGCGGGGCGATACCTGTGGCGCATCCGCACTCCGCCCCGGAGCGCCGGTCTCCGTAGTTGTCTAGCAGACTCCAGATAAGCCGGCCATGTGGGGCAGGCTTCCAGCCTGACAGTTCGGGCGGCATCCCTGCGCCCGTCCCCTGCGGCGGTGCGGCGGTGCGGCTAGACCGGGAACACGGGGCAGGGATGCCCCGTGAACTGGCAGGCAAGGATGCCTGCCCCACACGCGCGGAGCGCGCCGATTTGGAAATCGGCGCTCCCAGATTTGGTGCCTGAACCTTCGCACTCCCCCGGTGCCGGCCGGCCACTGCACTCGCCCGCGAAATTCCGGTCCCGGTCCAGTTCTGCGCTGGCGCCGAGAGAGCGTTCCGGTAGCGTCGCGCGCAATTCGATGAGCAAAATCATTTCTAAACAAGCGGCAGGTGCGGGCAGAACCGCGCCGCTTGCCGCCGCGCCCGCGGCATCCGAACCGCCCTCTGGATGCCCGACACCGCCGACGCCCGCGGTGCCAGCGGCGGCGCCGATTTCCCCCGACGCCCCGAAACCGGCGCCCGCGAAACGCCAGCGCGCATGAGCCATCAGGATTCGTATTACCTGCACAACGAGGCGTACGCGGAATTCCTCGCCGGCTGGGATCCCAACTTCTACGGCAAGTATGCCGACGCGCTACGCCCCGGGCGCACCGGCGGCCGGGCGCTCGATGTCGGCTGTGGCGTGGGGCAGGTCGTGGGGCGTTTGACGCAGGCGGGCGTGGAGGCGTACGGCGTGGATGTCTCGATTCCCAACGTCGAGCGCGCGCGGAAATTCAGCGAGCGCTGTCAGGTTTACGATGGCCGTCGGCTGCCGTTTCCCGACGGCCACTTCGCCGCGGTGGGCGCGTTGAACGTGCTCGAGCATGTGGATGAACCCGAGGCGTTCATCGCCGAGCTTGTGCGCGTGACGGAACCCGGCGGCCGCGTTGTCCTCTCGAGTCCCAATTTTTTCCGCGCGGTCGGGCCGGGGTACCACCCACGGATGCGGGGGCTGGGAAACAAATGGCGGAACTGGTGCCGCGTGCGGGAAAAGCGCCGGCAATTCCAGTCCGCGCCCGACGCCGTGCGCTTCGACCGCATGACGCCGATTGTGAAAACGCCGTTCGAGCCGGACGACGACGCGATCATCGCGACGAATCCGCTGGAGATGGCGTTCTTCCTGCGCCGCGGCGGCTGCGCCATCGAGCAGGTCGTCTGCACTGATCGCTACGTGCCGAAACCGGTGGAGTTGCTGCTCAACGCCACGCCGCTGCGGCATTACATGTTCAACGCCTTTGTGGTCGCCCGGCGGGAGCGGTGAGGCGGAAGCGCCGAGCGGCAGGCGCGGCTGACACGATTTCGGATCGCAACATTTTTGCATCAGACCTGGTCAATGAAAACTTTATGAACACGACCCACCCCAGCGGCATTCGTTACGCGCACACCAATCTCATCGCCGATGACTGGCGGCGGCTGGCGGATTTTTACACGCAGGTCTTCGCCTGCGAACCGGTCAGCTCGGAACGCGATCATCACGGACCCAACACCGACGTGCTGACCGGGATGCCGGGCGCGCGCATCTGCGGCCGGCACCTGCGGCTGCCCGGGCACGGCGACAGCGGGCCGACGCTCGAGGTTTTCCAATACGAACGGAACGCGCCAAATCCGGGGACCTGCCTGAACCGCCCCGGTTTTGCGCACCTGGCCTTCGAGGTGCCGGACGTGGAGCAAAAGCGCGCGGAGATTTTGCGCTGGGGTGGACGGGACGTGGGCGGTCTCGTCACCCTCGACATCCCCGGCGCGGGCCGGCTGACGCTGATCTACATGGCCGATCCCGAGGGGAACATCATCGAACTGCAACGCTGGCACTGAGGCGCCAGCACGCAGCCGGAGCGCGGCCTTCAGGCCGCAGAAACGTGCGTCGGGAAAAGGTCGCGCGAATCTCCAAACCGTCTCTTCGGACACATCGAAGCGTGCGTGACGGAACGCTCCCCAGTGGTTTTGGAGCGGCGCTGCGGGTGGACATTTCTGCGGCCTAAAGGCCGCGCTCCTGCCGCCCTGACGGGATCATTTCAGCTCAGAACTCGATCACCGTGATCTCGGGGCGGCAGAGGAAGCGGACATTCAGATGCGAGTAGCCGATGCCCGCGTTCACGTACAGCGGACCGAACTTCGTCGGGAACAACCCCTGCGAATACTCGTCCACCAAATCCGGCACCCGCAGCGCGCCGAGGAACGGCAGCCGCACCTGGCCGCCGTGGGAGTGCCCCGCGAGTGTCAGGTCAAATTTCATCTCCGGCAGCCAGTAGCGCGACCACGCGGGGTAATGCACGAGGAACAGATTCTTCACGCCCGGCTTCGGCTTGAGATCGGGAATCTTCCGCGCCGTGGCCCCGAGGATGTTCACCTTGCCGTCTTTGGTCAGCGTGTCGGCATCCTCGATCCAACGGCCGCCGGTCGCCTCGAACATTTTCCGGATCGGGGCAAAGTAGGTCTTCGCCACCGGCTCCAGATCATCCAGGTTGCGGTGCGGCCCCTTGCGCAACACCTCGCCTCCCGGCATCGACCAATACTCCCAGTTCCCCGGGACGCCATACATCGGGGCCTTGACCGCCGACATGATTTCCAGCGCCTCCTCGAGAAACTGCCCCTGCTCGACAATGTCGCCCGTGAAACAAACGAGGTCAGGGGCCAATGAATTGACCGTCGCAATGACCTCCTTGAGATACGCCGCGTCGCCCCGGAAATGCACATCGGAGAACTGGACGATGCGATGCGTCGGCACGCCGCGAGCGACGGTGACTCGTCGGATTTCCAGCCACCCCGGCTCGATGCACCAAGCATCCGCCGCCGCCGCCACCGCCGGCGCACCGAACAAACAGGCCTTGAGAAAACGCCGCCGCCCGCTCCGGCGGCGGCGGGTCGGGTCATAAATGCTGGATCGTTCGGCACTCATCGTTTGGGCAAGCCCGCCGGAAGCGGGCCGTTGAAAAATAGGTTACGCCGCCACCCGGCGCAAAAACAACCACTGCCCGGCGAGAAGATTTTCGTGGCTGGGGTGTTTTACCTTGCAGCGCCGGACTGATTGTCCTACTTAAAGCGCTCGGTTTCCTCGCAAGTGCGGGCCTTAGGGCCGCATTGGTGAGAACAACCAACCTCGGGCCCACGTGGCGGAATTGGCAGACGCGCTAGATTCAGGTTCTAGTGAGTAACATCGTACAGGTTCAAGTCCTGTCGTGGGCACCACCGAGCTTCTCTCCTTGGGTAGCATTTTCTCCCGACGATGGAATTGGGGCGGCCTCCCGCCGTGACTCCCCTGCCCTGCTCCCCCACCGCTCACCACGCCACCGCGACGCACAGCCTGGCCCCGAACCGGTTCTTGTAAAAAAGCTGCCGCTGCGCCGCGCCATATTCATGGACCAGCCGCGTGATCTTCACGTCGTAGCAGCAGTATTCAGCAATCTCGAGCAGCTTGCCCTCGCGAAACCAGCGGATGGCCTGCAAGCCCTCGGCCGTTTTCTCCACGCCGAGCGTCGCCGTGGCGATGGAATCCAAGGACAGCCGGTGCGGCAGCGACTTCTGCACCTCGACCATCATGTCCAGCGTCGGCAACTGCCGGAGGTCCAGCGCCGTGTAGCGATGCAGGACCTCGTAATCAAAGCCGGCGATGTTGTAGCCCACCACCAGGTCCGCGCGCTGGAGTTCCGTGATGAGTTCATCCACCTGCTTCTCGCCGTAAATCCGGTAGCCGCCGCGCGCCGTCGAGTACGTCACCCCCACGCTCATCAGCATGTCCCCGGCGCGATTCCAGCCGCCCACCTCGTCGGCGGACTTCTGGGTTTCCAAATCGAAATAGACGATGTTTTTCATCCGGCCACAAATACCAACGGGCCAGCGCGATGCGGCTGCCCATGGCCGCGAACTCTAGCCCGTCCGAGTTATCCCGCGAGGGAAAAACCCGCGGCCGCCCCGCCCCGGTCGCGGCGGTAACATCGAAGCTTTGCGGCCGGATCCTTTTCCCTCTCATTCGCACCCGGCTGCACAGACTGTGTGAAAACGCCATTGCTTCCCTGTAGCCGCCGACGTGAGGAGGCGGATTTCCCGCATTTCGGGCACGACCCATCCGCCTCCTCACGTCGGCGGCTACGTTTTCTCACAGTCTCCTCAGCCGGGTGTCCCCAGCGGGCGAGAGGAAAACCGTTTTAACGGTTTAGGGCTATGCCCGTGACTCGACCGACACCTACGCACCGACATTTTGACAGCCAACCGTGCTATTCGTGGAGGTAAGACCAACGGGAGTTGAGTCAACGGGATGTCCCCACTTGTCTTCATCTTTTACCGCCCATCTTTTACCAAAAACCTCTCCGAAATCACCCTTACGAACAGCGGCCGACCTTCGCCGAGTGATCGCCCATCGGCTGAACTTTTCACAATCACGAGGCTGCCGGACCGGCTCGAAGAGTTGTCAGCGCAGGCAAGCGAGCCGATCCAGCGCCCGACCCGGAAGTGATGGTAAAAGATGCGGGGTAAAAGATGGGAAAGTTCTGCTGTTTTTCAGAGCTATGTCTTTGCCTCAACCGACAGCGACGCATCAAAGTTTATGCAGCCCTTGGTGCCACTTGTGGTGGCCGATCAACGTGAGTTGAGTCAAGGGGATAGCCCTATGACGGTTTTTCCCCAAGCGTGCGGGAAACCGCTGAAGCGGTTGTGGTTCTTGGCCTCGCTAACACCCGGCTGAACAGACTGTGTGAAAACTCCATTGCTTCCCCGTAGCCGCCGACGTGAGGAGGCGGATTTCCCCGCAGTTCGAGCGCGTCCCATCCGCCTCCTCACGTCGGCGGCTACGTTTTCACATAGTCTGTGAAGCCCGGCGCTAATCAGCGGGCGGCACCGGCGATCGAAACCACCCGCGATCGGCGGACGCGCCGCAGTCATTCTCCCGCCGTCAAAGGGTCGCCGTTCCGCCTGTCCAGGCCCTTTCCTTGAGCTTTGAGCTTTGCTCTTGGAGCTTCATTCCCCCTCACACCCCGAGCCACCGCTCGATCTCCGCGTACGTTCCCACCACCGCATCCGCCTGTGTCAGGCGGGCTGCGGGCAGCGAGTTGGTGATTGCAATCACCGTCATTCCCGCCGCCTTCCCCGCCTGCACGCCCGCCGCCGAATCCTCGATCACGCAGCAATCCGCTGCCGACACTTCGAGCAACTCCGCAGTGCGCAGAAAAATATCCGGCGCCGGCTTTCCGTGCGCCACATCCTGCACGCTCACCACCGTCTCGAAAAAACGCCGCAGCCCCTTCAACGCCAGCACCTCCTCGATCACCGGATGCAGCGACCCCGACGCCACCGCCAACTGGTGCCCGACCGCCACTTTCGCCACCAAATCCGGCAGCCCCGGAAAGATCGGCTGCTCCGCGCGCAGTATCTCAATCAGCCGCCGCTGCTTCCACGCCGTCAATTCCTCCAGCGTTTCCTTCGGCTGATGTTTCGCCACGAAATCCAGCCACAGCGCCCGGTCCGAACGCCCCAGATACGCCTCGAAATCCATCCCATGCCGCTCCCCATAACCCATCGCCCCGAACACCTCGCGAAACGCCCGGATATGCCGCGGCTCGCTGTCCACGATCACACCGTCCATATCAAAAATAATCGCTTCAAACTTCTGCATAAATCGTATCCGTAAATTAATTCATAAGGGTTGAACCATTGAACCGTTGAACCATTGAACCGTTGAACCGTTGAACCGTTGAAGGGGTAAAGAGGCCCCGAACCTCTTCCCATTCTACCAATTCAACCCATCTACCCATCAACCCTTTCACCCTTCAACCCTTCCCTATTCCCTATTCCCTATTCCCTATTCTCCCTGCTCGCACTCCTCTCTCCTCTCTTTTCTATCCTCTACCCTCTACCCGCCCGCTACCCACCCGCTCCCACGCCGCCACAAACATCCCGTTCCCACCCGTCACTTGCGGCCACATCCACACCTGCACCTGCGCCGTCTCCTCCGGTCGAAACGGATCGTGCAACCCCACCGGCCGGAACTCCGGATGCGCCCGCTCAAACCCCGCCGCCACGCCCGTCGTCTCCGCGCCCGTCAGCGTACACACCGCGTAAACCAAGCGCCCCCCCGGCTTCACCGCGTGCGCCGCGTGCGCCAGCAAGCGCCCCTGCACCGCCGCCAGTTCCGCCACGTCCGTCGGCGTCACCGTCCAGCGCGCGTGCGGATTCCGCCCCCACGTCCCCACCCCGCTGCACGGACCATCCACCAGCACCCCGTCGAACAACGTCTTCGTCGGCAGCCGCTCCCCGCCATCCCACACCGCCGGCCGATAATTAAAAACCCCCGCCCGCGCTGTCCGCTGCTTCAGCCGTTGCAGCCGCCACTCGGCCCGGTCGCTCGCCCAGATCAGTCCCCGGTTCTCCATCAACGCCGAGAGATGCAGCGTCTTCCCGCCCTCGCCCGCGCACGCATCCCACCACGTCTCGCCCGGCCGCGGATCACACAGCCGCCCCACCGCCTGCGACGCGATGTCCTGCATCTCAAACTCCCCCGCCTGAAATCCCGCCGTCCGAAACAAATCCTCCTCGCCCGAAAATAAAACACTGTCCGCCCACGGTCCCGGCTGCGCCCCCGCCAGCGATGAAATCACCTGCGCCCCGGTTCCCCGCCGCGCCCGCAACCACAACCGCGGCTCATGTTGCAGCGACCGCACCCATTCCGCCGACACCGCCACCTGCCCCGCCGTCCACGCCGGCACCGCCCGCGCGAGCAGTTCCACATCCGTGAAGGAATCCGGCGCGCGCTCGAAACGTTCCGCCAACGCCAGCGCCGCCGCCACCCGGGTCGGCGGTGCCTGCGTCAGGTCCACCCAGCCGCGCCACCGTTCATAAGCAAACACCGCCCGGCTCACCGCCCGCGCATCCGTCCGCGCCAGCCCTCCGGCCTTCAACTCCGCCCGCAACACCGCATCCGCCGGGTGATCCCGATCCACCTTCGCGACCATCCCGGCGACCACGTGTAACAAGCGCACATGCATAAAAGCGCCCCTCCAATGCCAGAGCCGCACCGCTGCCGCAAAAGAAATCCCGGCAACGGGTCCCGGGCGCATCCCGGTAGGGCCGCGTTGCCGCGCGGCCGTGACCTTTTCCACGGTGGGGCGGGCGAGGTGGACGGGGCCGCCGAGCGGGACGGGCGCGGCCGGCGGGAATTATGGAGTGCGGTGGCAAGTCGGACGCGACACCGCTTTGGGACGCGCCCGATCGTGAGAAAGCGGTGTCGCGTCTGACTTGCCACCGCACTCCACATCGCCCTCGTCGGGGATTGGCTCCCCTCCGCCGCGACCCGCACCCACTTTCCATCACACCTGGGAAGGGCCACGGACGCGCGCAGCGCGTCCCTACCGAAATATGGTAGGGCCGCGCTGCCGCGCGGCCGTGGCCTTTCCCGTGGTGTGGCGGGCAAAGAAAAAAAGGGGAAACGCAGACGGGGGAGGGAACGTTCAACGCTCAACGTTCAACGCTCAACGTTGAATGGGGGAGGGTCACGGACGCGCGCAACGCGTCCCTACCAAAACAAAACACGGCCCGGACTTGCGTCCGGGCCGTGGCGTTTTCCGGTGCGGGCGCGCCGGTTATTGCGCGTACACGTTCACGCGGCCGGTGGCGGTGCCGCCATTGCCGTCGCTGATCGTGTAGGTGAAGTAATCGGGCGAATTATAGCCCACGCGCGCCGTGTAATAGACCCGGGTCGCATCGCGGGTGATGGTCGCGCCGAGGTAGCTCAGGCTCGCCGTGCCGGTGAGCGTGCGCGTGTCCCCATCGACATCTTTGTCGTTGGCCAAGAGCGTGGAGATGAGGACCGAGATCGAGACGTTGACCGGCCGGTAGAGCGTGTCCGTGGCGGCGGTGGGGGCATCGTTCACCGCGGTGACCGTGACGGCGAACACCGTGCTGGCGCTCAGGCCGTCGGGATCGGTGACGGTGACGGTGATGTTCACGACGCCGTTGGAATTGGCGATCGGCGTGACCTTGACCGTGCGGCTGCCTGCCGAACCACCGAGGGTGATGCCGCCGGCGAGCACGAGGTTGGTGTTCGAGGAGGTCGCGGTGACCGTGAGATTGGTCGTGGCCGATTCAAAATCGGCGATCGTGAAGGCCAGGTTGCCCGTGTTGGTGTCTTCCGCAATGGTCTGCGCGGCGATGCTGGTGATGGTGGGCGGGACCTTGAGGCTGTAGTTCAAGTAGGCCGTGCCGTAAGCGCCGTTCACGCCGTCCACCACGATGTAGTAGGTGAGGCCGGAGGTGGCGGCGAAGGTGAGGCGGCTGTCCACACCGTCGATGCCGCTGTTGTTGTCGCAGGCCACCGAGATGAGGCTGGCGTAACCGTTGCCCAGGCCGTCATCGAGATACACGGCGAGGAGCGTGTCGTAGCCGCTGCCGTCGGTGTTGAGGGTCATGACGCCGGTCGAGCCGGGCACGTAGCTGAGCCAATAGGAGGAGCCGCCGACGACGCCGCAGTGATCGGGTTCGCCGGGGTCTTTGCCGGAATGGGTGGCGAAGACCTGGGTGCCGGAGTAGCCGGTCACGGAGGTGATACGACGGCGCAGGCCGCTGGTGTTGATCGGGCCGCTGCGCAGACCGGTCGCATCGGCGTCATCCTGGCGGTTGCGCAGGACCACGTTGAGCGCGCCCTCGGTGTTGATCTGCACTTCGGCTGCCTGCGACGCGATGCTCTCGCCGGCCGAGGTCACGACCGCGCGGTAAACGCCCACCCCGGCATCCTGAAAATTCGGGATCACGAGCGTGGTGTTGGTGGCGCCCGAGATGGCCGCCGTCTCGAAGAACCACTGGACGGTGGCGACGGCGTTGGTCTCGGACAGCGACACTGCGAGGGACAGGGCTTCGCCGCGGTTCAAGGACGTATGCGCCGGCTGGCCGGCAATGCCCGCGAGCACGACCGTGCTGGGGACGAAGTTCCAGGCGAAAACGAGGTTGCCACCCGCGGAATCCGCGCTGGAGACGACGAACGAATAGGTGGTCCCAGCGTGGGCGTAGAACGCCAGGCGGGCGTTCTCGTAGCCGCCGCTGTCGTCGTCGTTGGCCACCAGTTGCAGGCCGGTCAAGCTCGTGCCGGTGTAGGCGGCCAGAATGCTGTCAAAGGCGCTGCCAGCGGTGTTGAGGGTCATCTTGCCGTAATCCGGCGCGGTCCACTTCAGCCACACCGTGCGGCGGTTCCGCGCGCTGGGATGATGGCGCGGTTCGTAGTTTTCCGTGTTGGCGGAACTGTTGTTGCCGGAACCCACGCCGGTGAGGCCAGTGATCTCGCCACGGGACGCAAACGCGTTGGCGAACGGGAGGGCAGGGACACTTACGGTCAAGAGCGCCGGATCGCTGTGATCACTACCATTGCTGTTTTGGGCGCGGACCGAATATGCGCCGCCGTCGGCGGGCTGCACATTCGTCAGCGTAAGACTGGCGCTGGTCGCCCCCGGAATCGGAATGTCCTGGAGGAGCCACTGAAACGTCGGTGCGGGCGAACCGCTCGCAGTGACGGTGAACGTCACGTTGGCTCCCGGATTGACCGTCGCATTGGCGGGCTGAGACGTGATCTGCGCCCCGTTGCCCCACCAGTTCCACCAGTCACCCCAACTGGCTGATGCCCGCGTCGCCAACACTCCCGCCAATACGGCGAAAGTGAGATAAAACCGGAACCGGCTAGAAGTAATACTGCGCTTTGATTTCATAACTTGAATGACCCTTGTTTTCGAACGTTGCCCCGACCTTGGTTGACCGTGTTTATACCGCTCCATCTGTCCGCTGGTCCGCCCGCCAGCCGACACTGACAATAGCAACCGCGGTGCCACGCGGTTGGGCGGCGGTTTCTGCGGCATGAAGGCCGCCCTGCGACTTAATGTTGTGGCTACCCGCCAATCGCTGCGCCCGTCCGGTGACATCCGTGCCATCGACGCGCGACCTTTCGCTGGTGTGGGCTTGAGCAATGGCGGTGCCATCCCGTGATTGGTCCGGTTCACCCCGCGGCAAGGGCGGTTGGGCACCGGGAGTGGTCCGCTGGCCGTGGTCCGGTGGCTGGTCCGCGGGGTCGCTGGTCCGGTAACGGAGCGCCGCATCATGGTGGGGCCGCGCTGCCGCGTGGCCGTGACTTTTCGGCGGTGCGGCGGGCGCGGTTGCGGGCGCATCAGGGCGCTCGGGCGCGTCCGGCGGGAGTTATGGAGTGCGGTGGCAAGTCGGACGCGACACCGCTTTGGGACGCGCCCGCCCGTGAGAAAGCGGTGTCGCGTCCGACTTGCCACCGCACTCCACATTGCCCTCGTCGGCGATTGGCTCCCCTCCGCCGCGACCCGCACCGACTTTCAATCACACCCAGGGAAGGGTCACGGACGCGCGCAACGCGTCCCTACCAAACCAAACCAAAACACGGCCCGGACTTGCATCCGGGCCGTGGCGTTTTCCGTCGGGAGCGTGCGGCTTTTTATTGCACGTACACGTTCACCCGGCCGGTGGCGACGACGCCGGAGGGATCTATGATCGTGTAGGTGAAGTAGTCGGGGGTGTTTTTCCCGGGGACCGCGGTGTAGTTGATGAAGTTGCCGCTCTTGGCCACCGGCGCGCCCTGGAAGCTCATGGAGGCAACGGTGTTAAAGACCGACGTCGTGCCGTCCACGTCGGTGTCGTTGGCCAGCAGGGTGCTGATCGGGATGCTGACGCTGAGGTTGGCCAGGCGGTAAACCGTGTCCGTGCCGGCGACGGGAGCGTCGTTGACGGGCGTGATGGTCACGGTGAACGAGTTGGTGGCCTTCTGATTGTGGGCGTCGGTGACGACGAGGCTGATGCTGACCGTGCCGTTCTGGTTGGTGGCCGGGCGGACGGTGAGGGTGCGGCTGGCTCCCGAACCGCCGAGGGTGAGGTTGGCGTTGGGCACCTTGGTCGGGTTGGACGAGGTGGCCGCCACGAAGAGGCTGGCGGCGCTGGTCTCGAGGTCGCCGATGGTGAAGGCGAGCGGCGCGGTGATCGCGTCCTCGTTGATCGTCACGGCGGCGACGGTGGAGATCGTCGGGTTGGCGGTGAGGAGGTAGTTGAGGGTGGCGGTGCCGTAGGCGCCGTTCTTGCCGTCCACGACGATGTAATAGGTGACGCCGTTGGTGACGCTGAGGTCCACCTTGCTGGCGAGGCCGTTGGCACCGCCGTTGTCATTGCAGCCGACGGGGAGCAGGCTGGCATAGCCGTTGCCCAGGCCGTCATCGACATACACGGCGACGATGGTGTCGTAGGTGCTGCCGTCGGTGTTGAGGCGGAGGACGCCCTTGCTGGCGGGGACGTAGCTGAGCCAGTAGGAGGAGCCGCCGACCACGCCGCAGTGGTTGGGTTCGCCGGGGTCTTTGCCGGAGCGGGTGGCGAAGACCTGGGAGCCGGAGTAGCCGCTGACGGCGGTGATGCGGCGGCGCAGGCCGGCGGTCGGGGCGTTCCAGCCGTTGATCCCGGAGTCGCTGGCGTCATCGGCCCGGTTCTGGGCGATGACATTGGCCAGGCCTTCGGTGTTGATCTGGACCTCGACGGTGCGGGTGCTGAAGGTGAAGCCGCCGCAGGCAAGTTCCGCGCGGTATCGGCCGATCTGCGTGCCGTCGAGCGCGGGGATCGTGTAGGTGTTGTTCGTCGCATCGGCGATGGGTTGGGACTCGAAGAACCATTGCACCAGCACCGGAGCGTTATTGCTGCCGTAGGCGACGGCGAGGGTGACGGGCGAGCCAGCGGTGACGGAGACATCCACCGGCTGGCTGGTGATGACCGGCAGGCGCGTTTCCGTGGGGTAGAAGGTCCAGCTAAAGAACACGTCCCCTTTCTCATCACCCGGACGGCCGGCGACCACGAGGGAGTAGCTCACATTGTAAGCGGCGTTGAAGACGATGCGGCTGTTGGCGAAACCGGCGCTGTCGTCGTCGGAGGTGACGCGGGTCAGGGCGTCCACTTTCGAGCCGGTGTAAGCCGCGAGGACGGTGTTGAACGAGCTGCCAGCCGTGTCGATGACCATGACGCCGTTGGTGGGGGCGACCCACTTGAGCCAGGTCGAGCGCTTGGAGGTCCTGCCGTAGTGCGAGGGTTCGTACAGTTCGTACGTGCAGAGGCGATTGTCGCCGTAGCCCGCGCCAGAGAGCCCGAGGATCGCCTTGCGGTTGCCGAAATTGTCCATGAACGGCAGGGCCGGGAGGTCGGCACGGATCAAAGCATCCTTGCTCATCGTGGCTCCATAAAGGTTGAGCGCCTCGACCGTGAAGTTGCCGCCATCGGCACCGGTGAGGTTCGTCAGCGTCAGCGACGGGCCGGTGGCACCCGGGATCGGGACGCTGTTCAGATACCAGCGATACAGCGTGACCGGCGGGATGGCGGTCGCGGCGGCGGTGAGGGTGACGGTGGAGCCGACCGCATTGGTCTGGGCCTTGAGCGGCTGGAGCGTGAACACCGGGATTTGGAAGACATCCAGACTCGCGGCGCGGCTCATGACCGAGCCGTAGGCATTGCTGACGCGCACGGAGTAGCTGCCGGTGTTGGCCGGGAAAACATGGTCAACGCTGAAGTCGGCACTATTCGCGCCGGCGATGGCCGCGCCATTCCAGAACCATTGATAAACGAGCGGGCCGGTGCCGATGGCGGTGACGGCGAACTCACCCTTTGCGTTGTAGGGGATGAAGGCATCCGCCGGCTCGGCGGTGATGGCCGGCGGGGCCGTCACGGTCAGGGCGGCGTTGGCGCTGGTGACGGTGTCGTAAGGGTTGGAGGCGATCACGCTGTAGTCCGCCATGTCGGTGACTTGGGCGTTGTGAATGGCGAAGGAACTGCCGTTGGCCCCAAGAATCGGCGTGCTGCCCTTGAACCATTGATAGGCGGGGGCGGGAACGCCGGTCGCGACGGCGGTGAAGGTGATGGATTGATGCTGCGCAACGGTGGCCTCCACGGGCTGCTGGGTGAAGACCGGCTTCACATAAACGTTGAGATAGGCCTCTTCGCTCGTCGTGGCGCCGGCGTCATTGCTCACGATGACCCCGTAGAAACCGCTCTGCGCGGGCTGGAGGTTCTCGAACAACAGGTCTTGGTTGGTCGCCCCGGTGAGCGCGGCACCGTTGAAATACCATTGATAGGACAACGCCGAGATCGCGGAGGCGGAGACGTAGAATTTATCCGAGGACCCCGCTTCCATCACCAGACCCGACGGCTGGGAGGAGATGACCGGCGGATAGCTGACCTGGAGCTTCGCGGTGCTGCTGGTGTAGTCGCCGTAGGGGTTGGTGACGAAGACGACATAGTCGCCAGCGTTGGCGCTGGTGACGGCCGGCAGGACGAGTTCGGGCGAAGTGGCACCGGGGATCAGGGTGCCATTGAATTTCCATTGGTAAGTCGGTGCGGGGACGGCGGTGGCGGTGACGCTCAGGGTGACGGTGCTGTTGACGGGCGCGGTCTGGTCGAGTGGCTCCTGCGTGATGACCGGAGCCTGATAGACGGTGAGGGTGGCGACGCGGCTGGTGACCGAGCCGGCGGCATTGGCCACCACGACCTGGTAGCCGCCCGCCTGCGCCGCCTGGGTGCCGCTGAAGCTCAGTCTATTGGCGATGGCACCCGGGATCGGGGCGTTCTGGAAATACCACTGATAGGTGTAAGGCGAGCCACCGGTCACGGAGACACTCATGGAGCCGGAGCTGCCAACCGCACGGGTGACATCGGCTGGCTGGCTGGTGATGGAGATGGTGGTCTGGGCTTTCGCGGAGAGCGCCACGAGGCCAAGGATGACGTTGGCGAGGAGGAGGACTTTGCGGATGCGTGAGTTCATGTCTTTTGCCCTGATTTCGTTGTTGGTCGGTCCGGTGGCTTCCTTGCCGTCGGCGCGCGACCTTTCGCTGGTGTGGGCTAGAGCAGTGGCGGTGCCATCCCGTGTTTTGTCCGGTTCACCCCGTGGGAAGGGGGGTTGGGCGACAGAGGTGGTCCGCAGGGGTGGTCCGTTCCGGTGGTCCGGGGTGGTCCGATGGTCCGGGAACGGAGCGCAGGCGTCCTGGCAGGGCCGTGCTGCCGTGCGGCCGTGGCCTTTTTTTCCCGCGCGTCGGAATGAAAAGTGGCGCGGTGGTTTGGCGGCGGTTTGGAGTTCCGCGTTTACGCGGTTCGGGCGGGGTGCAACCCGCGGGCCGCGTAAACGCGGAACTCCGAACCCAGGCGGCCGCGGCGTTCGGGACCTGGCAAACCAGGCCTTGGGGACGTGCGCGGTGGACGGGGAAAGGTCACGGACGCGCGCAA
This sequence comes from Akkermansia muciniphila, assembly GCA_945861535.1. Taxonomy (GTDB): domain Bacteria; phylum Verrucomicrobiota; class Verrucomicrobiia; order Limisphaerales; family BJHT01; genus BJHT01. The sequence goes on along the minus strand of CAMAUZ010000063.1, from coordinate 13,174 downwards.
CGCGTCCCTACCGGAATGAAAAACGGCCCGGACGTGCGTCCGGGCCGTGGCGTGGCTGGCGATGGGTTACGGGGCCGTACTCATTGCACGTACACGTTCACGCGGCCGGTGGCGGTGCCGCCTTTGCCGTCGCTGAGGGTGTAGGTGAAGTAGTCGCTGGTGTTATAGCCGGGGATGGCCGAATAAAAGAGATGCGTGGTGTCCTTGCTGCACTTGACCCCCTTATAGCTGATGCCCGCAACGCTCACGATAGTGACCGGATCTCCGTCCGGATCGGAGCAGGCGGCCAGCAGGGTCTTGAGGAGGACTTTGCCGGGAACATTGCCGGGCCGAAGCATCGTCACGGTACCGGCGGTCGGGGCGTGATTCACGGGGGTAACCGTCAGCGTGAAGCTGCTCGAGGCGACCGCGCCCACCGCATTCTGCACCGTTACCGTAATGGTGGTGGTGCCTTTCTTGTAGAGCGCGGGCGTAATCTTGAGGGTGCGGCTGGCACCCGAACCCCCGAGGACGATGCCCGCGGCGGGCACGAGGGTGGCGTCCGCAGCACTGGCCGTGACGACCAGATTGCTGGCGGCGGTATTGCCGCCGCCGACGGTGAAGGCCAGCACCGGCGTGCTGGTGTCACCGGCGATGGTCCGCGGGGCGAGCCCGGAGATGGTGGGGGGAGTGACTAGAGAATAGTTGAGGTAGGCCGTGCCGTAGGCGCCATTCACGCCGTCCACGACGACGTAATAGGTGGTGCCAGCGGTGCAATTGAACTGGAGCTTGCTGGTGCGACCATCGGGACCGCTGTCGTCGTCGCAGGCGACGCTGATGAGGCTGTCGTAGCCCTTGTCTTTGCCATCGTCGAGATAGACGGCGAGGAGGGTGTCGTAGGAGGATCCCACGGTGTTGAGGAGAACGGTGCCGGTGCTGGGGGCTTGGTAGCTGAGCCAGTAGGAGGAACCGCCATCGACGCCGCAGTGATCGGGTTCGTCCGGGTCTTTGCCGAAGCGGGTGGCGAAAATTTGGGAACCGCTGTAGCCGGCCACGGCGGTGAGGCGGGCGCGGAGGGAGGCAGTCAGGCCGCGGGTAAGGCTGGCCAGGGGCGTGAGGTTTGAGTCGATCTGACGATTTTGAGCCAACACGGTGGTGAGTCCTTCGGTGTTGATCTGGATGTCGGCGCCTTGGGAGAAGTAGCCGAACAAGGTTATTCCAAGGAGGTCCCAACGGAGGTGGGCGCGGTAGAGACCGACGTTGGCGGCTTGCACGTTGTTAATGACAAGGTTGGTGGCGGTAGCGCCGGGGATGAGATCGTTCTCGAAATACCACTGCACCATCGGCGAAGACTGCTGGTTGGCGGAGAGATTGACGGTCAAAGCCAGAGTGCCGCCCAGTGGCAGTGAGGTGGACAGCGGTTGTTGCGTGACATAGCTGAGCTGGGTGGCCGTGACGAGCAGCTCCCACTCGAACACGAAGTTGCCTTTGGCACCGCCCCGGCCGTCGCCGATGCCGGCGACGACGAGGGCGTAGGTGGTGCCGGCGGTGGCGTTTAACTTCACCTTGCTGTTGCCGTAGCCGCCGGAGTTATCGTCGTTCACCACGCGGACGAGGTTGGCGAAAGTCGTGCCGGTATAGACGGCCAGGACGGTGTCAAAGTCGCTGCCGTCGGTCGTGAAGGTGGCGACACCGGACTGAGGGGCGGTCCATTGGACCCAGACCGTGCGGTCGTGTTTGCCGGACCAGTGGGCGGGTTCCCCAGACTCTTTTTTGGCGGAGGTGTTGCTGCCGGACCCGACGCCGGAGTTGCCCGTGATGGTGCCGCGCTTGGCGAACTCATCGGCGAAGGGAAGCGCGTCGAGTTTGAAGTTGAGGGTGAAGTCGGCTTTGTCCTGTCCGGCGCTGTTACTGCCAAGTCCGTGGGATAGACTACACCTGTCTCTGAAGTCCAGCGCCTCCCTGTCCGTAATAGTCGAGCGAACAGGTATTAGGCTCCGAGGTAAAGTGTAGGTTATCCCACGGACTTGGCAGTATAGGCGACGACCTGGAAGGAGCCGCCATCGGTGGGCTGGGCGTTGGTGAAGGTCAGCGAGGATTGGGTGGCTCCGGGAATCTGGATGCCTTGCAGATACCACTTCCATTGCGGGGCGGGATCGCCGGAGGCAGTGGCGGTGAGGGTGATGCGGGAGCCGGGCATGGCGTCCTTGATGTCTTTGGGCAGGGTGAGCAGGACGGGTTTGGTCCCCGAGCTTCCGCGACCGCCGCTCGGGGCGGCCTTGGCGGAGAGGGCCAGCAAGCCGAGGAGGACGTTGCCGAGAAGGAGGAGTTTGTGGAATCGAGTGTGCATGTGACGAGTTGCTTGTTCGGCCCAGCCCGGGGGTATCCGCACATACCTCCCGGACCGTACCCTTTCTCTGCTCGGGTCTTTAGCAGCGGCGGTGCCATCCCGTGACTGATCCAGTTCACCCCGGGGGGAGGATGATTGGGCACCATGGGTGTCCGGGAGGTGGTCCGCTGGCGATGGTCCGGGTGGTCCGGGGGGGGCCGATGGTCCGCGAACGGCGCGCGGGCATCGGGGTAGGGCCGCGCTGCCGAGCGGCCGTGCCCCTTTCCCGCGGTGCGCGTGCGACGAGGATGGGGCGGCTGATTGGCGACGAGGGCGGCGGGCGGGGGAAAGGTTACGGACGCGCGCCACGCATCCCTACCAAAAAATCCGGCCCGGACTTGCGTCCGGGCCGGGCCGTGTGGTCGAAAACTGGGAACCTAGCGATAGGTCCCACACGGGAAGGGGTATCCTACTGCGCGTACACGTTCACGCGGCCGGTGGCGGTGCCGCCTTGACCATCGCTGATGGTGTAGAGGAAGTAATCAGGACCATTGACACCGGCTTTGGCTTTGTAGGTAACGCTGGTGGAGGTCTTGGTGATGGTCGCTCCCAGGTAGCTGAGGCTGGCCACCGAGGTCAGGGTGCGGGGGTTGCCGTCCACGTCGGTGTCGTTGGCGAGGAGGGTGGTGATCGGGACGGTGATGTTGGCATTGATGGCGCGATAGAGCGTATCGGTGCCGGCGACGGGGGCGTCGTTGACCGGGGTGATCGTGAGGGTGAAGGAGCTCGAGGTGGCGACGCCGTCGGCATCGGTCACCGTGACGGTGATGGTGACGCTGCCGTTTTTGTTGGCGGCAGGGATGACGTTGAGCGTGCGGCTGGCGCCCGTGCCGCCGAGGATCAGTCCCGACGCGGGGACGATGGCGGGATTGGAGGACGAGGCGGTGACGACGAGATTGGCGGCGGAGGATTCGGCATCGCCGACGGCGAAGGCGCGGGCGCCGGTGCTGGTGTCTTCGTTAATGGTCATGGCGGCCAGGGCGGTGATCGTCGGCGGCGCGCTGATGCGGTAATTAAGATAGGCCGAGCCGTAAGCGCCGTTTTTGCCGTCCACGACGATGTAATAGGTGACCCCGACGGTGCCGTTGAAGGTCAGGCTGCTGGTCGTGAGCGTGGGGCTCACGTTGTCATTGCAGGCGACAGAGATGAGACTGGCGTAACCATTGCCCAGACCATCATCGGTATAGACTGCGAGGAGGGTATCGTAAGCGCTGCCAGCCGTGTCCAGAAAGACGGTGCCAGTGACCGGGGGGGCATAGCTGAGCCAGTAGGAGGAACCACCGACCACGCCGCAGTGATTGGGTTCCGCCGGGTCTTTGCCCGAGCGGGTGGCGAAGATCTGCGTGCCGCTGTAGCCGCTCACCGCCGTGATCCGCCGCCGGAGACCGGCCGTGGGACCGGCCCCGCCGTTGATGCCGGATCGATCGGCGTCCGCCTCGCGGTTCTGGGCGATGGCACGGGTGAGTCCTTCGGTGTTGATCTGCACGTCGGCCGGGCGGGAGAACAGGGTGAAGGGGCCGGTTTCCAGACGGGCCTGATAAACGCCAAGCTGAGCCAGTTGGAGACTCGGCAGATTATGAGTGTCGTTGGTTGCGCCGGTTATCGGCTGACCTTCAAAGAGCCATTGCACCCTCACCGGCGCACTGTTGCCGACATAGCCCACCGACAGTGCCACCGGGCTGCCCAGGACGCCCGCAAGACTGAGCGGTGACGTAATGACGGGGAGGGCAATCCCCGAAGGCGTCAGGTGCCAGGAGAAGCCGATCTGACCCGCAGCCCCGGCAAAGCCCGCAACGACGATGCTGTATTCCACGCCCGCCTGGGCGCTGAAGCTGACCTTGCTGTTGAGATAGCCGCCACTCTCATCATCGGCCACCACCAACGTCAGAGCGTCCACCGCCGTCCCGTGGAATACACCAAGGATGGTATCAAAATCACTGCCGGCAGTGCTCATGACGACCACGCCGTTGGTGGGCGCGGTCCATTTGAGCCAGACCGAGTGATTAGCCTTGTAGGCATAGGAGCTGGGTTCGCCGGTTTCAGTGGTGGCATTTAAGTTATTACCGCTGCCCGAGCCGCTCGCCCCGGTGATCGTGCCGCGACCCGCAAACAGGTCCGCCCACGGCAATGCGGGAACGGTGACCGATAACTGCGCCCACTCACTTTCCACCGTGCCTTCGGCCGGGCCGTAGTTGGCCGCCAGATAATACCGCCCCCCCCTCGGCGACGGTCACATTCGTCAGCGATAGCGTGGCATTGGTCGCGCCGGGAATAGGAAAGCCACCTTGAAGATACCACTGACAGGCGGGCGCGGGATTGCCCGCGACGCCGCAGATCAAGGTCACATTGGCACCCGGCGCGACCGCCTGCGACAGGGGTTGGTCGGTGATGCCCATCACATTCAAATAGGCCGCCGCGCTGGTGACGGAGCCAAAGGGATTGCTGACCACCACCGAGTAATCCCCCGCACTGGTGGCGAGCACCGGACTCAATTGGAACGGGTTGCCGCTTGCACCCGGGATCGGAGCGCCATTGCGACGCCATTGATAGGATAGCGGGGCGGAACCCGTCACCGCCGTCGCGAATTCGGCAAAGTCGTCGAGCCGGCCGAGGGCGGGCAGCGGTTGGACCGTTATGACCGGAGGCAATCCGATCTGGACGTTGGCGGCGGTGCTGGTGGCGGTGCCGGCATTATTGGAGATGACGACCGTGTAGCTGCCGGATTGGATGATCTGGGCGACGGGGAAAGCGAGGGTGGCACTGGTGGCGCCGGGGACCGGCACCCCGTCCTTGCGCCATTGGTAGGCCAGCGGCGCGGTACCCGAGGCAACCACCGTGAGACTGGGTGAGGTGCCCACCGCCGCGTTCAGTGTCGCGGTCGGCTGGGTGCTGATCGCGGGCTTGGTCCCGGCCGCCTTGGCCGAGAGTGCCATCAGGCCGAGGATGACGTTTCCGAGGAGGAGGAGTTTTCGGTAGTTGCTGTCCATAATTGTTTTCAGTTTTCGTCCCTGGCCGGTCCGGTTGCTTCCTTGCAATCATGACGCGACCTATCGCTGGACCGGAATGGAGCACCGCCGGTGCCATCCCGTGAAAATCCCCGCTCACCCCGCGCTGGGGTGTCTTCATCCCAAAGAATGTGGTCCGGCCCCTGGTCCGGTCCGTCGTCGCCGCAGCCGCGGTCCGCCGACGGACCGCCGTCGGTGCGCGCATGGTCCGGGATGGCGTGAGCGGAGAGGTGGGGCAGGCTTCCAGCCTGCCGGTTCGGGCGGCATCCGTGCCGCCCGTTCCTCGCGGCGGCGCAGCGGTACCCGGAACACGGGGCACGGATGCCCCGAGAACCGGCAGGCAGGGATGCCTGCCCCCACACCCGCGGCCCGAAAAACCCTCGCCGCCACCTGCGCCCCTCGCTACGGTCCGCCCATGCCCGCCGACTGGAAAACCGATCCGGCTCTGCCGGAAACCATCCGCCACGGTCTCACCCGTTTCTGCACCGACCTCACCGCCGCGCTCGGCGATCAGCTCATCGCCGTCGTGCTCTACGGCGGACTCGCCAAGGGCGAATTCACACCCGGCAATTCCGATGTGAATGTCCTCGTCGTCCTCCGCTCGGCCACGCTCCCCGCGTTGGACGCCCTCCTCCCCGCCATGGAACAGGCCCGCGCCGAATTCCCGCTCGCGCTGCTGACCCTCGCCGAAGCCGACCTGCCCACCTTCTCCGAAGTTTTCCCGATCAAGTTCACCGACATCCAGCGCCAGCACCGCCTGCTCGCCGGCCGCGAAATCTTCGCGCAACTCGCGATCACCCGCGACCGCCTCCGCCGCCAGTGCGCGCGTGAATTACAAAATCTCCTGCTCCGCCTCCGCTCCTTCTATCTCCAGCGCGGCCACCGTCCCGAGCAGCTCGAGGAAACCCTCACCCACGCCGTCTCCTCGTTCCTCACCACGCTCGGCGCGCTCGTCGAACTCCAGACCGGCGAACGTCCCGCGACCAAAGCCACCACCGTCGCCAACGCCGACAAGCTCGGTCTCAACGCCCAGTTCCTGCGCGATCTCCTCGCCCTCAAGCGCGGCGAACTCAAACCCGATGCCGCCGCCCTCAAGCAGCTCTTCGGTGCCTTCCTCGACACCATCCACCAGGCCGCGCGGCTCACGGAAAAACTCTGACCCGCCATGAGCCACGCGCGTTCCCGACCAGCACCCGTACCGCAGGCTTCCAAGCCTGCTGTGTCGCAGGTTTCTAAACCTGCGGCCGCTGGAACTTTTCGCCGCGCCCGTGCTGGCCGACGCCCCGCCGACTTCGAAGTCGGCGACACAGCAGGTTTGGAAACCTGCGCTACCAGTCTCGCCGCGCTGCGCTTCGGTCCCCGGTTTCAACTGCATTTCCCAGAATGAACTGGCTCCTCCACAATCCCATCGCCGACCTGCGCGGCCCTGACTTCCTCGCCCTCTACGCCACCGTCATCATCGCCACCCTCGTCCTCGTCCACCTCTACCTCCGCTCGCGTGACACCACCGGTTCACTCCACGCGCCGCCCGTCCCCCCGAAAATCGATCCCCTCGAAACCGCCTTCCTCCGCGGCAATCGCGCGGAACTCATCCACGTCCTGATCCTCGGCCTCATCGACCGCAACTATCTGGAAACCGCCGGCACTCCGGCACAAATCCTCCACGCCAAAGGTCACCCCGACCCGCGCCATCTCTCGCCGGTTGAGCGGGAAATCTTCGATCTCTTCGCCACGCCCCAAAACGCCTGGTCCGCCGCCCGGCTCGCCGACACCGGCCCGCTCTTCGACCGCCTCGCCAAGGCCTACGAACAAAAACTGCACGCCGAGTTTCTCCTCTGTCCGCCCGCGGTCGCCGCCGCCGCCGTGCCCGCGGGCCTCGCTGCGGCAGCGCTCATCCTCGGCCTCGGCGGTTACAAACTCTGCATCGCCCTGTCGCGCGGTCGCACCAACGTCGGCTTCCTCATCGCGCTGGGCATTCTCAGCACCATCGTGCTCCTCGTCATCGTCGCCCGCGCCGGCCGCCACACCAGCGCCCGCGGCCGCGCCTATCTCGCGAAACTCGAACTCGCCTTCGACAAACTCCGCGAGCGCGCCGCCCTCGAACCCGCCGCGCACCTCGCCGCCGACGCGCTCCTGCTCCTTGCCGCCATCTACGGCACCGCCAGCCTCGCCAAGACCCCGTGGAAAAATTACGCCCACCTCTTCGCCCCGCCGCAGCAATCCTCCTCCAGTTCCTGCGGCAGCGGCAGCAGCTGCGGCAGCAGTAGTAGCAGCGGTGGGAGCAGTTGTGGCGGCGGGGGCGGTGGGGGCGGCTGCGGCGGCTGTGGCGGCGGCGGTGGAGACTGACCCATGCGCGCCACGCCGCTCCCATTCTCAGCCCCCGCCCGATTGGTCCCATCCGTCCCATCCGTCCCATCCGTCCCATCGGCCCCATCGGCCCCCTTCGCCCACCTCCCCGCCCTCGGTGTCGGCCTCGGCTTCCGTGAACCCTTCCGCAGCGACCTCTTCCTCCACCCCGACGCCGCCGACTTTCTCGAAATCATCGCCGACCACTACTTCGATCCCACTCCCGAAAAAGCCGCCGAACTCGACCTCCTCGCCGAACATTTCACCCTCATCCCACACGGCCTAAACCTCTCCCTCGGCAGCGCCGACGGCCTCGACGACGCCTATCTCGAAAACTTTGCGCGCCTCATCGAGCGCCTCGATCCGCCGTGGTGGAGCGAGCACATCGCCTTCACCCGCGCGGGCGGCGTCGAGATCGGCCACCTCACACCCTTGCCCTTCACGCGCGAAGCCGTTGATGTCTTCGCCGCCAATGTCGCCCACGTCCGCCGCCACATCCCCACGCCGCTGATTCTCGAAAACATCACGTTCTCCGTCCATCTGCCCGGCGCGGAAATGACCGAGGCCGGCTTCGTCTCCGCCGTCCTCGCCGCGACCGACTGCGGCCTGCTCCTCGACGTCACCAACCTCCACACCAACTGCGTCAACCACCGCACCGACCCGCACGCCGCGCTCGCCGCGCTGCCGCTCGACCGCGTCGTGCAGCTCCACTTCACCGGCGGCCACACCCACCACGGCGAACTGATCGACAGCCATTCCCAGCCCACGCCGCCCGCAGTCTGGGACCTCCTCGAACACGTCCTCCACCGCGCGCCCGTCCGCGGCGTCATCCTTGAGCGCGACGAAAATCTCCCGCCCTTCGCCGAACTCGCCGCCGAACTCACCCGCGCCCGCGACCTCGGGCGCCGCCACCACCGATGGGCCTAGCCGAAACCCAGCGCCTCCTCGCGCACCTCTACACCGACCCGCGCGTCCGCGAACAATTCTTCGCGCACCCCGCCACCGTCGCCGCGCAATTCTCCCTCCCGCCCGCCGACCTCCCTGTCCTCACCCACCTGCCGCGCGCCGAGATCACCCGCTTTGCCCGCTCCCTCCAAAACAAACGCCTCGGCGACACCGCCAAACTTCTCCCCCTCACCCGTCGCGCCCTCGGCCGCCAATTCGCCCCCCGCTTCCTCGCCTGGGCCGACCGGCGCGCGGGCGTCCCGCCCGCAGCGGCCCCGAACTCACAACGCGCAGTGGAAATTTCCACGACCTCCGCCACCCCCACCCGCTGCGGCCCGGAGGGCCGCGCTCCCTCACCGTTCGCCCACTTCCTCTCAAAACTACTATTCCAAAAAACCCTTCCCGCCCCCCGCCACCACACCGACGACGCCCGCCACTTCGCCGCCCACCTCCTCCGCGAAAACAAAAACGCCACCCCCGCCAAATCGATCCCTCCTTGGATCACCAACCTCCTGCGCTACGAAACCGCCGCCCTCGCCGCCGCCACTCCCGGACGCCACTGCATTTTTCTCCCCCTCCGCTTCACCCCCGCCGACCTCCAAAAATGCGCCCGCTCCCCGCGCCACCGCGCCCGCCTCCGCCCCCGCCCCAGTTTAGTCCTCTGGTTCCGCCTCACCCCACACGGCCCCCTCCGCCACCTCCACCTCACCCTCCCCTTTCTCTGAAATTTCAAATTTGAAGAGCTACTTGTAAAAACCCTGCTTCCTTATCTTTTACCCACCATCTTTTACCATCTGTAGCCCGTCTTCTCGGCCAAGGCCCAAGCATCTGGTAAAAGATGAGGGGTAAAAGATGGAAAGCCGGAACTGTGAAGCCGAGGTTTCGCAAGTGCCTCCGAAATCTCAAATTTGCGCTCTCAAAATCTTCCCCATCATTCTGCCGCCCATGATTCTGCCACCCTCTGCGCCCTTCCAATCCCTGCGGTGTTCTCTCCGCGCCCCCTCCCGCCCCAACCCTCCGCAGCCCGCCACGGCAATCAAATGAGGCCCGCCGAGTGAGAAAACCCCATTCGTCTGCCCCCATTCGTCTGCCAATTCCCTCCCCATTTTTCTGCCCCTAATTTTTCTGTCATGAATCCCCTGCCCCGCCGCCGCGCCCTCACCCACCTCGCCCTCGCCACCCTCCTCCCCTCCCTCACCCACGCCGCCGATCCCCCCGCTCCCTCCCCCTCTCCGCTCCCCAGCTTCGACCACGAAATGCAGCTCTTCATGACCGAGCGCTCCATCCCCGGCGGCGCGCTCGCCATCGTCAAAGACCGCCGGCTCCTCTACGCCCGCGGCTACGGCCGCGCCGACCGCGACCACCCCGCGCCCGTCACCGCCACCTCCCGCTTCCGCATCGCCAGCCTCTCCAAACCCTTCACCGCCGCCGCCATTCTCAAACTCGTCGAAGAAAAGAAACTCGCCCTCGACGACCCCGCCTTCACCCGCCTCCCGCTGAAATCCCTCCTCCCCGCCGACGCCACACCCGACGAACGCCTCGCGCGCATCACCATCCGCCAGCTCCTCCAGCACACCGCCGGCTGGGACCGCGACAAAACCTACGACCCCATGTTCCGCACCAAACAGATCGCCACCGACCTCGGCATCGCCCCGCCCGCCGGCCCGCGCGACATCCTTCGACACCACCTCGCCAAGCCCCTCGATTTCGATCCCGGCACGCGCTACGCCTACTCGAATTTCGGCTACTGCCTCCTCGGCCGGCTCATCGAAGAAATCTCCGGAGAAACCTACGAAACCTTCACCCGCCGCGCCGTCCTCACGCCCGCCGGCATCCGCCACATGCAGCTCGGCAAATCCCCCGCCACCGCCCGCGCCGACGGCGAAGTCCGCTACCACACCCCCGACAACGCGATAGGCGAAAATCTCTTCGCCCCCGACGGCCCGAAAGTCCCCTGGCCCGACGGCGGCTTCGCCCTCGAATCCATGGACGCCAACGGCGGCTGGATCGCCTCCGTCATCGACCTCGCCCGCTTCGTCGCCGCCCTCGACCCCGCCGCGCCGCGCCCGCTCCTCACCCGCGCCGCGTTCGACACCATGCACGCGCCGCCGCCCCCGCCCGTTTCGCGCCACGACGACGGCACCCTCAAACCCGCCTACTACGCCTGCGGCTGGAACGTCCGCCCCGTCGGCACTGCGGGAAATTTCAACGCCTGGCACACCGGCAGCCTCCCCGGCACCTACACGCTCCTCGTCCGCCGCTGGGACGGCCTCAGTTGGGCCGCCCTCTTCAACCAACGCTCCCTCGACCACAAAACCCGCGACGCCGCCATCGACCCCGCCCTCCACCGCGCCGCCGCCGCCGTGGAAAAATGGCCCGCCGAAGATTTGTTCCCACGCTTCCGGTGAACCGGCGCGCGGCGTTCACGCCGCTTCACCGTGCGAACATCGCAGCGCGTCCGCACCCGCCCAGCGCGCTCCACGCTGAAGCGGCATAAATGCCGCGCTCCTTTCGCGCCGCCGCCGCCGTGGAAAAATGGCCCGCCGAAGATTTGTTCCCACGCTTCCGGTGAACTGGCGCGCGGCGGTGCCGGGCATCGAAGGCCAAAGGCCCGCTGGAGTTTGGACATTTTGCGCCGTTTTACGTTGGTCCCCTGAACTGCGGCGACGGGCGCCAGCGCGCTGCAGGGGTCAAGCCGTATCTATGCAGTGGAAACCGATGTGAGAACCACAGAGACGCGATGAACACAGAGAAAAAAAGCGGGCCGGCGTCAGCGCCGGAAAGTCACCTGTTAGTGAGTCAATGTCGGTCAGCGAATTCTTTGTTTTCTCTGTGTTCATCGCGTCTCTGTGGTCAAACAATTCGGTTCGACTGAATGGGTACGGCCAAGCCGGTTTCTGGCTGGTCGCTGGTCGCAAAAGCCGGTTGCGCTCCCGTGCTCGCCTCCCCTTCGTGCCGGAGGCACGCAAGAAATTAGCCGGTGGTGAAGCGCAGCGGAACCACCGGAAAACCCGAACCAAAGAGGGTTGCGCCCCGGCGGGGCGCGAGCGGCGCGCTCGCCGACGACACCCCTCACCACGGCGACGCGGCATCATGGGCCGACCTCCCGGCCCCTTCACAACTCCGTGGTCCCGCACCAGCGAGAGGTGCCGGGGAGGTTTCACGACTCTCGCGCCCCGCCGGGGCGCAGGGCCGGGTTGGGGCGGCGGGTCCGGTGGTTCCGCTACGCTTCACCACCGGCTAATTTCTTGCGTGCCTCCGGCACGACGCGGAGGCACGGCCGGGCGCACGACAGGGACAGAACGAAAATGTCCAAACTCCAGAGGGCCAAAGGCCCGGCAACAAGCCAGCCCAGGGCAAGTCCGCGTGATGCGGGCATCATGCGGACGCCGCCCTGGGTTCCGCAGATGGGAAGCTCAAAGCCCTGTAGGGGCGGGACATCCTGTGCGCCGCCCTTAAGGCAAGGTGTGCCGCCCCTTCAGGGCTTGGTCCGTTTTGCTGGTCCTACCCAGGGCGGCGCTCGTGCCTCGCTTGCCCTGGGCTGGCTTGTGGCAGGCCGTTGGCCTGGGGCGCAGGACTACTTCACCTTCGTGCGCAGTTCTTCGAGGAATTTCCGGTCGTCCGGCGAGAGGGACATACCTTTCTGCTTCTTGTCGGTGAGGATACCGTGTGCGCGTTTCCACCATGACTGCGCATCGCCTTGGCCGGTGCGCTCCGCATGATTGCCGTATTCCATGCAGATGGCGGCGAGGTCGCTGGCGGCGAGTCCGGAGGTGGGATTAGCTTTCAGGAGCGCCTCCCCAATCTGAACGCAGCGGTCGAAGTAATTGGCGACCTTCGAGGAGTCGCCAGGCTGGTTGCGTTTGGACAGCGCGATGCCCAGCTTTTCGAGGCTAACACATACATCGCGCACGGCCTGCGCCGAGCCGGGGTTGTCCGCCAGCAGCTTCTCGAACAGTTCGTTGCAGCGGGTGAAGTGGCCGAGGGCCTTGTCCGCGTCGCCGGGCTGGGCGCGCCGGGCGAGGAAGTCGCCGAGCCTGTCCAGGCTCACGGAGACATCGCGCACGGCCTGCGCCGAGCCGGGGTTGTCCGCCAGCAGCTTCTCGGCGAGTTCGAGGCTGCGGGTGTAGTGCTGCTCGACTTGGGCGGCGTCGCCCGGCTGCCCGCGCTGGCGGAGCACGTCGCCCATTTGATTGTGCGTAGCGCTGAGCAGGCGGCGGGCTTTGGCCTCCGCCTGGGCAGCCTCGTGCCAGCGCGTGGCGAGGGTGTGGGCCTCCTGGGCATCGGCGAGCGCGGCGACGAGCGTGCCGTGGGTTTTGTTCTGGATGCTCTGGTCGAAGAGGAACCACGCGAAGGCTTCCAGCGCGGCGGGCCAGGCGGGGTCGCGCTGGAGCAGCTCGCGGTAGGCGGTGCGGGCGGCGGCGGTGTCGCCCTTCGTGACGAGCAAATCGGCGGCGCTGAGGAGCGGGGCGAGCCGGCCGCGCAGGCGCTCGCGGTCGGCGGCGAGCTG
>CAMAUZ010000062.1 GCA_945861535.1 Akkermansia muciniphila | reverse complement strand
GCGCTGCCGGTGGTGGCGTCGGCTGCGGCCGCGGCGTCACGCGCTCCGCACCGAGCGCGACCGCCGTTCGCCCGGTCGCGGTGACCGAAGCCGCTGCTGGCGCGGCGGCCGTCGGCGTCTTCGACACCGGCGCGGCCAGCGCTGCGAGCACTTCCGGACCCACGCTCACGAACTTGCTGCCGTCCGCCTTCAACTCCTCCAGGTGGGCGATCACCGCATCCAGCAAGCTCGTGTAGGAATCTGACATGGCGGGCAATAAAAGCCCTCCGCCCCTCGCGACGCGACAAGATTTTCCGAGCCGGCCGACTTCGTGGGCGAGCGTGGGATTTTGAGGAATGCAAAGCCCGGACTTCAGAGGGTGAAGCGCAAAGCTCAAAGTTCAAAGTTCATGGGAAACCCCAAACGCCAAGAACCAAGAAGCACGCCGTGCATCGTGTGCCGTACTGCCCGGCCGTCGCCCTACGCGACCCCACCCGCCCCATCGCTCAGGCTGACTTGGTTCTTGAACCGGCAGTTTCCTTGAACCTTCCCTTAAGCTTTGAGCTTTAAGCTTTGAGCTTTCCCCCCACCTCCTTCCGCCCCCGAATAAAGTTGCTCCGCCCCGCTCGCTGGCCGACAAATCCGCCGCCCAAATCATCGTCCGCACGCACCCATTATGAAAAACTTCGCCCCGCTCCTCGCTCTTCTCCTCACCGCCTCGCTGTCGCCCGCCCAGGAAGGCGGCCCGCAAATTGTCCCGCTCGCCGACGCCCGGAAATACGCGCAAATCCTCGCCGAATCCGCCAAGGCCCTCGCCGATCTCCCGCTCGTCTGCGAACTCGATCTCGACAAACCCGCCGCCATCCGCGCGGGCGAAGCCGGCGCCCTCGTCATCCCCGACAAACGCGTCACCGCCGATAAACTCGCCAAGGCCGGCAAGGACGCCGTGCCGCTCGCGCATCTCTGGTTGCGCAACGTCGCCCCGTTGAAAGACGGCAACCCGGTGCCCAACGCGGTCCAGCGCACCGTCAGAATCACCTCCGGCGACTCCACCGCCGAGGCGCAACTCTTCGTGCTCGCCGTCCGTCGCAACGCCGCCGACAAGCTCGAACTCGTCGTCTTCGGCAAAACCAAGGAACCCGTCCTCACCCTACCGCTCGAAAAATCCACCGTGTCCGGCGACGCGCCGATTCAAATCCAGGGCCGCAAATCCGGCGAACATTCCGGCGTCCTCACGCTCATCTTCTTCGGTCAGCACCAAGCCGAACTCACGCTCGGCAAACCCGCCGAATAACTTTTTCCCCGGCTCACACACCCTCGCCCCACAACGCTCCCTCGCCCCAATTCCACCATGAAAACCATCGCCCACCCCCGTGCCCTCGCGTCCGCCCTGCTGCTGTTCACCGCGCGCCTGGCCCTCGCCGATCCCGCCGCCGTCGGCATCGACGCCGCCAAGCTCCCGGCCATCCCCGCGACGATGCAAACATTCGTCAGCAACCGCGTCGTGTCCGGCGCGGTCACGCTCGTCGCGCGCAAAGGTGAGATCGTCAGCCTCGCGGCCGTGGGCTACGCCGATCTGGAAAAGCGCGAGCCGATGCGCGCCGATCACCTCTTCTGGATCGCCTCGATGACCAAGCCCATCACCGCCACCGCGATCCTGATGCTTCAGGACGAGGGCAAACTTTCCGTCGCAGACCCCGTGGAAAAATATCTCCCCGAGTTCAAGGACCAATGGCTCACCGCGGAAAAATCCAAGGACCGCCTCGTCCTCCAGCGCCCCGCGCGCAAGATCACGTTGCGCGATCTCCTCACCCACACCTCCGGCCTCACCGGCAATGCCCCCGAGGCCGGTCGCGATCTCACGCTTGCTGAACTTACGCTCAGCTACGCGTTGCAACCGCTCCAGTTCGAGCCGGGCAGCAAATGGTCGTACTGCAATCCCGGCATTAACACGCTCGGCCGCATCGTCGAAGTCGTCTCCGGTGAAAAATTCTCCGACTTCCTCGACCGCCGTCTCTTCGTTCCGCTCGGCATGAAAGACACCACGTTCTGGCCCACCGAAGAGCAGGCCCGCCGCGTCGCCAAGGCCTACGCGCCCACGCCCGACGGCCAGGGCCTCGCCGAGACGCCCGTCTTTTTCCTCAAAGGCCCGCTCACCTCGCGCGCCCGCACGGCGATCCCGGCGGGCGGGCTTTATTCCACCGCCGCCGATCTCTCTCGCCTCTACCAGATGGTTCTCAACGGCGGCACGCTCGACGGCCGCCGCTACGTCACTGCCGCCAGCGTGAAGCTCATGACCAGCCCGCACACCGGCGATCTGAAAGCCGGCTTCACCGAAGGCATGAGCCTCGGTCTCGGCTGGCAGGTTGTGCGCCAGCCCGTCGGCGTCACCGCGATGCTCGCCCCCGGCACCTACGGCCACGGCGGTGCCTACGCGACCCAGGGCTGGATCGATCCCACCAAGGAAATGATTTTCGTCCTCCTGATCCAGCGCGCCAAACTCCCCAACTCCGATGGTGCCGAAATCCGCCGCGCCTTCCAGGAAGCCGCCGTGGCCGCGTTGAAAAACTAAGCCGGCGGGCGTGCGGTCTTCGGCGGCAATCTGAAAACGCAGCCGCCGCCGCGACGAGGAGGAGGCAGCCCACGCGCGCGCCGGGCGCGGCGGACCTGCGCCACCCGCCGCCCCGCCGCCCCGTTTTCACTCCACTTCGCCCCCAAATCGCCGCCCGCTCCCGCCCGCTCCCGCCCGCAGCGCTCGTCACCCCGTCACCCGTCACTCCGTCACTCCGTCACCCGTCACCCGGCACCCGGCACCCGGCACCCCTCCCGGCGGCAAAAACTCCCCCACCGCAGCGGCAGCTTGTGCCGCTGCCGCCCGGGCGATTCCGCAAAACCCCAGTGAAAAGCCCGCCCGCCGGTGCTGGCATAACCGGTGCTTCGCTGACGCGTTATGAATGTCAGCTTGTACCACGCCGCCGCCGGACTCACGGCTTCTGACCGTTGGCAGGAAGTCATCGGGGAAAACATGGCCGGCAGTTCCATCCCGGGATTCAAACGCCAGGACCTCAGCTTTGCCGCCATCCAGGCCGGCCTGATGCAGCCGGGCGCGCAGGCCGGGTCGCGACCCCAGCCGTTTGCCATTCCGCGGGCCAGCGCGAGCACGAACTTTTCGCCCGGCGAACTGCGCTACTCTGGCGCGAAGACGGATGTCGCCCTCGAAGGCGGCGGTTTTTTCACGGTGCAACTTCCCGACGGGAACACGGGCTACACGCGGGATGGTGAATTCAAGGTCTCGGTCGATGGGCAGCTTGTGACCAAGCAGGGCTTTCCGGTGCTGGGCAGCAACGGCCCGATCCAGCTCGATCCGCGCAACCCGACGACGATCAGCATTTCCGCCAAAGGCGAGATCAGCCAGGGGATCGAGGTGAAAGGCAGCCTGAAGGTGGTCAGCTTCGACGATCCGCAAAAGCTTACGCAGGCCGGCGGCGGCATGTACCTCGCGACGCATCCGGAGATTCAAAAAAATGACGAGACCAACGCCGTCGTGCGGCAGGGCTATGTGGAAGCTTCCAACACCACGCCCCTCGCCGAGATGGCGCACATGATGTCGGCCATGCGCACGTTCGAGACCAACCAGCGCATGATCCAGTTGCACGACGACCGCCTGAACAAGGCCATCAACGAACTCGGCAGCACCACCTGAACGGATTCCGCCCCCGCTGATTTTTCACCCCTGATTTTTTACCATGATCCGCGCCCTCTACTCCGCCGCCGCCGGGATGACTTCGCAACAGCTCAACCTCGACGTCATCTCGAACAACCTCGCCAACGTCAACACGACCGGCTTCAAGAAGAGCAAGATCGAGTTCCAAGATTTGCTCTACCAGACGGCCCGCGCCGCCGGGTCCGAGCAGGGCGGCGGCACGCAGGTGCCCACCGGGCTTCAGGTCGGTCACGGCTCGCGGGCGATCTCCACTTCCAAAATCTTCACCACCGGCGAACTCACCCAGACCGGTGAGCGGCTCGATCTGGCGCTGCAGGGCGACGGGTTTTTCGAGGTGCAGCTACCCAACGGCACCCGCGCCTACACGCGCGACGGCGCGTTCAAAACCGCGTCCGACGGTCGCGTGACGACCAGTGAGGGCCTCGTGCTGCAGGGTGGCTTCCAGCCGATCCCGGCCGGCACGTCCGGAATCTCCATCGCGCCCAATGGCGAGGTGACGCTCAAGGGCGCCAACGGCAACACCAACTTCCGCATCCAGACCGTGCGCTTCGCCAATCCCTCCGGCCTCGAGAGCGTCGGGCGCAATCTCTATCGCGAGACCACCGCGTCGGGCACGCCGGAAAACGGCAACCCCGGCGAGAATGGTTTCGGCGAAGTGCAGCAGGGCTATCTCGAACTCTCCAACGTGAAGGTCGTGGAGGAAATGGTGAACATGATGGTCGCCCAGCGCGCGTATGAAATTAACTCCAAGGCCGTCCAGGCCGCGGATGAAATGATGCAACAGGGCAACAACCTCCGCCGCTGATGAAAACGCCTTGCGATAAACTGGAGCGCCGAGCATTGCTCGGCACGAGGGACGCAAACCGCTCAAGGCCGAGCAATGCTCGGCGCTCCGCCGCGTTTCACGACGGCAACGGAATTCCCCTCGGTTCGGAAAATTCACCCTCCCTTTGCCACCTGCGGAGCCCGCACGTCCCAGCCTGCCGGCTCGGGGGTTTCCAGGTGGTGTCTCCCTGGCGTCGGGCGTTACTGCTCGGCGCCGTTGGCTTTTGCTGCTTGTGGCTGGCGGCCGGCGCCCTCGCCGCGGAGCGCGCTCCAAGCACTCCCGGCGCGGTCGCCGTCGCCACGCTCGAACTGCTGCCCGTCGCCCAGGTCGATGGCACGGGCATTTTTCTGCACCACCTGGTCGCGGGAAATCCCGCCGCCAATCCGCCGGTCCTCATCCCGCAAATCCGCCTCGCCGCCGCGCCGGCGCTGGCGCAAACCGTGACCTACTCCCGCGCCCAGGTGACCGAGTGGCTCGCCCGCAACGCGCCCGAACTCGCCACCAGCTCCTGGTCCGGCGCGCCGCAGGTGCGCATCACCCGCCGCCTCCGCGCGCTCGACGAAACCGAACTCAAGCAGCACCTCACCGACACGCTCCAGCGCGAATTCGTGAAGGACCGCGGCGAGCTGGAACTCCGCTTCGTCCGCCCCTGGACGCCCGTCAACATCCCCGACGATCCCTTCACCCTGCGCATCCTCGACCTGCCCACCAGCGGCGTGAGCGCCAGTTTCATCGTCCGGTTTGAACTCCGCACGACGCAGGAAGCCGTCGCGAGCTGGCAGTTGTTTTTGCAGGCGAAAATCATGCGGGACGTCCTCATCGCCCGCTCGCAGCTCAAGCGCGGGACCAAGCTGCGCGACGCCGACCTCGTGCCGGAGCGCCGCGATGTCCTCGCCCTGCGCGAGCCGCTCGGCGCGATCACCACCGAGGACGACACGCTGGAACTCGCCGAGTTCGTGGCCGCGGGCCAGCCGCTCGGCGTGCGTTCGGTGCGCGTCCGCCCCGTCGTGCTGCGCGGCAGCGTCGCCGAAGCCATCGTCCAGGACGGCGCGCTCAGCGTGTCGATCAAGGTCGAAGTGCTCGAGGACGGCATCCCCGGGCAGACCATCCGCATCCGCAATCTCCAAACCAAACGTGAGTTTCACGGCAAGGTCCGCAATGAACAAACCATCCTCGTCACCCTGTAAATCCGGGCTCGCGCGCGTCCTCGGCGTCGCCGTCACCGTCGCCCTCACCGGCCTCGCCGCCCCGCTCGACGTCCACGCGCAATCGCTGTGGAAGACCGACCAGCCGCACTCGATGTTCGCCGACCGGCGCGGCCGCAGCGTCGGCGACATCATCACGATCATCGTGCAGGAGAACAACACGGCGACGAAGCAGAACAACACCAAGACCGCGCGCAAGAGCAGCGCCGACTACAACATCTCCAGCTTTCTCTATGGTCCCTCCGCCAGCGGCCTGCTGACCAAGGGCGGGAAGTATCCGGCCTTGAAACTCTCGGGTGCGAAGGACTTCGACGGCGGCGGCTCGATCAACAACTCGGAGAGCATCAACACGCGCGTCGCCGTGCGGGTCATCGAGGTGCTGCCCAACCACAATCTCGTCATCGAAGGCCGGCGCGAGACGTCCTTCAGCGGCGAGACCCAGGAAGCCATTCTGCGCGGCACCGTGCGCGCCGAGGATGTCACCACGGCGAACACCGTCCTCAGCTACAACATCGCCGACGCGACCATCAAGTTCGTCTCCAAAGGCGGCGTCAGCGATTCGCAGAAGCGCGGCTGGTTCACCCGCGTGTGGGACAAAGTCAGCCCCTTTTGAATCATGCACGCGCGCTTTTTCTCCACGCCGGCCTGGGTTTTCGCACTGCTGCTCGCCGGCACCCTGCCCGGCGTCGCCGGCTCGCGCGTGAAGGACATCGCGATGGTCGCCGGTGCCCGCGAGAACCAGTTGGTCGGCTACGGCCTGGTCGTCGGCCTGGCGGGTGACGGTGACAAGAACCCTGCCTACACGCTTCAGTCGCTGGCCAACCTCCTGCAACGCTACGGCGTCAACGTCCCCCCGGTCGCGCTCACCGCCAAGAACGTCGCCGCCGTGATGATCACCGCGCAAATCCCCGCGTTCAAAAAATCCGGCGCGAAAATCGATGTCGTCGTCTCCTCGTTCGGCGATGCCAAATCGCTGCAAGGCGGCGTCCTGCTGCAAAGCCCGCTCATGGGCGCGGACGGCAAGGTGTACGCCGTGGCGCAGGGACCGATCACCGTCGGCGGCATCTCGGGCGGGGCCGAGGGCGGCGGCGGCGCCTCCGTGCAGAAGAATCATCCGACCGTCGGCCAGATCGTCGGCGGCGCGCTGGTCGAGCAGGAAATCCCCACGCAGCTCGTGCAGGAGCGCCGCCTCGAACTGCTGCTGCGCGAGCCGGACTTCACGTCGTCGGCGCGCATGGCCGAGGCGATCAACGGAAAATTCCCCGGCAGCTCCAAGTCGATTGATTCCACCACCGTCCGCGTTTCCCTCCCGGCGGGGCGCGATGACGATCTCGTCACCTTCATCGCGCTCATCGAGGCCATCGAGGTGCAGCCCGACATTCCGGCGCGCATCATCATCAACGAGCGCACCGGCACCATCGTGGCCACGGCCCGCGTGCGCATCTCGAGCTGCGCGGTTTCGCACGGCAACCTCACCATCAGCATCGCCTCGACGCTCGATGTCTCGCAGCCCGCGCCATTGAGTTCGGGCACCACCGCCATCACGCCGCGCACCGACACCAAGGTGAACGAGCAAAAGTCCTCGCTCGTGGCCCTGCCCGAACTGCCGACCGTCGAGAAGGTCGCCGCCGCCATGAATTCCCTCGGCGTCACGCCCCGCGACATGATGTCCATTTTCCTCGCGATGAAGCAGGCCGGCGCGCTCCACGCGGAACTGTTGCTGCGTTGATATGAACCCGCTTTCCCACGCCACCATGCAACCAAACCGCCGTGCGCAGTCGAAGCGCGGCGTTTACGCCGCTTCAGGTTGCTGCGGGAACAGTGCGTTCGAACCACCCTGGACTGTCACACGCGGAAGCGGCCGGAAGGCCGCGCTCCGCCTCCCCGGAAAAATCCTTCACCGGAATTCGCCATGAACCTCCACTCCCTCCCCATCGCCACGCTTGCCCCGCCCAGTCTCATGGGCCTGCCGGGCGATGGCTTCGACCGGCCCGCCGGCCTGAGCACGCCGGAAAAACTCGGCACCGCCTGCCGCGAATTCGAGACCATGTTCCTGCGTAAGATTCTCGAACAGGCCCGGCAGCCGCTGCTCAAGTCCAGGGACACGCCGGGCAACAGCGGCAAGGAGAACTACCAGGACATGGTCAATTTCCACCTCGCCAGCACGCTCGGTCAGACCGGCGCGTTCGGACTGGCCAGCTCGCTCCAGACCCAGCTCGACCGCCAGCTTGATCTCAAAGCCTCCGTTGCCACTGCCGCCGCCGCCGCGTCCGCGCTGCGCCCGCCGGCCTTCTCTGCGCTCCATGATTAAACATCTCCAATCCCTCATCGCCGCCCTGCGCCACGAACTGCAGCAGTACGGCGAAATGCTCGCCCTGCTCGATCAACAGCAGGAACTCATCCTCGCCCGCGCCGCCGAGGATCTCTACCAGCTCGTCGCGCGCATCGAGGCGCAGGGCGTCGTCCTCACCGACGTACGCGCCGCGCGCGAAACCTGCCGGCAGACGCTGGCCGGCGCGCTTCTGCGGCCCGCCGAGACCACCTTCAACCAGTTGCTCGGCGATCTGCCGCCGGACTACCGGCCGCTCGTGCAGGCGTTGGTCGAGGAAAACAACCGCCTGCTCGCGCGCGTCCAGCAGCGCGTCCGCCAAAACCATCTCCTGCTCAGCCGCTCGGTGGACCTAATGCAGCGGGTCGTCAACACGCTCTTCCCCAGCCGCGATCCGCTCGTGTACAACGGCTACGGAAAGAAGTCGCCGCCCCCCGCCCAGCCGCGGCCGCTCTACGAAGCGGTCGGCTGAACCGCGCGAATTTATGCTCGGACTTTTCGGCAATCTCGACATGGCGGCCCGCGCCCTCCAGGCCAATTCGCAGGGCATGGAGGTCGCCGGGCACAATCTGGCCAACGTCAACAACCCCGCCTACGCCCGCCAGCGCGTCACGCTCCAAACTTCATCGCCGCTGAAGGATTCGCGGCTCGGCGCGCAGGGCACCGGCGCGGATGTCACCGCGATCACGCAGATTCGCGACACCCTCCTCGACGAGCAGATTCGCGTTGAAACCAGCGTCCGCGGCGCGCTCGACGCCGAACAGCAGGGCCTGCAATACGCCCAGGCCGGCCTCGGCCAGGACGTCAACACCGGGGCCGCCGGAGCCAACGGCGCCGCGGCCGCCGGCGGCGTCACCGGACAAAACGGCCTCGCCACGCGGCTCGCCGAATTGTTCAAGGGCTTTCAAGGGCTGGCCACCGATCCCACCTCGCTGTCGCAACGCCAGGTCCTCGCCGCCAAGGCGCAGGACTTCACCGCGCAGCTCAATCAAACCGCCGCCCGCCTCAGCAGCACGCGCACAACGCTTGACAGCTCACTCCAGTCGGATGTCGCCAAGGTCAACACCACCCTGGCCGAAATCGCCGGACTCAACGGCCGGATTCTCGATCTGGAATCTGGCAGCTCCGGCGCCGCCAACGATCTGCGCGACCTGCGGCAGCAGAAAATCGAAGCCCTCTCCACGCTCACCAAAACCACCATCAGCACCAACGCCAGAAACAGCCTCGACCTCGAGGTCGGCGGCGTGACGCTCGTCTCCGGCGACACGGTTTTGGACACGCTCGAAACCTACGACGCGGGCGGCGGCCAGAGGCTCGTCCGCACCGTCACCGGCGGGGTGGCCGTGACCCCGAATGGCGGCCGCCTGCAGGGCACCATTGACGCCCGCGACACCGGCCTGGCCGCGCTCCAGACGGGACTCGATGACCTGGCTGCGGGTCTGGCCACCGAGGTCAACGCGATTTACAGCACCGGCTTCGGCCTGGACGGCAGCACCGGACAAAACTTCTTCACCGGCACCACCGCCGCCACGCTCGCCGTCACCGCCACCGTCAAAACCAGCCCGGCGTCCATCCAGGCCGCCGCGGTCGCCGGTGCGGCGGGCGACAACCGGGTCGCCCTCGCCCTCGCCCAGCTCGCCGACAAAAAAGTGGCCAGCCTCGGCAACCAGACCGTCTCCCAGCAGTACTCCAAAACTGTCGGCGACCTCGGCCAGGCCCTCGCCTCGGTGAACAGCCTGGTCGCCAACCAGTCGGTCGTGCAAAAAATGCTGGGCGCGCAACGCGAGTCCGTAAGCGGCGTGTCCCTCGATGAGGAAATGACCGACATGATGAAATTCCAGCACGCCTACCAGGCCTCCGCGCGCATCATCAACATCATCGACAGCATGCTCCAAACCGCCATCGGCCTCGGCAACGGCTGATGACCCATCCACCGGGAACCAACCATGCGCGTCACCGCCAACTCCCTCCCCACCTCGCTGATCGACCAGCTCAACAACCTGAGCGTCCGCCAGCGCCAGTTGCAAACTCAGGCCGCCACCGGCCAGCGCATTCAGAATCCCGAGGACGATCCCTCCGCCGTCCGCCGCACGCTCGATCTCCAGGCCGAGAGCGAGAAAATCGGCCAATACCAGCAGAACATCATCCGCCAGAAGGAACTCGGCACCGCGTCCTTCACGGCCATCAGCTCCCTCAAGTCCATCGCCGATCGCGCCGGTGAAATCGCGACGCTCGCCGACGGCCTGAAGTCCCCGCAGGAATTGCGCGTGTACGCCAACGAGATCACGCAGTTGCTCAAGACCGCGGTGAACGTGGCCAACACCAAGAACCGTGGCGATTTCCTCTTCGCCGGCACCAAGACCGATCAGCCGCCGTTCGTGCTCGCCACCGACTCCAACGGCGTTGTCACCAGCGTGACCTACCAGGGCAACGAAACGCTGGCCGAGCATGAAGTCTCCGAGGGCGTCACCGTATCCACCCAGGTGCCCGGCGCGAACAGCAGCGGCACCGGCGCGCACGGCCTGATCGCCGACCCGCGCATGGGCGCGGATTTGTTCAACCACCTCATCTCGCTCCAGAATCATCTCCTCGCGGGCGACACCGCCGCCGTGGCCGCAACCGACCGCGCCGCGCTCGGCAAGGACGAGGACAACCTTGTCTTTAACCTCGGCACCAACGCCGCGCTGCAATCCCGCCTCGAGACCGAAGGCGCGATCCTCAAGCAGCGCGAGACCTCGGTGGCCGGCCTGACCTCCAACGAAGTCGATGCCGACCTCGCGACGACCTTGGTGCAATTGAACCAGACCCAGAACGCCTATCAGGTCGCGCTCCAGAGCGGCGCGACCGTCTTCAAGCAGTCGTTGATGGATTATCTGCGGTAGGCGGCGCGGAAAAGCTCCAAGCATAAAGCTCAAAGCTCAAGGGAAGGGCACAAGGACCAAGCTCCGCGGCATCGGTCGTTGCGGAATTCTGTGCGGGGATCCGCCGGCCCAACCCCGGAGGGGTTCGCCGTGAATAGCCGGGGGTGCGCGAGGCACGAGCGCACCCCCGGAAACGGCGGTCGTGATGTCCGCCACCCCGGCGGGGTGGCCCCATCCACTGAGGCGTGAACGGCCTGGGGTCGGGAGAACCCCTCCGGGGTTCGGGAGCACGACGGCGGCGGTCCGGGGGTGTCGCTCGTGCCTCGCTCCACCCCCGGCTATTCACCGTGAACCCCGCCGGGGTTCGGCTGTGGGACGCCCGCACCACACTCGATTGACCGGCAGCCCTGACGGCGCGGTTTCCGATCATGTGATCGTTCCGCCCGAGATCACTCGTAGATTTCGTAGAGCGTGCCGGCGAGGACGAACTGGACGCGCGAGCCGAGCGCGAGCCAGGCGAGGGTCTCGGGGCTGCGGCGCGCGAGGTCGAAATATTCCGTCGAGTTGAATTGCACGCGCACGGGCTTGGGTGCGGTGAGCTTCTGGACCTCGGCGTCGATCCATTGATTTTCGTTTTGATAGAAGGTCTTGCCGCGGACGAATTGCGAGAGGGGCGCGGCCTGCTGGGCGACGGGCGCGGCGACGGGCGCGGTGGTCACGACCACGCCGGAGGGGGGCGCGCCGAGGCTCGGCGTCGGGCGGGCTTGGGAGAAGAATCGCGTCGCCGAGGTCGCGCTTGGTGGTCCGGTCATCGGGGCCAGGGCGCGGTTGGCTTCAAGCTGCCCTTGCGCGATGCCATCGGCGGCGGATTGCGCGGCCTTCAGTTGATAGCCCGCGCGTGCGCCGGCCACGGCGGCGGCACCGTCCTTGTCCTTGCGGAGTGACTCGTAGGCCTTGGCCATTTCGCGGCGGCCCGGGGCGTCCTGCTGGAGCGTGGGCAGGCTTTGCGAGTGGCGCGGGATGTTGCGGCGGTCTTCGTCTTCGAGAATGAGAAAGGCCGTGTAAGGCGTGACGATGCCGTATTGCCGCGCGAGGTCGGTGACTTCGTCCTTCAACTCCTTGCTCTCGCCGCGCAGGCGGATTTCATCGAGCAGATAGCCGACGCGGCGCGTGGCCCACAGGCGCGGGATGAAATCGTTGTCCGCGGCGTCGGCGGGAAACTTCACGTCGTAGGTGTATTTGCGCGTCTCGCCGTTGACAGTGCCTTCGAGCACGAGTTTGCCGTCGCCTTTGCCCTCGTAGCGGCCGGCGAGGATGAGTTGCTCGCCTTTGAACAAATCGGACACGGGCGCGGGGTAGAGCTTGGTGGCGCGGATGGCGGCGGGGAACGTGAGCTTCGGGCTGGAGAGCACCGGCTCATTGATCTTGGTGTAGAAGTTCGAGACTTTCACTTCGATGTCTTCCTCGGGCAGGACGTAGGTGCTGAAGGCGCGCGTGGCGTCGCTGAGGTTGTCGAGGAGGTGCGTGTTCACGTCGTTGCCGATGCCGAAGCAAAAGACGCGCGTGCTGCCGCCGCTGGCGCGCTTGGCGTTGGCGAGAATGATTTCCGCATCCACCACGCCCACGGTGGGCAGGCCGTCGGTGAGGAAGATCACGACGAACGGCCGGTCGCCTTTGTCGGGGCGCAGGCTCAGGGCTTTCTTCAACGCGTCGTCAATGGCCGTGCCGCCGGTGGGCTTGAGGTTGCGGACAAATTCCTGCGCGCGTTTGCGGGTGGCGGGCGTGACCTCGGTGAGCTTGTCGAAGAGCGGCTCGGTGTCGGTCGCGAACCGGATGATCTCGAAGCGGTCCGTGTCGTTGAGATTCTCGACGCAGAAGGCGAGGGCCTTCTTGGCCTGTTCGAGCTTCGCGCCGGCCATCGAGCCGGAGGTGTCGAGCACGAACGTCACGTCTTTTTTCACGACCTTGTCTTCCTTCGCCGTCACGCCCGGCGAGGCGAGCAGCAGGAAAAAACCGTCGCCCGCCGCAGTGCGGTGCGTGAGGAGGCTCGCGCCGACATCCTCGGTGCCGTAGCTGAAGAGCACCTGAAAATCGCGGTCGGCGCGCACCTCGCTGGCCTCGTAGCCGAGGACGGCGCGGCGCTCGCCGCTGCGGCGGATCTCGGCGTTGTGGCTTGGCGAATAGAGCGTCTTGAGCGGGCGCGGAGATTCGATCTCGACCTTGAGGCTGACGGTCTTGATCGGGCGCGCGGAGTATTTCTCGGTGTTCATCGGATAGGTGTAGCCGAGCAGGCCGGAGTCGGACTTGAGGAGCTGCGTGTAGGCGAGCGTGAGGCGTTTTCGGCCGTGGGCTTCGATGGGGAAGATGCGGACCTTGAAGAGATCGCGGCCCGAATATTCCAGCAACGCGGGGTCTTTCATCGAGCGCACGATGTCCTCGTAAATCTTGCGGGCTTTGTCGGCGTTGAGCAGTTCGGCGGCCACGGGTTTGCCGCCGATTTCCATCGTGAACTTGTCGAGCTGCGCGCCCTTGGGCACGGGGAAGAGGAAGGTGCCCTCGAGCTGGCGCGGGTTGGGATTGTAGAACTCCTGATCCACCGTCGTGACCGCGACCTGGTCGGTGATGCGGACATGGACCTTGTGATACGTGACCTCGAGCGGCGCGAACACCGGGTGCGGCGGCGGCATGGGCGGCCACGGCGGGCGCGGTGGACGAGGCGGGTGCGGCGGAATGATGATCGGCGGCGACGGCGGCCCCCAGTGCGGACCTTCGTGAATGATGATGATGCCGGCGGAAAAGCTGACGAGCGGGAGCGTGAGCAGGGCGAGCGCGAGGAGGAACGAGCGTTTCATGCGGGGTTAGACGGGGAGAAGCTGGAGATGCTCCGAGGAGGCCGGGAGAAAATGTGTAATCCGAGTCTGGCAGCACGATGGCCGAGGAAGCGGCGGCAAATCGGTCCGTCCCGGAGGGACGCCAACGGAAATTAGCCGGGGGCAAGGCCGCGGCAGCGGACGCGGCCCCCGGAAATCGCGGGATGATTGCATTGCCCCGGAGGGGCATCGGAGAAAGATTTCGGGCCGCGTTTTGGGGAGTCGTAGGCGAACGTCTCGGGGTTCCACGCCGGATTCTTCGATGCCCCGCTGGGGCACGGAGCGACGGCAATACGTAACCGGGGGCTGCGGCCGCTGGCGCGACCTTGCCCCCGGCTAATTTCCTGCGGTGTCCCTGCGGGACGAGAACGGTGCCTTCTTCCATTCCGTCCGCGGTCGCAGCCGCATTCCCTCAGGGGCATTACGCGGCGACTTTGTGGGCCTTGCGGCGGGTGCCGGGCTGGATGGAGACAACGTGGAGGGGATCAATGATGTCGAGCAAATCCTTGGCGTCCTCGATGACGATGTTGTGCCGCCCAATCAAGACGAACTCGGGATGGAGCACGGGAAACTCCTTGCCATCGGAAGTGCGGATGAGGAACGGACCCTGCCCGACCAACTGTTGTCTAATTAATCCACGGTTCATGCGCCCGTTATCGGCTCGTGCCAGCGGACCGCCAAGCGCCCCCTCCGCGGTTGCAGTTGGGTGCAGGGAGAGTCTTCGCTGGTGCGGGAGTTGGTCTCGCGGGCACGGCGTCCGCGCCCCGGCCGGCGGCTCCTACGCGGACGCCGAGGCGGAGGCGAAGTCGAGCTGTTTGGGGCTTTCTCCGTCGTCGGTGTCGGTGTCTTTGCCGGCGACGCCATATTCGTTGAGTTTGTTGCGGAGGGTGCGGACGCTGATGTCGAGGAGCTTGGCGGTGAGCGTGCGGTTGCCCTGGTTTTTGGCGAGGACGTGGAGGATTTGCTGCTTCTCCATTTCGGCCAGGGTGAGCGTGCGGACCGGCTCGCTGAGGGGGGGGGCGGCGGGGACGGCAACGGAGGGCGGGGCGGCGAGCGGGGGAAGGTTGACCGGCACGGCTTTGGCGGCGGCGGGGAGCCCGAGGTGCTCGAGGCGGAGCGAATCGTCGTCCCCGCAGAAAATGACGGCGCGCTCGATGACGTTCTGGAGTTCGCGGACGTTGCCGGGCCAGGAGTGGGACTGGAGGGCGTCGCGGCATTCGGGCGCGATGCCGAGGGTGCGGAGGCCGTGTTTGCGGGAGAAGCGCTGCTGGAATTTTTCGGCCAGCAGCAGGATGTCAGACTGCCGCTCGCGCAGCGGGGCGACGATGATGGGGACGACGTTGAGGCGGAAGAAGAGGTCCTGGCGGAATTCCTTGCGCTCGACGGCCAGCTCGAGGTGGCGGTTGGTGGTGGCGACGACGCGGACATCGACCTTGATGGTGCGGCTGCCGCCGACGCGTTCGAGTTCGCGTTCCTGCAGGACGCGCAGGAGCTTGGCCTGGACCTTGGGGGAGATTTCGCTGATTTCGTCGAGGAGAATGGTGCCGCTGTGGGCCAGTTCGAAGCGGCCCTCGCGCTTGGTCCCCGCGCCGGTGAAGGAGCCTTTTTCGTGGCCGAAGAATTCGCTCTCGATGAGTTCCTCGGGGACGGCGGCGCAGTTGACCTTGATGAAGGGGGCATTGATCCGCGGGCTGTTGCGGAATATTTCGCGGGCGACGAGTTCCTTGCCGGTGCCGCTTTCGCCCTGGATGAGGACGGTGGCCTCGGTACGGGCGACTTTGCGGATCAGCTCGCGCAATTCCTTCATCGGGGGGCTGTTGCCGAGCAGGGACTGGCCGTCGTCGCCACCGCCGTCGCGGTTGAGGAACTGGTTGACCTTGACGAGCTGGTTGAAGCTTTCCGCCTTCTTGAGCGTGACATCGAGCTGGTCCGCGGAGAAGGGCTTGATCAGGTAGTCAAAGGCCCCGTTCTGCATGCACTCGACGGCGGACTGGACCGAGCTGTGGCCGGTCATCATCACGACGATGGGCCGCTGGGGCCGCTGCTGAAGCTGGCGGAGGAGTTCGGTGCCCTCGCCGTCGGGAAGGCGGACATCGACGAACATGAGGTCGAAGGTGTCGCGGTCGAGGCACTCTTGGGCGGCGGCAATCGTGGAAACCGCCGCGACGTCGTAGCGGCGGGAGCGCAACTGCTGTTCGAGATTTTTACGTACGATTAGGTCGTCCTCGAGGACGACGATTTTTTCAATCGGCATTCGTTGTCGGGCCTGTGAGCGGGGGGCTCGGTTTCCGGAGCGCCGGGGTCAAACCCGGGAGCGCTGGTACAACCCGGCGACGTAGTGCGGACGCTGGCGGTTGGCGGCGGGCAGTTCGCGCACGGGGATCATCCCGCGGCGGAGCAGGGCCTGCTCGTTCCCGCGATCCAAAACAATGATCTTCATGACCAGGTCTTGGGTCCGTTGCAGCAGCGCTGGAGCGTCCGTATGACGGGCGCGTTCGGCGGGGCTGGCGGCCTGCCATTGCACACGTTGTCGGCGGATGGCATCTAGGGATTCGTTCAACCGGGGAAGCAAGTCTTTTTTGGTTTTCTGCAACGCAGCGAGCGGCGGGACGGGGTCCTGGCGCAGCGCCTGGCCTTCCTGCTCGATGACGAGGAGGACTTCCTGGCAGAGATCGAGATGCTGGCGGAGGAGGGTGGTGATGTCGGTGGGAGGCGGGTTCATTTTTGGACGGCGGGAGGTGGGTTGTTTTTGGGTGCGGGAGCGGGGCTGGGGCTGGGGCTGGGGGCGGGGGCGGGAGCGGGAGCGGGGGCGGTCCCCGGGGAGCCGATGGGCGTGAACGTGGGCGCGGTCAGGGGCGCCAGCGGGTCGGCGGGTGCGATCGTCGCGACGGAGATCGGCTCGGTCGGCAAGGGGCGGACGACGATCGCCGGGGCGCGCAGACTGGCGCTGCGAGTGTCGGCCACGCCGTGCCAGGTGAGGTAATCTTTGCGCCAGCGGGCCATGTCCACGACGGCGGCGAGGCCGGGGTTGGTCTTCGGGTTGGCCTCGGCGGTGCGCGCGAGAATGCGGGCGTAGGTCTCGAGGGCCTGCTGCGGTTGGCGGAGCCGTTCGTACACGAGGGCGGTCTGGTACCACGCGGGCAGTTGCCAGGCGGCGGCGGGGGAAATCTGCGCGAGGTTCTGGTAGATGACGAGGGCGTTGAGGTTGTCGTTTTCCTTGTAGAAATGGTTGGCGATTTCGTTGCCCGTGCGCTGCTGCCAGTAGGCCCAGTTGGCGGGATCTTTGGCGGCGACGGACTGCTGGGTTTGCAGCAGGGCGAGCACTTCCTGGAGGGCCTCGCTGTTGCGGTTGAGGGCCTTGAGCGACATCGCAATCTGGTAGCGGGTCTCGGGCACTTCGGGCGCGTCGGGATGGCGGTTGACCAGGGCTTTGCCCTGGCCGATGGCCTCGAGATGGCGGTCGAGCTGCGCGAGGCAGCGGATGAGTTTGAACTGAATCTGCGGACGGTTGAGTTCGGTGCCGGAGAGCTTGAGCAGGCGCTGATAAAAGTCGGCGGCCTGGGTGAAGCTGGCCTGCTGAAAATAGGTGTCGGCGATCTCGGTCTGCGCGTGGAGGACGAGCGTTTTGTAGTAGTCGATCTTGTCCTGCTGGAGGTTCAGCGCGCTGGTCATCACCGCGTAAAACTTGCCGATGGCGAGCGTCGCGACCCCCATCTCGCGAAAGATCAGGCCCTGGCGCAGGAAGATTTCCGGCGTCATCGGATCGTCGTCGTAGAGCTTGAGATACTGGGCGAGAATCTGCTGGGCGCGGACGAGGTGGCGGTCCTCGTGATGGGCGAGGGCCAGCTCGTAAAGGGCGGGGCGTTTGAAGCCGGCGGGGGCGTCGCCCTCGACCAGTTCGATGAGGAGGGTGATGGCGCGGGAAAGGTTTTTTTCGCGGCGGCACTGCCGGGCGAGATCGAGCTGGGTCTGATATTCGGCGAGTTGTCGCTGTTTGAGCGATTGCCGCAGCGGGTCGGCTTTCGAGACGAGGTTGGTCGAGGATTTGACGAGGGCTTCGAGGTGAAAGGGGACGTTGTTGCTGTCGGTCGCAGCTCTGATTTTGAAATCGTAATCGTCGGGCACGGTGGAGGTCAGATGGCCGGGGGATTGGGCGAAGGGGCTGGTGGGGGCGGCGGTTGGCGGAGCGGAAGGCGCGCTGGGGGCGGCCGGTTTGCCGTGGGTGTCGGCCTTGGCGACGAGGGGAGGAGCGGCGGCCGAAGTGGCGTGATCAATGACGGCGGGCGTTGCCGTGAGGGGCGCGGCGGCGGTGCTCGGTGCGGGGATTTTTGGAGCAGGTAAGACGGGCGGGGCGGCGGTGCTGGCGTGGTCGTTGGGCACCGGTGCGAGGCCGCCGCGCGGGATTGCGGCGACGGGAGCGGCAGACGCGGCGGCGGGCGGGGCCGATGGACGTGCGGATGGCGCGGACGCGGGCGCTGCGGACGGGGGAGCGGCGAGCGCGGCGACGGTGAGCGGAGCGGAGGGGACCGACGGGGCCTGCCGAACTGCCGGGGAGGGGGCGATGGCAGGCGCGGCTGCTTGCGGAACGGGGACGACTTTTTCCGGGAGGATGGGTTCGTTCGACGTGGGCAGCGGCGTCAGCGCGGGCAACGGCGCGAAGGTGGCAGGCAGCGGCGCGACTGGCTCCGGTGGCGGAGGCGGGAGCGACTGCCGGGCCCCGGCGGGTGCGGTCGAGATCGGCGGCGCGGTAGAGAGGGTCGGGATCGAGTCAAGCGGCGGCAGCGGGGCGGGCTTGGCTGTGACCGCGGGCGCGGGCACCGGCGCGGGCGGCGGTGCGAGCGGGGCGGGAGACGCGGCGCCGGGTGCCGGGGGATTTGCGATTGGAGCTTTCAGCGGGACCGCGGGCGGCGCTGAAAGCGGAATCTCTGCTTTTGGCGGAGGAGCGGGATTGGCGATTTCAGCCGGCGCGGGTGCGGGGGTGTCTTCCGGGATCGGCGGTTTGGGTGGCGGAGCGAAGAGCGAGCGTTTCGGAATGCGAGGCGAGTCGGCGCTGCGGGCCACCGGCGGCAGCAGCGCGAGCGCGAGGACGCCCGTGGCGACGAGGAAGCGGCCGACGAAATGAGCACCCGGGCGGTGGCGGAACGACGGTCGTGGCGGTGAAAGGTGGGAGTGCATGATCGTGGTGAAATGGTGGCAGCGTTACGGCGTGCGCTCGAAGACGGCGCGACTCGAAGCCGGCGCGGCGGACACCGGCGGCGTGAAGCCGAGCGGCGTCACGATCGCGTTGGGAGCCGCGTTGGTGGCGGGGTTGGCGAAAAATTGCAGCAGCATCTGGGACATGTCCGGCCGCGCGGCAGCGGGGGTCGGCCGCGCGGGCGTGGCGGTCGGCGCGGGCGGGCCGAATTCCTCGAGCGGGCCGAACGAGACCGGCGGATTCGCGCTGTCCACGCGGGTGCTGGTCAGCGGCGGCGGCGGTTGGATCGGGATGTCGGGTTCGACCGGCGGCGGCGGCAGCGGGGGCAACGCGGCGACGACCGCAGGAGCGGGCGCAGCGATGGCGAGGCGGAGCGGGGCCGGGCCGAGGCGCGGCAGATAGTCCGGCGCACCGTGGGCGGCGGGCGCGAGCGCAAGCGCAAGCGTGGCGACGAATCGCAGCACGACTTCAGGCGGCGATGGCCTCCGGCGCGGGTGCCGGCGCAGACTCGGGAACGGGGGCGGTGCCGGCAGGGGCAGGGGCGGGGGCGGCGGCGGCGGGTGCCGGCTCCTTGCCGTCAGCGGCGGTGAGGGCCTCGTCGAGAGAAGCGACAAACCGCCAGTCCTTGGCTTCTTCATAATTCTTGCAGTCCTTGATGAGGTTGGCAGAGCCGACAACGCGTTGTTTGAGGGAGAGGCGGACGCACCACTGGGCCGCCTCGATGGCCAGCCGGATGAGCGTGACATCAACGGCGCGGGCCTGACTGAGGTCCAGCACCAGCTTGTTGATCCCGGCGTCCACCGAAGCGGCGACCTTGGTCTTGAGCAGGCAGGAGATTTCGTTGGCGATGCTGGCGTTGAAGCCGGCGGGGATCGTGAGGATGAGTGCGTCCTTTTGCTCGCGGAAGAATTTGGGCGACGTGTCGAGGTTGAGGGCGCGCGCGATTTTGAACTTCAAATCATCCAGGTCGATCGGCTTGTTGATCACCGCGGTGAAGCCCAGATGCGCCGCGCGGGCCTGCTCGTCCGCGGCGGTTTTCACGCTCAATCCGAAGACGGGCAGCGCGCGGGTCTGCGGGTTGCCGCGCAGTGCTTCGAAGGTGGTGAACGCGGCGTCTTCGGGCAGGGCGAGGCTCACCAGCACGGCATCGACAGGCTGCTGCTGGCAGAGTTCCAGCACCTCGGCGGGCACGGCCTTGGGGAGAATCTCCCAGCCCGCGTCGGCCACGCCGGCGCGGATTTGCTCGGCGATGGCGGGCTTGTCGTCGAGTACGACCAGCTTGAGCGGTGCATCGTAGTTGCGGGCGCGGGCGGTGGCGGCGCTGCGGAGCTTGAGTTCGATCACCCGGCCGACGCGCTCGACGATCAGGTCTTCCTTGAACGGCTTCACCACGTAATCCCGCACGCCCTGCTTGGCGACCTTGATCACGTTGTCGCGGCCGACCTCGGCGGTGAGCATGATGACGGGGATCTGCTTCAGCTCGCGGTCGGCGCGGAGGCGGTTGAGCATCCCGTAGCCGTCCAGCACGGGCATGGTGATGTCGAGAATGATGAGGTCCGGTTTTTCCTTGGCGGCCAGCGCGTAGCCCTCGAGGCCGTTGCCGGCTTCGAGCACGGCGCAATCGTAGGGCTTGAAGGCCTTGGTGACGATCATGCGGATCGTCTTGCTGTCATCTACGGTGAGAATTTTGGGCGGCATAAAGGGGAGGGAGTTTCGGCGTTCAGGTGAGCAGGAGTTCGATGACCAACTGCCCGTGTTTACAGGCGAACGGCAGCGTGCGACACCGCGGCCCCGGCGTGCCGCGCGGGGTGAAGTGCGGGTGCCACTCGAGGTCCGGCGGCGTAATGACACACGGCGTGCCGCGGTCGGTCAGGCGCGATTGGATTTTGGCGATCACCATGTTCGTGAACTCACCCATCGTGTCGGCGACCAGTTCATCCGGCACGTCGTCCGTGCTGGATTGGTGCAGCAGCGTGGCACTGATCTGGCGGGCGAGGCCGCCGGGCGCGTGCAGATGCAGCACGCCGGAGACCGGGCCGCTGTAGCGCACCGAACTGGTGACGCACCGTTCCCCATTGAGGGCGACGGCGGCGGCGGGCTGCGCGGTCAGCGCGCAATCGGCCATGGTGCTGAAAGCGCTCGTGGCCGCCACGGTCGTAAGCTCGGCGAGCAGGTCAATCATTAGCCAGTAACTTCGGCAGAATCGGCCGGCACTTGAGGCTAAATCCCGCGGTGGGAACGGGGGCGGATGAACGGGAAAGAGGGATGGAACGTTCCGAAAATGGCGGCGCCAACTCGCACGCGGCCAGAACGCGGACGGCCAGAACCCGAGTCCATGCGGAGAACCTGGGATGTTCGGGTTCGCTCAGCCCCGCCCTCGCCCCGGCTGTCGGCACTGGGTCGAGGATGTGCTTGATGCCCTGATCGACACGGACACCTCCGGTCTCGGCGTGGAAGGCGGGGACGCTGCGGTGGTGCGGGAGCGGATTGGCGAGGGCTGAAATCTGCTGCTCTCAGGTCAGTCGCCAATGGGTTGTTCCCATCACCAAATCGAATACCGACCGAAGCCCAGACACATCACCGCAAACAAGGAGAGCGCTCCCAACACGCTGTAGGTCCAAACCTTGATCGCTCGGGAGCTTTGTAGGACCGGAAGACCCAGCATCAGCTTCCGTTCCAGCCAAAGCGAAAGCCCCACCATCGCGGCGACGAGGAACCATCGACCGATTAGAAAAGCGTCCGCACTCAGAATCAAAAGAGAGAAAGCGGGAAATAGTTCGGACGGCAGCCATTCTTCGTTCCAGTAGATCCGAACGTCATCCGCTGAGAGATGCAGCGCCAACAAGGCGAAGGCCACACCGAAGGCCTGCCCGACGACAACGAACGCCACCGTCGAGTTCAACGACGGCGTTGGTTTCATAGCCTCACAACCCCTTCGCCTCCCCCTTCGGCACGGCGTCGAGGATGCGCTTGATGATCTGATCGACGCGCACGCCTTCGGCCTCGGCGTTGAAGGTGGGGACGATGCGGTGGCGCAGGACCGGATACGCGAGGGCCTGGATGTCGTCGATGGTGACGTGGAAGCGGCCGCGGAGAATGGCGCGGACTTTGCCGCCGAGGATGAGCTGCTGGCACGCGCGGGGGCCGGGTCCCCACGCGATGAGTTCCTTGGCGAAGGGCAGCGCGTCGGGTTCTTCCGGGCGGCTACGGCGGACGAGGTCGAGCACGAAGTCGGTGACGTGATCGGGCACGGGGACTTTGCGGACGATGCGCTGAATCTGGATGACTTCCTCGCCGCTGATCACGGGGTCGATGCGGGATTCGTAGGCGCTGGTGGTGCGGCGGATGATTTCGCGTTCCTCGTCGCGATTCGGATAGCCGACCTTGACGTGAAACATGAAGCGGTCCTTCTGCGCCTCGGGCAGCGGGTAGGTGCCTTCCTGCTCGACGGGGTTTTGCGTGGCGAGCACGAAGAATGGCTCGTCCAGCCGGAAGGTTTTGCCGCCGACGGTGACGCTGTGTTCCTGCATCGCTTCGAGCAGCGCGGCCTGAGTCTTGGGCGGCGAGCGGTTGATTTCGTCAGCGAGAATCATCTGCGCGAAGATCGGGCCTTTGAGGAAAATGAGCTGGCGTCGGCCGGTCGTGGGGTCTTCCTGGATCACGTCGGTGCCGGTGATGTCCGCGGGCATCAGGTCGGGTGTGAACTGCACGCGGTGAAAGGAGAAGTGCATGGCCTCCGAGAGGCTCTTGATCATGTAGGTCTTGGCGAGGCCGGGGACGCCCTCCAGGAGGCAATGGCTGCGGGCGAAGATGGCGATGATGATCTGCTCGATGACCTCGGTCTGGCCGACGATGTTCTTGGAAATTTCGGCGGTGATTTTCTCGAACGCGCTGGTGAGGCGGTGGGCGAGCTTCACGTCGTCGGGGGCCAGCGGCTCGACGGCGACCTGCGGCGCGAGCGGCGGGGGCGCGGCGACCTCCGGCTCGAAGGGGAGTTGCGCGGTGACGGGGACGGCGGGCAGGTCACGCTCGGTGACGGTGTTGAGTTTGCCGCACGACGGGCAGCGAAGCTCGGTGCCGATGATCGGGTTTTCGACCGTGAGGTTCTGCTCACAGAGCGGGCATTTGAGCGTGATGGTCATGGCCTAACAATGCGTGGAATCCGAAGGTGTCAGTCTTGGCGAAAGATTGTGCCGTCCGCACCGTGGCCGCCGATTCCCTGCCAACGAACAACGGTGCCCACCCCGGTTCTCGGCGTCATAGGTTAAGCCGTTTGTCGCAGGCACCTCCCGGGTTAACCCCGGCGGGGTTCCCCGTGAATAGCCGGGGGTGGAGCGAGGAACGAGCGACACCCCCGGACCCTGCCCCAGCGCTCCGGAACCCCGGAGGGGTTCTCCCGCCCCCAGGCCATCCCCGGTTCGGGGGGATGGGACCACCCCGCCGGGGTGGTGGGCATTAATCCTGCCATTTCCGGGGGTGCGCTCGTGCCTCGCGCACCCCCGGCTATTCAGGGATAACCCCGCCGGGGTTGGCTGGCGGATAGCTGCACGCACTTTCACAACGGCTGACGAGGAAACGCTCACGGCGTGACTGGCTTCATCGTCAGCGGGTCGCGCAGGGGAACATCGACGATGCGGTTGCCGGCGAGTGAGTCCACTTTCACCGGATGATCGGGATGGCCGAGGAGGATGTCTTTTTTCTGGCCGACGACGCAGATGACGAGTTTTTCCGGGAGCAGATATTTTTGCGCGACGCGCTGAATGTCGGCCTTGGTCACGCCGGCGATCTTGCTGCGGTAGTTTTTCCAGTAGTCGGGTTCCGTCGCGAAACGTCCGGTCAGCTCGTCCTGCGCGAAGGTCGCGGCCACCTGGCCCTTGGTCGAAAACGCACGCGGGAAGCTCTCGACCATCGACTTCACCGTGGTCTGGATTTCCTCGTCGGTCACGGGTTCCTTCGCGATGCGTTTCAGTTCCTCGAGCACGATGGACGTGGCGTAGGCGACCGTGCGGGATTTGGATTGAAAGGCCGCGATGAAGATCAGCGGATAATAAACGCCGCCCGGAAACCCCGAGCCCGCGGAGTAAGCGAGGCCTTCGTCCGAGCGCACGCGGTTCATGATGCGCGAGGTGAAACCGCCGCCGCCGAGAATGTCGTTCATCACCTGCGTCGCGTGGAAGTCCGGGTTGTCGCGGCGGATGCCGGGGAGAATCATCGAGACGCGGCCTTGGTTGACGTCCTTGTCCACGATGTAGAGGCCGGGGTCCGCGAACTTCGTGTCGCCGGGGACGGGCGGGGATTTTTCTCCCTGATACGGCCAGTCGGCGAAAAGTTTCTCCAAGCGCGCGACCATCGCATCACGGTCAAAGTCGCCGTTCACCGCGACGACGAAATTGCCGGGATGAAACCATTTCTTGTGAAACGCCTGCAGGTCCGCGCGCGTGAGCGACTCGACGGAGGCCGCGGTGGCATGGCGGTTCACCCAGAAATTTTCGCCGTAGGTCAGGAAGCGACGCTCGCGCACTTCGATGTCGGCGGAATCGTCATTGCGCTGCTTCATCGCCTGGAGAATCTGCTGTTTGCGCAACGTGATTTTGTCCTCTTGAAACGCCGGCTCGGCGAGGACTTCGCGCAGCACTTTCAGGCCCTCGTCGAGGTCTTTGGAGAGCAGGTTCAAGTTCACGGTGCCCTGCAAATCCGCGACGCCGGAGCCGAGATTCGCCGCCAGAAACGCCATGCGTTCCTCCAGCGCCTCGGCGGTCAGGCTCTTGATGCCGCCGCGCGCGAGCAGGTAGCCGGTCAGGTTGGCGATGCCTTCCTTGCCGATGGGTTGGAGGTAATCGCCGACGCGCACGTACACCACGATGTTGACCAGCGGCAGCTCGCGCGACGGGACGACATAGGCGACCGGCCCGCTCGCCAGCGGCACGCGGAAGCTCGCCGGATTCGGCGGCTCGTACGTGAGCGGCGGGAAGGCGAGCTTCTCGGGCCGCTCGGGAATGGCGTCCGCGGCCGCAGCGGCAGGGGCGACGGTGGTGAACGCAAAGACCGCGAGGGCGGCAAGAGCGGGCGTCACGGCGCGGACAAACGCGCGGACAGGGAGGACGGACAACACGCGGCGGTTCATTTCTTGTTCAGTTCGGCGAGACGTTCCTGGAGTTTCTTCCGGTAAATGGTGAGGAAAGGCTTGTTCTTGGCGTCGGCGCTGGCCATGCGTTCCTCGAGTTTCTTCAACTGCTCGGCGAGCTTCTCGGCGTTCGTCTCCTTCTGCAGCGCGCCGGTGATCTGGCGGATGACGGGCTTCTGCTCGGGCGACAGGCCGGCGAGGTCGTCGTCCGCGCCGCTCTTGCCGGGCTTGCGGGTGTAGATGCCGACGGCGCGGTTTTCCTTGGTGAAATATTCGCGCACGACCCGCTGGATGTCCGCGGGCGTCACGGCCTGGATGCGCGGGCCGGACTCGTTGATCTCGCGCCAGTCGCCGCGGCCCTCGTATTGGATGAGCTGCATGAGGATCGGATGATTGGCGGAGAGGCGGCGGTACTCACCGGCGGCGAAATTATTCTTCACCTTTTGCAGTTCGTTGGCCGGGACGAGTTCGGTCTTCAGCCGCTCCAGTTCGGCGTAGATGCCCTTCTCGACTTCCTCGGGCGTTTTGCCCTCACGGGCTTCGCCGCCCGCGTTAAAGACGCCCGCCCACTTCTGCGCGGCGTTCCACGCAAACGTCTCCGTCGCGACCTTGGCGCCCAGCACCAGCCCTTTGTAGAGGCGACCCGTGTGCGTTGAGAGCACCTGCGCCAGCACCGCCAGCGGATACGAGTCGCGATGCCCGAACGCCACCGTATGCCAATAGATGTCCACCTGCGGATTGGCGTCGGCCTCGGCGAACATACGTTTCTCAGCCACCTGCTTCACCTCGAGCGTGACGACATCGGGCGCCTCCTGTTTCCCGCGCGGGATGCGGCCGAAATAGCGTTCCGCCTGCTGCGCGGCGGCGTCCGCCTTGAAGTCGCCGATGAGGATCAACGTGATGTTCTGCGGCGCGTAGTAGGTCTGGTAAAACTCATCCGCCTGCGCCTTGGAGATCGCGGGAATGTCCGAGGGCCAGCCAATGACGGGCCAGCCGTAGGGATGCGATTCCCAGAACAGCGACTCGAAGGCCTCGGAAAATTTCCCCAGCGGCGTGGACTCCGTGCGCATCCGGCGCTCCTCGTACACCACGTCGCGCTCGGCGTAGAACTCGCGGAACACCGGCCGCAGAATCCGCTCCGACTCCATCCACATCCACAGCTCCAGTTTGTTCGCCGGCACCGTGATGTGATAGGCCGTCATGTCCGAGCTGGTGAAAGCGTTCATCCCCGTGCCGCCCGCGGTCGTGTAAATGCGGTCGAACTCATTCTTCACCAGGACTTCACGATGCTTGACGATCAGCTCGTTGAACTGCTTCTCCAGTTCCTTCCAGCGCGGCGTCTTGGTTTCGATCTTGGTGAGATCAGCGATTTCCCCGCGCCGCCACATCGCCCGCATCTTCGCCTCCTCGGCGCGCATCAGGTCACGGATGCGCTCCTGTTCGGTGATGATTTCGAGGTCCTTCTTGTAATCCTTGGTGCCGATGGTGGGCGTGCCCTTGAACATCATGTGCTCGAACAAATGGGCGATGCCGGTGATGCCCGGCCGCTCATTGCTCGCACCCACGCGCGCCACCCAACCGCCCGCGATGGTCGGTTCATCCGGCCGCTCGACCATGAGCAGGCGCATGCCATTGGACAGCGAACGCTCGATGACCGGGACTTTCTGGGCGGCGAGGGAACCGGCCCAACCAAAAAGAAAAAGCGCCACCGCGGCGCCGTGCAGGACAGGCTTGTTGATCACGCTGGCTAGGACACCACCAAACCCCCGAGGCGTCAACGTGAGAGGCATTTCCGGTAGGGCCGCGCTGCCGCGCGGCCCAGCCTTTCCCCCTGCCGCGGACGAAACTCAGAGGCGCTGAGATGAATCCAACGCTCTCCGGCAAGCCGTCACCTTCCGTCCCGCCGACGCTGGTAGGGCGCGCCTGTCCCCAGCGCGCCGCCTGCGCGTTCGCACGTCCCGCGGCGCGCTGAGGACAGACGCGCCCTACCTGCCTCCTGCCCCCTGCCCCCGCTATTGATTCCCTCCCCCTCACTCCCTACCTTTGCCCTCAGCATGGAAACCACGCTCGACTTGCCGGTCGTCGCCGATCAGCACGCGTTCAACTTGGAACGCTGGGAGGAGATTTGCGCCGACCCCGTCCTCGCCGCGCTGGATCACCGGATTGAAACTGACCGCTTCGGTCATCCCATTATGCTGCCTCTGGCGGGATTCGATCACGGCGCCCGCCAAGCCGCCATCGGCCTGCACCTCCGCCGCCTGCTCAAAGGCGGCAAGGTCGTCACCGAATGTCCCGTCTCCACCGCCGACGGCGTCAAGGGCGTGGACGTGGTGTGGATTTCGTCCGCGCGCCTCGCTGAGGCGCGACGCAACAACGTGCTCGTGCGCGCGCCGGAGATTTGCGTCGAGGTCGTCTCCCCGGGCAACACCCGCGATGAAATCGAAACGAAGAAACGGCTCTACTTCGCAGCCGGCGCCGACGAAGTGTGGCTCTGCGACAAGACCGGGCGGATGACCTTCTTCAGCCAGTCCACCCCGGCGCAACCCCGTGAATCCTCGCCGCTCTGCCCGGAGTTTCCCGCACTTTTGGGAGAGTGATTGCCGTCTTGGCCACCGCGCGCAGCCGATCTCGCCGTCGCTGGCAGGGCGTGTCTGTCCCCGGTGCGCCGCCGGACGTGCGCACGCGCAACCGGCGCGCTGAGCCGTAACCCTGCAGTCGAACCGAGTCTTTTGGACCACAGAGACACGATGAACACAGAGAAAAACCAAGGACTCGCTGGTCGTTCGTCCTTCGCTGATTGGTGATTTGCTGCAGCCGATTCCGTCCCTCGTTCTTCTCTGTGTTCATCGTGTCTCTGTGGTCGAAGAAAATCGGCCCGACTGAATCGTCAAGGCTGCGGGCCGACGCACCCAGCCAAGAACACCTTTGCACGCGCCGACCTTTCGATGCGCCGCGCGAGGAGTGGAGGCGAGGGCCGGAGCGCGGTTCTCCGGGCCGCAACGGCTCCGTGGGGACAAGGGCGTGGGAAATTTCGTGGCATCCGCCCGGGCTTGCTGCCGCTGCGGGCCGGACACCAGCGCTTCAGGATTCAATTCGCGAACGTCTGCCACGCGACGGCTGCGGCGACCGCGAGCAACAACAGGAGCAATCCCAGCAGCAGTTGCGTTCGGCGGCGCGTGCGGGTGAAGGCGGCGGGGAAATCTTCCTCAAGTTTCAGCATGGCGACGAGCAGTTCGCCCTCGCGGGTATCGGCGGTGTGGGCGGCGGCCAGGTCGTCGGCGTCGGGTTCGGCGCGGTGGAAGAGCGCGTGGGCGCCGGCCATGAAGGTGTCGAATTCGGCGCGCACGTCGCGCAGGCGGGCGGTGCCGCGGGCGTGTGCGGCGCTGAGACCGGGGAGGTTCAGCGTACACCACGGCGGGGGCGGTTCGAGGAGTTCGCGGCGTAACCGGGCGAGGCGGATGGACCAGCGGGCGGCTTCGGCCAGCCATTGTTGGCGCGCGCTCTCGAAGTGTCCGGCGTCGGCGGTGATGAGCGCGATGGCTTCGAGATATTCCGGCTCATCCTTTTTCAAAATCGCGGCGAGCGCGGGCGGGGTGGCGCTGACAAATTGCTCGCGGCGCGCGCGCCAGTCCGCGAGCAACGCGTTCCAGTCGCGCGCGAGCATGAGGCGTTCGGCGAGGGCGCGGTCGTAGCGGATGGGCAGGCGTTCGAGCCAGGCGTGCGCGTCGGCGAGCATCACCTGGTCGTGGGTTTGAAACTCGGCGGGATCGGCGGCGACGAGCGCGACGGCACCGGGCCAGGTGAGCGGTTCGGAGCCGATGAGCAGCGCGTGCAGGCCGGCGTGGCGCGAGCGGGCGAACTGGCGGCGACGCTCGCCAACCAGCGGCCAGACCGCGCCTTCGTGCGGGCTGAGGATGAGCTGGTCGGCGAGGTTGCGGTTCACCGGAAGCTGGGCGGAATAAAAAAACGCCCAGGTGTCGCGATGCCGCGCGGCGGCCTGCGTGAGCCAGTGATCGCCGCGCAGTTCCTCGAGCCAGCGCGGCAGCGAACTCTCCAGCACGCCGACGGCGATGGACAATCCCTCGTCGGGGCCGATGAGGACGTCGCGCGCGAGGACTTTGCCGCGCGGGCTGACGAGATGTCGCCGGGCGAGTTCATCGAGGATTTTCTCGGCGCGTTCCGGCGCGAGGCCGAGCCGCCGCTCCAGGTGGGTCGGGCTCGTTTGCTTTTCCGTGCGGGCGACGGCGATGACGCGGCGGAGCAATTCAATGTCGAAGTCGGGTGCGTTGGCGTTCGCGGCTGGCGCGGCGGGGCCGGGGGACGGCGGCGGAATCACGGGCGCGTGCTGCACGGTGGCGTTGGCCCCGAGCCATTCGGGCGTGATGACCGTGCCGCGCAGGACGAGCGGAAGCGCGGGGTCGAGGGCGAGTAACGCGGCGGCGAGCTGCTGGTCGCTGTCGAGCTGGGTGTCGGCGGTGATGGCTTCGAGGCGCGCGGTGAGCGTGGTGTCGCGCAGGGATTGCCGCGCCCAGTCGGTGAGCGAGCCGCGGGTGAGGCGTCGGACCGCGTCGTCCCAGTGATCCACGAGCGCGATGGCGAGGGCCGCCAGGTCGCGGAATTCGCGGCCCGCAAATTTGTACGGCTCGCGTGGCGGCGTGACCTCGACTCCCGCTTCGAGGCCGTAATAGACCGCGAGATCGCGTTCGCCCGCGAGCCACGCGCGGACCTGCGCGAGGCCCCAGCGTTTCTGATGATCGCGCGAGAGCAGCCCGCGGATGAGCAGCGACCAGTCGGGCGGCAGCGTCGCGGGGACTTCGATGCCGCGGGTGACGAGGACGAAGTTGACGGTGCGTTCATCCAGGCCCGCGAAGGGATGGCGGCCGGTGAGCAGCTCGAACAAAATCACGCCCACGCTCCACCAGTCGCTGGCGCGCGCGACGACGCCGGTCATGGCCTCGGGCGCGGCGTAGGCGGCGGTGCGGTTGGCGTTGCTGAGGTGCAGCGAGAGGTCGGAGAGGCTCGAGATGCCGAAGTCCGCGAGCACGAGATCGAGCGGGTCGCGCGAGCGGATGAGGATGTTCGCGGGCTTGAGGTCGCGGTGGATGATGTCGGCGGCGTGGACGTCGGCGAGGGAATCGACGAGTTCGGCGAGCACGGTGTGGACGGCGTCGGCGGGCGCGGGGCCGGCGGGGAAAAACTGCGCGAGCGAGCCGCCGGGGATGTATTCCTGAATTTCAAAATGGCGGCCCTCGACCTCGCCGGTCGCGAACACGGTGACGACGGAGGAAAACTTCAGGCGGCGCACGGCTTCCTGAATCTCGGCCTTGGGCGAGATGCCGTAGCGGAAGAGTTTGAGGACGGCGGGCTCGGCAGTCTGCTGGTGCGCGAGAATCCACAGATCGGCCTCGGCGGACGCGGCCTGGATGGGGCGCGTGAGTTTCCATTCGCGGAAGGTCGCACCGGGCGTGAGCACGAGCTCCGCCGTGGTGGCGGAAGTGGTTTGCGCGCGGGCGGTGAGGGGACGGGGGAAGCCGGTGGGAGTGCGTGCGCTTTCGAGGATCGTGACGGCGGCGGAGGAGGCGGACGCGCGGGCGGCGGGGTCCGGGGATTCGAGAATCGTCGGCGCAGCGGGGCCGGGCGCGGGCGCGCCGGGATCGCGATCGTGATCGTGGATGGTGGGCGAGGGGTTCACCGCAGAGGAAGGAATACCGCAGATTCAGGGAACCCGCAGATGGGGAAAGGAGTCTGTGGCCGGCTTGAATCTGTGGGAGATTTTTCAAACGCGGAGGCGTGCGGCGGATATGGATGGGAGGTGGCGGAACGCGTTGCGGTTGGTAGGGCGCGTCGGTCCTCGGCGCGCCGATGCGACGTGCGCACGGTGCGGCGGCGCGCTGAGGACCGACGCGCCCTACCCACGCCGGCATGGACGGTTTGAGCTGCGGCTCTCGGACGCGCGGTGGCGCAGGTAGCGCAGGCGTCCTCGCCTGCGAGTTCGGGCGGCGTCTCGCCGCCAGTACCGACTCGGGGCGAGACGCCCCGAGAACTCGCAGGCGGGACGCCTGCGGTACCCTTGCGCAAGCGTTCGTTGGCAGACCCGGAACTTTTTGATCGGAGGAGCGCGCTCGCGAGGAAGGAGGTTAGAGTCTCCTTACGTCGTCTCCTACAAGGAGGGGATGCGCATTTCATACCGGGGGTTTGGCTTGGTTTTGCTGGGGGCGGGCGAGGGCGGGTGGGGCGGTTTCGCGGGGGACGACGCGGACGGGGTGGGCGCCGGCGGGGAGTTGCATTTT
This sequence comes from Akkermansia muciniphila, assembly GCA_945861535.1. GTDB lineage: Bacteria > Verrucomicrobiota > Verrucomicrobiia > Limisphaerales > BJHT01 > BJHT01. The sequence continues at coordinate 17,360 of CAMAUZ010000062.1, read as the reverse complement.
GAATTTCGCGGTGAGGCCGTGCTGGGCGATTTTTTCGCGGATGCGCGCGTGGTCGGCGCACCATTCTTCCTCGCGTTCGCGATCGCGCAGCGCCTGTTGCTCGGTGAGTTCGGGGGAGTCGGAGTAGCGCACCATGGCGGTCTGGAGCTGGGAGAGGTCCTGGTTGGCGACGACTTCAATGGCGTAGTCGGATTCGCCGGGTTTGCGAACAACGAGCTTTCCGGCCTGCACGAGGGCGGTGGACATGCCAACGCTGGTTTCGTAGCCGAGTTCGGTGAGGGACTCGAGGATCGCGCGGCGGCGGCGCTCGTGTTCGAGGCGCGCGAGTTCGCGCTGCTGGGTGTCGGCGAGGCGCTGCTGCCACGGCTCGAGCGGCACGATGCGGCCGGCGCGGCGGATGTCGCGCAACTCGGCGACGACCTGATCGACGGCGGTGCCGGCGTAGGGCGCGGCGTCGGCGAGGAGGCAGTCCACGGCGGCGAGCCATTGTTCGACAGCGCGGAGTTCGGTGAGGCGGCGGCTGGCATCGAGGACGAGATTTTCGTAGAGCGAGCGGCGGCGCGCGGGGTCGTCCTCGGCGCGGATGCCCTCGACGCGGCGCATGAGGTCGGCCCAGCCGGCGGTGTCCTGGAGGACGGCCATTTTGGCGAGCAGGCTGTCGAGTTTGCGGGCGGCGCGCTCTTCAGCGGGGTCGGGCGCGGCGGCGGGTCGGGGCTGGCGCGCAAGGAATTCAGCGAGCGAGACGGTGCGCGGAGCGGCGGCGCCGAGGCGGTCGGAGAGGAGGCGTTTTTGCGTGGCGTTGATTTCCTGTTCGAGCGCGTGTTGCAGGATGGCGACGGTGTGTTCGGCGGTGTCGAGTTGGGTTTCGGCGGCGGTGAGTTTTTCCACGCCCGCTTCGCTGAGATCGGCGGTGAGGGCGGGCGGCGGGGCAAAGCCGGCGCGGGCTTCGCGGGCGCGGGCGAGGAGGCGTTCGCGTTCGGCGGCGGGCCAGCCGGCGGGGATGGCGGACTGGGCGAAGGTTTCGAGGCGCTCGGCGTTGCGCTGCATTTCGGCGGCGCGGGCGGGCAGGGCCTGGAAGCGGCGTTGCAGGTCGGTGACGCGGCGTTCGAGGATTTCCTCGGCGGTGCGGCGTTGGTCTTCGATGCCGTTGATTTCAGCGGTGACGAGGGCGACGGCGGCGGCGGCGTTGCCTTCGAGGACGAGTTGGTCGGCGCGCTTGAGGACGCGGTCGATACTGGTCTGGAGGTGGTCGGTGGTGAGGCCGAGGGAGCGCATCCGGCCGAGGAGGTTTTCGAGGCGTTCGCGCTGCTGGCGGAGGCGTTCGAGCTGGCGGCGTTGCTCAAGGTAATTGGCCGTGAGATTCGCCAGGGCCACGGCCCCGAGCGCGCCGGCACCGATCAGCAGGGCGACGGGGATGAGCGCGGGGGCCAGCGGGGAAAAGACGACGACTTTGGGGCCACTCATAGGTTTTTTGGGGGGCAATGTGGCGGGAGGGGGCGGGGGAGGCGAGGCAGAATTGGTGGGCGACGGGAGAGGTGTTGAGGAGCAATCGATGGAGCGGAAGGCAAGGGGGCGTCGGGCGTGGGTGGTAGGGCGCGTCTGTCTCAGCGCGCCGCTGGGGGGTTCGGACGGTGCGGCGGCGCGCTGTGGACAGACGCGCCCTACCATTCGCCGTGGGTTTCCTGATTCGCTTCGGTGCTCTGCGTCTTTCCGATCTCTGCGGTGTCTTGGGGAGGGTCGCGGATTGGAGGTCGCGCTCACAGAACACAGCAGATATCGGAAGGGCGCAGGGCGGAGGGATTCGGAGGGCGTCGCGGGTTGGCGAAAGCGGCGTCGCGCTCCGCTTGCCGCCGCACTCCATAGGGGGCGCGGTGCGTCGGGGGAGTTGGCGGATCTCACCCCGCCTGCAACCTTACGGTGGGGACGCCGTCGGTGAGTTCGAGGGAGGTGATGGTGACGGTGCCGCCGGCGGTGATGTCGGCGTCGAAGAGGGCGCGGGCGAGGGGGTTGATGAGCCAGGCTTCGAGGTGGTTGCCGACGCCGCGGCCGCCGTTGCCGAGGTCGCGCAGGCAGTGGTCGCGCAGGGTGGTGCGGACGGGGTCGGTGAGGGTCACGGTGATGCGCTGCTGGTCGGCGAGGCGGGCAAGGATTCCGCCGACCATTTTGTCGAAAATCTGCACGGCGACGTCGGGGCGGATGAAGTCGAAGACGACAATGTTTTCGCCAATGCGGTTGAGGATCTCGGGGCGGTTGAGCTGGAGCTTGAAGTAGTCGGCGATCTCGGCGCGGACCTTTTGCTCGACCTGTTCGTACGGCTCGGCGGGCTGGACGTTGAGGACGCGGCGGCCGTCGTCGTCGTATTTATAGATGCCGAGGTTGGAGGTGAAAATGATGACGGCTTCGCTGAAGTACACGCGTTCGCCGCGGCCGCTGGTGAGGACGCCGTCGTCGAGAATCTGGAGGAACTTGTCGAGGATGCGCGGGTGGGCTTTCTCGATCTCATCGAAGAGCACGACGGAGAAGGGTTTCTCGCGGATGGCGTTGGTGAGTTCGCCGCCCATGTCGGAGCCGATGTAGCCGGGCGGCGCGCCGATGAGGCGCTGGTCGGCGTGCTCGGCGGAGAACTCGGACATGTCGAAGCGGATGTAGGCGCGCTCGTCGCCGAAGAGGAGTTCGGTGAGCGTTTTGGCGAGTTCGGTTTTGCCGGTGCCGGTCGGGCCGGCGAGGAACATGACGCCGCGGGGACGGCCGCCGGCGCGCGAGCCTTGCGAGCCGGAGAGTCCGGTGACGGCGCGTTTGATGATGTCGAGGGACTTGGTAATCGCAGCCTGCTGGCCCTTGACGCGGCGGCGGATGAAGTCACCGGCGTTGGCAATTTTTTTGCGGTCGAGCCGTTTCCACGGGTCTTCGGTGACGCCGAGTTTGTAGCGGCGCACGGCCTCGCCGATGTCCTCGAAGCGGAGCTGTTCGCGGCGGCAGAGCTGCGTGATCGCGATGACGTCGGTGAGCACCATGCCCTCGGTCTGCTCGACAAAGACGTCGTGCAAATCCTCGCGGCGCTGGTCGGTGGCCTCGAAGCAGCCCGGCAGGCTGGGCGTGATCTGCGTGATGAGCGCGCGGCGCAGGAGATGATCTGGGCGCGGGATGGTCACGACGCGGAGGCGGGGGTTGTTGAGGACGAGCCAGTCGGGCAGGTCGTTTTCCTTGTCGCAAAGCCAGAAGACGGAATTGAACTGCGCGAGGGAATGGGTGGCGGTGATGTGCGGTTGCGCGCCGTGGCATTGCACGAGGGCCTTGCTGAAGAACTCGTGCTCGGCGGGGTCGAGCACGTCGGCGCGCTTGGCGTAGCGCGAGGCGAAGTCGAGGAAGACGGCGATGAAATGGTCCTTGTGCGCGACGAGGCGGTCGAGGGTTTCGAGAGCTTTGGCGAGGCTGCATTTGGCACGGCCGGTGGGGTCGAAGGTGAGTTTGAAGGTGTCGCTGAAAAACTTGCGCGTCGTGTCGGCGGATTCGCCGCGCGGGGTGACGACGCCGAAGCCTTCGACGGCGTTGTATTCGAGGAAGAACTGGTAGCCGCGGAGTTTGAGCGATTCGGTGGCGTAGCTGGTGAGGGCAAGGGGGACGTATTTGGCGGGCTGCGCGGGGACGGCGGGCAGCTCGGGCTGGGTGTCGGTGGCGGGCTGCGCGGGCTTGGGCGGCTGGGCGGCTTCGAGGAGGAACGGGTAGCGGTCGCGAATGTTGCCCGCGAGGATGAACTGCGATTTGACGGGCAGAAAGCGGAGCGCGTCGCGGATCCAGCGCGGCGCGGCGGGATCGGCGAGGAATTCGGATTCGGTGGGCATGGCGTCGAGCGTGAAGCGCGGCAGGGGAGGAGACAAGATGGGAATGAAGAACGGGAAAAAGCTCAAAGATTAAAGCTCAAAGCTCAAGGAACAATTTGCGGCATTGGGATGGGGCGGTGGACGAAGGCGAGGAGGCGACGGAGATCGGAGGGTATGCCCCGGCGGGGCCGCCGGCACGCGGCGTTCACGGTCAGTTACGGTTCGCACACGGCGCCGTGTTCGCACCCGCCCGGAGCGCACCGCGCGAAAGCGGCAGGAAAGCCGCGTGCCGACGGCAGAGCAGATTGGGCCTGGTGTTTCCCAGGAACTTTGCGTTTTGCGCTGGGAGCATTGTCGGAGCGGTTCCAAGAAAACCGCCCTCGTCCACCGCGTTTTCTGAAGGCCCACGGTCGGCAGCGGTGCGCCCGCCTCTGTCGGTATTTTTGCCGACAGCCGGGATAGGTAGTTCTCCGTTTTGCGTTCTCGTGCGCGCGTGGCCCTAAATCATCGCCAAGGAGGTGGGGGTAGCCCCCGAAAGGGACAGCCCCCACGGGAAGAAGAAGGAGCCAGTCTGGAACCGCCGCAAGGCGGTTCCTTTTTTTTGCAAACATCGAAAATATCCGCCGCGCCCCCGGTGCCACTGCGGTGTGCTGGCGTCGCAGTCGGGGAGCGGCGTTTACGCCGCTGCATCGTTCATCCGTCGCTGCGCATTCGGACGCTCCTGGCCCGACCACCTGGAGGCGGCATGAATGCCGCGTTGTGCCCATCGCGCGCGCCTTCCGCCGCGATTTCGCCCGGCGAGAACTCACACACATTCCGCGCCGTGAGATTCTCGCCGTCTCACAGCGCCTCGCTTGGGCTTGGTCGCTTGGTGTTTCCCGTGAGCGTTGAGCTTTAGGCTTGGAGCTTTTCCCAGCGCGTTCCGCGGCAAGCGCGCTCTTCACCAGCCATTTTCGAGCGCCCGTTGCTGTCGGTAATTTTACCGACAGCCGATATAGGTAGTTCTCCGTTTTGCTTTCGTGCGGGATCGTCGGCTCTACTCACTCCCAAGGAGGTGGGGGTAGGGCCCGCAAGGGATAACCCCCACTTGGAAAAAGGAGCCAGAATGGAACCGCTGGGAGGCGGTTCTTTTTTTTGCCCGGATCGGGAACGGCGCTGAGCGCGCGGGCCGGTGCGGGCAGTTCTTAGCCGTAACGATTCAGTCGGCCCGATTTTCTTCGACCACAGAGACACGATGAACACAGAGAAGAGCGAGGGACGGAATCGGCGGCAGCAAATCACCAATCAGCGAAGGACGAACGACCACGAGTCCGTGGTTTTCCGCTGTGTTCATCGTGTCTCCGTGGTCCAAAAGATTCGGTTCGACTGAATGGTTACGGGTTAGTCGTAACCATGTGGTCGGAGCGTTCTGCCCACCGCGCGAACCGTCGCGGAAAGGTGAGCCAGACGCCGCAGACTCGCCCACTGCTTCCGCTCGCAGTACGCCGTGAGCCGGCAGATCGCCCGCGCGCCGATCTTTGAGTCGTAACGGCTAACGCCCAAAGCCCAACGGAAACATCAAGCTCCAGTGGCTACGCGTGGCGCGGTGAAACTGTCCGGTCCTGCAAACAGCCCGTCGGACCGCTTCCGCCCCACGCCCCGCGACACGGTTTGCGCCCTCGCCCGCCCGCCGGTGCAGCCCGCCTCGGAGCTTGAACCTTGGCCCTTCCCTTGAGCTTTGAGCTTTGCCCTTGGAGCTTTTCTCCGCCTCACCCCACCCGCCGCAGCACCGTCTCGCGCTGCGCCCACGCCGGATCGGCCTGCGGATAATCCAGATTGAAATTCAGCCCCCGGCTCTCCGGCCGTTGCAGCGCACACGCGATGATCACCTCGGCCACCGTGGCGATGTTGCGCAACTCGAGCAGGTCGCTCGTCACCACGAAATCCCAGTAATACTCGAGGATTTCCTCCTGCAAATTCGCGATGCGCTTCTGCGCCCGTTGCAGCCGTTTGTTGGTGCGCACGATGCCGACGTAGTCCCACATCAGCCGTCGGATTTCATCCCAGTTGTGCGACACCACGACCAGCTCGTCCGTGTTGTGCGCGTTACGGGACTCCCACGCCGGCACGGCCACCGTCGCGCGCTCCGGCGGCGCGGCGAGAATGCGCTGCGCCGCCCGGTGCGCGCAGACCACGGCCTCGAGCAATGAATTGCTCGCCAGCCGGTTCGCGCCGTGCAGCCCCGTGCAGGCCACCTCGCCCACGGCGTACAAGCCCGCGATGTCCGTCTCGCCATCGACATTCGTCACCACGCCGCCGCACTGATAATGGGCCGCCGGCACCACCGGGATCGGCTCCTTGGTGATGTCGATCCCGTACTTCAGGCACGTCTGGTAAATGTTCGGGAACCGCTCCATCACGAAGCGTGCCGGCTTGTGCGTGATGTCCAGCCACACATGCTCGGCCCCGCTGCGCTTCATCTCCGTGTCAATCGCGCGCGCCACGATGTCGCGCGGCGCCAGCGATTTGAGCGCGTGATATTTCTCCATGAACTCCTGCCCCGAAAAATTCCGCAGCACGCCGCCCTCGCCCCGCACCGCCTCGCTGATGAGAAACGACTTCGCCTTGGGATGATACAGACACGTCGGGTGAAACTGGATGAACTCCATGTTCGCCACCGCCGCGCCCGCGCGATACGCCATCGCCACGCCGTCGCCCGTCGCGATGTCGGGGTTGGTCGTGTAGAGATAAACCTTCCCGCACCCACCCGTCGCCAGCATCACCACCGGTGCCGAGAACGCCCCGACTGTGCCCACCGCATCCATCAGCACATACACGCCCACACAGCGATTCGCGCCCGCGAGCCCCAGCTTCCGCGTCGTGATCAGATCGATGGCAAAAAAATTCTCGAACACCCGGATGTTCGGGTGACTCGCCACCGCCGCCAGCAGCGCCCGCTCGACCTCGCGGCCCGTCGTATCCTTCGCGTGCAATATCCGCCGCGCCGAATGCCCGCCCTCCATCCCGAGATCAAAGCCCTTCTCCGCGCCCTGCCGCTCGGTCTCGCTGAACTTCACCCCCAGCTCGATCAATTCCTGAATCCGCGCCGGCCCCTCCTCGACAATCGTCCGCACCACCGTCTCGCGGCACAACCCCGCGCCCGCGTCGAGCGTGTCCGCCACATGCGACGCGAACGAGTCCTCCTTCCCGATCACCGCCGCGATGCCGCCCTGCGCATAGTTCGTGTTCGACTCCGCGCGATGCTTCTTCGTGATGATCGCCACCCGCCCGCGCGCCGCCGCCTTCAGCGCAAACGACAGCCCGGCAATCCCGCTGCCGAGCACGAGGAAATCGTATTGATGAATCATGCCCGCAAGCCTTAGCCCAAAGCCTCCGGAGCGCAAAGGGGCAATGGGGGAGGGGCGGAGTAGAAGCCGGAGGGGGAGTAATCAGTAATCAGTAATTAGTAATAACCCGTAACGATTCAGCCGGAGCGTGGAAGGAGCGCGGCCTTCAGGCCGCAGAAACGCCCGCCCGTAGCGAACGCTCCAGATAATCCGACCGCGGATCGCCACTCACCATTTGGTGAGTCGAAAGCAAAGTCGGTCGAAAATTGGTTCGTCCTATACAGGTCGCACGTTTCTGCGGCCTAAAGGCCGCGCTCCCGTCGCCCTCACTGCATAGTTGATGATTGGCAGTCACGGCCCGCCGGACGAACGCAACGCCCTGTTTTGCGCCCAATTCTTCTTGTGCCTTTTGCTCCCATCTGTGGCCAACTCTCGCCGTGTTTCCTGCATGAACCGCTTCGATGCCCAGCTCCGCACCCGCGGCCTCGCGCTCACCCGCGCGCGCCTCGAGACGTTGCAGATCAATGTCGGCCGCCGGTGCAACCAGGCCTGCCGCCATTGCCATGTGGACGCCGCGCCGTGGCGCACCGAGATGATGACCGCCGCGGTCGCGCGCCGCATCGGCGACTGGATTCAGCGGCATCGCCCCGCCGTCGTGGACCTCACCGGCGGCGCGCCCGAGTTGAGCGAACACTTTCGCTTCCTTGTCGAGACCAGCCGCGCCGCCGGGGCGCGCGTGATTGATCGCAACAATCTCACGATCATCGAGGAGCCGGACTTCGGCTGGCTGCCCGACTACCTGGCCGCGCACGCCGTCGAGGTCGTCGCGTCGCTGCCGTGTTACTCGGCGGGAAATGTGAACCAGCAGCGCGGTAATGGCGTGTTCGCCAAGAGCATCCGCGCGCTGCAAAAACTCAACGCCGTCGGCTACGGCACGCGCCTGCCGCTGCATCTGGTTTACAATCCCCTCGGCCCGAAACTCCCTGGCCCGCAGGCCGAACTCGAGGCCGACTACCACGCCGAGCTGCGGCAGCAATTCGGCATCGTGTTCCACCGCCTCTTTACCATCACGAACCAGCCCATCGCCCGCTTCGCCGCGGACCTCCGCGAGCACGGCCAGTGGGACGCCTATCTCGAACTCCTCGCCAACGCCTTCAATCCCGCCACCGTGGACGGCCTCATGTGTCGCAGCACGCTGAGCGTCGGCTACCAGGGCGAGCTTTATGATTGCGACTTCAACCAGATGCTCGATCTGCGGATGGAGTTCGGCCGCGCGCCCACCGCTGCGGACGACGCGGCCGCATCCGCCGCGCCGCGCCCCCGTTTCCTCTGGGACATCACGCCCGACGATTTGCCGGAACGCGAAATCATCACCGGCGTCCACTGCCTCGCCTGCACCGCCGGGGCCGGCAGCAGTTGCACCGGCGCGTTGCAATAGCCCGCCGTGAACCACCGCAACAACGCCGTCCGCACGCCGCAAAACCCCGGCCGGGACGCGCTGCCGACCCGTGGCCGCCGACGTGAGGAGGCGGACCCCGCGGTTGGCAACAGCATCCGGCTGCCGCCGGACGGCTGCGTCTGGGTACCGCAGGCGTCCCGCCTGCGAGTTCGCGGGGCGTCTCGCCCCGAGTTGGTACGGGCGGCGAGACGCCGCCCGAACTCGCAGGCGAGGACGCCTGCGGTACCGCGACCTCGGCCCGCCCGCCCGCCGCGCCCCGCGCCGGTACGATGGCCACATGCTGCGACTACTTTGGGCGCTGCGGTTCTCCTCACGTCGGCGGCTACGGGCAGTGCGCGATGAACCCCGCCCCGACCACCCGCACCAAGCTTCTCCTGTGGGCCACCGTCGTCCTCGCCGCGCTCGTCGCCGCGCGGTGGCTCCCGGTGCAGGACACGCTGCGGCAGATCCTTGCCTGGATGCGGGCGCTGGGTCCGTGGGGACCGGTCTTGTTCGTCGCCGTGTACGTGCTTGCCACCGTGCTGCTCGTTCCCGGCTCGGTCCTGACGCTCGGGGCCGGGGCCGTTTACGGCGTTGGGTACGGCTCCCTGATCGTCTCGCTCGCCTCGACCCTCGGAGCGACGGCGGCCTTCCTGGTCGGCCGTCATCTCGCGCGGGACGCCGTGGCGCGTCGCGTCGCCGCCAACCCGCGGTTCGCCGCGCTCGATCAGGCCGTCGCGGACGAAGGCTGGAAAATCGTCGTGCTCACGCGCCTTTCGCCCGTGTTTCCCTTTACGCTGTTGAACTACGCCTTCGGCCTCACCCGCGTTCCCCTGCGCGAATACGCCCTCGCCTCGTGGCTCGGCATGATGCCCGGCACGGTGCTGTACGTTTACCTCGGCTCCCTCGCCGATGCCGCCGGCAGCCCCCGCCAGCGCACGCCCGCCGAATGGGCGCTCTACGCCACCGGCCTGCTTGCAACCCTCGCCGTCACGGTCGTCGTTACCCGTCTCGCCCGCCGCGCCCTGGCGCAGAAATTCGGTGGCTGAATCTGGAGTCATGGAAATCCTTGTAGGAGCCGACGTGAGGAGGCTCTGACCTTTTCGGCGCGAGGCGCGGTCTTGAAAAAAGACGATCTGAACCTGCTAACTTACCCGCGCGGGACGTGGCGAACCGGCAGGCCGGGGCCGGGGTACCGCAGGCGTCTCGCCTGCGAGTTCGGGCGGCGTCTCGCCGCCCGTGCCGGCTCGGGGCGAGACGCCCCGAGAACTCGCAGGCGAGACGCCTGCGGTACGGTTGCGCGGCCGTGCGTTGGCAGGCTCTGACCTTTTCGGCGCGAGACGCGGCCTTGAAAAAGGAGGTCAGAGTCTCCTCACGTCGGCTCCTGCAAGAGCAATGCTTCCGCACCGTTCCCCTTGCTTCCGCCGCCGCGCTTGTCGCATCTTCGCGGCGTTCCAAACCGTTTAACCCGGCCATTCTTATGCAATTGAACCGTCGTCAATTTCTCCACCAAACCGCGGGCGGCGCAGTCGCCACGGGCCTGCTCGGCACCGCCGTTCTCGCGCCGCGCGCCGCCACCACCGCCGCCGCCGCCGAGGCCGCGGGTCCGCTGATCATCGACACGCATCAGCATCTCTGGGATCTCTCGAAATTCGAGCTGCCCTGGCTCGATGACGTGCCCGACATTTTGAAGCACAGCTATCGCACCGAAGAATATCGCGCGGCAACGCAGGGCCTGAACGTGAAGGCCGTGTACATGGAGGTCGATGTGGCGCAGCGCCAGTTGGTGCAGGAGGCCGAATACGTGATCGACCTCGCGCGCAGCGGCCAGAGTCCGACCCTCGGCGGCGTCATCGGCGGACGCCCATTTCTCGCGACGTTTCCGGCGTATATCCGGCGGTTTCAGGGCAACCCGCTCATCAAAGGCGTGCGCCGCGTGCTGCACATTCCCGAGACGCCGCCGGGCTTCTGCATATCCGATGCGTTCGTGCAGGGCATCCGGCAGCTCGGCGACGCGGGCCTGAGTTTTGATCTCTGCATGAGGCCGACCGATCTGCGCGACGGCATCAAGCTCACCGAGCTTTGTCCCAACACGCGCTTCGTGCTCGACCACTGCGGCAACGGCGACGTGAAGGCGTTTCGTCCGCTGCGCGAGGGCGAGAAGCGACCCTCGCACGACGCCAACGACTGGCGGCGCGCAGTCGAGGCTTTCGGCAAACGCCCCAACGCCATCTGCAAAATCTCCGGCATTGTCGCGCGGCTCCCCGAGGGCGGCGGGGCCGAGGAGCTCGCACCGATCATCAATCACTGCCTCGATTCGTTCGGCCCGGACCGCGTCGTCTTCGGCGGCGACTGGCCGGTGTGTCTCCTCGGCGCATCGCTGCGCCGCTGGGTGGAAATGCTCGGCCAGATCATCGCGACCCGCCCCGCCGCCGAGCAGCGCAAACTGTGGTCGGAGAATGCGATCAAGTTTTACGGGCTGAAGGTGTAGCGGGTGCGCGCGGGGGGCGGCCGGTGGGGCAGGCATCCTTGCCTGCCAGTTCACGGGGCATCCCTGCCCCGGGTTCCCAGTGCCGCCTTGGCTTGTCCGCTGAAGGGACGGGCGGCAGGGATGCCGCCCGAACTGGCAGGCAGGGATGCCTGCCCCACAGCCCCGACGGCCGCGCTCCGAGCGCGATCAGGCGTGAATTCCGCGGGCCTGCGCGATGTGTTGGAAACCGTGCGTGGAAAGGCGCTCGCGCAGGCCGCAGACGATGGCGCGGGCGACACCAGGCCCTTCATAGACCATCCCGCTGTACACCTGCACGAGCGACGCGCCGGCGGTGATTTTTTCCCACGCATCGTCGGCGGTGAAGATGCCGCCGACGCCGATGATGGGGAGTTGTCCGCGGGTCTGGCGGTGGAGGTGGCGGATGACTTCGGTGCTGCGGGCGCGCAAGGGGCGTCCGCTCAGGCCGCCGGTTTCGGCGTAGGTGCGTTGCAGTTTTTTGTCGGTGGTCGCGGGGCGCGTGATGGTGGTGTTGGTGGCGACAATGCCGGCGAGTTGGTACGGGCCGGTGAGGGCGAGGATTTCGTCGAGGGCGTCGAAGGAAAGATCGGGCGCGACTTTCACCAGGATGGGCTTGGGGCCGCGCGAGGGCGCTATGGCGCGAGCCTGTGCGGCGTTGACTTGCTGCACCGCGGCGAGGACGTCGGCGAGCGCGGCCTTGTCCTGAAGCTGGCGGAGGTTGGGCGTGTTTGGCGAGCTGACATTGACGACAAAAAAATCGGCGAAGCGCCAGAGGACGCGCAACGAGTTCGCGTAATCGGTGGCGGCCTGGTCGAGCGGGGTGATTTTCGATTTGCCGAGATTGATGCCGACGGGGTGGTCGGGCCAGCGGCCGAGCGTGCGCCATTCGGCAAGCTGACGGGCCATTTCCTCGGCCCCGGGATTGTTGAAACCCATGCGGTTGATGAGCGCTGCGTCGGCCACGGCGCGGAACATGCGCGGTTGCGGATTGCCCGGCTGCGCGTGCCAGGTGACGCCGCCGAGCTCGCTGAAGCCGAAGCCGAAGGAAGGCCAGATGGGCGCGGCGTCCGCGTGTTTGTCCATGCCGGCCGCAAGCCCGACGGGGTTGGGAAAGCGGAGGCCGAAGAGTTCGACGGGCAGTTCGGGAGCGCCGTAAACCTCGGCGGTCAGGTCGCACAGCATCTCGCTGCGACTCAGGCGGCCGAGGACTTCGAGGGTGCGGTCATGGATGCCTTCCGATTCCTGCACGAACAGGAACGGGCGCAGGAAAGTGCGGTAAAACCAGCTCATGCGGCTGAGTTAGCCACGGATGAAAGACGGAGGGAACAGGGATTTTTCCAGCGACGAATGGCGCGAGGAGGGGACGGCGTCGAGCGATTCGCCCGCGCCACCGGTCGGCGATGAATCTAGGAAAAAAGCAGTCGGAACCGCGAAAGATACGAAAGGGACGAAAGGAGCAGGGGTTGCGGAATCGGGGGTGGCCGGACAATGCCTCCTGGCACAAAGGCCCACGGGTGCGGGGCTTTCGGGCACCCTGCCGACGAAGGTTTCATCGGCACTACCTCCGCCCTCTCATCCCGAGCTTGATCCGCAGGAGCGATTTGGCGACGGATTCGGGATTAGGAAACCACCAACCAGTACCATGCCACCCCGGAGGATTTGGAACGCGGGGTGTTGGGGAAGGTGCCCATTTGGTCCGATGAAACCATCCGAGTCGTGGGTCGCATTGATGTCGGCCAATCAAGGCCGTTCGTCATGGCAATGCCCGCGTTCGGGGGGCGTCCGGGATCATTCACCTTCCCAAGCGCCGGGGCGGGTGATTGATTGGCGCGCACCGAAAATGACACGACTCCATGCAGCTTTGATCGGCGCGGCGACGTTGCTGCTCGCCGTTCGCGTGGTCGCGCAGACGACGGAGCCGGACCTCGCGCTCACCGCCGCCGCGCCGGGGCGCACGGTGACGGTGGGCTTCGCCGGCGACGGGCTTGGTTTTGCGCGGACGCTGTGGACTTCCTTCCCCGCCGAGAAACGGCTGGATGCGCAGGCCAAGTCGCGTTCGGACCGGGCGGCGTTTCTCGTGACCGTGCCGCAGGATTGCCCGACGGGAATTGGGCTGGTGCGGCTCGGTGCGAGCAACCGCTTTTCCGGTCCGGTGCTGGTGCTGGTGGATGTGCTGCCGTCGGTGGCGGCGGCGGGCGGGCATCGCACGCTGGCCACGGCGCAGCGCGTGAAGCTGCCGGTCGCGGTGGATGGCGCGTGCGCGGAGCGGGGCAGTGATTTTTTTGTTTTCGCCGCGCGCGCCGGGCAGCGCGTGAGCGTGGATGTGGTGGCGCAACGCCTCGGCTCGGCGCTGGATCCGTGGGTGCGACTGCTCGATGCGCGCGGACGCGAGCTGGCGTTCAACGAGGATTCACCCGGCGCCGGGGCCGACGCGCGCCTCACGCACGTCGTCGCCGCCGATGGCGACTACGTGGTGCAACTGCGCGACTCGCGGCATCTGGGCGGCGAGGCGCATCGCTACCGGTTGCGGCTCGGGGATTTTCCGCTCACGGCGCTGCCGTTCCTGCACGACGCGGCCGGGTTCCCGCCGGCCGATGAACACGGCCTGAAAATGCAGCGTGAGAGCGAACCCAACGACACGGCGGAGACCGCAACGCGCCTCGAACTCCCGGTGTTGCTCAGCGGAAATTTTCAACGGCCCGGCGACCGCGATTTTTTTCAATTCCGGCTCGCGCAACCGGGCCGCTGGCTGGTGCTCGGGCGCACGCGCAGCCGCGGTTATCCTTGCGATTTGCTGCTCACGTTGCTGGACGGCAAGGGCGCAACCATCGGCGCCTCGCCGCCCACGGGGGCGGACGAGGGCATCATCACAAACGCCTTCGGCAGCGCCGGCAGCTACCGGCTGCGCGTGGAGGAATTGAGCGGCCTTGGCGGGCCGGAGCTGTCGTATCAGGTCGCGCTCCAGCCGTACGCGGGCTTCGCGCTCAGCGTGGACGCGGACAAATTCGAGGCTCCGTCCGGCGGCAGTTTGAAACTGAAAGTCTCCTGCGCGCGGCGCGATTTCGACGCGGCCATCACGCTGGCGCTGACCGGCGACGCGCGCGAGTTCACGGTCACCAACCACATCATCGCCGCCAAGAAAACCGAGACCACGCTGCGCGTCAGCGTGCCCGCGACGGCGGCGCCGGGGACGCTGCTGCATTTTCAAATCCACGGCGTCGCCCAGTCCGGCGACACCACGGTGAGCGTGGCGGCGCAGACGCTCGGCGCGCTGCGCAAGGCGCTCCCGAACCTCCTGCATCCGCCGGCGGCGCTCGATGGGGTGATCGCGCTTGGCGTGCTGCCGCCCGAGGGGAAGAAGGGAGAAAAGTAGGTGCTTTCGCCCCCGCGCGTTCACACCCGTCCGTTATCAATCAGCCGCGTCCGGCCCACGAACACCGCCAGCGCCAACTGTGCGCCGCGCCGCACTGCCGCCACGGGCCGCAGCGATTCGGGATCGAAAAACTCCACGTAATCCAGTCGCGCCGCCGGCTGCGTCGCGATGAGCGCGGCCAGCTCTTGTTTTAACGCCGCCGCCGGGACCGCCCCGCCCGCTTCCCGCACCGCCGCCTTCGCGTGCTGCATGGCGCGCCATAGAATCGTCGCCTGCGGGCGTTCCTCGGCGTTCAGATATTGGTTGCGCGAACTCATCGCCAGGCCGTCCGGCTCGCGATGCGTCGGCGCGACCACCAGCCGCAGCGGAAAGTTCAGATCGCGCACCATCCGCCGCACCACGGTCGCCTGCTGCCAGTCCTTCGCGCCGAACACCGCCACCGTCGGCAGCACCAGATGAAACAGCTTCGCCACGACCGTCGTGACGCCGCGAAAATGGGTCGGCCGCGCCGCGCCCTCCATGCCCTGCGCCAGCATCTCCTCGACGACATACGTGCTGTGGTCGCCCGTCGCGCGGCCCGGATACATCTCCGGGTCCGGCGGCGCGAAGATCACGTCCACGCCCGCCGCGCGGCACAACGCGCGGTCGTGTGGGAAATCGCGCGGATACTTCGCCAAATCCTCCTGCGGCGCGAACTGCGCGGGGTTCACGTAAATGCTCACCACCACCGCGCCCGCGCGCCCGACGAGCCGCCGCGCGCGCTTCACGAGACTGATGTGTCCCGCGTGCAGATAACCCATCGTCGGCACGAACCCGACCTTCACGCCCCGCCGCTGCCAGCCCCTCGCCAACCGCTGCATCCCTGCCGCCGTGGTGACAATTTTCATGGAAAAACGATGGTGCATCCGTCGGCTTTTGCGCGAGTCGGAAAACAAAAGGCCGCGAGCTTTTCACTCGCGGCCGTCGTTAAAAAGTTCGTGCGTTCGTGCTTTAGCGACGGAACGCCAGCGGCGCACCGGCCGGCATTTCGTGGGCGCACGGCTGGTTGATGGGCGCCTCCGGCACGCGGCTGTTGGCCTGCGTGAGCTGGTTGGCCAGCAGATACGCCTCGACCTCTTCGCCGCTGATGTCCGGCAGCATGTGACCGTTCACCTCGACGCAGGGGCTGAGCATCTGGCCGCTCTTTTCGATCATCTCCTGGCGCTGCACCGGGTCGTTGATGATGTCGCGATCCTCGAACGGCAGGTCGTATTTGCGGAGGACGGCGCGCACGCCCATGCTCCAGCCGCACGAGGGTTTCAAGTAAGCGATAATTTTCGGTTTGCTCATAAATGTGTGGCGAAGCTGCCACACGGTAAACTGCGCGCAACTGTTTAGTTGACGGCCTCGGGGGGGCAGGAGACAGGGGACAGGAGGCAGGGGACAGGAGGCAGGAGTCAGAAGTCAGGAGTCACGCGCCGGAATTTCGAATCGCAAATTGCAAATCTACAGGCCACCCAGCGCTCACCCGCATTCCCATTTTCCAACCCCCATTCTCCAGACCCCAGACGGCAGACCCAAGACCCAAGACCCGTCCCGTCCCCCCCCCGCCCCCGCGATTGCCATTCCCCCCGTCCCCGTTACCCTCGCGCCCATGACAAATGTTCCCACCATCGAACTCACCCGCGATTGCGAAGTGATCCAAATCCCCGCCGGCACCGTCGCCGTGCTGCCCAAGGGCACCGCCGTGGACATCACCCAAACTCTCGGCGGCAGCTACACCCTGCACGCCCGCGGCGGCCTCTACCGCGTCTCGCCCGAAAACGCCGACGCCCTCGGTTTTGCGCCCGCCCCGCCGCCGGCCGCCCCCGCGTCCGCCGCCGGCGGCCCGCTGGAAGAGAAGCATCTCTGGGATGTCCTCCGCACCTGCTACGATCCGGAAATCCCCGTCAACATCGTGGACCTCGGCCTCGTGTACGATCTCGGCATTGCGCCGTTGCCGTCTGGCAATCAGCAGGTCTTTGTGAAGATGACCCTTACCGCCCCCGGCTGCGGCATGGGACCCACCATCGCCCGTGACGCCCAGCAAAAACTCCTCGACCTCCCCAGCGTGGAAGAAGCCAGCGTCGAGATCGTGTGGGACCCGCCCTGGCATCAATCCATGATCACCGAAGCCGGCCGCAAAATCCTCGGCCTCGCCTGATCAAGCGGTGGGGAAAGCTGGTCCCCACCCCGCCGGGCAGTCGAGTTGGACCAACCCCGGGTTGACCTGCGGTCGAGTTTCGACAGCAAGGAACGCCTCCTTCTGACCGGCGGCCGCAAATCGCCTACCCTTTCCCCGCGGAAGAGGGCAAGGGAGAACGGCCCCGATCACGCGGCAACGCTTGAGTGGAAACCTCAGTCCGAAACCGCACCCGGATTTCCGTTTACCATCCAAACCAACCCACCCGCTTCAGCTACCACTGCACACCGCCAGTAAACGCCGAGCTTCGCGCTCCCTTGCTGCATCGCCGGCTCAGTAAAAGCTCGTGAAGTTGCCATACGCACGCCAGACGATGTTTTGGACTCGGGCGAGTTCAGCGTGACCGTCGGCGTAGGCGCGGCTGATGGAGATCGCCCCACCGCCGATGATCTGGAAGCCCGAATTGGCCTTGGTTGTCGGGTGGCCGCCAAAAGCTGCCGCCACGTTGGTCGAGAAACCGCCGAGGTAGAGCGTATCGGTGAGAACCGGGCTCGTCGCCGCACCGGGATCTTCGAGCCGGGTTGGCCATCCGGCGACCATCGAATTGGTGTTCACCTGCGAGGTGCCAGGCATGACTTGGAAGCCTGGCCGCCCGGATCGGGGAACCCAATAAGTGTGCTGGAGGATGGCGAAGCCGTAGGGAAAACGTGTGCTGTAGTAAAGCCGCAGGTC